>CAZSPZ010000013.1:0-44696 GCA_964608965.1 uncultured Oscillospiraceae bacterium | reverse complement strand
TTTTATTTTATCACCGACAATTTTGATGAGCAAAGAGCCGGCTATAAAGACAAGAATCACACCTGATATAATGCTGGTAATTTCGCTTGGGATACCGGCAAGTTGCATCTGCCGGGAACCGTTTTCAAGGATACCGAACAGTATAGCAGCCGGAATGCACCCCAAAGGATGCGAACAACCCACCAGGGCTACAGAAAGGCCCATAAATCCATACCCGGGCAAAACCGAGGACTGATTGACCATAAACACAAGGCCCGAAATCTGCACTGCACCGCCAAGGCCGGCAAGACCTCCGGACAGGAACATGGCCAAAATCGTATTTTTGGCGTTGCTGATGCCTCCATAGTCTGCAGCCGACGAATTGAGCCCTACTGTCCTGATTTCGTACCCTAGTGTTGTCTTAAAGAGGACGAACCACATGATCACTGCGGCAGCGATGGCAATGATGATTCCTGTATGTGCAGAGGAATATCCGAAAGAGGGGAATATTTCCTTTAATTTTGTAAGCTTTGCGACGTCCGGTATGATGACCGTGTGCCCTGCGGGTGTTTCTCCTGCAAGGACATTCGGGCTGAGCGGCACGCGAACCAGATAATTGACAATGAAAAGGGCGATCCAGTTCAGCATGATGGTGCTGATGACTTCGTTGATTCCTCTCTTCGCTTTAAAGAAACCCGCCAATGCTCCCCAAATTCCGCCCACGCCAAAGCCGACAATTAAAAGCAAGGGGATCAATATGATATGCGGAAGATTTTGTCCAAACCACGCAACGGCGACCGTGGAAATCGATGCCACGACATATTGCCCTTCGGCGCCGATATTAAACAGCCCGCAGCGAAAGCTTATCGCCGCCGCAAGACCCGTAAACAATATCGGGGTTACCTTATACATGGTCTCCCCTAAACTGGGAATACTGCCAAGGGAGCCTTTAAATAAAGCGGCATAAGCGACCAGAGGGTTGTTTCCGGTGATTGCAATGCAAATTGCGCCGACGATAAAGCCGAAAAGCACCGCGATGATCGGAAGTCTTGTAACACTCCAAAGATATCTCAGCTTGTCTTTCATTGCTTTTCACCCCCTTCTGTCAGGGAACCGCCTGTCATCATGATGCCAAGCTTTCTTTCGGTTGCATCCTTTACATCCAGCGTACCTACAATCTGTCCCTGATAGATCACAGCGATTCTATCTGCCAGATTGAGAACTTCATCCAGCTCCAGCGAGATCAGAAGGACAGCTTTATTGTTTTCGCGTTGATCCAGAAGCCGTTTATGAACGAATTCTATGGCGCCCACGTCCAGACCTCTTGTGGGCTGGGCCGCGATCAAAAGCGGGGGATCTTTGAAAAATTCTCTGGCGATAATGACTTTCTGCTGGTTTCCGCCGGACAAAGAGCCTGCGTGGGTGCTTTCGCCGGGCGTTCTGATATCGAACTCTTCGATAAGAGCTCTGCCGTGCAGCGTGATCGCATCATAATCCATGATGCCGTTCTTTGCAAAAGGCTCCTTATAGTGATAACCCAATATAAGGTTTTCCGACAGACTGCTCTGGAGGACTAATCCTCTCTTTTGACGGTCCTGCGGAATGTGTCCCGTGCCTGCTTCGATTACCTCTCTTGGCTTTGCGCCGGTAATGTCTTTGCCGCACAGGCTTACCTTTCCGCTCTCTGTTTTTGTAAGGCCGGTAATTGCTTCTACAAGCTCCTTTTGACCGTTGCCGTCTACGCCTGCAATCGCAAGCACTTCGCCTGCGTGCACCTGAAAAGACACACCTTTAAGGGCTTGCAGTTTCCGGTGATCTCTCACTACTAAATTTTCCACGTCCAAAATGACATCGCCGATCTGTTTTTCCGTCTTGTCGGAAGTAAGCTGCACTTCCCGGCCCACCATCATTTCCGCCAGTTCGTCTGCATTGGTGTCGGAAGTTTTGACCGTTCCCACGACTTTTCCTCTTCGAAGGATGGTCACTCTGTCGGACATACCCAAAACTTCTTTTAATTTATGGGTGATGAGGATAATCGACTTTCCCTCTTTTGTAAGGTTATGCAGAATATCCCCGAGGTCGTCTATTTCCTGGGGAGTAAGCACGGCGGTGGGTTCGTCCAAAATCAGGATTTCCGCCCCCTTATGCAACGCTTTTAATATTTCGACTCTTTGAGAAAGTCCCACGGATATATTTTCGATCACCGCATCCGGATCCACTTCCAGTCCAAATCTGTCGCTGACTTCTTTGACGGAATCCCTTGCCTTGTTCATATCCAAACGCAAGCCTTTTTTTGGCTCGTGCCCAAGCACGATATTTTCCGTGACAGTAAAATTTTCCACCAGCATAAAATGTTGGTGGACCATCCCGATGCCCAGCGCGATAGCGGAATTCGGACCCTTGATGTTCTCTTTTTGACCGTTGATATAAATATCGCCGGAAGTCTGTTGATAAAGGCCGTAAAGAATGTTCATCAAAGTGGTTTTTCCGGCGCCGTTTTCTCCTAAAAGCACATGAATCTCACCTTTTTCGAGGTCGAAATTTACATGATCGTTGGCCACGGTTCCGGGAAACACCTTTGAGATGTTTTTCATTTCCACAACTTTTGTCAAGATGATGCCCTGCCTTCCTTTATAAAAATTAAAGAATTAAGTCTATCTATGATTTTCATAAACAGTCTTAATCCCTCAATTCCCCTGCCCCTTAAAAAATGTAGGCACGAGACCGGAAAGAATCCGACCTCGTGCCTATGGTGACTAAATTACATTTCGGGAACTTCAAATGCTTCGAATGTAGCAGCATCGTAAGGAACTTCGAAATCTCCGGCAACAATTTTTGCCTTCCAAGCTTGTACTACTTCTAAAACATCTGCGGGAACATTTCCGGCTTTGTCGCTGATATCAACGCCATCAACATCCAGTGCATAGTTCATGTCTTCTCCTGTAAATGTGCCTTCTACGACAGATTTAACAGCATTGTAAACCGCAACGTCTACTCTCTTTAACATGGAGCAGAGTACGCTTTCGGGAGCTAAAGAAGACTGGTCCTGATCCACGCCGATTGCCCAGAAGCCTTGCTCCTGTGCAGCCTGGATGAGGCCGATTCCGCAACCGCCTGCAGCATGATAAATAACGTCTGCGCCCTGGTTGTACTGGGCCAATGCGTTTTCTTTACCTGCAGCGGAGTCGTCGAAGGACTGGGTATAAGCCACGAAAACTTCTGCTTCCGGATTAGCTGCTTTTACGCCTGCCTGATATCCGTACTGGAATTTTTCGATGGTTGGGAACTGCATTCCGCCGATGTAACCGACTTTGTTTGTTTCGGTTGTAAGTCCGGCTGCAACGCCAACAAGGAAGGAACCTTCTTGTTCGTTGAACGTAAGTCCTGCGACGTTTTCGGGTTCTACAACGTTGTCAATGATAGCAAACTGCTGATCTGGATACTGCGCTGCGGATTCCGCAACAACACTTCCCAGAAGGAAGCCAACACAAACGATGAGGTCCGCGCCTTCTTCCACTGCGGCTGCGATATTGGGTGCATAGTCGTCTGCGGTAGCAGATTCAAGAACGCTGTATTCCACACCGAACTCGTCTGCAGCCTGCAGTAAACCTGCATAGGCCATATCGTTGAAGGACTCGTCGCCCAGCCCGCCTGTGTCGGTAATCATAACGATTTTAACTGCGGAACCATCTGTTGTAGCTCCGCCGCCGCAACCTACCAATACAAAGACCATTGCCAGTACGAGTAATATACTGATGACTCTTTTCATGTTTTTTCCTCCTAAAGTAATAAAGAATAACTCTTATTGCATTATACAATATGCCAAGAAAAAATACATTCTTTTTAACAAAAAAATTACAGCAGCATTACATAAGTGTTTCAGTGTAAAATCCGGATTAAACGATTTCCACTTTTCCAAAGCCTTCCCGAAGCGCAAGACCGGCGAGTTTTTGCATTTGACTTTCTGTGGGAACTTTCAATTCTTTCACATATTCGGGGCGGACTCCTTTGGGCCTGTACTTAATAAGTTTATACCGGATTGCAGAAAGATCTTCTGTACTCAGCTTCTCTTTAAGAAGCGCTGCAATCCCGCGGATGCAAGCTTCCGGCTCTTCTGAATCGCGAAGCACGACCGTGCGGATTTCGTAAAGCTTCCTGTTTTGGGCCAGGCGGACGGCTTGCGCAAGGATGTTCTGATTGGGTGCGCCGGTGAGCGCCCGGTGGGCGCTCTCGTCGAAGGCTTTGATGTCCAGCATCACGCCGTCGACGACGGGCAGAACCTTGTCGAACGGAACGCTCCCGTTGCTGTCCAGCATGCACGAGAAGTTCTGCCCGAACCGGCGCTTGGCTTCCCTGCAAAGGTCATAGATAAAATCCTCGAAAAGCATACACTCCCCGCCGGAGAGCGTCAGTCCCCGAATAAACGGCAGATTGCCGGCCACCCTGTCCAGGATTTCATTGACAGTCAACTCCCGCAGCGTAGACGGACGGCCCTCGGGGTCGATTGTTTCGGGGTTGTGGCAGTACATGCAGTTCAAATTGCAGCCTTGGAAAAAGACAGCTGCCCTGTTTCCCGGGCCGTCCACAACGCTCATGTCTATTATTTTAACAATCGGGGCCTTTTGCATACTTTCTCCTTATTAAAAAACCGTTATAAAAGGGACGATTATACCATCGCCCCTTCCTGAATTATAAATGTCTTACTTTTCGCTCTTCCACTTTACTTCTCTGAACGGACCCAAGGCCCAGAATCACCGTGTCGTTCACGACAGGCTCGGCTTCTTCCAGCGCTTTCATATCCGAACGTTTTACAAGATATCCGGTGATGCGGATGACATCGCTGTCCGAAGTATACGTGGAAATATAGCGCATGCCGCACTCCAACGCACCCTTGAATATGTCCAGAATCGCTTCCGGATTTCTTGTGGAAGTGGAATCGAAGGGGAAAATATCTCCGGTTCCGGAGGGGAAATATTTGTGATAGAGCCCGCAATGGCGCATATGCTCGTACAGAGGGAGCTCCTGTCCAATGGGAATTCGCGTACCCGGGCTGATTCCCGTATCGCTGTCGATGCCTACCTGCGCATGAAGCATAAATGTATTGTTGTAGAAAGGACAGTATTCGTTTTTATGGGCATGCACTCTGCTTTCGATGAAATCCATGATTTCAAGGCCAAGGACATCCGCTTCCGTTCCGTAGCCAAAACGTGCGCTGCTTCCTTCTTTTTGAAGCAGGTCGTTGACAGCTTCCGCAAGGCCCACCATACCGAAAAGCCCGTTGAATCGATCTTTGTCTATAAACCCTTCTTTTACAAGAAAATTCGAGGCAAAGAAAGGAGTTTCCTCGACGAGGAATTTGATTTTTGCATCCATAAAAGCCAACATCGTATCGATGGCTTCGGGCAGGTTTTTCAATAAGAATTCTTTTCTGTCCTTAGACGCGTAGGCGATTTTCGCAAGAATCAACCTGGAAAGCGTAAACGCGCCGCCGGCAACGGGAAGCCCGTTGTAGCAGCTGGCGATTCCGTATTTTTCTCCGAGCTCGGATTGAAACATTTCATTTTTTGCGAAACTCGGCTTCGCGCAATCCAGCGCTGTTTCAATGCATAAAACGGCAAAATCATCGGGGGTGATTTTAGGATCGTAAAGAAGAGTGATATTCGGTGTGGAATCCTGCAGTTCTCTTTCCGCTTTCAAAACCAACTCCGCCGTCATGCTTGCGCAAGGGCCTATGTTGGCGTGGCAGAAACTATCGGTAACCGTCCGGTCTATATGGCGCAAAAATCCCTTGATAAGCTTATAAGCGCTTTCTGTTCCTTGTTCTTCTATTTCCTTCAGTACAAAGGGCTCCAGCAATTCATCCAATTTACCGATAAATACAGGGAAATGCGTAACAGAAGGCACATGATGGTACAAGGCAAGCAAACCCATCGTAGCCTCGTACAGATCTTGCGGAGGATCCAATCTGAGAAATTTGCACCCTTTTTCAATATAAACATTATAGTCGGGCAAGATATATCGGGGAACGTACGTCACTTTCCCCTCGTTTAAATCGCAGACCCAGCCCTTTTCTTTCAATTTATAGAACTTTTTGGGCGCGTCGCCGGGAAGTTCGAGAATATCCCTTCCGGCAGAAGACAGCTGCATCATGGTCTGTTCATGTGTCAGCGTTTTATCTTTTATTATGCTTTGCACTTTATTCTGCTGTTCTTTTAGAGTTATCATATTGAAGCCTCTCTTTCAAGTATTACAGAGCTATCATAAACGGAACTAAAACGGGTACGAAAACCGAGATGATGCTCCCGCTGACCATACCGTAAAATACGAGCAATTGATCTCCTGTTATCGTGGCTGTGGAAATACAGGGATTCATTGCCGCAGCGCCTGATATACTGACCAGTTCGGGAGTCTGAAATCTCTTCCATAAAACAGGCATCAGAAACATCGCGGTGAACTCCCGAAAATAACATGCGACGAAAGTGACGATGGAAAGAGACGGTGAATACTCAAACACCAATCCTGTAGATAAAGAATACCACCCAAGTCCCGATGCGGCAATAAGACAATCTTTTGCGCTCAAAGGCAATACCCAGGATATGACCACTGCCATGATCAACGTTCCGACGATTGTGGCAAGGGAGTATAGGATGATTTTTGCGCCGGACCTTCGCACTTCCCCCATAAAATCTTTTTTACCCATGTCCACACTTGCAATGAAGGTCATGAAACAAAGGCATATTGTAATGATCACGCTACCGCAGCTGTTCAGCCATTGCAGCCAGTCAAGCCGTCCGGCAGTAAATCCGGCAACAAGGCACAGCATCATATATTTAATCATGCCCGGTATCCTCTTTCTTCCTTTCCGTCCATGTCCTTATAAAAAGAACAAGCGAAAAAGAACCCGTCATGACCGCTATCGAAAGAATGACACCGTAAATTCCCATTTCCGACATGGATTCCACCACCGCGTCGTCGCTTCCGAACTGATGGCCCAAAACAAAAAGCAGCGTAAAGAGGAAAACATACTGCACATCGCTGCGCAGCTTGCTTTCTTTTGGAATGCTGTGACATTTAGCTCCGATCAGTATGCCGGCCAGCATGATGCCGCTGTACATAAGTATGATCATTTCAGGTGTCCGACTCCTTATTCTTCCGCAGCTTGATTCAATGCTTGAATGATTCCGCAGGCCACGCCTGTTGCATATCGTTGGGTATATTCAGAGGACATCATGAGCGCCAGATCTTTTGCGTTGGAAAAGAAGGCACCTTCCACGATGACAGCCGGCATATTTGTCTTGTTTAAAACGGCGTAGGCCCCCTGGGAAGTAATGCCCCGGTTTGCAAGGCCCAACTCCGCCGTAAGCGTCTGCGATATATTTTGCGCCAGCTCTTTACTTGTTACATCGTAAGAACTTTCGGTAGATTTAGCGTAATAGAACACTTCGGTACCGCTTGGTGTGGCGGAAATGGAAGAGTTGTTATGGATGGAAACGTAAAGGTCTGCCATCATCTGATTCGCGAGGGCGGGTCTTTGTAAAAGTTTGACGGTTTCATCGGTGCTTCGCAGCAATTGAACATTTGCGCCTGCCTCTTTCAGCATTTCGTACAGACTCAACGCTATTTTTAAGTTAAAATCGCTTTCGTGATAAGTGATTCCGTTGTATTTAACAAGACAACCCGGGTCGGTTCCGCCATGCCCCGCATCGATAAGCACCAGTTTGCCCGACATGCGCCAATCTAAAGCAGGCAATGTCGAGTCGGGAATTTCCTCTTCCGGATCTTCTTCGGGATCCGTGGCACCGGGGTTTTCTTCAGTATTGTCTTCGGGAATTTCAACTGCGTCAGGGTCATCAAAATCGATGTACAGCTCGCCCTCTTCCTGGTTTATGCTGATTTTTCCGGCTACTTTTCCGTTCAGATCGCAGACGATGCGAACAGTATCCTCCGTAAATTGAGAATAGCGCACCTGAGCAAAAACAGGATTGCCGGCTTCTACAGCGCCGCTGCCCCCCTGATATTCGCCTATTTGAACAGTTGCGGTCCAAAGGTCTGTCACGTACCGGTCAGGGTCCACAAAAGCACTGCTCTTAAGAGAAGGGGCAGATCCGCTGAATTCTATCACCACACGATAATCGGTATCGGTATGTTCGGTGGTGATGTCTGTAATCAACGTAGGCTCTTCTTGGGTATATCCGGGAGACGTGATGCTGACCGTTCGATTTTCGTCGTCCCAGTCCACGCCAAAGCCCAGAGAAGAAGCGGCAAATCGAACGGGTATATACGTTCTGCCGGAAGGCAATATCTGCGCAGCGACATCCATCGTTTGATCCGTTCCGTTCACTTTGGCTGTCTTGCTTCCCACGGTCATGACCACTGTGGTGTCGCCGTACTGAACGGTTACTTTTTCGGTCTTTGCATCCCAGTCGACGCTGCCGCCCATGGCTTCAAACAAGGCGCGAACCGGCACAAGAGTACGACTGTCTATAATGACAGGTGCCGCCTCTGTCTCTATGATCTCTTCGTCCAGCGTTAACGATATATCCGCAGCGGCAAAAATAAAAACCGCTGAAAAAGCAACGATACAACATACTGCTATTAATGTCCGGCGCAACAAGTGCAAATGATATTCCTCCGAATCTTTCAGAAAAAACCTATGAAAAAAGGCCCTTGCTCATTTGAGCAAAAGCCCTTGGTTGGTGGGAAGTATTGGACTCGAACCAACGACCTCTTGCTTGTCGAGCAAGCATTCTAACCAGCTGAACTAACCTCCCTCAGTCTGTC
Organism: uncultured Oscillospiraceae bacterium; assembly: GCA_964608965.1. Taxonomy (GTDB): domain Bacteria; phylum Bacillota; class Clostridia; order Peptostreptococcales; family Anaerovoracaceae; genus UBA10908. The sequence goes on along the minus strand of CAZSPZ010000013.1, from coordinate 35,936 downwards.
AATTATTCTACCGTAACAGCGGGGCGATTGCAAGGGAAAAATTACACTTTGGCAACGAAGTTTCCAAAACCTCCGAAAACATCGTAGACTTTCAGTGCCACACAAGCTCCGGGTTTCACAAAAAACTCCGCTTCCGTCTTAAGAATATTTTGATTTCTCAGATATATTTCTGTCGAGTGAAAATTTTCGCCGTCAAAATCCTTGTCGACACACCAGTAATCCACAAGCGCCAGAGGGTCTGCAGCCTGGAGCTTTTTCAATGTCGCCCGATCTTCTTTTTCGATGGGCAAACTGCCTATATTGCAATCGTAAGCCCGGAGCGTCGCATGGCAGAGGGCATCCGTGGATACGGTCTCTTCGTACGCCAGCGTTGCCTGTACGGGAACGTTCTCCTCCGGCGCATAACCCTTTTCTTCGAGGCAGACAAATGCGGCATCCTCCAAAGTCAGACGTTTTCGCGTTGCCGCCAAGGCAAGGAGGCTGTCATCGGCAGCGATAAAGCGCCTTCCCATCTTCGCAGCGACTGCAGGAAGCGTGCCGGAACCTGTAAAAAAGTCCGCGCAGATATCCCCTTCTTTTGTGCAGCTTTCCAATAAAAGTTCAATCAGCTGCTCAGGCTTTTGCGTGGCATAGCCTGTCCGTTCTGCGGAAGTGCGGCCCACCATGTCCACATGAAATACATCCTTTTTGTTGACCATGGTATACCAGCCGATTTCGTCTTTATACTCTTTTACTCCCTTAAAACGATATGGTTTGTATTTTCTGTTATAGGATTTCTCCTTTTGCGCGTTGAAATAGTGGCTTTTACTTTTTGAATAATAAAGGAGCGTGTCGTGCTTTTTCGCAAAGGAGTGTTTGGAAACGCCTCCTGATTTATAGGTCCATATAATTTCGTTGACGAAATTCTTTTCTCCGAATATTTCGTCCATGATAATTTTGACATAATGCACTGCATGCCAGTCCATATGGACTACAATGCCGCCGTCTTCGGCTAAAAGTTCCTTCATCAACAGGAGGCGGCTTGTGAGCATCGTCAAAAACTCTTCCATGCCCGACTGCCAAGTGTCTTTATAGGCTTTTGTCTTGATTCCCTGCAGTTTGATTTTTTGCGTCGAGATTCGAACTTCCGCCATGTAGTCGGCTCCGGAAAAGAAGGGAGGATCCACATATATGAAATTGACTTTTCCGGCCATGTCCTTTTCTCTTGTAAGCCATTCCATGAAATCTTTGTTATCCCCAAGGGCAAGCAGATTTTCCGATGGGCAGCCGATGTGGTCGCTCGGGGAAAAATCTTTCGCCGTTGTTACGGATTTTTGATTTTCATATTGTGTTTGACAGTCTTCTACAATATTGGACAGTGATGCAAGCAAACCCATTGGACACCTCCTAAAAATATTCGACTATAATACCACACTATACATTGCCACGCCCAGGAAACCGGAAGCGAGCATGACGATGATCGGATTCCATTTAAATTTAAACAGCAACCCCGCTGCAACGCAAAAAATAACAACTGATACGGCATCCACGAAAGACGCCTGCGCAATCACGATGCTTACAGAAGCAATCAATCCTATGATCGCAGGTCGAATGCCTTTCAGCGCGCTTTTTAAATGCTTGTTCTCTTTAAATCTCTGAAAAAAGATACTTGCGGTCAGGGAAAGGATAAACGGTATCGCAATAATCGAGAGTGTGCATAGAATTCCACCGACGACACCAAAGAGGTGATAGCCCACAAAAGTGGAGGTGTTGACGGCAATCGGGCCGGGCGTCATTTCCGCAATGGCCACAATATTCAGAAATTCTTCCATGCTCAGCCATCCGCCCGTGGCAACGACCTGGCGCTGCAACATGGACAGCACGGCATAAGCGCCGCCGAAAGAGAAGGCCCCTGTATACAGGAAGAAAAAGCAAACGTTAGCAAGCAGGCTCATCGTCGTCACCTCCTTTTTCGGAATTTTTACCGCCAAAGGCGATGATTCCGATGAAGGCGGAGCATATGATCGCCGCAATATGATGCACACCTAAAAACCCTACAGCCACAAACGCGCCCACCGCCAATGCGGCGTTCTGCCATTGAAGCAGCTTGGCGGTTTTGCTGAAATTGATGATGGTATAAAGAAGCAGCGTGCAGATTGCAGGCCTTGCACCGGCGAGGAAATACTGCACATACACGTTGTCCATGACATTGGAAAATACGGATGCTATTCCAAGAATAATAACGATAGAAGGAGTGATGACCCCTATCATTGCAACAATTGCGCCTGAAACACCTTTGAGTTTATAACCCATGAACGTTGCCGCGTTCACCATAATCGGACCGGGGAGGCTGTTGGTAAGGCAAAGAGAATCCATAAATTCCTCTTCTGTAATCCACTTGTTCTCCATGAATTCCCGCTGCAGAATCGGGAGCATGGCATAACCGCCGCCAATCGTAAAAAGACCGACTTTAAAGAATGTTTTAAAAATTTTCCAAAGCATCGTTCACCTTTTTCCAAAGAATTACTTATTAAATTACAATATATCACATTTCACTTGCCTGGAATACGCCAACGGGCGTAAAATATCGTTGTCAGTAAACGATATCACTTTTGGCGGAAGGCTTCCGTCACAAAACAAATAAGGAGACATTATGAGCACAATCAAAAACGTTCCCCAGAACATCGATCCAATGATAGCCGTTTATCGCAGCATGATAGGACACAGAGCGCTCTGGATGTATCTGATGCTGGACGAGGCAAAAAAAGCCGGACTCACAGACGAATTTACGGAAAAAGCTATTTATCGCTGCGGAGTCATCCACGGTGATGCTACAGCAAAACCGGCGAACACCCAGAGTTTAAAAAACCTTCTTAAAGAATCCTTTAAAGAAGATACCGTACAGAAAATTTTTGAAATGGATATTCTGGAATGCACAGACGACTACTTTGCAGTGGACTTCCACTATTGTCCTCTTGTGGCGGAATGGAAAAAGCAAGGCGCTTCCGACGCAGAAATGCCTCGTCTTTGCGAACTTGCCATGATGGGCGACCGCGGAATCGCAGAAGCTTACGGCTGCAAGCTGGAACTGCCGCAGACCATCGCAGAAGGCGCAGATACCTGCCAGATCAGATTTATCAGAAAGTAGTACCCGATAAAACAAATGAGCCCTCGATTGAGGGCTCATATTTTATTGATTTAAGAGATTATATTATATGATATTTATATCGGGCGTTTTCTTATTGGTGAGTTTCAACTGCGGCTGCGTATTGCAGGCTGGATTATTCCACAAAGAAGACTTTCAGAAAATGGCGCACGATCCGGGCGGTTAAGCCCCAGAGGCAATGCCCTTCGTAGTTCCATATCGGAACGTTGCACTTACCTTTGTACCAGTTGCGCTTGTGGGGAGAATCCACCATCTCGTAGGGAAAATCCTCGCCGATGTCTGCAACCACTTTATATTCATAAACGTAGGGGTCGTTCTCCAGAAGAAAGTTGATGGGGATCATAAAAACTTCGGCGACTTCGCTCTCCTGCATCTTTATTTTATCCACATCGCTGCTTGCGATCTGCCCGACAAAAGTGTGAACTGTTACTCCGGTATAATTGTGAAGGATGTCGAACTCCCCGAAAACGGTGACTGAATCCGGCGGCAATCCAAGTTCTTCTTCTACTTCCCGAAGAATCGTTTGTTCGGGTTTTTCGTCCGGCTCTATTCGGCCGCCCGGGAAACAAATTTCTCCGCCCTGCGGAATACCGTCTGCCCTTTTTTCGAAGAGCAGATAAAGCTCATCGTTCTTTTCCACAATGGGAATAAGGACGGCATTGGCTTTTTCGACTCCTATGATACCAGGCTTTCTGAAACTTATCTTATCTCTGATTTCCAGGGCTTTCATTGATGAATTTCCTTGAACCGGGTTAATTGATAATCTTGTATTGTTTAATATAGCTTCCGAGCGCTTCGATGTCCTCGCTTATGCTGACAACAAATTCCGGACCGTACTTGTCGGATATGCTGGCAAGACGAGTAAGAAACTCTTCTAAATCCTCCAGCTTGACGTCTGCATGTTTTAAAATGCTGTCAATAAAAATAATCTCTATGTCGTGATCCTGACTGATGATGCCATAAAGAAAACCGATGTACTCGTCTATATTCGTTACGTGCTCGTAGTCCTCCATGCACACTACACGAATACGATATTTTAAGTCGTACATCAGTCTGTGATTCTTGTTTATAAACACAATGCTTCCGTTGACATTGTCCAAGCTGGCATTGGCCATGTCGACCATTTTCTTGGTCTTGCCGCTGCCCTTGTGGCCTATGAGTAACTTCACCATAAGAATCGCCCCCTTCTTTAAATCTATATACCGATATCCATTATATTAATATTGAGTAGTTGTTTCATTATACCTTAGAGGTCTACCGACTACAAGAAGAACCCTTGTCTTTTTCATGAATTTTTTCTTCTTAATTGCCCGCAGGCCGCATCGATATCGGCGCCCAATTGTCTTCGCACGGTAGATGGAATTCCCAACTTTTCCAAAAGGCGGCTGAATTCTTCTGCGCGCCTTCGGTCTGACCCGCAAAGACCTGCTTCCGATACGGGATTAAGAGGAATGATGTTGACGTGGCACAGCATGCCCTCCAGGAGTTTTGCGAGCTGCCGGGCGTTGGCCTGGCTGTCGTTCTTCTCTGCGATGAGGGCGTATTCAAAAGTAATGCGCCTTCCCGTTTTTTTTGTATACTTCCTGCAGGCGTCGATCAGTTCGGGCAACTTATACGCTTTTGCCACGGGCATCAGCACTTCTCTTTCCTCCTGCGTCGCCGCATGGAGAGATATGGCTAAGTTCACCTGCGGGAAATCGTTTCCGAACTTTTCGATTACGGGAATTATGCCGCAAGTCGAAACGGTAATGTTGCGGTAACTCAAATTGATGCCTTCCGGATCGTGAATCCGGCGAAGAAATTCGGCCACTTCGAAATAGTTGTCAAACGGTTCGCCGGTGCCCATCAGCACGACGTGATTTACAATCTCCCCGGCCTGTTTCTGGCAAATAAGAAATTCGTACAACATTTCCCACGCCTTTAAATTGCGGGCTTTTCCTCCGATACCGGAGGCGCAAAACGTGCAGCCCATGCCGCAGCCCACTTGCGTGGAAAGGCAGAGAGAATTTCCGTATTCGTATTTCATGAACACCGCTTCCACAGTATTGCCGTCGGGCAGTTTTAACAAAAATTTGCGTGTGCCGTCTCTTTCCGAAGACTGCTCCACCGCAACGGAAAGTGTTTGAAAAGTACAGGAGGCCGATAATTTCTCCCGAAGAGATTTTGGCAAATCAAGCATCTCCTCGAAGCTTTGAACGCCTCTGCTTATCCATTTAAACAGCTGCTTTTCTCTGTACGCCGGTTCGCCCAGCGACAGGAGGAGCGCCTTTTGTTCTTCTCTTGTAAATTCTTTAATTTCCATCATTTTTTTTAAGCTTCTCATCCGCTTCTTTCTTTTGTCTTGCGATTTCTTCTTTTTCTAAACGCAGCCCTGTGGGGGAAGCGTTTGCGCCCATGGTGTTGAGTCTTGCGCTGCGGAGCGCTGTGCCCACGCGCATGAGCGTATCGACCATTTCATCCAGCGGAATCAAGGCATCCAGGCCGGCCATGGCCGCATTGGCGCAGACCAATGCGGTGGCGGTCCCTGTCATATTGCGGATAAAGCACGGGACTTGGGACGCGCCGCATACCGAGTCGCACACTAAGCCTAAAAGACTCTGTATGCCCATGGCCGCAGCATCGCATGCCGTCTTGGCGCTTCCGCCCATGATCCCGACTAAACCACCTGCAGCCATCCCTACGCCGCAACCTATTTCCGCCTGACAGCCGTACGCGCCGAAATAGTCCGTCTCTGCCATAAATACGCCGATCAAACCAGCAACGAGAAGGCCCTTTACTTGCTGATCCCTTGACAGCTTCATTTCTTTTGCGGCACCGATGATTACCCCGGGAACGATGCCCGAAGCGCCACCGGTGGGAATGCAGACGATGATGCCCGAACTGTTGCTGTATTCTTGTATGGAAAGAGCAATCGGTGCGGCAGTATCCAAAATTCCTCCGGGAATAATCGGCTGTGTTTCGTAGTATTTTCTGACTTCCGGCGCCCGGCAGGGAACGACCGCATTCATGTCATTTCCCTTTTTATAGCCGCCTTCGATGGATTCTTCGACGGTACGCCATAGTTTATCCGCATACTCCATGACTTCGCTTTCCGTCCAGCCGGAAAGCGATTTTTCGTAATCGACGGCTGCCTGCCAAAGCGGAATATTCTTGCCATCCGCGTAGGCGATCAGTTCGGAAGGTGTCTCAAAAACCGGTTTTCGTGTTCGGGTGATGCTGACGGTATGGCGCGGAGAACACTTAGCCAGATTGTTGATTCCCGGAATGTTTTTTAAAGAATCTAAAAGATCCGAAGAAGGTTCCGTAACAAGCTTTATGTCGTACATCACACGGTCCTCGCCCCGGCATATTTCAAATTCCTCGCATACGGGAATGAGTTCCGTCATCGCTTTTTTGCACGACGCCTCGCACTCCTTATCGGAGAAAAGCAGAATTTCGTGGTGATAACCTCTTGTATTAAACGGGCAGCCGTCAACAGACTCCAGATAAAACCCGCCTCCTCCGACAGATGCACCGCAAAAGGTCATTTTCTTTCCTGTGACCGAAGAAGATAAAACAAGCCGAACATACTCGGAAGGATCAGCGGGAAGTTCATCCAGATAACTGTACTCTATTTGAATGCCGGCAGCTTTTGCATCCTCGTAAGCATATAAAAACCTTGGATGATCCGGCGCATGCCCAAGGAGTCCCCCTATAAACGCCAGGTCGCTTCGCATCCCGAAATAGGTAAAGGTAAAAGAGCCTTTCGAAGACATCTCTATCGATGCATGGGTGAGCGGCTGGCCAAAGAGTTCCAGACAGGTTCCGGCAATCCGGAAAGGTCCTGCGGTGTTTGAACTGGAGGGCCCCGGAGTAACCGGAGCCAAAGCTTCATTAAAAATACTCGGGTAACGCTTCATCTTGTGATTTCCTTTCTCAACTCTTTTTCTTTAGCCACTTTCCTATATCCATTTCCGACCATAACACAGCTACAAGCATCAAAATTGCGCCCATGTACGCTCTGGGAAGCAATATCTCTCCCATGACAAAATAGGCTGCGGCAGCGGCGAAAATAGGTTCCAGAGTAAAAATAAGCCCTACGTGAGTGGACGTGGTATATTGCTGCGCCAGCGTTTGGACGATAAACGCGAAAGCAGTAGAGAAGATTGACAAAAAGAATATGACGAGCCACATTTCAGGCGTCGCAATTTTCTGACTTTCACCGAAAAACAAGCTCACGATATTCATGAGCAAGGCAACGGAGCCCAGAATAAAAATCCCTAATTGAAGAGCGTCCACCTCTTCCTTTTGCACCGCAACTTCCGTCAGAACGATGTCGGCAGCGTAAAGTATGGCAGCAATCAAGCATAAAATATCACCGAAAGCAGGAACAAATTTTTGATCCAGCGTCATGAGCGCCATTCCGATGGTGGCAAGAATCAGGACGAATATCAATTTACGGCTGGGAACCATCTTACGGAAAAAGAAATTGATGAGCGGTGTGAACACCACAGGCAAAGCAACGATAAACCCCACATTTGTAAGGCTTGTATAAAGCATGCCGAAATTTGTAAATGCATATACCCCGGCAAGAAATGCGCCGATGATAAAAGCATATACCAGAGTCGTCTTGCTTATGTTTTTCAATTGTTTGCGGAACGCAATCGCTGTGATTACAAACGCAATCGTAAATCGTATCGCCGATAATTTAAAAGGATGTAAAACGGTCAACGCATAATCTGCGAGCACATACGATGCGCCCCAGAATATCGTTACCATAATTAATGCAATATCAGCTTTTTTTTGGTTTGACAACATGGACCCCGGTTTCACTACAACATGGCTATAAATAATTCCAATGCCAACAAAGAGGGCATTGCTCCGCTTTTAATGTCTCGTTCTAATTGATAGGCTGCATCTAAAGATGCGGCAAGCTGCGCCACACTTCTTCCCGAGGCCGCTTCCATTGCCTTTTGGAGGCGAAAAGCGTTAACGCCCATCGCTTTGGGCAACTCTTGCATGCTCTGCCCTTCGGATCGCCTTTCCTTGGCCACGAGCATAATTTCAAGTTGGGAGCATATAAGCCCTATCATTCGAAATATGACGCCGTCAACATAAGAAGGCAGCTCTCCGGCAATGTTATTGCGAAGAAGAGTAAATGCAACGCCCTTTTTTCCAGAGAAAGCGGCATCCAGAAGGGCAAACGCATCCGTTTCGGCGTTGCCTGTAACAGCTGCTTCAAAATCGGCAGCCATCAGCTCGTTGCCGTCTGAAAGAGCGAAAACCTTTTTTAAATCGTTTTCTATGTTGTACAGCGTATAACAGGAATCTTTATCCCCATACCCCGTGGAGCGAATGAATCTTGATATATCAGGCGAAGAAGCTTTTTTCCCGGCAGCGCTGATGCGTTTGGAAAGGAATGCTTTTAAAGTCTCTTCGGAAACCGGCGTAAATTCGTAAGCGATACCGGTCTTTATAATGGCTTTGTATAATGCTTTTCTTTTATCTACTTTATCTGCAGTGAACAGGAGCAACGTGTCTTGAGGAATCTTTTTTATGTAATCTGTCATCGCCTGCTGATCTTCCGTTGACAGCTGCAAAGAACGACTTCCGGAGAATGCGTCGCAATTTTCCACAACGACCAGCTTCCGTTCCGACAGCATAGGAAGCGTTTCGCAAGCGGCTATAATATCCGAAGCATTCATCTCGTTTTCGGAAAAACGCAAGTGGTCCATCGCAGCCGTAGCCGGATTCACCAGTTGCGCAATCAGTTCTTTAACCGCCCAGGAAGTAAGATAGTCTTCCGGACCAAAAAGAAGCATAACGGAAGGAAGAACGCCCGATTTTAGCGTTCTCTGAAATGTCTTGAATGCATGTTCTTCCGATTTCATAAAAAATCCTTTCGGGGAATTTGCCAAACTATTTCCTTGGAAGCGTTCTTAAAGACAAAGAACTCCTCTGTAATCGAGCGCAGACAAAGCGCTCCGGAAATATCTGTCCTACCGATTATTATACCTGAGTTTTCCAATAATTCAATGACCCTGGAGGACGGATGCCCGTGACTGTTCCCTATTCCGCATGAAATAACGGCAAAGGACGGACTTGCCGCCGCTATAAAATCAGGGCCGGTGGATCCGGCGCTGCCATGGTGGGCAACCTTAAGAATATCGCAGGAAGCATCAGCTGCCAATGCCGCTTCCTGTATCATTTCCATATCTCCGGTAAGAAGAATATCCAATCCCAGATACGAGAGCATCATGACCAGGCTGTTTGAATTGGAAGATGCCGACAACGCTGTGCCGGAGGCCGGGGAAAGAATTCTAAGCGAAGCATTTTCACCTAAAGATATTGTGTCTCCGGCAGACACATACTCCAGCTTCGAACATATTATTGCATCATAGGCCTCCGGATTTTCCTGATAAGGCTCTGCGACGATCACCCTGTCGATTACCATGCGGACGGACAACTCCAGGATACCTTTGGAATGATCTAAATCATCGTGGGTAATCACGGCAAGATCAATATGCGTAATGCCGTTTTTCAACAAATACGGCTGAAGTGTCTTCTCCGCAATATCGGTGTAGAAATTTCCCCCGCCATCCACCAGGATATTCAGTCCGCCAATTTGAATATGAAGACTTTCCCCTTGCCCCACATCCAGGAATGTCAGAAGCGGCGTATCGTATTCCCAAGGCAGGACAGAAGAAGAAAGCCCCGCTGCAACCGGGAAAAGACAGGCAAAAGCCGCGACGGCAAAATAGGCTGCCCGCCGCAGCCCATGCTTTTTTCTACGGGAAGAAATAAACTTTATTTCCGAAAAATGAAAAAAAATCACTCCGTAAAAGAGGATCAAAAGACCGATGGGCGGCGCCGGCCATGCTCCTCCGCCTCCTATTTTTCCGCCGGTTTCCGAAAGCATTTGCAGACAGCGGCATAAGGCTTCCGCCACACCCGATGCCGCAGCAAAAACTAAATCTATGGCAGTAATTCCGGACGGAGCAACCGCATAGATGGGACCGGCTGCAACGGAAATCATAAACATCAAAAGTCCTGCCGGCATAAGCAACCCCGCAAGCAGCAGCGCCGGAGGGTTCATGATCAAACCTATGGGTGAGAACAAGAGAAATTGAAATGCGACAAGAGGCGCCATGCAAATCTGCATGACCAAACATGGACCCATCATTTTTCCGACATGGAATATCCATGCTTTCTTTAAATGATCGCTGACCTGGAGCACCTTGAGTTCCACATACGGTAAAATGACACCCAACGAATAGGCGGCGAGAAAAGACAATTGAAAACCCGAGTCGAAAATCTGAAAAGGATTCAGCGAAATGAAGACCATGGCCACAGCGGAAGCGGCCGTCACGAGGTCATATCTTCTTCGAAAATGCCTTGAAGCGATTGCCAGAATAATCATGCCCGAGGCCCGGAGCACCGATACGGCAAAGTTGGAAAGCGCAGCGTAGGTAAAAATCGCACATACGGTCGCCAGAGAAACCCCTATACTTTTTCTTCCGTTAAAAATACGAAGCAACACCGCATACAACAAACCGACATGAAGTCCTGACACGGCCAAAACATGAGCTATTCCGTTTCGTTGAAACTCCTGGTACACTTCGTCCTGCATATAGCTTTTTTCACCGAAAAGAAGGCCGGCAAGCAGCGCAAAACTGTCTTCTCCCATTGTCAGCTGCGCTCTTTGAAAAAAATCCCCCTTTCGAACCGAGAGAAAGTGCAGGAAATGATTTTCCACATCTCCTTTTGTAAACCGGTAAGCAGACACGTCGCATATCGTATAAATTCCTTTTGTCTTTAAATAAAGCCGGTAGTCAAAGCAGCCGGGATTTCGCCTCTCCTGCGGCTCGGAAACTCTGCCTGTGGCTTTAAAGTTTCGGCCCACTAAATCGTAAACAGCAAAAGCACCGCTTTCTTCTTTGGCAATATTCAGACGTATCAGCGAATTTTCATTTGCGGGACACGGAGCACTGTCTAAACTTCCGCACTTTCTTACTTTTACAGTAACCGCAATATATCTGTCCTTGATCTCTGCTTTAGTGACAACGCCGGAAAGCTCCACAACCTGACCTTTAAAAAGCAGTATTTTACTTTCCCGGGACTGTCCTGCTTCCATTCCAAGGAAACCCAAAAGAATAAAAAAAGATAGCACGAGGAGAAACCCGGCTTTTTTATGGTTTGACCATACTAAAATCAAGACACCCGCGCAAAAGATGCACAGGTGCCACATTTTTAGATCTGTATAGTAGGAAAGAAGAAGTCCAAAGGCCTCCGCAAAGCAAAGGCAGACCAGTGGTCGCCGCATAATCGCTCTTTCTTCTCCCTATTCCTCCTGCAGACTATCATATTTGTCAGAATTTGTCAATGTTATTGCGACCAATTCCGGTCCGTTAAACACGCGGCAAGGAAATACACTGTTCCCCAACCCACGGCCGACAATCATGGAAAATGAATTTTCAGAATATAAACCATTCGTATATTCCGGGAAAAATCCCTGATTCGGCGCGTAAATACCCTCTCGGATGAAAGGTATCCGTATTTGTCCTCCGTGGGCATGGCCTGTCAGGGCAAGGTCCAGAGGGTAGTCCGCATAAATTTCAAAAAATTCCGGTCTATGCGCCAAAAGTATCGTAAAAAGACTGTTGTCCACCTTTTGCGTAACAACATCCAACATAGCGATAGTACGCTCTTTGCTCGTCTCTCCGGAATCTGCGAATACGGGATCTTTATACAGCGTTGCCGGATCTTGTATCCCGATAATATTGATCTGGTCGGAGTCTTTTTCCAGTGTAAAAACTTCGTTATTCACAAAATTCACACCCAAATCTTCCAGGGCTACCTTGAAACTATTGCGCTCAGGATCGTCCAATAAAATCATCTCGTGGTTTCCATAGACAAAATATACCGGGGCAATTTGAACTAAGCCGGCCACAAATTCGACCGTGGCTTCCCCAGCGATACTGTCGGAATTCACTTTTTCCAGAGCCTCGGCTTCATCGCTGTATATGGTGGAATCGATCAGATCTCCGGTAATAGCAATCATATCCGGGCTTTGCTGACGAATCAATTCCGACAACATTTCTCCGAATTCTCCATCCGTTATCGAATGGAGATCTGTCACTTGAACGATTTTAAAAGATTCGAACGAGGTCGGTACTTTTTCTGAATAAATCAAATATTCTTTGACCGCAATATGACGGTTCTGGTAAACGTTCGAGAGTACCAGAACCGTCATAAGGGCTATGATTATTAAAACTTTGTATCTTCTTTTCATCAATACTACTCCGTGTCCTCCTCTGGGTCGACATCGGGATTTTCGCCTTCTTCAGGCACCTGGACGCCCGGCTCGGTAGTTCCGTCTATTGCGCCATCCGTCACCTCTTCGTCGACCGGTTCGGGTATGAGTGAAGTATTCCCTGTGCTTTGGCTGGCCAAAGGAGAAACGGGGTAAGATGCTGTATCCGGATTGTGAATCGGACAATAGAAGTCCGGCGCATCGTAAATGGCATCGGGAAGTGATTTTAATCCCATCGTATTCATTTTATAATCGGAAAGCACTTTTTCCCACGAGCTTCCACCCGGTCTAACTACAGCCAGTTTGTTGACGATGTCCATACAGTAAGGCGTCGCTAAATATCCTGTATCCGCGCAGACGCTTACCATAACGTGCGCATCGTCTTCTTCCGTGGGCACTGTCCCGGCAATAAATGTTTCCGATATAACCGTTCCTCTTGGATCCATGTAGGAGAGGGCAGTCGGTAATTTGCCGGATAGTCTGTCTACACTTGCCTGTTCAAATTCGCCCTCCATTTGGAACTCTTCTCTGGGAAGGTCGGCGCATACTCTCTGCATGATTCTGCTCCACAAAGAAGATGCCGCACCGCTTCCCTGGTTCATCGGGATATTCACATCGTTTCCGATCCATAAAGCAGCGGAATATTGGGGCGTTAACCCGCAAAACCACACGTCGTATCGCTCGGAGGTGGTTCCCGTCTTTCCCGCCACAGGTTGAGCGGCAATTTTCGCGCCGCTGGCAATCCCGTTGTTTACCGTGGAAAGAAGGATGTTCGTCATCATCGACGCAACGGAAGGATCCATGACCTCGTGTGTAATCGGCTCGTTCGTCAAAAGAACATCTCCGCTTCCGTTTGTAACAGTCGTATAGCATATCGGTTCAATATATGTTCCGTCATTTCCGAAAGTGCCGTAGGCACCTGTCATTTCCAGCGGAGAAATACCTGCTGTCATACCGCCAAGCGCAAGGGCCGCAGCATTGATATCGTTCACCTCTCCATATTCCACCAAACTCGTAACGCCCATGTTTTTAAGGAAATCTACGGACATCTGCGGATCCAGCTGCATCCAAAGGCTAACGGCGCAAGCGTTGATCGATTGTTCCACAGCATGTCTTAAGGTATTGATGCCGGTATATCCTTCGTACCAGTTCTTCGGCCATGCCGCTCCTCCGTATTTCATCGGAGCATCATCCAAAGGACTGGCGGCAGTCCATTCGCCGGTGCCGTCCACTCCGCTTTGAAGAGCTACGGAATAAACAGAAAGCGGTTTAATGGAGGATCCGGGTTGACGGGCCGCTGTCGCGCGGTTATAGAGCATTCTTCCGTCGATATTCCGTCCGCCGGTCATCGCTTTGATATGGCCGTTTTCGTAATCCATAATGACCATGGCGGACTGAGGTTGTACGATAGCTTGCTTCAGCGTATATGTTTCGCTGTCAAAAATGAGTGTGTCATTTTCTCCTTTTGTGATGACATCGGGTTTATCTATGAAAAATTGGGAAGAAATAATAAGGTTTCCGTCACTGTCCCGATCCTTGTATTCCTTGGCAATGTTCCAGACGCCGCCTGCTCTGCTGTAAAAGATTCCATCCACCGTTTCGTAAAGGTTTTTAAACTCTACGCTGTAATCCGTCTCGCCTTTCACACTCGTTTTATAAATATTGAGGCGATTGCCCTTGTAAATCAAAAGACTTCCGTCATCGTTCCATTTGTATTCCTTGGAAGACAGCACGAAATCATCGTTCTCGTTAAAAAATGTATCCATACTGTATAAAAGAATCTTGCCGTCGCTATCCAGAATGTTGCCGCTCTTATCTTTCGTGGCATATCCTATCGCCGGGAAATTGGCTGTTTTATCGTATTCTTCTTCCACAATGTTTTGAATATCCAAAGAAAGCGTGCTGTGGATCTGCAACCCTCCATTATAAACAAGTTCGGAAGCCTCTTCTTCGTCCATGCCGTATTCGTTGGATATATCCGCTATCACCTGGTCGACCAGATAGTCCGCAAAGAACGAGGATGTGTTCGCCATGATAATGCTCGAGCCCGGGTCAATCGAATCACGAATGGGCGTTATTTTCGCCTCTTCGTACTCCTCGTCCGAAATTTTCCCCTGTTCATGCATAAAGTACAATGTCAGAAGAATACGGTCTTCGACAACCGGGTTATAATAGGTTGTCCAGGAGTCATTTTTATCGATAATATCCAAAACGTCAAAATCTTCGACATCCTCTGTCGCCAGCCGCTTAATCGGAGCATAGGCGTTGGGACTTTGTGGCAAGGAAGCCAAAAGCGCACATTCAACGAGGGAAAGTTCTTCCACATCCTTGGATAAGTATGCTTGGGCCGCAGCTTGAACGCCGTTGGAATTGAAACCAAGATAAATGGTATTCAGATAAGCCTCCAATATTTGTTCCTTTGTCAGGGCATCTTCTATGACGAGTGTATAATATGCTTCCTTTATTTTACGGACCATAGAACGTTTGCTCTTTGTGTCCGCGAGGTATAAGTTTCTGGCTAATTGCTGGGTAATGGTGCTTGTACCGCTTATTTTTTCTCCCGAAGTGACACTGTGCCATATAGCGCCGAAAATACGCACAACGTTAAAGCCGTTGTGCTCAAAAAATGTTTTATCTTCTATGGAAACGAAAGCATCCACAAGATTTTCCGGAAGCTGGTTGAATTCAATGTTCGTACGAAGCGCATCGCCAGCGTACACGTTATCGACAACCTTGCCGTCTTCGTCGTAAATGACAGAATTCTCTGCCAGAAGTTATATATTCGTGGGATTAATCTGGGGTGCGTCTTTGATGGTCAAGAGGACAACCACAGCCACAAACAAAACGCAGATTCCGCCTAAAATGGCAACAAATCTTAAAAATTTCTTCCAGTTGATTTTTATTTTCTTCTGCTTGGTTCTGCCCTTTTGGCTCTTGCGTCCGAAACTGAATCCTTTATTTTTCATATCCTCGTCACCTTCGTCTATGATTTCTGTCCCCTGCTCTGTTGACGTGTCGGCTTTTGACGTTTTGACGGCAGAAGCCTTTGTTTTAAGCGCGGCAATCGTGCCTAAAATCTCTCCGGAAATATCGCGGAATGCACCGGAAAGCTTTTCGGCCGCCGGCTTCTTCCCCGCTTCGATTTTCTCTGTCTGAAGCCTGCCCAGCCTTTTGCCCGGCATATCGCTTGCGTCCGCATTTTCCAAAGGTGCTGCAGGTGTTGTGTCTTCTTCGGAAATATCTTCTTGCTTTTCCGTTGATTCCTCTTCCAAAGCAGCCACCGCATCTGCCCCGAAAATATCTTCCAGGGAAACGGGAGAATCCTCTTCCGTCTCTGCCGCTCTCTTTGCACGGAAGTTCTCCTTTATCTTATCGAACTCCTCCAGAACTATTTTTTCGTGCTCTCTCCCAAATTTTTCGTCCATTTTTACCCCCTGAATATACTGTCTGCGAACTCTTTCGGATCAAACGCTGTAAGATCCTCCAATCCTTCGCCCACACCGATGAATTTAACCGGGAGGTTTAATTCATCCGCTATTGTGATCACGATGCCGCCTTTTGCCGTGCCGTCCAGCTTTGTAAGGATGATCCCCGTCAGCCCGGCTATCTCGCCGAATTCTTTCGCCTGGGAAACAGCGTTTTTCCCTGTTGTGGAATCCAGAACAAGCAATGTTTCCCTGGCGGCCTGGGGATATTCCCTGTCGATTACTTTATACATTTTCGAAAGCTCGGCCATCAGATTTTTCTTCGTCTGAAGCCGGCCGGCCGTATCGCAGATAATCACATCGGTACCTCGTGCCTTTGCGGCGGCAAGACCGTCGTATATCACGGCAGAAGGGTCCGCCCCTTCTTTGTGCTTCACAATGGGTACCGATAACCGGTCCGCCCATACGGCAAGCTGCTCTGCGGCTGCGGCGCGAAACGTGTCCGCCGCAATCAAAAGGACCGATTCGCCTTGAGAAGTAAACTTCCCGGCAAGTTTAGCGATGGAAGTGGTCTTTCCCGAACCGTTGACGCCGACCATCATGACGACGAGCGGTCGCTTCTCCTCGATGCGCAGATGATCACCCTTGTCGAGCATCTTTTCGACGATAACCTGAATTTGATGTTGGACATCTTTAGGATCGGAGAGCCTCTGCATGCGTATGGCCTCTCTCAATTCTGCGATGATTTTCAAGGTGGTTTCCATACCGATGTCGGAGGAAATCAGTGCATCTTCCAAATTTTCCAGCATTTCCTCGTCCACTTTCGGACGAAAAAGAATGGCGTCTTCGATTTTCTGCTGCATTCTACCAAAGAATGACGGTTTTTGTGCAAATGACATCATATCCTTCGGGCATTGCCCGCCTTTCTGTATTTAGAAACTTTCTCCAAGCTTCAGCGATAAGATTTTTGTGATGCCGGGCTCCGGCATGGTTACACCATAAAGTACGTTTGCGTATTCCATCGTCGCCTTTTGGTGGGTGACCAGCGCAAACTGGGTCTTTTCGAATTTGCGCAAATAACGGGCGAAACAATCTATATTTGTGTCGTCCAACGCAGCTTCCACTTCGTCCAGAATGCAAAAGGGCGTGGGCTTTGCCCTGAGCACGGCAAACATTAAGGCGATTGCCGTCATTGTTTTTTCTCCTCCGGAGAGAAGCGTAATGTTCTGGAGCTTTTTCCCGGGAGGCTGTGCCTCGATCTCGATGTTCGTTTCCAGAGGATTTTCAGGATCCTCCAACGTTAATTTTGCATGTCCTCCACCGAAAAGTTCCTCGAAGACTTTTTCAAAATTCTCCACGACCGCATCGAAGCTTTCTTTGAATTTCTGTCGTATGGTCGCGTCCATATCCTGAATAATCGATTTGAGGTCGGACATGGCTTTGAGAAGGTCTTCTTTTTGCGTTTTCAGGAAGAGATACCTTTGGCTGACCTGTTCGTACTCTTTGATCGCTCCGATATTCACATCGCCCAATTCTCTCATGCGATCCTTGATTTCTCTGGATTCTTTCAGCGCACGGGACATGACAAACTCGTCCGATGCAAACGCCATAGCCTGCACGTAGGATATCTCGAATTCCTCCCAAAGCTTTTCCTTTAAAGCTTCCATTTGGGTGTCAAGCTTTGCCAGCCTGATGTCCGCTTCGTGCTTTTGCATCTGCCTGGAATAAAGCTCCTGATCTGCAGCGCTTCGCCTTTCTTCCATGGTTTCGGTATTTTTTCCGGACAACAATCTCTTGTCTTGTATTTCCGACAACTCTTTTTCCAGGGAAGCCTTCTCTTGCTCTTTTAAAGCCAACGCCTCCGGAGCGTTGCCCTCCGGGCCTTCCAGTTTTGAAAGCTGTGCTTGCACGGAATTTTTCTCGGCTTCTTTTGCTGTTTTTTCAGCCAACAAGTCTTCTATGGCAGCTTTTACTCTGCGTTCCAGCTCGTCAGCGCTTTGTATTCTGATGAATACATTGCTCTGATCCATACGGGCTGATGTTTCCTCCTCTTTGGCCAGGAGCACTTCCTGCCGTATTTCGACTGACTTTTCGGCAAGTTCGGCAGTTTCTTTATTCAATGACAAAATCTCTTGATCCAAAGAATTAATTTCGTCTGTCAATATTTGAATGCTTTTATTCGCGCTTTCGATTTCCTGCTTTAAATCCTCCAGCTCCAGCATGCGCCTGTTGCTGCTTTGGCTTGCTTCTTCTGTTTGCGCTTCCAGCTGTTGTATTTCGGAATGGCGAACTGCCTGAGACATTTCTGCTTTGCGCACATCTTCTTCCAGCTGCTTCTGCTCTGCCTGTTTCAAAGCAATGAATTTTATTTTGATTTCCCTGCTGTCTTCCGCAGCAGACAATTCTTTTTCCAAATCAGAAAGCTTAAGAGCCAACTCTTCCATTTCAGCTTTTCTGGATAAAATATTTCCGGTATTGTTTCGAAGGCTCCCCCCGGTGATTGCGCCGGCCGCATTGATGATTTCCCCTTGCGGAGTGACAAACCGGAAAGGACTGTCACTGTGCTTTGAAAGTGACACCGCATGATCCAGGCTGTCGCACAAAATCACTCTGCCCAAAAGGTAATCCAGAACATTGCGGCAATCTTCCCTGCAAGAAACAATATCTGAAGCGACTCCGATATAACCCTTTTGAGACTGAAGCGCTTCGGAAGGCATTTGCCTGCCTGCGCGAATATTGCCGACCGGGAGAAAAGTGAGCCGCCCTGCTTCGTTTTCTTTAAGCAATGCGATGGCTGTTTTCGCACAAGAATCATCTTTGCACACAATATTCTGCAGCGATGCGCCAAGGGCTGTCTCTATGGCCACCTCGTATCCTTTGGGCACTTTCAGGATGTCGCCGACCACGCCGATGATTCCCGACAAATTCTGTTTCATCAAAAAGCGAACGCCTCCGGCATACCCTTCGTAAGCGTTCTCCAGTTCTTCCAGGAGTTTGCGGCGAGCAGAAGTCCTTCCTTTCGCAATGCGAAACTCTTCTATTCGGGAGCCCAGGGAAGACAGTTCCTGCATTTCTTCCTGTAATTCTCTTTTTACTGTCTGCAGCGAAGCTGTGTTTTTCAGTACATCCTTTGCCTCTGATTCAAAGAGAGACCGGAGTCGCTGCATTTCTGCCGCGGTATCTTTTCCGCCTTCGAAGTCCGAAACGCTGTCAGATTCCAATCTGTCCAAACGTTTTGTCAATGTCCCTTTTAAGCTTGTTATACTTTGAATTTCAGATTTCTTTGCGCCGACTTTTCCGGAAAGCTCGAAAATCATACTTTTTTTGTTTTCCAGCAAACTTTCTTTTTCGGAGAGGGTCGCGGAAAGTTCCGCTGCTTTCTTTTGCTTTTCTTTCAGAATCGCAGTGTATTTGGCGCTTTCTTCGTCTACGCCCTTGCGTGACTTTGCGAATTCTTCTCCGTTGGCGCTTTCCCGCTGCAGTCTCTCTTCAATCACAGACAGTTCTGCAAGCAGCCTTTCCCAATCTCTGGTTAAGGAAGTCATCCTCTCTTTATTCAATTCTTCTCTGTTTAAAAGTTCGTGTATTTCCTCTGTCTTTTTTAATAGGCTGTCTCGTATAGCGTCTGAACGATGCTCCAATTCTTCGGCGGCTATACGCTTTTGACGAAGCTCGTTATCCAAAAGTTCCTTTGCGGTTTTTCCTTGCGCTATGGCTGTCTCCAGCTCTGAAAGCTCTTGGCGGATCGCTTTGTCTTTTTCCTCGACCGAATCAATATTTTTAAGAGTTATATTGATTTCCGTTTTCTTATATCGATCTCTCAGTATCAAAAACTCGGAGGCTTTTTTGCTGTCTTCTTCCAAGTCTCCGATTCGTTCTTCTATTTCTTTGACAATATCGTTGACTCTGTCCAGATTATCCGCGGCGTTTTCCAGTTTTCTTTCGGTTTCCGCTTTTTTCGTGCGATATTTGACAATGCCCGCAGCCTCTTCGAATATTTCCCGGCGACTTTCCATTTTGTTGCTGATAATATCAGCTATTTTCCCCTGTCCGATAATGGAATATCCTTCTACGCCTATGCCAGTATCCATAATCAGTTCGCGAATGTCTCGAAGCCTGCAAGGTGAATGATTGATCATGTATTCGCTCTCTCCCGAACGATACATCCGCCTCGTAATGGCGACTTCGGCAAAGTCGATAGGTAAAATACCCGCAGCATTATCCAATACGAGCGTCACTTCGGCCATTCCTTTTGGCTTCCTGTTTTGCGTTCCGGCAAATATGACTTCTTCCATTTTGCCGCCGCGCAGCATCTTTGGGCTCTGTTCGCCCAGTACCCATCGAACAGCGTCGGATATATTGCTTTTGCCGCTCCCGTTGGGACCGACGATACAGGTGATGCCGTCGGTAAATTCAAGTACGACCGGATCGGCAAAAGATTTGAATCCATTGAGCTCTATTCGTTTGAAATACATCTGCTACCTCTTGTTTTTATATTTTTAAGCGCATCCCGGGCAGCTGCCTGTTCCGCTTCTTTTTTGTTTGTGCCGCTGCCGATGCCGATTCGATCCGAGCCCGAGCAAGCCGCAGCCGTAAATACTTTTGAATGGTCGGGGCCGTTTTCCGCTATGATTTTATAAAAGGGCTCGGCCTTACCGTACTTTTGCATCCATTCCTGAAGCGTTGTCTTGTAATCTTCCGCCAAATGGCCGGACAGGGCTTCTTCTCTTACTTCGGAAAGAAGCACTTCTGCGACAGCTTTCGCTTTTTCCATTCCTCCGTCCAAAAAAACAGCGCCTATAATGGCCTCGACCGTGTCGGCGATGATCGAAACTCTTTGCCTTCCGCCTCCGGCCTCCTCGCCTTTTCCAAGGAGAAGAAATTCGTTTAAACCGGAAATTTTTCCTGCATGGCCCAAAGATTTTTCGCAAACAATCTGCGCTCGTAATTTTGTCAGCTCCCCCTCTTCTTTTTCGGGGAATTTATTAAAAAGATACACACTGACAATGGCATCCAGAATGGCATCGCCTAAAAATTCAAGTCTTTCATTCCCGTTTGTAGGGTTACCGGTGCTTTCGTTGGCATAAGAACTGTGCGTAAGCGCTCTGGTAAGCAGCGACGGCTCCTGGAAAGTATATTTTATGATTGCTTCCGGAGAACTATTTTTCATTGTCTGCCGCTTTTTCCTCTGCGCCTTCGAACCCTTCCATGGCAGCCTCAATTTGAGCCACTACATCGCCCCGGGCTACCACATGCGCTTTCACGATAGAGTTTCTGACGGCATCAGCGCCGGAAGAACCGTGCATTTTAAAAACGAGGCCGCGTACACCTAAGATGGGCGCAGCGCCATAAGTGGAGTAATCGAACTCCTTTTTTAAACTCTTGAGTTTACTGAAAAGGAGTGCCGCACCCAGTTTGGCGATGATTCCCTCTGTGAATCTTTTTTTAATCGCTTTCAATATGGTCCATGCCATACCTTCGGTCAATTTCAGCACAATATTTCCCGTAAAACCGTCGCAGACCAATATATCCGCAGCGCCTCCGGGGATATCGCGGCCTTCCACATTCCCGATAAAGTTTAAATTGCTGCTTTTAAGCAATTGATAGGTCTCTTTCAGCTGTGTTGTCCCCTTCGTCTCTTCCGCGCCGATATTAATCAATCCCACAGACGGAGTCTGATAACCGAAAGCATTTTGCATATAAATGCTGCCCATATGAGCGAATCCGACTAAGTTGGAAGGTTTACATTCGGCATTTGCCCCGGCATCCACCAGCAGGGAAAACTTTTTATCCTGCCCGATCAAAGGATAAACGGACACGATGGCCGGTCGTTCAATCCCTTTAATCCGCCCAAGGCGAAGCAGGCTGGCAGCCATAAGCGCTCCCGTATTCCCGGCGGAAAGCATCGTGTCTGCCTCTTTGTTCTTTAGCATATCTATGCCTTTTACCATAGAAGAATCGGGTTTGGAGCGGACTGCCTGAACAGGGCTGTCCGTATTTTCAATATTCTGCGAAGCATGGACTATTGTTATTTTTGATAAATCGGATTGATCTTTATATAAATCCAATTCCGCTCTTATCTTCTGTTCATCGCCAATCAGGATAATCTGAGCATCGACAAGGCCTGCCGCCTGAACGGCTCCCTTGACTATTTCGGCTGGGGCACTGTCTCCGCCCATCGCATCTATAGCTATTTTCAATTTATTATCCTCTTTTCGCACATTTATATACGATACATTAATTTACAGTTCAAACTTCTTTAAATAGTACCATGCACAGGGCAAAAAAGCAACAAAAGAGAGGGTCCCGGCAAAGCGCTCAAACCCTCTCAAACAAGCTTAAAAATCGTATTTCATCAGTTTAGGAAAGCAAATTTTATTGTATTGACTGCACACGAGACAGTCGAACAATCCTTTGGGAACCTCTTCTTCTGTAATATACTCAAATCCTTTTGCAGCAAAGAACAAAGGGGCTCGGGCTACAATCCATATGGTTTTTGTACCGATGCGCTTTGCTTCTTCCATCGCCATTTTAAGGAGAACGCCGGCCAGTCCTTCCCGTCGATATTCCTTATCCACTGCGATGCCGTTGATTACCGTCCGATCCAGTTGAGTAACAAGTGCCACCGCGCCGACAGGCTTGCCTTCCGCCTCTTCGTCATAAACCGCAAAAGCTTTGATAAGGTGGGTAAACCCGTCGCTGAATTCGTCTTCCGCTACTTCTATATCGTTTCTTTCGAATATCTTGATAAGAAGTTCCTCGTCGCTGGTTTCTTCGTATCGAAATCTCATTGGTCTGCCTTTCCGCCGATCAAGCTTTCCCTGACGGTAGCGATAAAATACAAGGAGCCTGCAAACAGTATGCAGTCGTAATGTCTGCACTGCTCTTTGGCATACTGAACGGCATGGCGCGAATCTCCCAGAATCTTTGCACTGCCGCCCAGAGAAGTGACCACTTCCGCCAATTCTTCCGCCGACGCCTTTCTTGGGTTGTCGGGCTCGGAAAGAGCCATATCGGCACCCAGAGAAAGAGCGCTTTTTAACATTTTACGAAATTCTTTGTCCTTGAGGATGCCTAAAATAAACAACGTCTTCTTTCCGCGCAAAAAAGGTTTTACACTGCGGCACAGCGCATCCATTCCCTCGGCGTTGTGCGCTCCGTCTATCAAAATCAAAGGGTCGTCGCTGAGCTTTTCCAGACGTCCCACATGGCTGGTCTTTGCCAAACCTTCCACAATAAGCTTACGGTTCAACGGAAGACCGCATTCTTGAATTAAAACTTCCAGAGCAAACAACGCGGTGATTGTATTGCCGATCTGGTGAACTCCTGCCAGCGGAGTAAATACATTTTCATAGGCATTTCCCAAAACGCAAACGGAAAAACGCCCGCCGGAAAGTGTCAGTTCCGAAACGACTGCCTGCTCTACGGCAGGTTTTACCGCGTATTTTTTGCATCCAAGTCCCTTGGCTTTTTCTTCGATCACCCCGGCAGCGCATAAATCGTTCACGTGGTAAACCACCGGACGACCGGCTTTAATAATACCGGCTTTTTCAGCGGCGATTTCGGGCAATGTATCCCCCAGATACTCCATATGATCGTAGGATATCGAGGTGATAACCGAAACCAGCGGGTTTTCGATGACGTTTGTTGCGTCGCCTGTCCCTCCAAGGCCAACCTCTAAAACAACATAGTCACAGTTCTTTTCTTTAAAGTACAGGAACGCGATGGCCATGACGATCTCAAATTCTGTAGGCGCATCGCTGCCTTGACTTTCCATCAGCGTAGCCGCATGCATCACTTTTTCGGTACAAAATGCGAGGTCCGCTTCTGTGATCCAGGACCCGTCTGCTTCTATTCTCTCCCGAAAATCGATGAGATAGGGCGACGTGTAGAGTCCTACACGATACCCATGCTCCCGCAACGCATGGTAAATGTATTTGCTCACGGAACCCTTTCCGTTTGTGCCCGCTATATGTACAATCTTGAGATCTTGATGCGGATTCCCAAGTACATGGAGCAATTCCCTGATTCGGGTAAGGGTGAGCTTGTTTCCAAAGCGCAGCCTGTCATGTATTAATGCCAATGCTTCTTCGTATGTCATCTACTTTAATTTACCTTCTACAACAGGAATTCTTGCGACAACTTTCTCCAGCATATTCTCGTAGCCGGAAAGTTTCTCTCTTTCCGCATCGATGACTTTTGCCGGAGCTTTTGCAACGAAAGCCTCGTTTTCAAGTTTCACTCTCGTGCGCCCCACTTCGGTTTCCAATCTGATTTTTTCCTTTGTCAACCGCTCGTATTCCGCTTGATAGTCGACCAGTTCGTCCAGCGGGACGAAAATTTCCAGGTTAGGCAGTGCTGCGGACATGGTCTCGTCGGGAACTTCGTCTTTGGAGGATATAAACACGATGTCTTCTATGTTTGCCAGTTTTTTTATGAAACGTATGCCTTGTACAACCTGTTCTTTTTCTTTGCCGGAAGTCAAAAAGATTGCATGGAGTTTTTTAGAAGGCTGCGCATCCGCTTCCGCGCGAATATTTCTTATCGCACGGATGGCTTCCATCGACAAATTCAAGACGGCCACATCCTGCGCGTAATCCATATCGGCTTTGTATGCCGGCCAGCTCTCCTGCATCAGGAACTGCTTTGCCTCTTCCGCCTTTGGAAGGAAGCTCCATATTTCCTCTGTTATGAACGGCATAAAGGGATGAAGCAGCTTCAGTAAATCCTTAAGAACTTTTACAAGGACATAGCGGGCGACTTTTTTATCTTTTTCATCTTCTCCGTAAAGGCGCACTTTTACGAGTTCGATATACCAATCGCAATACTCGTTCCAGATGAGCTCGTAGATTTTCTGGGCAGCCAGCGCAAAGTCGAAATTTTCCATGTTTGCGTTGATGTCTGCAAGGGCGGAGTTGACGGTGGAAATCATCCATTTGTCTTCAGGACATAAAGCGGACTGCGCTTCCGCCTCTTCGGCAATCGGCAAAAACTCCGCACTCTCTGTCTGCAAATTCATAATAACAAAACGGGAAGCATTCCACAGTTTATTTGCAAAATTTCTGGAGGATTCGATTTTTTCGGTCTGAAA
Organism: uncultured Oscillospiraceae bacterium; assembly: GCA_964608965.1. Taxonomy (GTDB): domain Bacteria; phylum Bacillota; class Clostridia; order Peptostreptococcales; family Anaerovoracaceae; genus UBA10908. Next base: position 10,983 of record CAZSPZ010000013.1, on the reverse strand, counting down.
GCGCATGTCGTTGCCTGGCGTTATACCTGAAAGCAACATAAACCGCAGTGCATCTGCGCCGTAATTGTCGATGATATCCAAAGGATCCACGCCGTTGCCTAAGGATTTGCTCATTTTTCTTCCCTGGGCGTCCCGAACCAAGCCGTGAATCAGCACATGTTTAAAGGGACTTTTTTCCATATCCTCTATGCCGGCAAAAACCATTCTCGCGACCCAAAAGAAGATAATATCGTAGGCGGTCACTAAAACATCCGTGGGATAGAAATATTTCAGATCTTCGGTTTCTTCCGGCCAGCCTAACGTAGAGAACGGCCATAGAGCGGAGCTGAACCAGGTGTCCAAAACATCTTCGTCCTGATGAATCTTGCTGCTTCCGCACTTAGCACATGTCGAAGGAGCCTCTTTGGCGACCATCATCTCCCCGCAGTCCTCACAATAATAAGCAGGGATACGGTGCCCCCACCAAAGCTGTCTGGAAATACACCAATCTCTTATCTCTTCCAGCCAATGCAAATATATTTTCTCAAAACGATCAGGCACGTGAATCAATTCGCCGTTTTTCGCCACTTCGATCGCAGGCTCGGCCAAAGGTTTCATTTTGACGAACCACTGCTCGCTGATCAAAGGCTCCACGACGTCGTGACACCGGTAGCATTCTCCGATGGGAATGGTCAAATCTTCTGTCTTGACAAGGTAACCCGCTTCCGTCAGATCCGAAACCCATGCTTTTCTGCAATCATATCGATTCATTCCTGCGTATTTACCGGACGCTTCTGTCATGTCTGCTTTTTCGTTGATGCAGACAATCTGTTCCAGATTTTGACGAAGACCCACTTCGAAATCGTTGGGGTCGTGGGCGGGCGTTATTTTTACAGCACCAGTCCCTTTCTCGGGGTCCGGATATTCATCTGCTATGACCGGAAGTTTTCTTCCCACGAGAGGGAGAATGACATTCTTTCCGACTAAATGCTTGTAGCGCTCGTCCGAAGGATGCACAGCAATCGCAGAATCTCCGAACATGGTTTCCGGGCGCGAAGTTGCCACAACGATCCCTTCGCCTCCGTCTTCTGCCGGATAACGGAAATACCAATACTTCCCATTTTTATCCACGTGCTCCACCTCTATATCAGAGAGTGCGGACCCGCAGGTGGGGCACCAGTTGATCAGACGGCTTCCCTTATATATCAATCCTTTTTCGTACAGTCTTACGAAGTGTTCCACAACCGCTTTGTTGCAGCCTTCGTCCATCGTAAAGCGCTCTCTGCTCCAATCGCAGGAGTTTCCCAGTTTACGGACTTGCTCGTTAATCCGGCCGCCATACTCTTTTTTCCATGCCCAGGCTCGCTCTAAAAAAGCATCGCGTCCGATATCTTCTTTGGATTTTCCTTCTTCGGCCATAAGTTTTTCCACAACTTTTACTTCTGTGGCAATGCTGGCGTGGTCGGAGCCGGGCAGCCACAGGGCTGAAAAGCCCTGCATCCGCTTAAAGCGGATGAGCACATCCTGAAGACTTTGGTCCAAGGCATGCCCCATGTGCAGCTGCCCGGTAATGTTTGGCGGAGGCATAACGATCGTGAACGGCTTTTTGTCCGGATCTACTTTCGCAATAAATGCCCCGCTTTGTTCCCAATCCTTATAGATACGATCCTCAAACGCTTTGGGGTCGTATGTTTTTGCCATACTGTTATCCATATATATCCTCCATATAAAAATATCCACCCTTCGGGCTTTCGCTCAAAGGACGGATGTAATTCCGCGGTACCACCTTTGTTCCGGCGCACTTGCGTACCCGGCACTCATTTGTTTGATGTCTGTTTAGTCTAAGCGACCTTCGTCTGCAAGAGGTCCTGGGAACTTTCAGCCTCGATTCCCTCTCTGAAAAGACATTGAAAACTACTCTTCTTAGCAACATCTATATTCTTTTTCACCTAATATAATAGGTCTTAACTCATTTTACGCAATCCTTTCGGATTGTCAAGCGGAATGTCTTCCGCCCTCATTCTTTCACTCGACGCGTTGATCTTTAAGGCGAATAAAATTCCATATTTCCATCATAAAAAAAGCGACACTTAAGTAGCCCACGACAGGATAAACGTTCGCTACAAAATTTGAAAAACCGTAAAGAGAAAGCACATATCCGCCGATGCCGACAGTCCAAATGATAAGGGAACGGTGGCGAACACTCCCCAGCTTCGTCGTAAATCCGTAAAAACACGTCGTCGCCGCACCGAATATCGCAATCAGAAGGAATAAGGCATATATGTTCCCAAGAAATCCGGATATGTCGCCGGCAAAGGAAAGCATGGGCAAGGCTGCAGAGGCTGCAAGCTTGGGGTCCGTCAATGTAACAAAAAACAGAATCACGGAACAAATGCCCAGTAAAATTCCGCCTAAAAGAGCGCCTTTTTTAGCTGTCGCAGCATCTTTTGCCCGGAGCGCGCATTGTCCGAGAACAGGGACGGCAGCTGTCATATTATAGCCGACGTAACCGATGGCCGCCGGCACCCAATGCGACGCAAAAGGACTCGCTGCAGACGCCTTTGCACGGAAAATCGCTTCGGTATTTCGAAGGATAAGAAACAATCCGATCACGAGAGTTCCGGCCACCAATATAGGCGCCACTTTACCGATACGCGAAGCCACTCTTTCAAATCCGCCCAGCGCGGTTACGATAGCCAGCAGCATATATATAAAGCTTCCGGCCACATGGGACAGACCCACCCTTGCTTCGACCAAAGCGCCTCCGGCAGCCAGCATCGCCACATAGGCGACTAGCAGAAACGCGCACATCATCATCCCGATAAACGTTCTGATCGCAGCATTTTCCACCGGGCAAATCATCGTGGCAATATCTCCGCTTTTTAGCTTTCCGGCAATGGAAACGCTGATATATCCAAGAAAGCAATATAAAAATACAGCCAATGCAATACCGGCCAGACCTTTTATGCCGAACACTCCGAAAAACTGCCAGGCTTCCTTTCCTGACGCAAAACCGGCACCGATCATACTGCCTACAAATATCAGTGCAATTTTACGGGTGGACATGTTTTTCTCTCTCCATTCTTATCTTCTGAAGGCAAAGCTCCATATCTTCGGGCAGCGGTGCCTTTATTTTAATATACTTTCCGGTTGTGGGCTGTCTGAATTCCAACTCTGCCGCATGCAGTGCCTGCCTTTGCATCCAGTCCGGAATTTTATCGTAACCGTACAATTGACCATATAATTCATCGCCCACAATAGGGTGACCGATATGGGTTAAGTGCACTCGGATCTGATGGGTGCGGCCGGTATCAAGCTTTACTTCAAGAAGGGAATACCCGGGGATTGCTCCGTTTTCTGGACCGGCCGTAAATCGTTCCAAAACTTTGTAATGCGTGACCGATGCGTAACCCGCCGCTGTCACCTTCCGCCTTGCCGCGTGATCGTAATCCTTGTCGATAGGAAGATCAATTGTGCCGTTTTCTTCGGCAATCACTCCGTGAACGATAGCCAGGTAACGCTTTACGACACTGTTGCTCTCCATTTCGTGCACCATAAAATCCTGACAGTGAGAATTTTTTGCGATGACAATCAAGCCGGAGGTGTCTCTGTCCAAACGGTTGACGAAACGTATTTTATACATTTGCCCGTTTTGATTCATATGGTTTGTCAAAGCGTTGGCCAACGTGCCTGTTTGATAATTTTTCGTCGGGTGAACCACGAGGCCGGGCTGCTTGTCTACCACAAGCAGGTCGTCGTCTTCGTAGACGACGGCAACGGGGATGTCCTCGGGCTCAAAGTAACTGGTTTCTTCCGGGAAAGCGACCCGAAGGATATCCCCGGCCCGGCCGCGCTCGTTAAGGCGTACAGCCTTTTCGTTCACAAAGACACCGCCTTGGATCTTTAGCTTCCGGATAAGACGGGAAGAAAAGTGAAAGCGGCGCTGCAGCAATTCCTTTATATAAAGATTTTCATCTTCTTTGTTTAATTCATACGTCAGTCTGTTGTCCATTACAGGAATTTCGTCTTTACTTTTGTCCAAAAATCATAATTCGCCAACCGGATCAATTGGATTTCCCGGGAAGACAAATCGACCGTCACTTTTTGGACATTTTTAAAATTATGCTCCATTCCATCCACGACGACAACTGCTCCCCTGTCGAAGTCATATTCCGGGAAAATGTGAATCGCCATATCCGGCGGCAAAAGAATACTCGAGGTAAAACAGCGAAAAGCCGTTGTGTTCATCGGTGCGATCGGTGTGATCTGAAGCAGATCGACCCGGGGATCCACAATGCTTCCCCCCAGTGAATAATTATAGGCGGTGCTTCCGGCAGAAGAGGCAATCAAAATGCCGTCTCCGCTGAATTTTTCAATGAAACTGTTGCCGATGGTCATGTTTAAATGCGTGATACGCGACACGTTTCCCTTGATGACAATATCGTTTAATCCCAGATATTCTTCTGATACGTCTGCGTCTGTATATACGGTAGCCCGCAAGAGCCTGTGCCGCTGCACGCTGTACTCGCCATTTTTGCATAGCTGAATCAATTGATCCAGTTCCTCGTGCTGAAGTTCCTGAAAAAATCCAAGGTGTCCGGTATTGACGCCCACGACAGGGATGGGTGGAAAATCAAAAGCCCGAAGACCTCTGAGCAGCGTGCCGTCTCCTCCCACGCAAACAAGGAGTTCTACAGTACAATCAAAACTCATCGGCACGTCGAATCCTTCTGCCGTCAATTTCCGGCGAAGCTGCGCGCCTACGTTCTCCGAAAGCTCTGTTTCATTGTTGTATACATAAATTTTCTTCAATTGAACCTCCGTAGCAATAAGACGCATTTCGTTCATTTTACACCAGTTCTTCGAGTTGCTCAAGGATCGAATCGAAAGTGTGAAGGGCTTCCCTGACAGGTTCGGGCTCTTCCATATTAACACCGGCAAATTTCAGAAGATTGATGGGGTAGTCGCTTTCTCCTGCCTTCAGAAATTCGATATAACTCTTCGCCGCAGATTCTCCCGTCGAGAGGATGTTTTCAGATAATGCAGTCGCGGCAGAATACCCTGTCGCATACTTATATACATAAAATGCGTTGTAAAAATGAGGAATCCGTGCCCATTCCATCGAGATATTATCGTCGTAATCCAATCCGGGCCCATAGTATTTTCTGTTGAGCTTGCCGTAAGTTTGGGAAAGCCACTCGGCAGTCAGCGTTTCTCCGTCTTCTATCGCTTGATGTGTGGTCATTTCAAATTCAGCAAACATCGTTTGCCGGAAAAGCGTCGTTCGAAATTCTTCCAGATACAAGTTGAGCAGGTATACCTTTTCTTCTTTATTTTTCGCCTTGCCCACAAGATGGCGCATAAGGAGCGCCTCGTTGACGGTGGAGGCAACTTCCGCTGTAAAAATAGAATGGGAGCCGTAAACAAAAGGCTGCGATTGACGGGTATAGTAGGAATGCATGGAGTGGCCCATTTCATGAATGACGGTAAAAACATCTTCGAGCCTGCCGTCGTAATTCAACAATAAATACGGCATGCTGTCATAACTTCCGAACGAATACGCTCCGCTGGTCTTCCCTTCGCTTTCATATACATCGGCCCACCTTTGGCCAAAGGCTTCCGCGACGGCCTCAACGTACCGGGAACCCAACGGCTTCAGCGCTTCTTTAACCATCTCTTGAGCTTTTTCATATGCGATGCTTTCTTTGGCATGTTCAAAAAGCGGCGTATAGACATCGTACATTTTAAGGTCATCGATTTTAAGCACTCTTTTGCGAAGCTCAATATAACGATGCAGGGATGGCAACGCTTCGTTTACCTCGCGAATCAGATTCTCGTAGACTTTTCTGGGAATATTATCGCCAAAAAGCGCCGCATCAAGAGCGGAAGAATGTTTTCTGACTTTTGAAAACACCACATCTTGCTTCGTATTATAGTGGTATAGAGTAGCCAGGGTATTTTTTTGATTTTCATAAGCTTTGTACATTCGCTCGTAAGCTTCTTTTCGAACCCGCCGGTCCCAATTTTGCATCAGTCGGATGTACGTGCCGTGCGTAATTTCTACTTCTTTTCCGTCCTCGAGCTTAATGCTTCCGAAACGAATATCCGCATTATTGAGCATGGTAAACGTGTCATTGGTGGCTTCCGTCAATTCGCTCATTTGAGCAAGAAGTTTTTCTTCTTTCTTTGACAACACATGAGGTTTGTTCCGCAGAAGCTCGTCAATAAAATGCGAATATATATCCAGCCCGGCTTCTTCTTTTTGAAACGCCCGGAGCCTTTCAACCGGAATGTCCGAAAATTCAGGGCTAAAAAAACTGGTAGCCTCTGATACTCTTGCCACCATAACCTGCGCTTTATCGCATAAGGCCTGAAATTCCGAAACCCTGTTGTCTTCGTCTCTTTTCATCCTGGCATATACATATACCCGCTCTGCCTTCTGCCAAATTTTATCCTTATCCGTTAAAGCGGACAGTAACGCAGCTGCGCTGCTGCCGACGTTACCTTTATGCATTTTGTAACCCTCGGCCATGGCCAGCGTTTCTTCCATATCTTTTTCGCAAGAAGACACATCAACGTACATCGCTTCGATGTCCCATCGATCATTTTTATTGATATCTTTTCTGTCTTTCGCCATGATTATATAACTCGCTTTCTTTGATATATGTTATAATATTATAGCATAAAATATAAGAAAGGAAGACCCCCATGGACAACCGCCCCATTGGAATTTTCGACTCGGGATTGGGAGGGCTGACTTGCGTTAACCCTTTGACAAAGGCACTCCCCAAAGAGCATATTATATACTTCGGAGATACAGCCAGAACACCTTACGGCTCAAAGAGTCCGGAAACAGTGTGCGAATTTGCGCTGCAAATCGCTGATTTTCTCGTAAAGCAGAGAGCAAAAATGCTGGTGATTGCCTGCAACACCATCTCTTCCATTGCTATCGAAGCATTAAAGGAAGCTTATCCGGACATACCGATTGTTGGCATCATTAAGCCCGCGGCTGTGGAAATCGCCAGAACGTGCACAGAGGAGAATTCCATAGGGATCATCGGCACGAAAGTGACCATTCAAAGTAAATCCTACAACAGCGCCATCGCGGCGCACAGAAAGGACTTGTCCATTCACTCTCTGGCCTGTCCTGCCTTTGTACCCCTTATTGAAGAAGGTATTATAGAAAACGAAATCATGGATCTTACGATCCACCATTATTTGGACAAATTTGTCGACTATCATAAAATCGATACCCTTGTTTTAGGTTGCACCCACTATCCCCTTATTATGGAAAACCTTCGTAAAAGTTTCCCGTCCCTTAAAATCATCAACCCTTCGGAAACGATTGTCCAAGCAGTTGTCGATTCTTTGACAGATTACAATCTTTTGGCAGACAAAGCGGAGGGAGAAAACACTTTCTGCGCCAGCGATTTGTCCGAAAATTTTGTGAACATGATCAATCGAATCGTCTCTCACAACGAATTTAAGATTGCCCTGCGCAAGTTTTAGGAGGAACCATGAAACTTCAAAAGCTTATGGAGATGCTGAACATGGAAGATCTTGCCGACTTTGAATACTTCGAGCAATTGGCGGATCTTCTGGAATACGAGGATGAAATTCCTTTCGACTTGTTTTACACGATCTTGTCGCAAGTAGAAAGTGAAGTCATCGGCGAGCTGCTCGAAAATTATATGGATGAATTATCGGATAACCTTCCCGACGAAACGACGGAACTTTTTACCCTGATAGAAACAATCAAACAAAGGCTGCTGTTGTTGGCGGAAAATCTGGAAGAGCCGAACATTCGACGGACGTTTACAGAGGAACTCTATCGATTCAGAATGTGGTTCATAAAACCCGATGCGGTCTCTGTAGACGGCGCATCTTGTTCTTTGCTGGATGCCGTCACATTATACCGGGCAGAAAAATTAGGAGAAAACAAACATCAATACGACTTCGAAGATTGCCTGGATTATCAGATGGACGAAATTTCGATGGAACTTGGAGCATTCGATAAAATTGATATTTCAGAGGACATTGATATTTCAGAAGACACGGAAGACTGATCAGCGTAGCGGCAAATACTTTTCGACCAACTGCACGTCCGACTCCACCGGAATATATTCTTTTCCCCGCTTCTGATAAAGCTCTCTGCCTTTGCCTGTCATCACGATAACGGTCTTGGGTTTTGCGGATTGGATAGCCGTGCGAATGGCTTGTTCCCTGTCCGGGATTACTTTTGCCAAACAGCCGTACTTTTTAAGGTTGCTCAGCAGAAGCTCTGAAATCTCTTCCACGCTTTCTTCGCCCGCATCCTCCTCGGTGATCCAAACGTAATCTGCATATTTTGAAACCACTTCGGGGAGTTCTTCTCTTCTTTGAAGCCCTTTTCCTCCGGGGCATCCAAACAATGCTTCTATTCGCCATCCCGGATATTCTTCTTTTGTCGAAGAGTACAGGCGATCAAAACTCATGCGGTTATGAGCATAGTCCACGATCACAACAATCTGCCGTTCTTCGTTCTTGAAAATTTCCATGCGTCCCGAAGCTTTTGCATCATAAAGGCCGCTTCTTACCGCTTCCACAGGAATTCCCAACTCAAAGCATACAATGGCAGCGACTAGCGCGTTTTCCACATTGAACAACCCCGGGATTGTCAATTTGAATTCTCCCATGTCCTCGTAGGAAATGTCCGCATCGCAGCCCGGGCGGAGTTTTTGAATATGAAAAACCGTTTCATCTCCGGATTTACGGATGTCCGCGGCAATATAATCCGCATAGCCTCCTTCCCAAGGCGTGTGCCCCGAGGGAGAATATGTGATGAGTTTTTCCAAGAGCTTGGAACTGCGTATTGCGGAAAGAACTCTGGGAAGCTCATCGGTATCGAGGTTTAAACAAATTGTCTTGCACTGATCGAAGAATTTGAGTTTCGAAGTCAAATAATCCTCTGCGTCGACATGTTCTTTATCTCCGATATGGTCAACACCGAAATTCAGAAAACAGCCGATATCAAACTCTATGCCTAATGTTCTGTCATATTTAAGAGCTTGGGAAGATACTTCCATCGCCATCCCGTATAATCCGGTATTTCTTGCGTTATAGAAATGCTTGGCCAAAACCAAAGCTTCCGGCGTCGTAAGATGGGATTCTGTCAACTCGACACCATCAAACGTATCGATGGAAGAAATATAGCCAAGGCGCCCATTGCCGGTGGTTTCGCTATATTTGTCAATGATGTTCTTCAAAAAATATACTGTCGTGGATTTTCCTTTCGTCCCGGTAAGGCCGATCAAAGGAAAATCTCTCCAGGGTTCCCCGTAAAACATATTCGCCAGCAGAGCCATTGTTTTTTTTATGTCCGTAACAATCAAACCCGGCCAAGGGCCCATTTCCGTTTCCGAAATGTAACAGAACGCGCCTCTATTGAAAGCGTCTTCCAAATACTCTTTTTTAAACCCCTGCCCTTTGCAAACAAAAAGAGTCCCATTTTGCACTGATTTTGAATCGAAAGTAATAAAGCGGACAGGCTCGTTTAAAAGCGACTCCTCCGTTATATTACGCAGCGCAAGATGCTTCTCCTCCAATTTTCGCTGATAGTCAGCCAATGTGTAGGTTTGTTTCATCATTTCCCCAGGTATTTCTTATATTTCATAAAATGTCCCAGCTGGTTTTTTGCCAGGGCAAAGCGTTTTTTTATGCCCCGGTCTTTGCTGTAGTATAATGGGTTGACACAGTTTCCGGTCTCGATCAATTCTTTCATTTTCAATATATATTCTTGCGGCTTTATATATTGGAAAGCCACTTTTCGGGGAACGACCATCCAAAGAGACTGGGTATCCACAAGATTCAAATCGAGCGTTTGCTCATCCAGATAATCCGAAACTAAGTACCGGGCGATGTTTGCGCCCGAACCCGTCACATAATAATTACTTCGTCCTTGCCTCGTGTTGATTTCAAAAGCTTTATGCTTTCCGTCCCGCATGTCGTACTTAATATCAAAATTCGAAAATCCTATATAGTGCAGACCATCCAGCAGGGATCTGTATTTTTCCATTAATTCTTCTTCGAATTCCGTAAGGATTACCGCATGGTTTCCGATGCCGTGGGGAGTATGCTCTTCCAAAAGCACATGCCCAAGGCACATCATGCGCACTTTACCGTTTCTGTCGGAATAACTGGTGAGAACTCTCATATATGTGTCGTCGCCCGGAATAAAATTTTGAATAATTACAGCCTCCATGTATCCGGAGCCGTAAATATCATGCAGGACATTTTCCAATTCTTCTCTCGTATCCACTTTATATACTTTTTTTTGTGTAGCATAAGGATGGCGCCAATATTCGATTCCGTTGGAAGGCTTGATGATAAACGGTCCGGGAAAAGGCAAATCAAAATCCGATCCCATGTCTTTATAGTGAACAAAAGTATCCGGATAATCGACCCCGGATTCCCGGCAAAATTCATAGAAGCGCTCTTTTGAAATAAGCGAATGCATCAGCTCGATATCAATATAAGGAGCAATCACGTTGGACGGTAATTTGCTTTTATTCCGACTTGCCAGTTCGACGTAACTGTCTCCGCATCCGATAAGGAGCACCGATTTGTCCCGGTTTTCTTCCGCAAATGCGCGAACAACGTTCAGAAACTCTTCGGATTCTTCTATGTTTGGATTTACATGATAATCGATAATCCTGCTGTCGCGGCAAACTCCGGTAGGATATTTCCCATATACAGTGGATACTATGCCATATGCTTCATGAAAAGCTCTGGCCACACTGTATACATTGATATCTCCGGCAAAGAGCAGTGTAACAAATTGTCTTCCCGTATCGGATACACCCTGTAAGTTATTCATGATTCTCTTCTTTTTCCTCGATTAAGTTTTCTGCGGTAGCAAGAGGCTCCGCCATTCGGCTTACGCTGAGATTGCCGTTTGCCAAATCATAAAAAAATGCTTGTGTTGCCGTTATATATATAGATAAAAATATCGTTCCTATCCCAAAC
>CAZSPZ010000012.1:39840-46883 GCA_964608965.1 uncultured Oscillospiraceae bacterium | reverse complement strand
TCTTCGTTATGTCATTTTGAATATCTATTATTACCAAGGCTTTTTTCTGCATAGTGTCTCCTCCTGATAGGTAGATTGATTTGTTTGCTTTTTTATTGTACCATGTAATTGTTGACAACAGTATGGCAACAATCTGTAATGATAAAAGAAATTTTGGAAGGCGGCTATCAGATGAAAGTTGACAGGCTTGTTAGCATTATTATGATACTCCTTGATAAAGAGCGTATAGGCGCACAGGAGTTAGCAGATATGTTTGAAGTTTCACCCCGCACAATCTACCGCGACATAGACACTATCAACATGGCGGGTATTCCTGTTCGCGGGGCATCGGGAGTGGGCGGCGGCTTTGAAATCATGCAGGAATACAAGATTGATAAAAAGGTTTTTTCGACTGCCGACCTTTCCGCTATCTTGATGGGGCTTTCCAGTCTTTCGGGCATGATACGAGGTAATGAACTGGTAAACGCCCTTGCGAAAGTCAAGAGTTTTATCCCTGCCGACAGAGCGAAAGACATTGAATTAAAAGCAAATCAAATATATATAGATTTAAGTCCATGGATGGGCAACAGGAACATACAACCATCTTTAGAAATTATCAAAACAGCTTTGCAGGAAAATAAGCTACTTTCTTTTGAATATGCGGACCGCTACGGAAATAAAACCGCACGAACAGCCGAGCCGTATCAGCTTGTATTGAAAGGCAGTCATTGGTATTGGCAAGGTTACTGTCATAAAAGAAATGATTTTCGTTTATTCAAACTATCCCGCACATCAAACCTGCAAATACAAGAGGTGGTTTTTACGCCTCGAAATTATCAAAAACCGCAGTTAGACATTACTGATATTGTGGCAACGATGCAAACAAAAATCAAAATCCGCATTCATAAATCTGTCATGGATAGGGTACTCGATTATTGCTCTCATGAAGATTTTTGGGCGGACGGTGATGAGTATTTTATTGTTAGTTTTCCTTTCATAGAAAACGATTATTATTACGATATTCTTTTTAGTTTTGGCGATCAATGCGAGTGTTTAGAGCCGTTGCATATACGCTCAGAAATGAGGCGGCGAATACATGATATGGCTGCCTTATATGAGAATGAACACACAGAATAATGAAGTGATAGGCAAATAGGATAAAGATTTTCCGGATTAGAATTTTGAATGAGGAATAATACATGTGTGTTTTCATGCAATTCTATTGCTATTATTCCGAAGTAAGCAGGTGATATCATCGACAATACATATACAACCGGACAAGTGGCGAAAATAATCGGGATACATCCCAATACCGTGCGAATGTACGAAGATTTAGGATTTATTCCAAAACCGCTTCGAAAAGAAAATGGTTACCGAGTTTTTACAGATATTCATGTGGAGCAATTTCGACTTGCCCGCACTGCGTTTCAAATAGAAGCGCTGCAAAGCGGTCTTCGGAAACGAATGGTTGAGGTTGTAAAATTATCTGCAATGAAGCATTATGATCAAGCGATTTCCTTAACAGAAGAGTATATTTCCGTAACTCAAACAGAAATAGCAAACGCAAGGGAGGCGGCTGCTATTACAAATACGCTCCTGCAAGGCATCCAAAGTGCGCCCCCAATTATTTTAAAATGCAAAGAAGTTTCCCTGATGCTTGATATCACAATGGACACACTTCGCAACTGGGAGATGAACGGGTTAATCAAAGTTAAACGCAAAGAGAATGGATATCGCGTATATGATGGACAAGATATTCAGAAAATAAAGATTATTCGCTCACTGCGGTGTGCAAACTATTCTCTTGCCGCAATCCTTCGAATGATCAATGCGCTTTCCGAAAATTCCGATACCGATATAATCGTTTCGCTAAACACCCCGAATGTTGACGAAGACATTATTTCTGTTTGTGACAAGTTGATCGTTTCTCTGAAATCGGCAAAAAACAACGCTGAAAGCATACTGCAAATGCTCCTGGAAATGAAAAGTAAATTTTAAAACCCTCTACTTTAACACCAGACTTTTGTTTGGTGTTATTTTTTTTATAAACCAAAGGAGGGAAAGAAATGAACGATGCAATCATAGTGGAAAACCTTTCAAAATCATACGGAGAGCTGAAAGCTGTTGACGACTTAAGTTTTTCCGTAAAAAGCGGTACCGTGTTTGGCTTGCTTGGTGCAAATGGTGCCGGAAAAAGCACAACAATCGAATGCGTGCTCGGTACGAAAAAATCTGACAGTGGCCAAATGTCTTTAATGGGACTTAATCCCGTCACGAACCGGAAAGAGCTGTTTGAAATGGTAGGCGTACAGTTTCAGGAGGCAAACTATCAAGAAAACATAAAGGTGGGCGAACTGTGCGAAATAACAGTTTCCCTTTATAAAAACCCGTCAGAATGGCATAACTTACTGGCGAAATTCGGCATCGATGATAAAAGCAAATCTCTGGTAAAAGAACTGTCGGGAGGGCAACAGCAACGATTATTTATTGTGTTGGCGCTGATATCAAATCCAAAGCTTGTGTTTTTAGATGAACTGACCACAGGGTTAGATGCAAGAGCCAGACGAGATGTATGGGAGGCAATGAAGAAACTAAAGGAAAACGGCCTTACTATTCTTCTGACATCACACTTTATGGACGAAGTAGAAGCATTGTGCGATGAAATCTATATACTCAAGAAAGGGGAATCTGTCTTTTACGGAACAGTTGCAGAAGCTGTTGCGCAAAGTGGATGCGAAAAGTTCGAGGATGCATATCTCTGGTTTACAGACGAGGAGGCGATAAAAGATGAAAGCTTATAAAACATTGTTGAAAACAGAATTGAAGTTATCTTTGCGCGGTATGGACATGCCGATTTTTGCACTGATTATGCCCATTATTATTTTGATAATATTAGGAGTCATTTATGGCGGCAAACCAGCTTTTGACGGTGCAAATTATACATTTATGCAACAGTCTTTCGGTGCTTTGACCACGATAGCGATTTGTGCCGGAGGTGTGATGGGGTTACCTCTTGTTATATCAGACTACCGAAGTAAGAAAATTCTTAAAAGGTTTAAAGTTACACCTATAAGCCCCGTCACAATTTTGCTTGCGGAAGTGACGATGTATTTCATTTATGCTCTCGTTTCTCTGATTACTTTGCTGGCGATCGCATCCGTATTTTTTGGTTTTAGAATGGCGGGTAATTTCCTATACTTTATTTTTGGCTGGCTGCTCGTTATGGTCGCGATGTTTAGCATCGGAATCATGGTGGGAGGTATCGCAAAAAATACAAAAATTGCGGGAGTGATTGCAAGTGCACTATATTTCCCGATGCTTGTATTTTCAGGTGCAACCTTGCCATACGAAGTAATGCCGTCAATCATGAGAAGTGTTGTTGATGTTTTGCCACTTACACAAGGAGTCAAGATCCTCAAATCTGCAGCACTCGGCTTGCCCATGGATAATAATATGTTGTTGCCACTTGCTGTCATGGTAGTCGTTGCACTGGTGTGTTCTGCAATTGCGCTCAAATTTTTCAAGTGGGAATAATTTTTGAGCATGAGTACAATTTGAATGCAAAAGGAAGCCGATAGCTAAAATGCAATCGACTTCCTTTTATTGGCATAGTAAACTGTGAGTGCATCTTGCATATGATCCGCATTTTATGAAAGCGAGCCTACGATGAACGCAGCCTGGGCACTTATACCATTTATACTGATCCGTTTCGTGCTTTTAGGCTTATTGGATAAAAGCGCGTTGAAACGCGCGGCCTTCTTTCCCTTGCTGCTTGGCAAAGAAAAAATAGCTTATTTGTTTTATCAAGCAGCAAATGTTCTCCTTTTTCTTTACTTGTTTTTTCTCAAAATCAGTATGGAAAACCCATGGTTTTATTTCGGCTTAATCGTATATGGTTTGGGCATTATTGTTTGCGTTGCATCAATGTTTAATTTTGCCAAACCCAAAGAGAATGGTATAATGCTGAAAGGATTATATAAGATCTCCCGTAATCCTATGTATGTCGGATATTTTATTTACTTTTTAGGTTGTGTGCTGCTTACCCGTTCATTGATATTGTTTGCCTTCTTAATGGTATTTCAAATATCCGCACATTGGATCATTCTTTCGGAAGAGAGATGGTGCATAAAGGAATTCGGCGAAGAATACAAAGAATATATGAATAGGGTAAGGCGCTATTTTTAGGAATGAAAAATACGGAGATTTTATTATGGGTGGAATGAACGGCGGAAAGTATTTTGCAAAGAAAACAGGAAAGCATGTCAGCTATTCCATCTACAATAAAAATAAAGGGAAAACCCAAAGCAGCGACAGAGTCTCCCTGAATTTACCGCCCATTGTAGCTGCGGTAGGATCGGTAGTATGTTTGATATTAGGTATAGTGCTTCTTATTCTTACGGTCCTTACTGACAGTGCCCCGAGTGATTATATTTTCCCTGTCATACTCACACTGTTCAGCGCGTTTGGCGTATGGGCTAATTGTTTTTTGAAATAAGAAGCGGAAGATATGCCTAGTTGCGATTGTATATTGAGAAGATGCATTCACATACCAATGTGATTTGCAAATTGAGAAAGGGTTCTAAAACATGAAAAAGAAAATGATAGCCGTTATATTGACTTTGGTTTTGATGCTTGGAGTGGGTGGATGCCAAGAGCAAGAGGCGCCGGAAGTTACCGATCCATTGGAACCGACGACCGGTGAATCCGGAACGCCATTTGAATATACAGAGTCAAGCCTGGAAAACTTCCATATCGCTATTGCGGAGGAAGAACGTTTAAGCGAATACGATTCATTTCATGAGTACACCGCGGACGAGGATTCTTTAAAGCTCATCATTTGGACAGATACGAAAATAAAAGATTTTGCTTTTATTGCTGTTGGGTATGTCGAAACGGGAGATGAAATTTCTTTGTGTGCAGGCGATACATTGTTTTCTGTTGATGAATTGCTGCCCGAAAAACCGTTTGTAGTAGAAATGACCGCTCCGGAAGTACTCCCGCCATACGGAATATCCTTTATGGACGAAAATGGCGTAAAGAGGTATTTTAGCATTAATGCTGACGGAAGAGGTGCGGAAGAGGCTTCTCCGTATTTTCTGCTTGAATTTGAAAATGTCGAAAGCAAATAGGATGTGTAGACGTTTCTTTGCTAAATAAAAAGAGAGAAAGCAACAAAACCATCCGCTTTCTCTCTTCTTTTTCTTTAGTTTTTCGGAGCAGGTGCCTTTACGACAATCAGTTCCAATGTTTTATCATGTAGATTTTTTACATTCATTTTTGTTTGAAACGGAATAGTTATAAGAGTTCCGGCCTCGTATTCGTGAAATTCCTGCTCATCCAGACATATGGAGAGTTTTCCTCGAATGACGGTCATATAGACGTTTGAATTTGAAAAATGCTCCGGCAGACCTTCGTCCTTGTTGAATACCATGTGCAGATAATGAATGTTCTCGTCAAATACTACTTTCTCAACAACTTTTTCGTCGCTGACAGATAAATTAAAAACCTTTTCAACCATAATTCATGCCTCCTATATATTTTTAACATGTTGCATTGTAAGTGTAGTTTGTAAAATAATAATACACTGCGATACATACTCCGTATGTTGTAATTACAACATACGGAGTAATCAGGCGTTTTTACTTGCTGTAGCGAATAGCATTCTTGGGGCAAACCTGTCGACAATCCGTGCATTGATGGCATAATGCGGTGTTGATTATGGCTTTTTTGTCTTCCAAAGAAACAACGATCGCATCGGAAAGGCAGGCTTTTTCGCAGAGTTTGCAGCCAATACATGATTCTTTATCAACCTTTTGCGAAAGCATCGCAAATTTGCCAAAAGTCCTTTGAAGAGCTCCAAACGGGCAAATGAGGTTGTGGAAAACAGCTGGCTTGTACCAAAGCGTTACAAGAATCGACATTACGAACCAGAAGGGCAGAATCGGCAGCTCCATATGCAGCAATCGTTTTGACATGAGCATGACTGCTATGCTTATGACCAAGGTTATCCATGTGAATGCGCCACTTTCCAGAAACTTTGGCGCACCTGTTCTTTGAAGTTTCAACTTTTTTGACAGCGCTTCAATAGGGATCATCACTGTATTCATGGGGCAGACATACCCGCAGTAAATTCTGCCGAAAATCAGAGCAGCAATCAGGCTGATTGCAAACAAGGCAAGCCACAATACTACTTTCCCGTTTACCAGCAAAAGTATAAACAGTACAAGAAACAGTATACGAATGGTGTTGGCAATGTATTTCATGATATTTACTCTCCTTTCATTAAAATAATTGCTTGGGAAGGGCATTTTTCGATGGATTCTTGTATTGCGAGTTGCGCTTTTTCCCCCTCCGGGGCTTTCAATACGAAGGCTTTGTTATTTTTCATTTCATAATAATCCGGCAGCATTCTCACACAAAGGCCACAACCGATACAATAGTCTTCATTTATTTCCAGCGTTTTTACATTGTTTGAATCAACCGGTAAGTCCTTCTTTTTTACAATCATACCGGTAATGTAAGCCATAATAAAAATCGCAATGACGGTAAGCACCCATCTGGCAATCATGAAATCAACACCAAGGAACTTTGCTTCGTTGGCGAGCATGGGAACTTTTATGACAGCCCAAGCGCTAAGAATGATTACAATGTTGGAAATACTTGCGCCTTTTCCCAGCAGGGTCTTGCTGATAGGAAATGCGGCATAGATCGGGCCGGCCGAGATGCTTCCCAGCAACAACGCAAGCAAATTACCTTTAAACCCTGATTTCTCTCCAAATCCACGCATGATCATTTCTTTGGGAACCAAAGCTTCAATCACGACTGTTAACAGGAAGATAACGGGTAAGATCTGAAACATCTCAACCAAATAATACACACTGTTTCCAATTGATTTCATCGCTTTGTCAGGCGATAGGGCCAGTATTGCGATATATGCAAGCGCAACCACAAAGAGTAAATTATTCTTTTTTATCATTGTACTGATCTTCATAAGATTACCCCCATGGTCAACGCGACAACAATCGCAAACCCAAAGCTAAGCAGATTTCTAGTGAGCGCAAATA
>CAZSPZ010000012.1:0-39830 GCA_964608965.1 uncultured Oscillospiraceae bacterium | reverse complement strand
ATTTTGTTCCAAACTCTTTTTTTTCAAGCGGGAACGTGACGATCCCTACCATTGTAAGCGTTGTAAGGAATGCGACGGCAGGAACAATGCTTGCTCCGACATTGACCAAAGATCCAACCAAAGGGAAGGCAACAAAAGCCGGGATTAGAGTAATGCTGCCGGCAAGCGCAGAAGCGATAGTCGCCACAAACGTGTTCGTCGAACCTAAAACCGTCTTAATGGTTTCAGGCGGTATAAACGTTAAAACAAGGCCAATCAGAAATATGATGGCAATAATATCGCTTAACATACTTCCCATCATGGTTTTTGATTTTTTCATTGCCTCGAATGTATTCGTTTTGTCCTTTATAAGCGAAATAGCCGTAAGCAAAATAGCTATAACCCAGAATGCAATTGTAAATATATCCATATTTACCCTCCTTTAATTGATATGTTCTCATTGTAGTGATAAAATAGCAAAAAGAGTGTTACCAATGTAACACTAAAGGAGGGTTGTTTTGAAAAAATATTTAGAGGTGATGAAACAGGTTGACCTTATCAAATCAATAAGACCCGAAGAGATTGAAATTTTCCTGAAGGAAGGGAGTTTTAAAACGACTGAGTACGGAAAGAACAATATTGTTCATTTTGTGGGCGAAGTATGTTCCAAGTTGGAAATTATTCTGTCAGGGAGAGTCGTGATAGAGCGCATTGACGAATCCGGCAATCTTATGACCATAGCGGAGTTTTTCAGCGGAGATATCCTTGGGGGCAATCTTATGTTTTCAAAAAATCCGTATTATCCCATGACCGTCACCACAAAAGAGACCACAGTGATTCTTGACATAAATAAAGCCCGATTATTTCAGCTGTTTTCTGATAAGCATGATTTTTTAAGGAGCTATCTTGAATATGTATCGGACCATACGGTCATTCTCGGAGACAGAATAAAGCACTATGTAAATAGAACAATACGCGATAGCATTACGAGCTACCTTGAATATGAGTTTAAGAAGCAAAATGGAAATATAATTAAGCTCAGCATCACAAAGAAAGCTTTGGCTGAAAAAATCGGAGTACAGAGAACTTCCTTATCGAGGGAACTTGCAAAAATGCGAGAGGACGGATTGATAAAATTCGACGCTGATTCTGTCGAGCTTTTGCAAAAGTTTTTTTGGCGCTGATTTTTTCTCATTACACTGCTTTTTAGGGTTGCCTTGTTAGGAAAATTCCGCCCAGACCGCCGCAGTCTTTCACTCTCTCAATTCTGACAGCAAGCTGTTTGCAGTATGTAACCGCATATTCCAAACAGCTTTTATGATGCATCCCACAATCATCCAGAAGCTTTTGGGCGGCATTGCACAGTTTTTTTTCGATTTGTTGCCGGGGATTATTTTCAAACAGTTGGTAGAGGACATTCAAGTCATCATTGCCCAGAATAAGTCGTTTACCATTTCTTCCAACGAGCGCAAGTCCCAAAGCATTGGTAAATATCGGTTCGAACAGATTGATAAACGTTCCCTTGTAATCCCGGCAATAAAGCTTTAATACATCAGTTTCATTCTCCGGCTTACACGTACAAAGAAAGCGCATTTCAATCAGCAGGCGTTCCAGATAACAATTCACATAATCTACGCCATGAAAATTGTCGGGCACCGGAACAGCCAGGGGATAGTCAATGTCGCAAGGAATCTCGTGTGCAAAAAACCGATAGTCATACTGTTTCCAGAAAACGGGAATACTTTGTAATGTATAGGCAAGGTAGTCATTGGTGAGTTCCGGCATAGAAAGACAAATACCTTCCCAGATGGATTGCCCCCATGCGATCTTTTTCTCGATTTCATGTTGGCCTTTTTCAAATTCTGCCCGGAGGTCAAGTTTAAGGAGTGATTCCCACCTTTCGTCCGGTTGCTCCGCTAAAACGCCAAGACAAAAGCAAATCGATTTCAGCAATTCCCGCGCGGTTTCTACTCTTACGGAGCTGCTGTCACCGGCCGTGTATCGCTCTGTTTGAAATGCGAGGAAGTATAGGAGTTTTTCCTGAAAGGCAAGTTGATCATGTTCTGACAGAGAAACTCGCAGATTCCGGGGTTCATTCTTCTTCATCATCATATACTCCTTCCAGCGGAGATCTTTGTAACCCGGTGCCTGCCAAAGTTCCGGTCCTGGCCACCTGATACATTTCCTCCCAGGGAATATCAGAAAGGAATTCAACGCTCCCATAGGATACTTCGTTATAGATGAGGCATAGGGCATCTAACAACTCATCATCCGATAATAAGTCCTGACACTCATTTTTATAATTGTAAAACAGCTCCTGCAACGCAAGCAGCGTTTCCTCGTATTCTTCCTGACGCAGATACGGCGAATCACAAAATCGTTCAACCAACTTCGCAAGGATGCCCTCGCTAAATTCAACTCTTCCTGTTTCCTTCAGAATTTCCATACGCTGTTGGGTCAAATGTTGCATTGCCGTTTCGGACAGAACAAGTCCAAAACGTTCAGAAATCCGGTTGCATTTTGATAAAACACCCATATTTTGATTTTTTTGCAGCTGCGCGGAAATGTTAATAAAATCATTCATAGTTTCTCGCCTCCCTATACTTATTAACATAGGAACCTGCAGAGTACAAGTCTTGAAAAAAAAGCGTTTTTGTGCTAATGTAAGGGCATATTTAAAGTGAAAATATTACGGCAAGGACTCAGCCTAATGCTATATTGGGCTGGGTCTTTTCTGTTTTTGTTTTTTTTTAGGCAAATATGATACAATAATCAAAAAGAGACTTTGGAGAAGTATAAATGATCGGTATAGAAAAAGAAATACAGGCCAAGTTGTTTGAACTGCAGGACGTGAAATACAGGGATTTCAGCAGCAAACTGACACCGACAATCGCCCCGGAAACTGTAATCGGCGTCCGGACACCGGCACTGCGAAAACTTGCCAAAGAGTACGGGTATACACCCCAGACAGAAGAATTTTTCAAAATTCTGCCTCATCATTATTATGAAGAGAACAATCTCCATGGTTTTCTGATCGAGACGATAGGAGAATACGATGCTACGATGAAAGCATTGGAGGCATTTCTCCCCTATATAGACAATTGGGCCACTTGCGACCTGATTTCTCCAAAGGTTTTCAAAAAAAATCCGGCGGAGCTTTATAAAAAGATACAAGGCTGGTTACAATCCGATCGCACGTATACCGTTCGATTTGGAATCGGAATGCTCATGAGTCACTTTCTTGACGATCGTTTTTTGCCGAAAATGCCTGCGCTTGTGGCATCAATCAGGTCGGAGGAATATTACATCAACATGATGGTTGCCTGGTATTTCGCGACTGCGCTTGTAAAACAGCCGAATTTCGTGATGCCTTTTATCGAAGATCGGCGATTGCAAAAATGGACGCATAACAAGGCCATTCAGAAGTCAATTGAAAGTTACCGCATCAGCGACGATACCAAAGCGTATCTTCGAACGCTGAAAGTGAAGTAAGAAACGGAGGAGCGCTTATGCGTATAGAACAGATTGAAACGCCTGCCCTGATCCTGGACTTGGACATCCTGGAACATAATATGGACGCCATGGACAAGCTGCTGGAGGGCAGCAACGCCCGGCTCCGTCCACATTATAAATCGAACAAGTGCACGGCCATTGCCCATATGCAGATGAGACGAGGGGCGAAAGGTATCACATGCGCCAAACTTTCGGAAGCCGAAGACCTTGTGCTTGCAGGAATTCCGGACGTTTTGATCGCCAATCAAATCACAGAACAGTCTAAGATTGCGCGCCTGGCATATCTTGCGGGTTGCTGCAGGATGACGGTCTGTGTGGACAGTTTGCCAAATATTGATGATTTACAAAAAGCGGCAGCTTTTCAGAATACTCTTATTCACTGCCTGGTCGAATACGATATCGGTATGAACCGTTGCGGCGTTCACACCAAGGAAGAATTCGAAGCGCTGGCACAGCATATCATGAGCTGCCCGAATCTTTCATTTGATGGAATACAAGCCTACGCGGGCAATCTGGCACACGAAGAGGATCCCTCGAACAGAGAAACAGAGTCGGCCAAAGTGGAAGAAAAGCTGAACTCTCTGAAAATTTATCTGGAAGAGAAGGGTATTCCGGTAAAAGAGGTGAGTGGAGTCAGCACCGGTACCGTGGAATTTCACATAAAAGATACTGTTTATACCGAAGTTCAACCCGGAAGCTACCTTTTTATGGACGCGGCATACCGTGCGGTGGGAGTAAAATTCAAGCACAGCCTGTTTGTGCTTGCTACCGTTATCAGCCGTTCAAACGATGGAGTAATCACGGATGCGGGTCTTAAGTCTGTGAGCGTCGACCAGCGTCCTCCGCGCTTTATGGGCTACAAAGAATACGATGCGGACATGAGCGAGGAGCATTGCGCGATTTATGGCAAAGACCTCCCGCAGAAAGTGGGGGATCGGATGTTTTTGATTCCCAGCCATTGC
The DNA here is from genome assembly GCA_964608965.1 of uncultured Oscillospiraceae bacterium. GTDB lineage: Bacteria > Bacillota > Clostridia > Peptostreptococcales > Anaerovoracaceae > UBA10908. The sequence goes on along the minus strand of CAZSPZ010000012.1, from coordinate 35,376 downwards.
TGCACGACCGTCAATCTATACGATGATGTTTACTTTATTCGCAAAGGTCAGGTTATAGACCGGGTGCCGATTACCGGACGCGGGCACAGCAGATAAGTTGCGGAATTTCTGAATGCAAAGTATAAAGTTGCACAACGCTTTCGATTTTTGACGGAACAATTTCTGATACATCAACGTCAAAGAGCATAGAACGCTAACATTCGAAGGAGGTTTCATATGAAAAAAAAATTACTCACAATCTTTATTATCACATCCATGCTGCTTACGGCGCTTCCGCTGACGGTTTTTGCGCAATCGGATTTCAAGGATAACTATGCTGACATTTCAGACAAATGGTATGCAGATGCGGCGGCGAAATATGGATATCCGGAGGTTTTTTCTGACGGAAGAGGCTCATTCTATGCGGACAGAGATATCACGCGCATGGAATTCGTACGCCTTATGCATCGAGCGCTTAATATTCAGATTAATTACTTCGCTGCACCCGATGTGACGGATTCGTTTGACGATATGCAAAACACAGATGTTTGGGCAAACGAGCTGATCGATCTTGTTACGACGGGAATTGTTGAAAGCGGAGGCAATTTTAATCCCAATAAGTCGTTGCTCCGAGAAGAGATGATCCATTGGATTATGAACGCGGTCAACTATAAAACGAATGGCCAATACCCCATACCGATGGTAAAACCTGTGCCATTTAACGACGATGCGCAGATTGCAGATGATTACAGAGGTGAGATTTATTCTTCTGTTGTTTTAAAGCTCGTGAACGGAAGGGGCGACAACATGCTGTTTCCCAAAGATGGAGCGACGCGCGCCGAAGCGGTAACAATCGTTTCCCGCCTTACCGCGCTTTTGGACAGTTATGGATCCGAGGTAGTTGTCAGCGCATCAGCAGAGTTTGCAGACGACGGTGCACTTGCCATGTCGCTTACGATACGAAACAACACAGACGAACCGATTGTCATCAGCCACACAAGTGGGCAGAAATATGACTTTAAACTTTTCGACGCCTCCGGCAGCAATGTATACACATGGTCTGCCGATAAAATGTTCATTATGCTTATGAACGAAACATCCATCGCCGCCGGCGAAGAAATGGTCTTTTCCGATACGATCGACAGTGGAACGAATCATCTGATTTCATCTGCGGTCACCTTAAGTGCTTATATTGTCGGCACATCGGATGATTTTACGATCGAATCTAACGGTTATACGGCGGAAATAGAAAAATAAAGAGCTACACCCAGGGCAGCGTTGTACGAATAAACACCGCATAAGAGAATAGTACTTAAAAAGATACAAAGGATAACCAATGATACAAGTTGTAGCAGCCCTGATCTGGGATCAAGACAAATTCATGATATGCCAGCGCCCGGCGAATAAGACCCGGGCTTTATTGTGGGAATTTGTGGGCGGAAAAGTCGAATCCGGAGAAACCCCAAAAGAGGCTCTTATTCGTGAATGCATGGAAGAGCTGGCTGTCACCATTGATGTCGGAGATATTTTTATGGAAGTCGATCATATTTATCCTGATATTTCCGTGCATTTGACTTTATTTCATGCTACCCTTATAGAAGGAGAGCCGCAATTGCTGGAGCACAACGATGTGCGATGGATCACCCCGGAGGAGATCCCGCGATACAGTTTTTGTCCGGCTGATCAGGAGATATTGCATAAGCTGTTGCTTTAGGAACAAACACTATCCTGCCACAGAAGAATGGCAGCAATGTCACTGAAAGAGCAATGTTAGGAGGTATCACCATGAATCTTGTCAAACGAGCATTCGAAGCATCCGATGAATATGCAAAGCAGTCCACATGGACAGATTTTGCGCTCATTAAAGCATGTCTGTGCGCTGTAGGCGTTATGATTGGACTGAGCGTACCGAAGCGTAATCGAAAATCAGTCTTTGCCGGAGCAACTGTCGTATTCACTGCGACATGGCTTTGCATTATGGGGAAATTTCTTCCGATTTTGAAAGATCATTTCGAAAAAGAATAATTCAGTTCTAATTGAAATGAATCAGTAACAGATACATATGGTATGATTGCAACAGGTATTTAGATAAATTTCTAAATACCTGTTGACTTTTTATTCGAAAGGTAGCACAATCTATTTAGAAATATTTCTAAATGCAATGAGGTGATGCGGATGGGATTTCCTGAAACGTTCAAAGCTTTATCCGACCCGGTCAGAAGAGAGATTTTAACGATGCTCAAGCCCGGTAGAATGTCTGCCGGAGAAATCGGACTACACTTTGCCATGTCCGGAGCAACGATTTCGTATCATCTGTCCCAGTTAAAGAAAGCGGATTTGATATTCGAAACAAAATACAAAAATTTCATCTACTATGAAATCAATGTTTCTGTATTTGAGGAAGTCATGCTGTGGCTTTCACAATTTGGAGGAGAGAATCGTGAAAAAGAAAACAAATAATACTACTATCATAACAACGTTATTGTGTTTACTTCCAATCGTCCTTGCGCTGGCGCTTTACGAAAAGCTGCCGGAGCAGATTGCAATACATTTTGATTATACAGGGACGCCGGACAATTACCTTCCAAAGGCTTTGGCCGTTTTCGGGCTGCCGTTGATTTTAGCTTTATTGAATTTGTATACACATTTTAGGCTGAATAACGATCCCAAAAGTGAAAATGCATCTTCTGCCATGAAGCAGGTGACAAAATGGGCGATACCGCTCGTATCGATCATCGTTATGCCGATTACGCTTTTTATGGCCATTGGCGCCGACATCCCCATCACCATGATTGTGACGGCAATCGTTGGCGTTATGCTCGTGGTTTGCGGAAACTATCTGCCCAAGTGCAGGCGCAATTATACAGTAGGTATCAAGTTGCCATGGACGCTGGACAGCGAGGATAATTGGAACAAAACTCATCGCTTTGCAGGTCCGCTTTGGGTAATCGGCGGCATGTTGTTCATTGCGACTGCCTTTTTCGATTCCATGATTGCGGCAATCGGGATTATCGTTTTACTGGTTACATTGCCGCCCATCTATTCCTATTTCACATATAAAAATCAAATTCGTGTGAATCAAGAAAAAAATATCGAAAAATAAAAAAAGAAATATGTGTGGGTACCCCAAAAAATCAAGGGCCGCTTCCGTAAGTATATATAGGTGCAAAATTCTCTGTTTCTTAATATAGCGGAAGCAGGGCGGCATAATTTATCTGAAGTTGCGCCTGAAGTTTTAACTTGAAGGTTATTTGGGAGGAAAGAAAATGAAACGTAGATTTTACAAAAGCATAGCAATGATGCTTACGCTCGTTTTGGTACTGGGAAGTTTCTCGGTATCCGCACTTGCAGCGAACAATAAAACTGCACTCGATTCAATCAGTCACACATCGGCTGTATCCGCGGAAATTGACACGCAGAGCAGCACCATAACATTGACTGTTCCTTATTCCTATATCGGCGATGTTGTGCTTTCAAGCGGCCTTAGTATCGTATATGACACTTCCGACTACAGATCCGCAAGCGCCGAGTTTCCCGATGGCGCCACGGCGATTGTCGGTGGCGATGCCGTAAGAATGCGTATTACTTATCTGAGCAAAAGCGATGCAACGCCAAGCACGAATGAATATACTGTCCGGGTGGTTCGAGCTGCGCAAATCGGCCCTGCTTTTTCGGGGACAATTTCCAAATCAGCATCTCTGCCGGATGCTGTAGTATTTACTGTTGCTGATTTTTCTGAAAAGTACACGCAGAACGAAGGCGGCGTATTGGATTCAATCCAAATCACGGGCAGCGATCCTACATTTGGTTCTCTCAAATTGGGAACCGTCACCGCTTTGGATAAAATCATCAAGGTCAGCGACCTTCAAAACGGAAATTTGACATTTGTACCCACTGATACAGGAGTCGTATCTTATACTGTCAGCGCATATGTTCTTGGCAAGGAAGACGCTGTTGGAACTGCGATCCTGAAAATCACCGTGAAAGAGATCGAAGAGGAAGAAGAAGAAGATGTCGACACGGAAGACGAAGATTCTGATCATTTCAGCGATGTAGGAGAAAATGTGAAATGGGCTGTCGAAGCAATCGACTACCTATACGAAAAAGGCATTTTGACAGGGACCGGTACCGGATATTACAATCCTGCCGCCAGCATCTCCAGAGCCGATTTTATGCTGATGCTCACGAGGGCGTTCGACCTTGAAGCCGACTTCAACAGCAGCGATAACTTTTCCGATGTGGATGATGATGACTATTACTACAGTGCCGTGGCCGCAGCCAAGAAGCTCGGCATTACAAAAGGTTCAAACGGAAAATTCAATCCAAAATCAGCACTGTCCAGGCAGGATGCAATGGTTCTTCTTGTAAGAGCGCTCGAAGTTGCCGGCATTGAATTGCCCGACGGCACCGACAGCATTCTGCATCCCTTCAAAGATAAAAACAAGGTTTCGGAATATGCCACGGATGCATTTGAAATACTTGTCCAGGCAGGCATCGTCCAAGGCAGTGACAATTCTTTAAATCCGAACAGCAGTGTATCCCGTGCTGAGATCGCTGTCATTCTGCATAGAATACTGACCATGTAGAATATCCTGCGACTGCCGATACGGCAAACGTAAGAAGGTTATACAGACAAAGAGAAGAGTCCGGTTTTACCGGATTCTTCCTTTTATTGGGTGTAAACTACAAATTTTCTAGGAATTTCTTGTTTCGAATTGCAATTATATTTATCTTGTTTTATAATATACATAATCTTGTCATAGAAATCGAAGAATATTAACTGATAAATTGCAGAATCGTAGGTGAGTGGATGTTGCGTAACGGAAACCATTTAGATATGACCTTTCAGTGAGTACAGACATCACGGAATTTATATTCCGTCGGTGTCTTTTTGTTTGCAAATAAGTGGGGAGGAATAAGTGAAAAGAAATGTATCGGCATTGGACCAGTATCTTAAAAAGTATATTGAGACGCAAGACTACCCTGGCGTAGCGGTTTGTATCAGAGGCCCGGAAGGCATCCTTTTCGAAAAAGGTTTTGGATATAGAAGCAAAAAGAAGCAACTCCCTGTGGATGGTAATACCGTCTTTGGAATAGCCTCCATGAGTAAATCGTTTACTACGCTGGCTTGTTGCATACTTCAAACAGAAGGAAAGCTCAATTTGGAGGATCCCATTTCAAAGTATTTCCCCGATCTTCATGTTCCGGGTCTTCCGGACGAATCGGTTACGCTTAAACTGATCGGAATGCATCGCGCAGGCATTCCTCCCATGGAACCGTTGGAATGGTCGATTGCCATGAACAGCGTAGAGCGCCATACGGACACACACCGGCATCTGATGGAGTCATCACCCAATAAGATGAATACAATAGAACAGATTGTTGAGTACATATCAAATTGTGAATATGGAAGCCTGGGCTCGCCCGGAGAATACATGAGCTATTCAAACGAAGGGTATGCGCTTCTTTCGTATGTGGTGGATCAGGCAGCCGGAATCAGCCTGGAAGAATTTTTAACCCAACGTATTTTTAAGCCGCTCGGCATGAACAGGTCTATTTTGGATCTGGACTGCACACAGGCAAAAGCTTTGGCCGGAGACGATAACGTCACCAGCCTTTTTGAAAAAGAAGAAAACGGGACGTTGAGCGAGGACGACGACTGGTCCGTTCTGCCTCCCTTTAGGGGGTGTGCGTGTGTAAAATCCACAGCACTCGACATCACGAAGTATTACAAAATGCTCTGCGATAAAGGTATGTACGAAGGAGAGCAAATCATACCTGCGGAAGCGGTTGAGTTATTGATCGGAAGCGAGTACCCATTAAAAAAAGAGCCCTACTACTGCCAGGGATTGAGAAAGAGTTTAATAAGCGGAAAAATGATGTGCGACCATGGCGGAGAACTTCACGGTGTATCTACGCACGGAGGTTTTGTCGAGGGAGGCTATTCCGCGGCGGTTCTGTGTAACGGCAGCGAGCTGGATATGGAAAGTCTGCAATGGATTTGCTTTAACTATATCCTTGGGCTTCCCCTTGAAACGCAGCATCACTGGGCAGTACCCTCCGGAAAGGAGTTCAGTCGCCCTGAAATGCTATGCGGGGATTATGTCGGCCACGAAGGCGTGCCGGCACACTGCAAAATAAGCATGGATGACGGCAAGCTTGCATGCGAATATCGTGATGAGAAGAAAGATTTGCGCTATTGTTTTGGCACAGTTTTTGGACTTTACGATCAAAAAACCGGCGTTCGCGAAAACACGTTCCGCTTCCATTTAAGAGATGGAAAGGCTTGGGGTGTCAACTGCGGAAGCCGTATTTTTCAAAGGACGGAATAATAAAAAACAATAGATATTAATCTTTTAGGAAAGGGGATGATATTATTAAAGATTATATTTTGAAGCGCTTAGCGCTAGGCGTACTGTTAGTGGTCGCCGTATCAATCCTTGTATTCAGCCTCCTCTACATGATGCCCGGCAATCCGATCGATATTATGGTTGATCGAAAAGTTCCGGCAGAGAAGAGGGCGGAGATGATTCATGAACTGGGCTATGACCGCCCGATGCACGAGCAGTATCTGAGCTGGGTTGAAGATATTGTTGTCGACCACGACCTGGGCAATTCTGTAAGATACAAGGTTCCCGTGTGGAGTCTTATGAAAGATAGAGTCCCAAGAAGCGTCGTTCTTTGCGGATGGGCGCTCCTTATTGAAATGCTGATCGCTTTGCCGATCGGATTGCTGTGTGCGATAAAAAAGAACTCCTTATTTGATAGGTTTACAGTAAATTTCACCTTAATATTGACGGCAATGCCAAGCTTCTGGCTTGGCGCTCTGTTGATCATAGTTTTTGCCGTCAAGCTCAAATGGCTTCCCATCAGTGGATATCAGGGCATAGAGTACTTTATTCTTCCGATTTTTGCGCTCGTGGCCTCCACTTTGGCCGGAACGCTGCGTTTGACCCGGTCCGAAGTTTTGGAAGTGCTGAATGAAAAATTTGTTACGACAGCTTACGCCAAAGGTCTCCCTGAAAGAACCGTGATGGCTAAACATGTTCTGAGAAATGCTTTGATTATGGTTACTGTCCAGGTTTTCATGTCGATCCCTTGGCTTATTTCCGGGGCGGTCGTGACAGAAAAAATATTCGGAATTCCCGGCATGGGAAATCTGCTTCTTAATTCAATTGTTGTGCAAGATTTTCCTGTTGTACAGGCGGTGCTTTTATTTATAGCGATACTGACTGTTCTCTTCAACCTTCTAAGCGATATTGTCATCGCGACACTGGATCCCAGAATAAGAATTGAAATGGGCGGGGGTGACAAGTAATGAACAACAGTAAATTCAAAGAAACATTCACTTCTTGTCTGAAAAACCTTAATTTTATGATAGGTTTCCTAATGCTCTTAAGTGTGATCTTAGTCGCTGTCTTCGCAAACCAGTTAGCGCCTTACGGCTACACAGATCAAGGCGTGGGTGCGCAGCTTGCGGCTCCGAGCGGACAATTTATCTTTGGGACAGACGAGCTGGGAAGAGATGTTTTATCCCGCGTTATCCATGGAACAAGACTTACTCTCTGGGTGGCATTCCTGGGCGCAACGCTCCAACTGGTGATTGGCGTTACCGTAGGCCTTGCCTGCGGATATTTCGGGAAATGGGTAGATAAAGTTTTCTCTTTTCTTACAGATCTTACATGGTGCATTCCCAGTACCATCCTTGCTCTGGCGGTTGTTACCTTAATGGGAAAAGGTCTTACGAATTCAGTCGTAGCCATAGCGATGGTATGCTGGGCGTCTTATGCAAGGCCTGTACGGGCAAAGACCATGTCTATAAAAACAATGGCGTTCGTTGAGACAGGAGCCGCATTTGGCGAATCTTCTGCGGCGCTCATGTTTCGCTATATTCTCCCCAATGTGGTCCCGGCGTTGATCGTTATGGTTTCCACGACACTTCCGGCAACGATTCTCTCCACGACGACGTTATCTTTCCTTGGACTTGGTTCTCAGGCACCGTCTCCGGACTGGGGGCTTGCATTATCCAACGGAATAAATTATATCGGCAGTGCGCCGTGGCTTAGTATTTTCCCCGGCCTTGCACTGATGTATACAGTGCTGGGATTCAGTTTACTCGGAGAAGGTGTAAGGGATATTCTCGATCCACACATGAAATCTCAATAGAAAGAGGAGCGGTTCATGAACGAAGAATTATTAAAACTGGAACATCTAAGTATTGATTATAAGGTGAAAGGTGGATATCTCTCTGCAGTTTACGATGTAAATCTTTCGATTAACAAAGGTGAAATTTTTGCGATAGTCGGAGAGTCCGGATGCGGAAAGTCTACCGTCGCGCATAGCATTATGAACCTTCTTCCCGGCGGAAATGAACAGGTTGACGGAAAAATCATATTCGAGGGTCAAGATTTAAGATCACTGTCTAAAAGGGATATTGAAAAAATAAGGGGAAGACACATCGGCATGATTTTCCAGAACCCGCTGGATTCTTTAAATCCTGTCTACAAAACCGGGAGTCAGGTAGAGGAAGCAATTCTTCTTGACGGTGTAAACAAAACGGACGCCTGGAAAAAGGTAATTGCTTTATATAAAGACGTCAAAATGCCGGATGCGGAAGAACGGGTGAACAGTTTCCCGCACGAACTATCAGGTGGAATGCGTCAAAGAGTCATGATCGCCATGATGCTTTCAAGAAGCCCTCAGCTCCTTATTGCAGACGAACCGACAACGGCGTTGGATGTAACAATCGAAGCGCAGATTTTAGAGATTATTAAGGATTTAAAAAACAAGCATAACACGGCAATCATGTTGATTACTCATAACTTCGGCCTGGTAGCGGAAGTTGCGGACCGGATCGCCGTTATGTATGCCGGCGAAGTGATTGAATACGGGGATGTCTTTGAGATATTCAAAAATGCAAAACACCCGTATACGAGGCTGCTTATGAAAGCGCTGCCCCGAAAAGCCCAGAAAGAGGGGAGACTCCAGACAATTGAGGGGTCCGTCCCAAGAATCATGGATAAAAAGCCGGGCTGCAGGTTTTCCAACAGATGCCCTTACGTACAGGATCGATGCATGAACGAAACTCCTGTCGAACTCTTTGCAAGTCAGACGCATATGTACAGGTGCTTTCTTGCAGATGAAACAGGAACGGAGGCGTAAGTTATGGCTAAGATGGTAGAACTTATCAATTTACAGAAGCATTTTGTGATACAAAAAGGCTTTATAAAGCAGAGCAATCGTACGGTAAAAGCGGTGGACAACATCTCCTTTTCTGTGGAAGAGGGCGAAATCGTGGGTCTTGTGGGAGAGTCAGGAAGCGGTAAAACAACATTGGCCAGGGCGCTGCTCAGTCTAACGAAAATGACAGGCGGAAACGTGATTATCGACGGAGTAGACCTCTCCAATGCCACAAAGAAGGATATGGATAAACTGCACAGAGAAATTGCTGTGGTGTTCCAGGATCCGGCTTCGAATCTTAACCCCAGAGAGACAGTGGAAAGCTCGATTATGCGCCCGATGATCATTCACGGCGTCCAAAGATCTTCCGCCAAGAAAAAGGCAAGAGAAGTTATGGAAATGGTCAAAATGGACCTTCGGTACCTGGATAGCTTCCCTCATCAGCTTTCGGGCGGTCAGTTGCAGCGGATTGCTATAGCACGGGCGCTTGCACTTTCGCCCAAAATCATGATTCTGGATGAACCGACCAGTGCGCTGGATGTTTCCGTTCAGGCGCAAATCCTTAACTTATTGCTGGATCTTCAGGAACAGATGAACCTGACATATATCATCATTACACACGACCTCAATGTCATTAAATATGTGAGCCATAAAATGGCGGTGATGTATTTGGGTCAGCTGATAGAATTTGGCCCGACGGAGACGATATGCAACTCTCCCCGTCATCCGTACACAAAAGGCCTGATGGATGCAGCCCCCATTCTTGACCCTTTAGACAGAGGGCGGGTAAAAGCAATTATGAAAGGCGACCCCGGGAGCCTTATTAACATGGAAGCCGGATGTAGATTTTACGCGAGATGCGAGTACGCAACACCTGAATGCAAAGAAAAGGATCCTGATAATTTGACAGTTGGCAAGGATCATCAGGTGGCATGTATTCATCCGCTAAAATATAATTAACGAGAAGTTATAGGAAATAAGGAGGAAATTATGAGAAAAAAGTCACTTACCCTGCTTCTGGTTCTTGCGATGGTATTCTCGCTGGCTGCCTGTGGCGGCGGCGGAGATCAGGCAAAAGAAAAATTGGTTATTGCAGACGGTGAATGGTATGGTACTGATCTTTATCAACAAGACACATGGTCTACCGTACAAAGCTTGATTGCAGATTCTCTGTTCAGCATCGACCCCGAAACCGGCGCATTGCTGGATGGCATTTGCACCGGCCTTACGACAAGCGAAGATGGTCTTACCATGACCATGACAGTTCCCGAAGGAAAGTATTATGCAACCGGCGAGCAGGTTGAACCTGAAGATGTCGTAGCTTCTATCGAATGGGGCAAGGAAGTCAGTCCTTATGCCGACGGTTACGCCAACATCGAATCGATGGAAGTAAACGGAAGAGAAGTTATTTTCCACTTAAGCTCTTTCCGCTCCGACCTTCTTTACTACCTTGGCGACTGCTTTATGGGCGTTATCGACAAAGATCAACTGGACACACTGAGCAAGGACGAACTTATGTGGGGCGCAGTTCCTTATGGTATCTACTATGTAGAGAGTTATGAGCCGGGCTCCAATGTTACATTGAAACCCAACGAAGGATATGTAACAGACGTTCCTCTTGTTGAAAATAAAGGCATGGCAACTGTTAAGGAAATATACGTTAAATTCAACACAGACGACTTTACAATTATAGAAGAAATGAAGAGCGGTACGGTTGATTATTGGTCGGGCATCACCATGGATGCTCAGGCTCAGTTGAAAGATTCCGAAAATGTTACAATCGCTCGAAAGACCTACCCTGTTGTCGATTTTATGGAAATCAACACAGACAACAGTATTTTTGCGGATCTTAAGCTTCGCCAGGCATTTTGCCTCTTGCTGGACAGAGAAGCCATCTGCGAGCTGACAAACGGCGCAGCTGTTCCGGCCTATTCCATGATTTTCGACAATATGATGTATTTCTCCCAGGCAGCCAAGGATGACTTCATGACCAATTATGCAAATGACGTCGAAAGAGGTAAGGCACTGATCGCTGAGGCGGGATGGGCAGACACCGATGGTGACGGATATCTGGATAAAGACGGTCAGATGGCTGAGTTCATCATGTATGCATCCACGGATCCTACCAGACAAATCTTCGTTCAGGGCATGCAGGAACAACTGAAGCAATATGGATTCAAAATGAATATCGAAGCGATTGACTGGAACTATGTACACGAGTACTTATGTGCAAACGACTATGATACCGGCATCCACTCTCTTGAATGGGCAGAGCCGATTCTCATTCTGAACTGCTGCTTCGACGACCCGAACGCTGCAAACAACAACGAAGCATTTTATGCGGCAATCGACGATGCGGCAACCACAGTGGATGACGCAGAGCGCAGCGACAAACTCGGAGCAATCCAGATCGAAATGCTGCATCCCGAATGGAATATGATCCCGGTTTACAGCGACGTGTATTATGTAGCGTACAACACAGCGGTAAAAGGCATCAATATCCTACAGAATGGATTCATTTACTGGAACGATTTAGCATTATAGTTTAGCGTTTATAGTTTAGTTTAATAATAGTAAGAACAAACGACACCTTGCAGGGTGTCGTTTGTTCTTCGAGGATGGTCGTTTCATGCTATCGCTTTACGGTGATCGTAAGTTCGGGTATAATTATAAAGGATTAAAAAATGACTATTGCATTGATTCATATGGATTCGTTGCACATTAAAACGAAAAGGTTGGAGGAGAAAATGAAGAGATTAAATTCGAGTTTTTGGATCGTGTTGCTTCTGGCTATCCTTTCGCTGTTTTTTTATGCGATTCAAATCCTGATCTTTGATTCTCCGCGCGACACGGGGTTTTACATTCTACAGGATTTTGCCTTCCTCCCGCTTCAGATAGCAATCGTTACGGTCGTTCTTGGAAAGTATCTGAAAAGCCGTGAAAAGAATGAAAGACTCAAAAAGATAAATATCGTCATCAATGCGTTTTTCAGCGAGGCAGGAATGGATATTCTGATGAGCTTGACTGTCTTCTGCAAAAATTGTGAAAATTACAATGAAAAGTTGAACGTCCAAACCGACTGGACAAGCGATATGTTTTCAAAAACAGTAAGATACCTTCAAAATTCAAGCATGTTTGTGGAATCCGATGCGCAGCAGCTTGAACATTTAAAATTTTTGTTGAAAGGTAAACGGGATTTTTTAATTCGCATGATCGAAAATCCCAACCTTTTAGAACACGACACTTTTACGGATATGCTCCTTGCTGTTTTCCATGTAACGGAGGAATTGATCGCCAGGAATCGGTTTGACGATGACAACAAGACAGATATGGCGCATCTTTCCGGCGACATTCAAAGAGCGCTAAAGACGCTTCTTATTCAATGGGTCCAATACATGAGCCATTTGAGTCTGGAATATCCTTATCTCTATTCACTGGAAGTAAGGCAAAATCCGTTCTGCAAAGAGAGGGATGTTGTAATCAGCGATTGAATTTCTGACAATACATGTATTTATAGCGGCTGAATTTTTCGAAAAAAATAAGGAGGACAATATGAAAAAGTTGACTAAGGTCTTAATATTTATCCCTATTTTTCTGATTGCTGTCGTTATTGTTATGTGGGTTTTTAAGATTTCGCCGCCACCGGGACCCTGGCCCATGCCGCCATGGTACGAAGGGACAATCTCGGATGGTTTAGAAACCACACCTTGGAAACAACCGCAAGAAAACCTTGATATGGTAAGCGGATCCGAATTTTTGGATACCGCTTCGGTTGCAAAAATTGCTACCGGTCATACTTTTATGGACATATATAATACTTACCTTTTCCAGAATCATTTGATTTCCACCATAAATTCGATGCAGCAAAATAATGCTTCCTGGGTCGTTTATGATAACTACAACAGTTATCATCAGATGAATCCGCCACTCATCGGCTCCTATCCAAACCCGTCTCCCAAGACTTTTCGAGATGCTTTGGACGAAGAATTGGAAACGATGATTAAAACGGCACATGACAAAGGATTGAAATTTGCCTTGATGAGCGAGCTTAATTATGATGTTGCAAAAGGCCCGTTTACCACGTGGGAGGAAAACCAGACATTTTGGGAATCCTCCGTAGCAATCCTTACCCAAATGGGCGAAAATCTGGACCAGCCTACTAATCAACAAAATACTTATTGGGATCAATGGTTTGTACAATATACAAAATTTATCCTTTCGAATGCTGTCGCTGCCCAAAATTACGGTGCCGATATGTTGATTATCGGCAAGCAGATAGAAGGAGCCGTTCAACAGGGAAATACCGCGCGTTGGGAGAAATTGATCCGACAAGTCCGGGAGGTTTACACTGGACCAATCAGTTATGCCGCCTGGACCAGCAACGAGTATACCCAGCTTGCGGATGCGGGTTTTCTTTCCAGCCTTGACTATATCACCATCTATATGTATAATCCGATAGCCGACTCCAAAAATCCAAGCGTTGCGGAGTTAAAAGAATCCTTTGAAACGATTCTTGATAGACAGGCAGAGTATTATTATCAGAAAACCGGAAAAAAGATTGTTCTTCTTACCCCGTTCCAAAGTAGAGATTTCGGTGCAAACCAGGAGTGGTTCGAGCCGGCTGCCCCCGCGCCAGACATTCAAAGAGATGATTTGATTCAAGCTAAGATGTACGAGGCATTGTTTCAGGCAATTGCAGACGAAGAGTATATAGAAGCAGTCTGGACTTGGGGTTATTGGTGGTTGGAAGACGACTTTAAGCGGGAAGATGGAGGCGAAGCAGGCTTCGATAAATCTTCTTCTGTCCGCAACAAGCCTGCCGCAGAAGTAATCCGCAAGTGGAGCAAGTAACAAGAGCAAAAGACACCTGCAATGGTGCCTTTTGCATTAAAATAGGCGAGAAAAAATTCACCAAGGAGAAAAAATGATAACAATAACAAATGTAAGCCTTAACTTTAGCGGTTCTCCGCTGTTTAAGAATGTGAATCTGAAATTTACACCTGGAAATTGCTACGGAATTATCGGCGCAAACGGAGCGGGCAAGTCCACATTTTTAAGAATTCTGTCCGGCGACCTGGAGCCATCGACAGGAGAGGTTAAAATTCCGGAGCATATGCGCGTATCGGTGCTGAAGCAGGATCACTTTGCCTTCGACCAATTTACTGTCTTAGATACCATTATAATGGGCAATCCGAGATTATATGAAATCATGAAAGAAAAAGATGCTTTGTATGCCAAAGCGGATTTTTCGGACGAAGACGGACTTCTGGCTTCTGTTTTGGAAGGGGAGTTCAGCGAGTTGAACGGCTGGGAAGCCGAATCTGACGCAAGCAGGCTCATGCAAGGCTTAGGGCTCGACGTTGATTTGCTTTACAACCAGATGGATAGCTTGACGGGAAACGAAAAAGTCAAAGTGCTTCTTGCTCAGGCATTGTTTGGAAAGCCTGAAATAATTCTACTGGATGAGCCGACCAACCATCTGGACGTTGTCGCAATAAACTGGTTGGAGGATTTTCTGCTTGATTACGAGGGAACTGTCATCGTTGTTTCCCATGATCGTCACTTCCTCAATACTGTATGTACGAGTGTCGTGGATGTGGATTACGGTAAAATCAGCATGTTTGTCGGAAACTATGAATTTTGGTATGAGTCCAGTCAGCTGATTCAGAAGATCATGAAAGATCAAAACAAGAAGAGCGAGGACAAGATCAAGGAACTGCAAAGCTTCATTCAACGATTTTCAGCGAACAAGTCAAAGTCCAAGCAGGCAACGTCACGAAAGAAGTTGCTGGATAAAATAACCGTGGACGAACTGCCGTCATCCTCCAGAAGATATCCTTTTGTAGGTTTTACGATTGATAGACCTATCGGTAAAGACGCGCTGTTTGTCGAAGGAATCAGCAAAACCATCAACGGCGTTAAAGTTTTGGACAATGTAAGCTTTCGCATGAACCGCGAAGATAAAATCGCATTTGTGGGCGAAAACGAGATTGCAAACACTACGTTGTTTAAGATATTGACGGGAGAAATCGAGCCGGATGAAGGCACCTTTAAATGGGGAGCCAGCACGACGCAATCTTATTTCCCTGTCGACAATTCAGCATTTTTTAATGATTGCGACTTAAATCTCGTGCAGTGGCTTGGTCAATTTACGCACGAAACTACCGAAGCATTTATGCGCGGCTTCCTTGGCCGGATGCTCTTTTCAGGAGAAGATGTATTTAAACCTGTCAAAGTTCTTTCCGGTGGAGAAAAGGTAAGGTGCATGCTGTCCAGAATTATGCTTTATGGGGCTAATATTCTTGTATTGGACCAGCCGACGAACCACTTGGATCTGGAATCCATTACGGCACTCAACAACGGGCTGATTGATTTTAAGGGGGCCATGCTGTTTTCTTCCCACGATCATCAATTTATTCAGACCATTGCGAATCGCATCATAGAAATTCAAAAGGACGGAAGCATTATCGACAGAGTGTGCACTTACGATGAATTCTTGGAAGCAGTGTCTTAAATAAGAAAGCGACAGCAATCAGTCACTTTTTACGGAATTTTATTCTTGTTTACTTTTGCAGTCGGACTTAATATCATAGTATAGGAGAAACCGGAAAAACCGGCACAATAAAATCGTCTGAAAATTTTCTGAAGCAATAGTTCTATTGATGATAGAAAAGGAGAATATGATTATGAGCGACATAATGGATAAAATGGGTAAAGTATTCGACGACGTCAAGGAAAAGGCAGAAATCTTAAAAGACAAAGCGGAAGATGCACTCGAAGAAGCCAAGGGAAAAGCTGAAATCTTAAAAGACAAAGCGGAAGATGCACTCGAAGAAGCCAAGGGAAAAGCTGAAATCTTAAAAGACAAAGCGGAAGATGCACTCGAAGGAGCAAAAGAAAAAGCCGAAACTTTAAAGGATAAAGCCGAGAATGCGCTCGAAGAGGCCGAAGAAAAAGCCGAAAAAATAAAAGCGCAAATAGGAAATAAAACAAAAGAAGTGAAAGAGGAGCCGGAAACAAAAGATATGCCTTAAATTGTGACGGCGGATATTTTGCAAAGACCCATATTCTAATGAATTATATCTGATATTATTTAAAAGGAGCAGCAGATTCTGCTCCTTTTACGTTCATATTGTATATTGGAAGCGCACGTATATAATTAAATCGAAATGAAAAGTTTTCTCAAAACAAATATTCATAAAGGAGTATGGCAATGTTTCAAAAGCGCAGAAAAATTTTATTCGTCATATTATTTCTAATAGTAGTTGTTGGCGTGGCTGTAAAAGTAATTACAGGCAACATGGAATCGAACCTGGAAGCGTTAAAAACAGCAGAAATCAAACCTGTTGATCTTACATTGACAGAAGACGGCACTTATTTCGGAAGTTATTCCGTTCTTCCGATTTCTGTCGAGGTGAACGTGACGGTAAAAGATCATGCAATCACCGACATTGAACTGATAAAGCATACAAACGGGCAGGGAAAGCCTGCAGAGACGATATTGGAAACCGTATTGGAAGAGCAAACTTTGCAGGTGAATTCCGTATCCGGGGCAACGTACAGCAGCAAAGTTATTTTAATGGCGATTGAAAACGCTCTGATCGAATCCCAAAAGTAGGCGCTGTGTCGAAAACTTTCGCATTGTCGCGTTATCTGTTATAATACAGTTTAAATTTATTTTACGGAAGGATGGAAAAAATGCGCAGAAAAGATAGAGAAGTAACAGATCCTCAGAAGATTAAAGATATCATCATGTCTTGCGAATGCTGTCGTCTTGGTTTTGCGGACGAAGAAAGTGTCTATATTGTTCCTCTAAACTTCGGGTTCGAAGAAAGCGGCGACAAGAAGATCTTTTATTTTCACGGAGCAAAAAAAGGAAGAAAAGCAGAGTTGGTTGAAAGAAAAGGCTATGCAGGATTCGAATTGGATACAAATCACAAATTAAACGAAGACGAGGACCCCTGCGAGTTTTCTTACCGCTTTCAAAGCATAATAGGAGAAGGCCCTGTCTATGTAATCGAAGATCCCAAGGAAAAGGAAGCAGCACTGCAGCTTATCATGAATCACTACTCTTCCAAACGCGACTGGACGTTCAGCGATGCAATGCTACAGGCGATTATTGTTTTCAAATTAGAAGTCAAAGAAATGGCCTGCAAGGAGCATCTGTAAAAAAAACAGGGACAGAACGATAAGCAGATAGATGGAAAGGATGTTCATGCATAAACAATTAAGCATAAGCGAAGAAAAAATTAATTCCGTTACCTCCCGCGAGGACCGGGTGCAATACATCAATTTTAAATTGGCAGCCCTTGGCTTGCCCATTTATCGTCCCGAGAACACACAAAAGGATACGGGGACGTATTTTATTGATTTATTTCAGGATATCATCAAGGATTATCAGGAAAAGACAAGACTTGTGGACATTAACGAAGTCGGCATCTATAAGCGGATCAATCAGTTTTTCGACATATATTTTAAAGACAGCGAAACTTCCTTAAAATGTATCGATTCGTCGCTTACATTGGATCATTACGTCCTGGCACGAGAGATGTCGCTGCCGCTGGACAGCAATACTTTTTCCAACGAATATATCAGCAGCTATCGTATAAAGCAAGGCGTCCTGCATAATCCCAAACACGATCGTCGTACGACAAAGGGATCTTTTCACGTGGCGGAAGGGGGCTTGGCGATTCCATATGATAAAAAAGCCGTGCCCAAAGAGACGTTTGTAAAGCTTTACCATGCGGCGGTTCATCCACCCGAAGACTTGAAAATCATCCCTTTTACTGCCAAACAAGAGGAGGCAGCCAAGAGTTTTGTATCTCTGATGATACGCCCCGTTGTTTCTCCGGAAGTGCCGGGTGTACTTAAAGAAAAGACGATGGAAATCCTGTTTGTAGCACCGGGCAGCTTAATTTCCAACTTAGACTTTATTGAATCCGTATTCGGAAATATGGGCGATCCCAGCTTTCATAACAACGATGCCGGTTTGGATGTGGATCATTGGTCGGGACACACAGGCTATATTTTACTTGCACCTCATTTGAATACACTAAGAAAAATTGATTTAGGCTTGCCTCATTACGACAATGCTTCGGAGCGTCAACGTCGGGATGGGATGTGCTATAAAAGTGAAGATGAGCTGTATAACGAGGGCGAAACCTTTAAGGTAACCTGCAGAGACAGCAGCGGGGTGGCCGTCACCTTGATTGCTGACAATTATTTTGGTTACTCGAAAAAAGAAATTAAGACGCAGATCAGTTTTGCGGCGAATCTTTACGGCAATGTCGAAGAAGAGCATGCCGGAGGAACGATTGCGTATCCTCGAAGAAATTTAGGGGTGAATTTTAATGCAGCTGAAGATATCACCCTTACCGGCTATTCTTTCGAAGATGTCGTCAGAGATTACAGCGATGTAATGGATATTCAGGAGAACCATTATGGCGTGGACCGCTATAACAGCAAGATTTTATATTTACCTGAAAACATTAAGATAGATCTATACAAGGCGGAAATTACATGGCGTTACAACAACAAAAAACGCATGTTGAAATTGCTGCCGGATTATACTTACATCCTTCCCAACGGGGAGAAAATTCATATTGAAAAGCACCCGGAAGCTCCTATATGGAAGTTGATTGCAACAGAAGCAGAAGGCACTTTTTGTCATAAGCCTTGCACTGTCTCCGGCGGCGGCAAATCCGAAATATCTAAATCCATCAGCAATTCAATTATTTACGGAACATATTACGTCAATGATTTAGTGCAGGATTTGGATCATGTTGAGCGCATTCTTCATTACGACTACCGGCATCGCTGGAAAAAATATGCCGACAGAACCAGAGAATCCAGGCCGATTTTATCTATCGACCGAACGCTCGGCTCTGTTATACGCCTGCTGACGCCTTCCGCCTCTTATACCGATGAATTCAATGCTTATATCCAGTCGATACCCAATCATGTAAAAGCACTGGTTTTTATGGTCAAACGATTTTATGAACAATCCTGGGGCGACGACTGGAGAAAGCACTTCTCGGTGGATCTTATAGACGGAAAACCCGGAAACGAGTTAAAGTTTAACAATCGAAAAATCAGGCCCAGCTATTTGCGTGTCGGGTACCGAAACGATAAGACCTGGAGAATTTTTAAGTTGCGCATGGATTTTATGCCCACAGATAAAATTCAAATGGAAGATGACATTACTGCGTCCGTTTTGATCCCCAGTCGCGAGTTGAAGGATATAAATCCTCAATATACAAACGAAAGCCTTAAATTTACGGCTAATTGCGAGTGCCGCTTTTTCCAACGGCCCGACGATGCCATCCATAAGGGTTATGACCAGCAGGCTGAAAAAGATTTATCCGGCTGCAATCTTTTCGCGACAAATTATCAACCGCTTACAAAAGCGGAAGTCGAGGAAATAAAAAATGATGTGATGGGGTATATTTCATACACGGACCCTGTAAAAGTTCATATTGAATCCTTTTTAGCGGGTGAAGATGAATATTGTGTCGTCTCTTCTGAAACCAGAATCGTAGACGGCGTGCCGAGCAAAAACCCAAGGTATTTAGAAAACAGGTCGGATTTCGGAAACCCGCTGCAATCATATATAGCGGAAATGGGCGTTCGTTTTTCAAGAAAAATTCCTTTGGGCGAACCTGTCCTTACTCCTGTGAACGCAGTACTTGCAGGGCGGAGGAATAATCCGCCGGGAGAGGACAACGGCAAAAAGATTTTACCTCTAAGCGTGTATAATCCGATTCATTACCAGGAGTTGCCGGAGCTCTTTATGGATTATATCAGCAGTTTAACCGGAAAATCACCCTCCACAACCGGTGCAGGTTCCGAAGGAGCGCTTACGAAAGGCCCCTTTAACATGCTTCTGCCTATATATGATTTAAACAGTGCTCTTTTATCCTATGCGTTGGGGGATTATTCTGTGTTTACGACCCCTGCAGGACATATCGGGGCAAACATAAGAGTGGATCACGATGTTTCTATTTTAGTACCTGAAATTTGGTCCAGGCTTTCGCCTGCGGAAAGAGTTCCTTCCAAATTGATCAAAGAAGGTTCTTTTGAAAAGTTGGAGGATTTCGACTATAATGGAATAAGGGTTCCCGCCTCAAGACTTGGCTATCGAATGACAGATGTTTTTTCTTTTAAATATTTGGGGAAGATTTTCGATGAACCGCAAGCCGTATTCTGTGAGCAGATACTTAAACCGGAAACCCAAGGAATGGAGGCTTTTGTTGACGGCATCCTCAATATTGCCAACGGACACAAAAAAGCGGCTCTGTCTTACTTTTTAGACGGAAGCATCCGGGACGCCATTCCACCGATTGAAGCCCTGTTACATATCATGGCGTACGGAGATTATCAGGGGAATACTTTAGAATCAAGCCTTGTCCGAGATCTCTTCAAAAAAGAAAACATATTGAACAGCGACTGGTATGCTCAAAGACTGCAGAACAAGCAGCAGATTGATATCAACTTGGCACAGAAAAAGATTGCCCATTTGGAAAACTTTCTTGCCAATCCGATAAACGAAACATTAATTGATCAATTTCATTACGACGTAAGGTTGAAAAAAGCAAAAGAAGATTTAAAATATTATCAATCAAACGCATATGTAAAAGCATTAAAAGGCACTCTGGGTGCTGCCGCAATTGACGAGAGGAGTAAGCCATGACGAACGATTTGAAATTTGCAATGAATATGGAAGTCGAGGGGGAAAGATTTTACAGACAGCAGGCAGAAATCAATAAAGACAACAGTCTTTATACAGTTTGC
This sequence comes from uncultured Oscillospiraceae bacterium, assembly GCA_964608965.1. Lineage (GTDB taxonomy): Bacteria > Bacillota > Clostridia > Peptostreptococcales > Anaerovoracaceae > UBA10908. The sequence continues at coordinate 14,427 of CAZSPZ010000012.1, read as the reverse complement.
CTTATGATGGCGGACGAAGAAAAAGCACATGCGGCCATTCTGGCGCAAAAGGCGAAAGAAGAGCCATACGAACTCCCGGATTCTCATACACTGGCACAAGCCAAAAGTATATTCAACGGCATTCAGGATATAAAAAGTGATGTAAAGGATATCATGAGCCAGCTGGATTTTTACAGAGTGGCGGCAGATAACGAAAAGCAAAGCATCGACCTGTATACAAAATATTTGAAAGAGGCAACCGTTCCATCGGAGAAAGAATTGTTCGAGTATTTGATCAAGCAGGAGAAGCAGCATTATGAAATTCTGGATGAATTGGCTGCATTGCTTCAGAATGCCGAAGAATGGGTCGAATTCGCCGAATTCGGTATCAGAAAAGAATATTGATATAACTTATTAAAGAAAAAAGGAGATGAATATTATGTTACAGAAGTGTACAGTATGCGGATATGTTCACGAAGGAGATCAGGCCCCGGAGGTATGTCCCAAATGCGGAGCGCCGAAAGAAAAATTTATCGACTTGTCAGAGGAAGATACGAAGAAAATTATAGATTCAGATCGGACCAATGATATCCATATGGAAATCATCAGTCTCGCAATGAAGATAAGCAAACTCGCAAAAGAGGGGATACAGATCAATCTGGACCCGCCTTGTGTGGCGCTATTTAAACAGGCACAAAATGAGGCTTGGATCATCAAGCAAAGAAGCAAAGCGGAAATCGCCGGCCATGTAAGCCGAGCAAAATGGTAAAAAGCATTTCTTATGTTGACGAGCAATTTCAAAGCATCTATAATTCAGTATGTCACTGACACATGCGGCACGATTTGTGCCCCATCAACATGTTTTACGGAGGAGAATTTATTATGAAAAAAAACATCTCAATCTTCCTGGTATTGATTTTAATCCTAAGTAGTTTCGCAGGTTGTTCTTCCGGCGGGACAGATACAGAAAAAGTAATAAAAGTGGGCGTCTTTGAGCCTGTCACCGGAGAAAACGGCGGCGGCGGATTCCAGGAAGTCTTGGGCATCCGTTATGCGAACACCGTATATCCCACGGTTGAGATCGGCGGAGAAACCTATACGATCGAATTAGTTGAAGTCGATAATAAGTCCGACAAAACCGAAGCCGTTACCGCTGCGCAAAGACTGATCAGCGAAGGCGTCGTTGCCGTAATCGGATCTTACGGTTCAGGCGTATCCATTGCAGCCGGCGACATTTTCGCCGAAGCTCAAGTAGCTGCAGTTGGTGCTTCCTGCACGAACCCGCAAGTAACAGCAGGAAATGATTTTTATTTCCGCGTTTGTTTCCTTGATCCGTTCCAAGGCACAGTAATGGCAAATTATGCCGTTCAAAACGGTGCCCAGACAGCAGCGGTTATCACTCAGTTGGGTGACGACTACTCTTCCGGTTTAGGATCATATTTTGTGGAAGCATTTAATAATTTAGCAGGAGACGGAGCTGTTGTTTCCGAACAGCAATTCCAGACCAATCAAAGCGATTTTAAGGCCATTCTTACCAATATCAAAGCAAGTGAACCTGATGTTATCTTTGCGCCTTCTTCCATAACAACAGCGCCTCTGATCATCAAGCAAGCTCGTGAACTTGGAATCACCGCACCTATCATGGGCGGAGACACATGGGAAAATGCCACGATCATCGAAAACGCCGGTGCTGATGCCGAAGGAATTGTACTTTCCACATTCTTTGACGAAGCAGAACCCGCAACAGACGAAGCAGCTTCTTTTATCACAGGCTTCAAAACTTATCTTGCAGAGAACGATCAAGACGAAATCATACCGGCAGTTTCTGCTTTGGGATACGATGCGTACCTGACGGTAATCGCAGCGATTGAAGCAGCCGGAACCGTGGATGATACCGTAGCGATTCGCGATGCTTTAAAAGGCGTCTCCGTCGTAGGTGTAACCGGATCGATTACCTTTAATGAAATTGGCGATGCGAACAAGGACATGGCCTTTATCAAAACCGTCGAAGGCGGACAGTTTAAATTCCTTAAAACAGTTTCGGTCGAATAATAATAAATCCGAATTATAAGATGTTATCCAGTGGGAGCTCAATGCTCCCACTGGAATTCTTTACAGTTTGTCTTCTCAAAAAAGACAGTTGCAGGAGATGGTTTTATGGCAATCAACACCTTATTGCAACACGGTTTGACCGGCATTTCACTGGGCGGCGCCTATGCGCTGATTGCAATCGGTTATACCATGGTATATGGTATTCTACGTTTAATTAATTTCGCCCACGGCGATATTTTTATGATGGCCGGCTATTTTATGATTTTTGCCGTCGCATCCTTTCCATGGTACCTTGCGATTCCTATCGTGTTGATAGGGACCGTTTTTTTGGGCATTCTGATAGAAAAAGTCGCATATAAGCCTCTTCGCAGCGCTCCGCGCATGTCTATCATGATTTCCGCCATAGGCGTATCCTATTTGCTCCAAAATTTGGCAACGTATCTTTTTACCGCTTTGCCAAGAGGATATCCGGCGATACCACTTCTTAAGAAAATTTTCCAGATCGGCGAACTTTCCGCCTCTTTGGTTACTATAATCACACCTGTCCTTACCTTGGTTTTAGTGTATTTGCTGATATTGCTCATCAATCATTCAAAAGTGGGAATGGCGATGAGGGCGGTATCAAAGGATTTTGAAACATCTCAATTAATGGGTATCAACATAAACCAGGTAATCAGTGTCACTTTTGCTGTAGGATCGCTTTTGGCCGCTATCGGATCCTTGCTTTATTTTACTGATCGCATGACAGTATTCCCTTACAGCGGAATGCTGCCGGGTCTGAAATGCTTTGTTGCGGCAGTTTTAGGGGGAATCGGCAGTATTCCCGGCGCTGTGATCGGCGGGTTTATTTTGGGGCTTGGAGAAACAGCTCTGGTTGCATTGGGATATTCTACCTTCAGCGACGCTTTTACCTTTGTTATCCTGATAGTAATGCTGCTCTTCCGTCCTACAGGATTGTTTGGCGAGAAAGTGACGGATAAAGTATGAAAAAGCTAAGTAAACGAACAAAAATAATACTTTCGGCGCTGCTCCTGCTGATTGCAATCGTCGTGCTTTACTATTTGGAATCCAACCAAAACCAATATAGTTATGCGTTATCTATTCTTGAACGCAGTGCTATTTACGCAGTGGTTGCAGTAGCCATGAACCTTTTGACAGGTTTTACCGGATTGTTTTCTTTAGGTCAGGCAGGTTTTATGGCGATCGGCGCCTATACCGTAGCCATTTTAACCATACCGGTGGAAAGTCGCGCTGCGGTCTATTATATCAACGGAATCAGCGATACGCTCGCAAACGCCGCACTTCCCTTATGGGCAGCTTTGATCCTCGGTGGTATTTTAGCTGCATTTATGGGCTTTTTAATCGGCTACCCGGTTCTTCGGTTAAAGAGCGATTATCTGGCCATCGCCACGTTGGGATTCTCGGAAATCATCCGTGCTTTTATCGCGGCTCCTCAACTTGATCGGATTACAAACGGCTCCTACGGTCTAAAGAGTATCCCCGGCTTCCCCTCGACTTTTATGGTCTTTGGTATTGCCGTTCTTTGTATTTTCCTGATGGTACTGGTTCTGCGTTCTTCGTACGGAAGAGCGTTTAAAGCAATTCGGGAAGACGAAATTGCTGCCGAATCCATGGGCATCAATTTAGCCAAGCATAAGCAAATGGCATTTGTGATCAGCAGTTTCTTTACGGGCGTGGGTGGCGGAATGCTTGCCGTCTATATGCGTTCCATCGATTCAAAGAGTTTTCAGATATCGCTTACGTTCGACATTCTTTTAATTGTTGTACTTGGTGGAATCGGAAGCGTTACCGGCAGTGTGTTCGGCGCGTTTCTTATGACGGCGGGACGCGAATGGCTTCGATTTTTCGACAATCCTTTAGTGATTGGCGGATTCTCCGTGCCGTTGTTCCGCAGCGGTTTTAGAATGGTCATATTTTCTTTGATTCTTATGGCTGTTGTGCTTTATTACCGAAAAGGATTGATGGGAACGAAAGAATTCTCGTGGGACGGCATTTATGCGTTCTTCCAGAAGCATTCTTTCCGACGACGATCAAGGACGTCGGGAGAGGAGGGCCGAAACAATGACTGATTTAGTACTGGGCCTTCACGATGTTACCATGCAGTTTGGCGGCGTTATTGCTGTCAATAACGTTTCAATGGATGTGCATCAAGGCGAAATTGTGGCCATCATCGGACCCAACGGCGCCGGAAAAACGACAGCCTTCAACGTGATTACCGGTGTATACGCACCTACGAACGGGTCTGTTTCTTTTCAAAATGAGACGATCATCAGCAATTTTCCCAAAGGTAAGATGGCGAAGCTTTATCAAGGCGAAAACAACGGGAAGTACAATCAATCGATTCAAAAGACGCCGGATAAAATTACAAAGATGGGAATTGCCAGAACTTTTCAAAACATCCGTTTGTTCAAAGAACTTACCGTCTTTGAAAACGTCTTGATTGCCAAGCATATGAATATGAAAGCAGGACTTTTTTCTGCAACCTGCATGCTGAATTACCAAGAAGAAAAAGCGATGAGACGTGAATCGTTGGAACTTCTGAACATTTTAGACTTGGGAGATGTAACCGACGAGATTTCGAGTTCCCTTCCATATGGAAAGCAAAGGAGGCTGGAAATCGCAAGGGCGCTTGCCACGAAGCCGAGCCTGCTGCTTTTGGATGAACCTGCGGCGGGTATGAATCCCCAGGAAACCAACGATTTAACTGCTTTCATCCACAGATTGAAAGACGAATTCCATCTGACGGTCCTGATGATCGAACATCACATGAATTTGGTCATGGAAATATCCGACCGCATTTATGTGTTGGATTTCGGGAAAATGATAGCAAGTGGAACGCCTGCAGAAATTCAGAAGAATAAAAGCGTCATAGACGCATACTTGGGGGTGGACGAAGATGGAGAATAGCAACTATCTTTCCATTTCTGATTTAAGAGTGGATTATGGTGGAATTAAAGCGGTAAAAGGCGTTTCTATTCAGGTTCCGAAAGGTAAGATCGTTACATTGATCGGATCAAACGGGGCAGGAAAGAGCACGACGCTTCGTTCGATTGCCGGCGTGGTAAAAGCGAAGGAAGGTTCCATTTTATTCGAAGGAAACGAGTTGATTGGAAAATCACCGGAAAACATCGTTTCTATGGGAATTACATTGGTTCCCGAAGGGCGCCGTGTTTTCGGTAATTTGAGTGTTCTTGAAAACCTTAAAATAGGAGCATATGTCCATAAACACAAATTGGATGCGGATTTAAAAAAAGTCTACGATCTCTTCCCTCGTCTAAAGGAAAGAGAATGGCAGATGGCAGGAACGCTTTCAGGCGGAGAACAGCAGATGCTGGCGGTCGGCCGCGCTCTGATGAGCCGCCCGAAACTTCTGATGATGGATGAACCCTCTTTGGGCTTGGCCCCTCTGATTGTCCGGGATATATTCAATATCATCAAAGCAATCAATGAAGAGGGCATTACCATATTGTTGATTGAGCAGAATGCCAACCATGCCTTAAAAATTGCAGATTGGGGTTATGTCATAGAGACAGGGGTTATTACCATGCAGGGTACAGGCGCAGAACTTCTGTCAAACGAAAGCATTAAAGAAGCTTATTTAGGCAAGCATAAAGAGTCGTAATAAAGACCGAAGCGGAGTATGTCGATGAATAAGAAGATATGCATTATCAATACGGGCGGAACGATCAGCATGACTCGAACAGAAAACGGTTATGCGCCTGTAAGAGGTTTTATGGAAAAGGCTCTGTTTCAGATAAGATCCATGGCCGGAGATGAAATGCCTTCTTTTGAAATGGTCGAATACGACCCTCTACTGGATTCATCCAGTATTGCTGTCAAAGAATGGGTTCAAATCGCATCGGACATCGAAAAGTATTACAGCAGATACGATGGCTTTGTTATTCTCCATGGAACAGATACCATGGCCTATACGGCATCTGCATTGTCCTTTATGCTGGAAGGACTGTCAAAGCCGGTTATTCTTACCGGTTCACAAATACCCATCGGAGAACTTCGCAACGATGCCCGCGACAACTTGATTACCGCTCTTATGCTGGCAGCAGAAAGCGATATAGCGGAAGTCGGTTTGTTTTTTCGAAATAAACTTTTCAGAGGCAACCGTACTACTAAAATCAGTTCGGATGATTTTATCGCTTTTGATTCTCCTAATTTTCCGCCTCTTGCGGATGCCGAAACAAGAATCATACTCAACCGTCCATTGCTAAGGAAGGGCAGTGACTGTGGTCTATGCTTTCAACCGTTCGGACAACCCAAAATTGCAGTTTTAAAAATGTTTCCGGGTATCCGGTTTGAGCTTTTCGAAAAGATTTTAACCCCGGATTTAAAAGGGATTGTTATAGAAGCTTTTGGCGCCGGCAATATACCGGACAGTCACGGTGCTCTTTTAGGCTTGATGGAGAAGGCGAGAGATAACGGAACGGTGATCGTGGTCTGCACTCAATGTGTCCGCGGCTCCGCTATTTTAGGGCAATATGAAAGCAGCAGGGATTTAGTGGAAGCGGGTGCTGTCAGCGGATACGACTTGACTGTAGAAGCGGCCGTCACAAAACTGTACCACCTTTTAAGCATCGGGTGCGACCCCCAAACGGTTCGTCAGAAAATGACGGTTGACCTTCGCGGCGAGATTACATTACCCGAATCTAAATAAATTGTTATTGTAAACCATATAAATGAAAGATGAAAGTCGGCGGGAGAATGACTCCGGAATTAAAAGAAATTAAAACAGTATCCATCGTAGGCCTGGGATCGCTTGGCATCATGTACGGGCATCATATTTTGAACCGTATCGATAGGGAAAACCTGCGGATTGTGGCGGATGAAAAACGAATCGAAAAATATAAAAAGGAGCTCATTTATTGCAACGATGAGCTCTGTGATTTTAATTACACATGTTCAAATGTAAGGCAGTCTCCCACAGATCTGCTCATTTTTGCTGTCAAATTCAACGACTTGCCAGATGCAATGGAAAATGCAAAAAATCAAGTCGGACCAGGTACAATTATCCTGTCGTTGCTCAACGGAATAAGCAGCGAAGAGATGATCGGACAGTATTTCGGCATGGAAAAAGTTCTGTATAGCGTTGCGCAGGGGATGGATCCGATTAAAACGGGAAACAAAATCAAATACCATCATATGGGATTAATATGTTTTGGAAGTCATGATTCGAGTGGAGCGGATGAAAAAATGAATGTTGTGGCGCGCTTTTTTGATCATATCCAGCTTCCTTACGAAATAACTTTGGATATGCGAAAGAAGCTTTGGGGCAAATTTATGCTGAATGTAGGCGTAAACCAAGCAGTGGCTGTGTTTGAATGTGATTACGGCGGAATATTAAAAAAAGGATTGGCCAGAGATACCATGATTCAAGCCATGAGAGAAGTCATCGCTCTTTCTGAAAAAGAAAAGGTCAACCTTACCGAAGAAGACCTGGATTATTGGCTAAACGTTCTGGAAGGCTTGAATCCCGAAGGCAAGCCGTCTATGCGGCAGGATTTGGAGTCTAAACGCAAAAGCGAGGTGGACCTTTTTGCTGGAACGGTACTGTCCATCAGCAAAACGCATGATTTGTTGTCTCCCGTGAACCAGATGCTCTATGATAAAATAAAGGCGATGGAAAGTCATTTTTGATAGAATATTGACGATAGGAAGTCGCTTTTAAGGTGTGATTTCGAACATAAATGAGTGTTATATAAAAATACATTTTATAAGAATAAATACAAAACCATATCCGCCGCGATTGCCGCAATAACGATCGCCGCAATGGGAAACTTTTTCCAGGCCAAAACAGCGGCTACCACTGCCCCCACAATACCTACGGATATGTGATCGGCATTTACGCTAAGCACGCCTGGAAAAATAAGAGCAGCCATTGCAGTATAAGGAATCAGACTTAAGAATTTTTCAACTTTAGGACTAAAATTCATTTTGTCTATCAAGACTGCAGGCAAGGCTCTTGGAATATAGGTTACGACGGCCATGCCTAAAATCAATGCTAAGATATATGGGTTCATGCCTGATCTTCCTCCGTCTTTATGAAAAAAACACCCGTTGCGGCTCCGATCAAGGTAGATGCAATGAGCGCCCAACTCGTATCGATCCATTGAGATAAGACCCAATTGATGAATCCTGTAGCCAAAACGAGGAAGCAAAGGCGTATATTGTCTTTCAGCTTTGGAACCAGGAGCCCTATGAACATGGCATAAAGGGCAATCCCTAAACTTGCTGAAATGATGGGAGGTAAAAAAGATGCCGCTACCGCGCCGATGATCGCTCCTCCGACCCAAAACATGTAAGTGACTGTAATCAACCCAAAGAAATATTCGACAGAGCAATTTTCTTCTTTTTCTGTCGTAAATATAGCAAAAGATTCATCGGTAACCCCAAAGGCCGCCAGTAACCTGCTTTTAACGGAAGCGTTTTTTATCCGGTTCAAAACGCAGGTGCTCATAATCAAATGCCGCAGATTGATGATAAACGTGGCTAAAATAATCGCGAAAAGTCCCGCGCCTTGCGCATACATTCCCACGGCAATCATTTGGCTGGATCCGGCGAAAACCAGAAGCGACATCAATATTGTTTCTGTAATGCTGAAACCTGCCTGACGCGCAAGGATGGAATAAGCCAGCGCCACAGGAATAAAGCCCAGAATAACGGGGCTGCCGGCTTTTAATCCGTTGAAGTATGCTTTTCTTTTCATGCTTCTCTCTCATTCTATAAAAATCAATAAGCGAATCATAACATATTTATAAAAAAACAGCAAAGGAAGGTGTCGTATGGCAAAAGGTTATATTCAGGTTTACACAGGAAGCGGAAAAGGCAAGACGACTGCCGCAATAGGTCTTGCCGTGCGCGCGCTTGGAGCAGGAAAAAGAGTTTTTATGATACAATTCATGAAAAGCCCATCGTACAGTGAACATAAAATTTTAAGCGGCATTTCTCCGAATTTTCGACTAGTCAATATCGGAAAGCCTTTTTTCATCGCCAAAGAAGGAAGCATTCCCGCAGAAGATTTGGAAAAGCTTAAAGATCAAGTTGAAGTCTTCCCGCCGGGAGAACCACCTTTGGAATATCTGGAATTGGCAAAGTCAGGTATTGCTTTGGCAAAAGAAGCGGTATCCGGAGGAGAATATGATCTTGTGATTTTAGATGAACTGAATGTGGCGCTTTATTTCGATCTGATCACTTGGAGTCAAATGAAAGATGTGATTGATTCAAAAGGCGAGGAAGTTGAGTTGGTGATAACCGGCCGCAATGCTCCTCCGGAATTAATAGAACTCGCCGATTTGGTGACGGAAATGAAAGAGATAAAGCATTATTATTCCCAAGGCGTCATGGCAAGGAAGGGAATTGAAAGTTAAAAAAACATAAGTTAAAAAAACACACCCCAAACGTTGAATTTTATCCAACTTTTGGGGTGTGTTACATTGAAAGTTTTTTAGCGGTTTAAATTATGCCGTCCCAATTATGCGGGAGTCTGTGCGCTGACGACTTCTGACTCTTCTCCCAATCCTTCTTGTTTAATGCTGTTCTGTTCAACGATGACAAGAACGACGGTATCAGGGGCTGTGAGCAGTTCAACATCCTTGTTTTTAGCAATAGCCAAATCTTCGATCTTTATGCTGCTGCCTGCTTTCATTCCGGTCACATCGATAAAAATTTCCTCTACAAGGTGGGATGGGAACGCTTTGTAATGGACATCCGAAACAGACTGACGGATAAAATCCGTTATCTTATCTTCGTTTTTCAGGACGATTCTTGCTGTGCTTGTTACAAGTTCGTTCGCAACAAGGCTCTGAAAGCTCAAGTGTTCAATTTGATTGCTGACAGGGTGCGTGCCGATTTCTTTGAGCAGGCCCAGAAGCTTGTTCCCTTCGACATTGATAACGACTTGACCGCCTATGGTCTTTGATTTGAGCAATTGAACAACTTCCTTTATCGGAATTTGTATGTTTAAAGTTTCCGCCAGGCTGCCGCCGTAAACGCATCCCGGAACGATACCGGATTCTCTGAGTTTTTTCACTTTCATATCAGGATTTCTATTTTCTGCTTTAACGCTATACATTGTATTCACCTCTTCCTTACTATAATATATAAATTATAGTATAGCACAAATGTCTATTTTACGCAAATTGACGATACTTTGCATGAATCGGGCTTACGGTTCGCCTGAATATTATCGCATAAAATAAATGTTTGATTTTTTATTAACAATCAAATATAATGAAAATGTAAATAAACAAAAGATCCTGACTCATTTGGGTACGTCCCGGATGGAAAGGTGACGGACAAAGGGATTACTTCATTTGTTGCCGCGCCTTAGGGCGCGTTTTTTTTAAGGAGTAACGTATGGAAAACAGGGTATCCGTCATCAGCATTATTATCGAAGATATAAGCGTATCTTCGGAGGTTAACCAGCTTTTACACGACTTCGGGAGTCATATTATCGGCAGATTGGGCGTTCCCTATAAGGATAGAGGGATTTCAATCATTTGCGTCATTTTAGATGCCCCGGAAGATCTGACAAGCGCACTTTCCGGCAAGCTAGGGATGCTTAAAGGAGTAAAAACAAAGACAATCATCGCAAAACAAGAACAAAGGAAAGAAGGATAAAAATGAAGAAAATATTATTAATAGCAATGGTCGCAGTTCTTTTAATATCAACGCTTACCGGTTGCCAGACAACCCCGGAAGTTCCTTCGTTTGAACCTGTCGATATTCGAGTCGGAGGGTTAAAGGGACCTACTTCCATGGGAATGGTGTCCTTGATGGAGGCCTCGGAAGCAGGTACGGCGTTCAATAACTATACATTTACGATTGCCGGCACAGCGGATGAATTAACGCCTAAACTAATTAAGGGCGAACTTGATATCGTGGCAGTGCCTGCGAACCTCGCTTCTGTATTGTATAACAATGTAAATAAGGAAGTGAAGCTCCTGGCTGTTAATACGCTGGGCGTTAATTATATCGTGGAAAACGGAAACACTATTCAGTCTTTCGAAGATCTAAAAGGAAAGACTATTTATGCTACGGGGAAGGGTTCCACCCCTGAATATGCTCTAAAATATCTTCTTGCTGAAAACGGCATTGATCCGGATGTTGATGTGACGATTGAATGGAAAAGCGAACCTACTGAAGTTGTCGCTTTATTATCCGGACAGGCAGACAGTGTTGCGATGCTTCCCCAACCTTATGTTACGCTGGCACAAACACAAATTGAAGGCTTGCGCATGGCGATTGATTTGCCAAAGGCCTGGGATGAACTGGAGAATGGGAGTGCCATGTTGACTGGGGTTCTCGTCGTTCGATCGGAGTTTGCCGAACAATACCCACTGCAGCTTGCTGCTTTTTTAGACGAATATAAGCTATCCACAGAATATGTGAACGAGAATGTGAAAGATGCTTCTCTGCTGGTCGAAAAATATGGCATCGTTAAGGCTGCTATCGCAGAAAAAGCCATCCCATATTGCAACATCACTTATATTGAAGGTTCTCAGATGAAGACAATCATGGAGGGATATTTGAACGTGTTGTTTGAACAAAACCCCAAAGCCGTGGGTGGTGCTCTGCCCGGCGATGATTTCTATTATGTCAGATAAAAGCCGGCTTGAAAAAATCGGTTCGGTACTGTTTGCGCTGACTCTTTGGCAAGCGGCAGCAATGATTCTAAATGAAAATTTATTGCTGGTAACGCCTCTCGTTGTTGCACAAAGGCTGGTCAGCCTTTGTGCCGAGCCGGATTTTGTTTTGGCCGTGGGATTTTCTGTCGTCCGGATTGTCGGTGGGTATTTTATTGCGTTGGCTGCCGGAAGTGTTTTAGCTGTGATGGCCGGACGATTCCGGAAGATGGAGATTCTTCTTTGGCCGTTCATCCAATCCATAAAATCTGTGCCTGTTGCTTCGTTTATTATCCTTTGCCTGATTTGGCTCAATTCCCGTAGCCTTTCGGTATTTATCGCTTTCCTGATGGTTTTACCCATCGTATATACAAACATGCTTCAGGGAATAAAAAGCACGGATATAAAACTGTTGGAAATGGCTGCCGTGTTTCGGGTCGGTTGGGTGAAAAAACTGAAATATATTCACTTGCCTCACCTTAAACCTTTTATCATTTCCGCGTGCAGCATATCGATCGGCTTAGCGTGGAAAGCCGGTATTGCGGCAGAGGTCATCGGAATTCCTGAAGGCTCTATAGGGGAAAAACTATACGAAGCTAAAGTGTATTTCAGCTCAGCGGATCTCTTCGCCTGGACGGTGGTAATCGTTATCGTAAGCGTTGTCTTTGAAAAAATATTCATGGCTTTTCTTAAGACGTTTTTCGCGAGGTTGGAAAAATCATAAGGATGGATATTCAAGTAACTGACGTAACAAAAAAATTTGGTGAAAATTTGGTTTTGGATAAGCTTTCCGCTACTTTTTCATGCCACGAAGTAACGTGCATCATGGGTCCGTCCGGTTTTGGGAAAACAACGCTGCTCAATATTATGATGGGAATCGTTTCTTCCGACAGCGGTACTGTTACCGGGGTTCCGCTAAAAAAAAGTGCAGTATTCCAAGAAGACCGCCTCTGCGAAAACTTCAACGCCATTTCGAATGTGCGTTTAGTGTGCGAAAAAAAAATAAACGATGAACTGATCAGCGAGCACTTGCACGATATAGGATTAAAGGATAGCATGCAAAAACCCGTAAGCGAATTCAGCGGGGGAATGAAACGTCGCGTTGCGATTGTGCGCGCAGTACTTGCCGAAAGTGAAGTTCTGTTTTTAGACGAGCCGTTTAAAGGGTTGGACGAAGAAACAAAACGAGATACCATTGAATATTTAAAAAAACATCGAAACGCTCGAACCGTGATCATGGTGACGCACAGCATAGAAGAGGCAAAGGCTTTTGACGCCGAAATTGTTTATATCGGATCATAAGCAAATGTTATCCTGAAAAAACCGCCCGAAAGATGTTCAGCACCCCAAATATTGGACAAATTAATTAAGCAACTTGATGGAAATGAGTTCGGTATTGCACCGGGCTCATTCCTTTTAGTTTGCCTTTGATCCGTTTGTTGTTGTAGTAATCTATGTATTCTTCCAGTTGTTGTTGAAAATCCTGAATAGAATCAAATTCCTGAAGGTAAAGTAATTCAGACTTGAGCAGTCCAAAGAAGTTCTCCATTGGGCTATTGTCAAGGCAGTTTCCCTTGCGGGACATGCTTTGGATCCAATTGCGTTCCTTTAATCGATTCTGGTAGAGTATATGTTGGTACTGCCAGCCTTGGTCAGAATGTATGATCGGCACTGTATCTTCAGGAACTCGTTCAAAGAGCAGATCAAGCATTTGTGTGACCTGCTGCAACACCGGTTTCTCGGAAATCACATAGCTCAGAATCTCTCCGTTATACATATCCAGAACTGGAGAGAGATAGAGCTTCGTTCCAAACAGCGAAAACTCTGTAATGTCAGTGGTCAGTTTCCGGTAGGGAGCCTGGGCATGAAAGTCTCTGTTGATGAGATTGGGAGCAACTTTGCCCACTTCTCCACGGTAGGAACGGTACTTCTTCATGCGCACTTTACAGGTCAGATGCGATTCCTTCATCAGGCGCATCACGACTTTATGGTTCACCTGATGTCCGCGGTTGTGAAGTTCTGAGGTCACTCGGCGATAACCGTAGCGTCCCTTGTGGTCTTCACATATGCTCCGGATCTCAAGGCGCAAGTCAGCGTACTTATCTTCCACATTCAGTCTTTTCATGATAGCGTAATAGGTGCTTCTCGGAATTCCTGCGAGCTTCAGAAGGTCACCCAGATCGAATTCGTGCCTTAGTTCACAGACAGCTCTCACTTTGTCTTCTTTTCGGATTTTTCCCGCTCTGCAACTAAGGCGTTCAATTTTTTTAGGTAAGCATTTTCCATCTGCAGCCGAGTGACTTCGGCTTCCAGCTCCTGTTCCCGTGTCAGAAACTTCTTAGGTTTGCTTTCTTTCCTGGGCATCTTTGGCGGCCTGCCTTTCCTGGTGTCCAGCAAGCCGTCCAATCCCTGCCAGGAATATCTCTTTTCCCATTCACACAGGGTTCTTCCTTCGGGGATCTTAAGATCAGCGGCTGCTTGAGCATAGGATACATCATTTGTCCGTCGATATTCAATAGCTGACAACTTGAATTCCTGTGTATAGTGTCCCCTTATGGCCACTATTTGTTCGATTCCACCGCTGCGGTAATGGTAGGCCCAGGTGCGCAATGTTTTTGTGCTCACATTGTATTTTTGCGCGACTGTTCTTAATGGTAGTCCCGATTCCACCTCCATCACAAGCTTCACTCTGAATTCATGGCTGAACTTAGTCATAAAAAATGCACCTCCAAACATTAGA
>CAZSPZ010000011.1:9560-56811 GCA_964608965.1 uncultured Oscillospiraceae bacterium | reverse complement strand
CACCGGTAATGTTATGACGGTAAGAGAATATATCGCAAAATGCGGAATATCCGAAGAGAGTATTCTCGCAAAATGCAAGGAAGAGGAATATTTGCCTTCTTTCCCAAGCGATATAGCCGTCAAAACAATATACGATATAAAGCTTGCAGTACAGAGCACCGGGCAAATCATGTTTTATTCAGAAATGGGAGATTAGGCTTCGTTTTTATCAAAATCAATAAGAGGTAAGAGAATGAGTAATGCAGTGGTGGTTTTTCAATCAAAATACGGTTCGACTAAAAAGTATGCTCAATGGATTGCAGAAGAGCTATCTTGCGAGCTGCTAGAAAGAAAGAAGACAAAAATTTCCGATCTGGAGCAATATGATACGATTATCTATGGCGGCGGACTTTATGCCGGCGGTGTAAGCGGTATTGATTTGCTGACAAAAAACTTTAATACGCTTGCCGATAAAACCTTGATTCTGTTTACGTGTGGTTTGGCCGATCCCACTGACAGCAGCAATACGGACAGCATTAAAGAAAGTCTGAATAAAGTTTTTTCTCCTGCGATGAAGGAGAAGGTGAAAGTTTTTCATTTGCGTGGTGGGATCGATTACGCAACGCTGGGCATTGTCCATAAATCCATGATGGGAATGCTTCATAAGATGATGCTGAAAAAGGATCCCGCCACACTGACCGGCGAGGAAACTGAAATGCTTGATACCTATGGAAAGTCGGTGGATTTTATAGATAGGACCACCATAGCTCCGATTGTTGACTATGTTCGAGAGGTACGTTAAATGGAAACAATAAACAAAATTGAATTGACTGAGCAGACCATATACCCTAAACTGGCGGTTCTTTCGCCGATTCTGGGTGAATCGTTCAAATTTTACTCTATGCTTTTAGATCTTTACAACGAATATCAAATGACTCCCGAATGGAGATATTATGCAGACGGTAAAGCATGGCTGTGCAAAGTGACAAAAAAGAAAAAAACAATCGTATGGATGTCCGCCTGGAAAGGGTTTATGCAGGCTACGGTGTATGTTCCGCATAAATATCTTCAGGAAGTGTATGCCTCGGAGATTCGAGAAACTACCAAAGAGAGAATCCGCGCTACAAAAGATGTGGGAAATTCGAAGCCATGCATTTTTGAAATTAAAGATGAAGACGCTCTTAAAGATATCGAAATCGTAATGAAACTCAAAATAGAATGGAAGTAAAAAAAAGTTGGATTCTGCATCACTTTTAATCCAATTTTAATGTTGTTCAAATTCTGTTTTAAATCTTGATTGGTATGATAATGACACAATCAATCAAGGAGGTATTGAAATATGGTTACATTAGAACAAGTAGAAAAGCTTCGCGAAAGAGCAAATGTAAGCTACGACGAGGCAAAAGCGGCACTTGAGCAGGCAAACGGCGATATTCTTGAGGCGCTGATCAGTTTAGAAAAGAAGGGTAGTGTAGCTTCCCCTGCGGGCGGCGGTTACTACAGCAGCGAAAAGAGCAGGCAGGAAAGTCCGGGACAGGATTACGCACAGAAGGAATACAGCCGCCCCCACAAAGAATATCAGGAAAGCATCTTCCGAAAGTTTTTCAGGTTTTGCGGAGAAATTCTCCACCGCGGAAATATCAATAGCTTTGACATTATGAAGGATGGAGAGGTAAAGACGACTTTATCGGTCACCATACTGGTGATATTGGCTTTATTTTTCTTTTGGATCACAGTGCCTTTGCTGATTATCGGACTGTTTTGCGGATGCCAATACCGTTTCCGTGGACCTGATCTTGGAAAGGACGTCGTCAACAGTGCTATGGATACGGCCTCCAGCGCAGCGGAGACGCTTAAAAAGTCCATTATGGAAGGTCAGAATTCACCGAAAGAGTAAAGGATTTTTACAGGAAGACCAGATGAGTTCAAGAATATTAATAATTGAAGACGAAGAAAAATTAGCTCGATTTGTAGAACTGGAATTGGGCTACGAAGGCTACCTGGTTACCAAAGCTTTTGATGGAAGAACAGGCCTTGAACTGGCCGAAACAGGGGAATTCGATTTGGTGCTGCTGGATATCATGCTGCCCCAAATCAGCGGGATGGAGGTCTTGCGAAGAATACGTCGCAAGTCCTCTCTTCCCGTTATTATGCTTACTGCCCGCGACAGCATAGAGGATAAAGTCTCCGGACTGGATGCCGGGGCGGATGATTACCTTACGAAACCTTTTGCCATCGAAGAGTTGCTTGCAAGAATTCGCACCACCCTAAGAAAAAAAGCTGTGGACTTACCGGATTCGGAAACGCTTTCTGCCTGCGGCCTTACTTTAGACACGGCCAGACATTCCGTCAGCGTCGGAGGCATTGGTGTTGAGCTGACAAAGCGCGAGTTCGATCTTCTTCATTACTTACTAAAAAACAAAGGATTGGTCATATCCCGGGAGACTTTGCTCGAAAATGTGTGGGATTATGACTTTGACGGCGGCACGAACGCAGTCGATGTGTACGTGCGTTTTTTACGTGCAAAAATAGATGACGTGTTCGATATAAAACTGATTCATACGATACGTGCAGTGGGTTATGTGATTAAAGATGAATAGCGCGCAATCCGAAAAAGCTCAGGATCAAAAGAGTAAAAAAGTCAGAGCATCCATAGTTTATAAGTTGAACTCCCGACTGTTACTGCGCATGTTGGGGATTTTTCTTTCGATGGATTTTTTTCTTTGCGCTTTTTTCGGCGCCAACGTACAGATTCAAACTGAAAAGACCCTTGCGGTTGCGGTCCGAACCGTCATGGAAGAAGGCTTGCCCGGCAACGAAGCCGATCAATGGCTGGAAGTGATGGGCTATAGAGTTGCCCGGGGAACAGGAGAATTAGATGGCTTCCGGTTGCCTGATGCGGTTCGCGGATTTTTTCCGGGAGAAGTGCAAGAGGGTATACGAAGCTATCACTTGGATGCCAAAGACGGGCGCTCTGTTCTTACAAGACTGGACAGCCTCGCTTTTGAATATGAATTTATATTCGAAGACCAAGCTTATCTCGTGTCGGTGGATATGGCCGAACATGTAGAGAGCTTAAAACGCTTACTGCTTGCTATGCTCATTTTACAAGGAATTACACTGGTTGGAACGATATTTTCCGGAGCGAAGCTCATCCGCGGCACGCTTCGCCCTATCGTCACGCTGACAGAAACAGCAAAAAGTCTTAATGCAGAAGGGCTGGGCGTCAACCTTGCGCTGATGGAGAATCTTGCGGATAAACTGGACTCTATCAATGCCGCAAAGCTGGATACGCGGATTGCGGTCGAAGATATCGAGGATGAACTGAAAAGTTTGGCTTGGGCTATCAACAGCATGCTGGATCGAATCAATGATTCCTATCGAGCACAAATACGCTTTGTTTCGGATGCTTCGCACGAACTTCGCACTCCGATTTCCGTGATCGAAGGGTATGCAAATCTGCTCGACCGTTGGGGCAAGAACGACGAAAAAACGCTTCAGGAAAGCATCAACGCTATTAAAGAGGAGACTTCCAATATGAAAGGGCTGGTGGAACAACTTCTATTCCTGGCCAGGGGCGACAACAATACGATGAGTTTGCAGATGGAAACATTCGACTTGGCTCTTTTGGCGCAGGAAGTGATGCGCGAGACCGAGATGATAGACAGCGGCCATGAGTTTTCATCCAATACGGAAAGCTTATCTGTTTATGCGGATAAGGGGTTAATCAAACAGGCTTTGCGAATTTTAATCGACAATGCAATCAAATACAGCAACCCGGGTGGGCGGATTACACTTTCTGTCGCCGGGAAAGGACAATCTGCGTTGCTTACGGTTCAAGACGAGGGAATCGGAATTCCTCCGGAAGCGGTTCCCAGAATTTTTGACAGGTTTTATCGAGCTGACCAGTCCAGAACAAAGAGCACGGGGGGAACAGGTCTTGGCTTATCGATCGCGAAGTGGATTGCGCAGAGACATGGAGGGCATATGGAAGTATTGAGCCGTCAGGACCTTGGAACCAGAATCTCTATTGCTATTCCCATTTTGCCCGACACGGATACAGGCAAACCTTCGAATAAGAGCAAAAATTAAAGGTTTTTGCTTTGGAATTTTTAGCCCGTTTATCTTTTTTGGCGAAATTATTTTTGAAAATTTTAAAAAAACCTATTGACAGGCGAATTTAATCGTGCTATTTTGTATTTACTCAAAGAAAAGGGTAGACCGAAGTAAGTGAGTAACCTCGAAACTCGACAGTGAATATCAGGAAGCTGCTTGCCTAACCAGGTGGCGAAGATTGGTAGGAGCGAAAATCTTGAATTCAAGGAATAGGTCTCAACACTTATTCAGTGGACAGGAGAAAAGTCGAATTATCCAAAGTAAGATAATAAGTATGAGTACTTCAGATCAGAAATGGATTAGGGGAAGTTAGGAAAGGAGGGCGTACACCATTGTGGTACACCTCGGAATAAGGGCAAGCCGTTTCAGGTAAAGAAATGTGCTTGTCCTTATTCATTGTTTTCAAAAAGTCGAAATGTAAAACGGGCGGCATCTTGCCGCCCGTTCTTTTTTCAGCTGACCTGTTTTATCGACAAAGAAATGCGCTTCTTTGGAATATCGACGGCAAGCACCACTACTTTTACTATATCTCCGACAGAGAGGACTTCCGAAGGATGCCGGATGAATTTTTTCCCGATTTCCGAAATATGAACAAGTCCGTCCTGATGGACGCCGATATCGACAAATACACCAAAATCAATGACATTGCGCACTGTGCCCGGAAGGATCATGCCGACTGTTAAATCTTTTATGTCCAGCACATCTGTTCGCAGCATCGGCGCGGGAAGTTCTTCTCGGGGATCCCTTCCGGGTTTTATCAACTCTTTTATGATATCTTTTAGTGTTGGAATACCTATTCCACATTCTTCTGCCGCTTTCGCTTCTCCGTATTCTTTAACACGTTCGGGAAGTTCCGAAATTTTGTTGTCCTTTACATCGTTGAGCGAATAGCCGCAAATTTCCAAGAGTTTTTCGGCACCGCTGTAACTTTCAGGATGTACGCCTGTATTGTCCAGCACCAATTTACTATCGGGTACGCGCAAAAAACCGGCACATTGCTCATAGGCTTTCGGTCCGAGTTTCGGTATTTTTAGGAGTTGCTTACGGGAATGAAAAACACCGTTTTCATCTCGAGAGAGGACAATGTTTTTAGCTGTTGTGCTGTTTAGCCCTGAAACATGTTGTAGAAGCGCTACAGAAGCCGAGTTGACATCAACGCCTACCGCGTTCACGCAATCCTCCACCACACCGTTGAGCGCATCATCCAGTCTTTTTTGTGGCATATCGTGTTGATACTGTCCCACACCGATTGCTTTTGGATCTATTTTGACCAACTCTGCCAGTGGATCCTGCAGTCTGCGCGCTATGGATATAGCCGAGCGCAGGCTGACATCATACTCCGGGAATTCTTCTGAGGCTAATTTAGATGCAGAATATACGGATGCACCGGCTTCGTTGACAATCATATAGCTTACACCGGGTGTACGTGCAATCAACTCGCAGGTCATCTGCTCTGTTTCCCTGGAAGCCGTGCCGTTTCCGATGGCAATATGTTCCACGTGGTGCTTGTTGATGAGCTTTTCTAACGCATCAATGGCCTCCTTTTTTTTATTTTCGCCATTGGTGGGGTAAACTACAATCGTGTCCAGTGTTTTTCCCGTACCGTCTACCACGGCAACTTTGCATCCGTTGCGATACCCCGGATCCAGTCCCATGGTAACATGGCCTTTGACCGGAGGCTGCATCAGGAGCGGTTTCAAATTCAGCGCAAAATTATGGATTGCGCCTTCTGCTGCATTGTCTGTCAAGGTGCTGCGAATCGTGTTTTCCAGAGAAGGAAAAAGCAGGCGGTCGTAGCTATCTTCTGTCGCAGATTTTACGAAATCGGAAGCGGTCGAGCCCGGCTTTACTGTTTCATTCCATAGTAAATTGAGTGCTACGTTTCTGTCTGTTTCTACGGAAACCTTAAGATATCCTTCTTTTTCTCCTCGGTTGATTGCCAGAATTTGATGTGCCTGGAGACGCGAAAGAGGGTGTTCAAATTGATAGTATAAGCTGTACACGGAATCTTCGCCTTTTGCCGCAACAGAACGTACGGTGGCTTTGGACAAAATGAATTCTCTCAGTCGCTTTCGAATATCTGCATTGTCTGCCACCATTTCCGCGATAATGTCGGATGCTCCATCCAGCGCATCCTGCGCGTTTTCGACATGCTTTTCCGAATCGATATACTTGGAAGCAAGCGCGGAAAGATCCGATAATTCTTTGCTTTGCCCAAACAGCAACAATGCAAGAGGTTCAAGCCCTTTTTCTTTTGCTATGGTTGCTCTTGTACGACGCTTTTGCTTATATGGACGGTAGATATCTTCCAATTCTGCGAGTGTTCGTGCAGCGTCTATTTGAAAAGACAGCTCTTCCGTAAGTTTTTCTTGGGCGGCAATCGCTTTTTTTATTTCATCGCGCCGATTCTGTAACCCGCGTAAATAGCAAAGCCTGTCATATAAATCACGAAGAACCGTATCGTCCATTGCGCCGTGCATTTCCTTGCGGTAGCGGGCGATAAATGGGATGGTATTTCCCTCGTCGATCAAATCGATAACATTGTTGATGTGGCTTTCCTTTTGATTTAATTCTCGGGCAAGTATCTTTATGATTTCTTCCATTGCGTCTCCTCGTGAATGTAAATTGGAATGATTGGTTTTGTTTTATTTATGATACCACAGATAGAAAAAAACGGCGGAGACAATCATGTGAAGATTATTACATTTTTTTTAATGTGTTTACAATCCAGAGCAAAAGTTGTATAATCCTATACTTGTGAGGGTGATTTCTTAGGGGAAAATATAATGAAAAAAATATATGAAAAATATTTACATAATTCAATCGTTTTGTGTGCACTGTTATCGTTAGCTATTAATATATTCATCGAATCGCTCGGGCGAGGGTCTTTGTTTGCGTGTTTACGATACATGGTAAACTCGCCGGGAACGTTTTTTTATAATGCTTTGATTATATTTACGACGTTTTCGGTTGCATGTCTTTTCAAGCGGCGCATTTTTATCTATGCGCTGGTAAGCCTTTTATGGTTGTCCATCGGTGTAACGAACGGAATCATTCTCGGTTTTCGAATGACACCATTCACCATGACGGATTTATCCCTGTTTGATGCAGGAGTTAAGGTCATTTCGACCTATATGTCTCCTATGAGAATTATCTTGACAGTGGTCGCCGTTGCAGTGGTTTTGGTATCACTTGTTCTGGTGTTTATGTTTATGCCGAAATATCAACATAAAATCAGCTACGGAAAAAACAGCCTCGCCATCATGTTAATTTTGGTTTCGATGATGGGTATGACCGAAGTTGCCGTCAGCAGAAACTGGGTATCCGTCGTATTCGGAAATTTAAATTATGCCTATCGGGATTATGGAATCCCTTACTGCTTTACAAATACATGGTTGAATACCGGCATCTCTAAGCCGGCCGGCTATTCCAAAGAGGAGATCCTTGGAATTTACGACCCCAGCGAATTGAGCGGAGATCTTGTTGCAAGCGCAGGCTATGGAACCAGAGCGGATTATGGCAGCACAAGACCTAATATTGTGATGGTGCAACTGGAGTCCTTCTTTGATCCGACGACAATGCTTGGCGTCACATTCTCCGAAGATCCCATACCTAATTTCCGAAACCTTCAAGAGAAAAACTCCTCCGGGTATATGATTGTTCCTTCTGTGGGCGCAGGTACTGCCAACACCGAGTTTGAAATTATGTCTGGCATGAGCATTCAGTTTTTCGGACCGGGAGAATACCCGTATAAGTCTATTTTAAAAGATGAAACGGTAGAAACTGTTGCTTATGATTTAAAAAATCTTGATTATTCCACCCACGCCATTCACAATCACCGCGGTGATTTTTACGGCAGAAACAAAGTGTT
This sequence comes from uncultured Oscillospiraceae bacterium, assembly GCA_964608965.1. GTDB lineage: Bacteria > Bacillota > Clostridia > Peptostreptococcales > Anaerovoracaceae > UBA10908. Next base: position 48,845 of record CAZSPZ010000011.1, on the reverse strand, counting down.
TGCCAATATGGGCTTTGATACATTTACATCTGTGGAGTATATGGACAACGTGACAAAGACTCCTAAAAATTATGAGCAGGACAACGTTCTTACGCAGGAAATTCTGGCGGCTTTAGAATCCACAGAAAGCAGCGATTTCGTTTATACAATATCCGTGCAGGGACACGGCGGATATCCCAAGACCAAAGTTTACGAGAATCCTACCATCACATCGGCAGGAATTACATTGGAAAGCGACGCGTATGCCTTGGAATATTATCTGCAGCAACTCCACGAAGAAGATATTTTTATCGGTGAGCTGGTGCAGGCAATCAAGAATTTTGACGAGCGCACGATTGTCGTCTTTTATGGGGACCATTTGCCGCCTTTAAATATTTCCGACTTCGATCTTACTACGCAAAACGTATATAAAGAGCAGTATGTGATATGGAGCAATTTCCGCATGGCGACAGAAGATAAGGATTTGTACGCTTATCAGCTCAGCGCAGAAGTGCTGAATAGGGTGGGAATTGAAGAAGGCTACATTACAAAATACCATCAGAACCACACCGAAGATATTGCATATATGGATAATTTAAAGGCTTTGCAGTACGACATGCTTTATGGCGAGCAATATATATTTGACGGATTCAGTCCATTTGCACCTACCGCATTAAAAATGGGCATCGATGATGTGAAAATCAATAAAATTGTGCAGGTGTCTGACCATTATTACATTAACGGAGAAAATTTTACAAAGTTCAGCAAAATAACATTAAACGGTAAGATTTTAGATACCTTGTATTTACAGCCCACACTTCTTGGGCTTTTGGAGGATATCGATCCGGAAGATCTGGATGATATTAAAATAAGTCAAGTTCAAAAACACACCATTTTGAGCACATCTGAATAGCGGCGCCATGCCATTGGTTCGCGCCCGAGAGAATAGAGAGGCTATGTTGAAAAAATATGTTCTTTTTCTCCTGGTTGCGTTGCTTTGCTTCTTCAGTTCCTGCAGCAAAACAGAACCGGAGATTGCATCTCCCAAATGGGGAGAGCAGCAATTTGATGAAGTTTATACGGTAGAGGATATCTCTGATAAGAGCTTGACCGACATACAATTGACTGTGGATATCACGGTGCCGTTCATAGAGAATGCAGCGGAAAACCAGGCATGGAGCATCATGAATGATTCGTTTGCCATGCTCGGCGGGGAATGGCGCAGAAAGGCCGTAGAATGGCTTGGTACGCCCGAATTGGAAGCGGATGGCGCTTATTCGGTCGAGGTGGGTTCTTCCGTTATGAGGACAGATGACAATTTTGTCAGCATACGATATGAGTATTATCGCTATTTGAACGGCGCATATCCTGTAATGTCATTATTCGGAGCCACCTACAAGGCCCAAACCGGCGACCCGGTTACTCTTTCAGAACTTTTTAATGTAACGGAAGATGTCTTTCTTCCTGTCCTGATGGATCAGATGGAGATCCTTGCAGATGGGCAATTCGATCGGGCGGATATGGAAGCATATTTCGACTTCAACTTTTTCTACCTAACCCAGGACGCGTTGGTGATTTTCTATCAGGAAGATCAGCTTGGACCTCATGCCGCCGGAACTCCGGAATTTCAGATTCCGATAGAGACGCTTTCGGATATCTGGGCAAATTAATGTCAATGAAAAAAAGGCTTTCAGCGTTATGCTGAAAGCCTTTTTAAGTTATTGATGAATAAGGCGACAGATAAAGTATTGATGACCTTATTGGTCCGGATCGATGGATACAATGGCATCCAAGGCAATTTTGATTTGATTTTCTACTGCTTGCTTAACATTTTCGGTGTCAGGGTCATAGCCTTCCACGCCGACCAGTTCAAATGCCGGGGCATCTGCAGCGATAATGGCGCCGGCTTTTATGCCATGAAGCGAAGCGACGACGAGTAGACTTGCTACTTCATTTTCCATCGCCTTTACGCCGGCTTTGGCATACAGTTTAACCGTTGATTCAAGAAACCCCGGATAAAACAAGGCTTGGGTCAGGACAATTCCTCTGTGTACAAAAACGCCGTTTTCTTTTGCACTCTGCGTTAAGGCATTGACCACGTCGATATCGGCAAGGGCAGGGTAGGAAAGAGGAATCATTTTTTCTGTTACGCCTTCTTCTCGACATGCTCCGGTTGCGATAACGATGGATCCTGCCGGAACATCCGGCTGCATACCTCCGCAAGTGCCTACGCGGATGATAATTTTTGCCCCTACACGCCACATGCTTTCAAACATGATGGCTGCGCCTCCGGAACCCACACCGTGCGACGACACTGTAACCGGAACGCCTTTATATTCACCGTTGTACGTCCAAAACTCCCGGTTTTTTACAAGGCAGATGCTGTTTTCCAGCATTCCTGCAATGTATTCAGCTCGGGCCGGGTCGCCGCAAGTGATCACACGGGGATGAATTTCTCCTTTTGTCACTTGTATGCAAGGGAATTTTTTTGAATCAGGCACTGTAATCCTCCTATTATCTGACGATGAGCGTTGGAACGTTGATCGCCAGAGCCACTCTTCGTGTAACACTTCCGAGCGCACCTTTAAGGCCGCCCATACCGCTGGAACCCATGATGACAAAATCAAAATCGTTGCTGTTGATATAATTGATGATTTCATCTGACGGATTTCCGCTCAAAATTCTGGTTTCTACTGTACCGGAAAAACATGAAAGTCTCTTTTTGCCGTCTTCTAAAATTCTGGCCGCCAGCAAACCTTTTTCCTGACTGATACTTTTTGCCAAATCGGGTGAAAATGTATAGGGATTTGAAGGATAATTACCGGCTTCGTTTTCCTTTGCATATACAAGGGTAATTTTACTTTGGAATGCTTGTGCCATTTCCAATGCCATATCAATGGCTTTCAATGAATAAAGCGAACCATCGACAGGAACAAGAATGCTTTTCATAAACGGTCCCTCCAATCAAAAAATACAGCGAATTAATAAAGTTTCATTTCGCCAAGTGCGATGGCAACAAAGCCCATCATAGAGCTATAGTCGAATACGGGAAGATTTACAGCTTCTCTGATTCTTTCTGCATAAGGAGGCAGGTCTGTACATTCCAAAACGATGGCGCTGATTTCAGGATGTTGCGCTACACCGTTCTCTGCAACGCCCATAATCTCTTTGGACACAGCTTCTATATCAAACTTTTCATCCGGCCGGTCGAATATTTTGCTCCACTCTTTTGCGTTTTCCAGACCCATCACTTCGACATGCATATCGTCTGTTATACCGCAGGCATGGAAATGTTCTTTTGTAAGAGCTGATTTATTTGCAGTAATGACGCCGACGGTTTTATCTTTTCCAATCATGTTTTGAACAAAAGGTACCATTAAAAGCGCCGAAGTGAACACGGGTATGTCCAATGCTTCCGCAAGTTCCTTTTGAAAAATTGCGTTAAATCCACAACTTGTTGATATGGCTTGGATACCGTCTTCGGCTGCAAGTGTTTTTGCGATTTTTATCATTCTTGCAAGAACTTCCTTGCTCGGGTGGGTGATAATTGTTTCCACATTGGCGCCCTCTACATGGACAAGCTTTACGGGGAATGGGTAGGATTTCAAGTTTGTGCTGTTGCCGGGCATGGTTTCCAGTTGCATTAAGCCTTCGGGGACATGTCCTGCCTCCCACCTTAAAATTGCGATCTTTGGTTTCTTTTCCATCTTATCCCTCCATCGAAGCGATCTTGCGTTTATTCCGCGAAATAACACGAAAATATGGCTTTCCGGAATATAATTTATTGATTTTAGTATAGACTAATATCATGAAAAGTCAATTTTCCTTCTCATGTGAACACGGCATCGGAAGTGAGGTCTGTTGCAAAAAATTAATCATAGTTTAATCTTGTTACAACATTCGCGGCATGCAATCAAGTATAATAAAAACAGGATAAGTCAATTTGCACTGAGGTGTATTGTTAGCACGGATTTTTCTTATCCGGGAGGTAAGATAAATGAATAAATTTAAACTGTCTGTATTGAAAATTTTTAAAGACTCGGGAGATGCCTTTAAGACATTTCCGGTTACAATGGGCTGCGCAGTTGCTTTTGCGCTGGTTACTATAATAAGAATTCAGCTGGAATGGCCCCAGCAAGAACCGAATAACTTCCTGTTTAACTGCCTGCACTGGTCCTTTGCTATGGGCGCAATATTCAGCCTTGCGCTTATCACTGCCGCTCAAAGCCGGGCCAACACAAAAAAAGCTTTTTTGTACGCCAATGTACTGAGCATCGCGGCAGTCGCGCTTGTCTTTGTTGGACTATACTATTTCGGCGCAGGGGATTCTTCTTTGACGGGATCGCGGTTCCTCGTCATTTCGAACATTGCGGCCGGCAGGGTGACAGCGATCATGGTGGTCAGCATGCTGGCTTTTATCGTGCTTGCCGGACATCCGAAAGAACAATCTGATTTTGCCAAATCATTTTTCATGACGCACAAAGCGTTTTTTATCGCATTGATTTACGGCGGAGTCATCATGGCAGGCGCCTCCGGAGTGGCGGGCGCCGTGGAGGTGTTGCTGTACAACGATATGAGCAGCAAAGTCTACATGTATATCGGCACATTGGTGGGGCTGCTGGCCTTTACCATATTCGTGGGATACTTCCCCGACTTCAGGAAAGGGGAGACAGACGAACACCGGCTAACCGCCCAAAAGCAACCCAGGTTTATCGAGATTCTTTTCGGTTTCATCCTGGTCCCCATCCTGCTTGCACTTACAGTTGTTCTCCTGATCTGGGCTGTTAAAACGATTGCCGGCGGCCAGGATGCTGCGTTTTATATGTTGTATCGAATTGCCGCGGCCTATACCCTCGTTGGAATATGGCTCCACATTATGGTGACGCACTACGAAACGGGGATTCCAAAATTCTACAGGCGAATTTATCCGATTGCGGCTTTAGTCATTCTGGTTTTTGAAGCCTGGGCGCTGCTGACTCAACTGGGAGTTTCCGGATTGAAATTTACAGAGTATGCCTTTGCCATGATCTGGATTTTAGCAGCCGCTTCTGTATTGCTTTTGCTGATAAAAAAAGAAAAAGCACATCCCATGATTGCGGTTGTCGCTTCAATTCTTGCTATTTGCTTTGTATCTCCTGTGTTGGGGTACAATGCCTTGCCTGTATCCGCCCAGAGCAACCGCTTGGAGAAATTACTCGTTTCTCAGGAAATGTTTGTAGACGGTCAAATTGTTCCGGCAAGGGCCGAGCCGGAACTTTCCGTTCGCCAGAGTATTACGGACGCTGTAGAATATTTGGCCTATGCAAACGATGCAAAGTTGCCTTCCTGGTTTGACAAGACGATCGCTCAACCGATTAAATTCAAGGAGGCGATGGGCTTTGAGCCGGCCTGGCCGGAGTTCGACGATGATTATTATGGGAATGACGGCTATCTTTCCACGATTCTCTATTTGGAGTCGGGACCTATCGACATCAGCGGTTACCGTTGGGCTGTCAACCCGCAGGAAGAGTATCAAAAAACTCAGCAATTTGTTGAAGTTAAGGGAGAAAAGGGAACGTATGAAATTTATTGGGACACTACATCCCAAAGCGGCATTCCTTCTCTTCGGATCACGAAAGAGGGTACGGTGATACTCGAAGAGGACATGAGTAAATTTATCGGAGCTATCGGTGAAAAATATCCGCCCGATCAAATGAAGCCCATTGCGGCGAGCATTGAAGATATGAGTATAAAACTAAGTTCTCCCGAGCTTTCAGTAATGGTTGTCATGAAAAATGCTGAGATTCATCTGGATCCGAAGCAGGACATTATCAATTATTGGATCAGTCTTGAATCCATCTACCTTTATGAGAATTAAGCCGATTGCCGAAAAAATTTGAAATGTCACAATAACTATCGATATAAAAGCAGCGCATCGGAATCGATGCGCTGCTTTTGTTTTTTATGTTATAGTTCATGCACTATATTTTTTTATGCATTTTTGACGCCCCATAATTTTTTAAATGCGAAGAGAACCGCAACCATAAGAGCTATGCCGAAACCCAGTGAAATGTAAACATTCTGGGTTGCGCCTGCAACGATATAAGTGATAAAGGAAACCCCTGCAACCGTTGCGGCATAGGGTATCTGTGTCGACACATGGTTGATATGGTCACACTGTGCACCGGTAGAAGACATGATTGTTGTATCGGAAATGGGAGAACAATGATCTCCGAACACCGCACCCGCCAAGCAGGCAGAGATTCCGATGATGAGCATTTCTTCGGTAAGGCTGCTCGAAAGGCTGACGACGATGGGGATCAGAATTCCGAAGGTACCCCAAGAGGTGCCTGTTGCGAAAGCCAAGCCGCATGCGACAAGGAAAATGATTGCGGGTAAGAACATTTGGAATCCAGCTGCACTTCCGGACACAAGACCTGCAACATAGTCCGCTCCGCCCATCATTCCTGTCATCGCAGACAGCGACCATGCAAAGGTCAGAATTAAAATAGCCGGAACCATGGCAACAAAGCCAGCGGGGACACAGGACATAAAGTCTTTGAAGTTGAGAATTTTTCTTGGCAAATACATGACGAACATAAAGAGCAATGCTACGAGTGAACCTAACGGAAGACCATAAGAAGCATCGCAGTTTCCAAAGGCATCAATAAATGTTTCGCCGTCGAAGAAACCGCCTGTATAGATCAGTCCTACGATACAGCTGGCTACAAGAAAGACGACCGGAAGAACAAGATCGATTACTTTGCCCTTTAATGAAATGTTTTCAACTGCAGCATTCGCATAGGGGCGAGCATCTGTCGTATACAAGTCGTCGTTCTCTTGCGCGTTCTTTTCGTGGAGAGCCATTGGACCGTAATCGAAATTCCATACGGTTATCACAATAATCATGACCAGAGTCAAGAGAGAATAATAGTTGTAAGGGATCGCCTTAATAAAAAGTTCAATACCATTGTATCCGACAACGACACCTGATACGGCTGCTGCCCACGAAGAGATCGGAGCGATCATGCAGACCGGAGCTGCGGTAGCGTCGACAATGTAGGCCAGTTTTGCCCGGGATACTTTATGTCCGTCGGTAACGGGCAACATAACGCTTCCCACGGTTAAGCAGTTGAAGTAGTCGTCGATAAAGATGACACATCCAAGTGCGAATGTTGCGAGGATGGATCCTTTTCTGGTTTTAATTTTCGATCTTGCCCAGTCGCCGTAAGCACGGGAACCTCCCGCTTTGTTGACCAGAGCAACGATAATTCCTAACATTACAAGAAATAATAAAATACCGACATCCCATGAATCTGCCAACTTGGCGATAAACCCGTCATTCAAGACGGCATTCAGTGCACCAACAGGGCTTCCGTCGGCAACGAGGAATGCACCCGCTACAATACCGACAAATAAGGAACTATAGACTTCCTTTGTAAGCAAGGCTAGTCCGATTGCAATAAGTGGCGGCACCAATGCCCAAAATGTAGCGTACAACGCAGGAGCTTCTTCTTCGCCTTCTGCGAATGCGAACACCGTGAACATCATGCATATCATCATTACACACAACGTAACAATGAACAGCCGTTTTTTGTTGAATTGCATAATCCTTTTTTCCTCCTAAAAATTCTATAAAAATAGCATTAAGTCATACTCTGATTATAGCAGGGTAAAATAAAAAGGGTACCGAAAATGACAATTCTTTCACAAGAAATTTGATTTTTTTGTTTTGTATGTGGGTTATCCATAACGAACAAGCGACATTCTTTGTTGTTCAAAAACAAAAAAAGCAAGTCCGTTTGCGTGCTGCAAACGGACTTGCTTCTGTGCCTTCTAAATATCCTCTGCAACGAAGACCGATTTGGGTTCACCGCATACAGGGCAAAGCCAATCCTCCGGCAATTCTTCGAAGGGAACTTCTCCGTCATATACGTAATGGCATACGCTGCATACCCATTGCTTCTTCGTCTTTTTTGCGGGTGCTTCCACGCTGCCGCCGGATTTAAGCGTTCGATAGGCGGCGTAGGTCATCGGTTGACCCTGGCCGGTTTTTTCCGCTTCCGCTACATCGCATATGAAAAGGTAATGCGAACCAAGGTCAATCATAGAAGAGATGTTTAAACTCATATAAGCCAAAGTATTCTTATCCAGGTAAGGATTTTCATTTTGGTCAGTTTTATAGTCGAAACCGATAAACTTGTCGCTGTCCCGTCCGCTTTTCATCCCAAAATTTGCGATTAAAGGCAGCGGACAGTCCAAAGACAGGACTGATACCGTAAGGCTTCCCTTGCGTTTGATCAGCTGGGTTGTCAAGTTTGCCTTCATCATTGTTACATGCATTTTTAAAGGATCGGAAGTTGCCTGAATTGCCGTATTTATAATACATGCGTTCCTCTTGTCTCCTTCTTTTACACCTGCGACAAATAAGCCATAAGTTAAACTGAACATGACGGTTTTATCCATTGTAATTTCCTCCAGTATAGTATCATTCTGAAACATATGTCATTTAATAATAGCACTGAGCCTGTTCCTTCGTCAAACCCAAAGCCCCTGTCGCTGCGGTTGACAATAGGTCGCAATACTGGCTATAATGAGCCAAACCCGACTGCCGAAAAAAGAGGAGAAAAGTACATGCCCAAAAGTGCCGTAATTGTGGATGACGAACCTATTATCCGTATGGATTTAGCTCAGATGTTGGAAGAGCTTGGTTTTTCAATAAAAGGATGTGCTTCCGACGGTTTTGATGCCATTGAGCTTTGCCGTCAAACGAATCCCGATGTTGTTTTAATGGATGTTAAAATGCCTGTCTTCGACGGACTTACCGCCGCAGAAGTAATACTCAAAGAAGAATTGGCAGGGTGTGTGGTATTGTTGACGGCTTACTCTGACAAAGAACTGATTGAACGGGCAGGGCAGATCGGGGTAACCGGTTATTTGGTAAAACCCGTGGAAGAGCGGCTGTTGATGCCTACTATAGAAGTGGCGTTAGCGCAAGGAAACCGGCTTCGTCTCAACAAACAAGAAAATAAAACGCTGAAAAAACAGCTGGAAGACAATAAAATCATTGAACGGGCAAAGGCCATACTATCTGATCAAAGCGGCATTTCGGAAGCGCAGGCGTACCGTGAACTCCAGAAAATGTCCATGGAAAAAAGACAACCTATGGTGGTGATTGCCGAGGCCGTGCTTTCCCAAAGCGACTTGCGCCAACTGCTCAACCGTGCAAAGTCTTTGCTGATGGAGCATGACGGCCTTTCGGAGGATTCCGCCTATCGAAAAATTTTAGAACAGGCAAGCCGGAGCGGCAGCAGTACGGAAGCCGTGGCACGCAGAATTATTGCCTTGAGTGCAAAGGAATAGTGTATGGAAACTTTGCGGAAGCTTTGCCTGCTTAAAACAGCTCTTCGGGAAAACGAAATCATCGAACTGGAGCAACTTTCCTCTACGATGCAATATATTGCGGATTTAACGGGATCAGATATTTTCCTTGATTGCATGGATCCTCAAAACAATACCGCATTTGTGGTCGCCGAGGCCAAACCGGGCGGCGAATTTTCTGCATATAAGAAGACAGTCGTAGGCCAGATTGCCTTGCCAGAAAATGAGCCGGCCGTCTACAGCGCTTTTCAGACAGGAATGTCCATTAGGGATTTAAAGGCAATTACACAGGAAAATAAATCCGTCAAGCAGGATGTGACTCCTATAAAAACGGAAGATGGAAAGATTATCGCTGTTTTGATAAAAGAAAAAGACATCAGCCGCAGCATCCAAAACGAAAAGAAATTTACGCAGCTTGCCAAGGAAATGGAAGAGCGAACGGCTCCCATGCTTCAGTTGAATTCAGAGGAAGGGGCCTTGATTAATCAGGAAATTCACCATAGAATCAAGAATAACCTCCAGATGGTGGCCAGCATATTAAGTCTGCAAGCCCGCAAAACAGATAATCAGGAAGTGCGCCGCGCCTTTAATGAAAATATCGGCAGGGTATTGTCAATCGCTTCAATCCATGATATATTGACTAAAAATGACGCGGGCGACACTGTAGAGCTTAAGCCTTTAATTGAAAAAATTTGCCGCAATATTCAATCGATTGTCGGAAACGGACGCGCCATCAACATGGTCGTGGACGGAGATGAGTTGGCTGTTAATGCGGATAAAGGCACCTCCATCGCGCTTGCTGTCAATGAACTGATTACCAATGCATTGGAACATGGATTCGAAGGACGAAAAACAGGCAACATCAAAGTCTCCATTCGCTCGGGCAATCATTATTCCACAATAGAAGTGCAAGACGACGGGTCGGGTTTTGATTTGTCCGAAAAAAGAGAGCAAAGCCTTGGGCTGGATTTGGTTACACTTACTGTTCGGGATAAACTAAAAGGCGACTTGCGCCTTTCATCTTCGCCGCAGGGAACCAAAGCGTTGTTCGATTTTAAACTATAATTTCATAAAGAAGGGTGTACGATAGGGTACATCTTCATGGCAAAGTGGCCAAAGCACTGTAATTATGCAGTATGCTTTGGTTTTTTTGATGTAGAGGCATTATGACAGAGGATAAAGGAATTTTAAGCGTAGGAATTGACATCGGTACATCCACGACCCAGGTTGTTTTCAGTCGGCTGGTCATGGAAAATACTGCCTCTTACTTTGCGATTCCTTCTGTGTCGATTGTCGATAAACAGGTCGTGTACAAAAGTGAGATTTATCTTACTCCGCTGAAAACCCAATCGCTGATTGACGGCGATGCTGTGCGGGAAATTGTGGCCAAAGAGTTCACGAAAGCGGGTTATTCTCCGGCTGATACCAAGACCGGTGCGGTCATTATCACAGGCGAGTCTGCTCGTAAAGAGAATGCGGCCATTGTGCTGGAGAAGTTAAGCGAATTTGCCGGAGATTTTGTTGTCTCCACTGCCGGCCCGGATTTGGAATCCATCATCGCCGGGAAAGGAAGCGGCGCGCAGCAATATTCCCAAGAGTATCAATGCACTGCCGTAAACCTGGACATAGGCGGAGGCACTACGAATATCGCATTGTTTGATTGCGGCGACGTGATCGCAAAAGGTTGCCTCGATATCGGGGGACGTCTTGTGCAGGTCGCAACCGACGGAAAAATATGCTATATCAGCCCGAGTGCAGCTCTGATTGCTCAGTGGAAGAGTGTAGACCTGATATCCGGAGAAAAAGCAGAAATGGACGGTCTAAAGCGCATATGCGAAGGTATGGCGCAGCTGCTTGAGCAGGAACTTGGGCTTGCGACAAAGGAAGCATTGCTCCAAAAAGTTCAGACGACCGGAAGCACAACTTTTGAAATTCCTAAACCCATAAAAGCGATTATGTTTTCCGGAGGAGTGGCAGATTGTATTTATAAAACGGTGAACAATCCCCTTGAATACGGTGATATCGGCGTATTGCTGGGAGAAGCGATTCGAAAAGGGCCTCTTTGCGCAGCATTCCGAATGATTTCACCCGAAGAGACCATTCGAGCTACAGTGGTTGGAGCCGGCACATATACAACATCCTTATCCGGAAGTACGATTACCTACACAAGCGATTGCTTCCCGTTGAAAAATATCCCTGTCCTGCGATTGACGGATCAAGAAGAGGAAGATTGCTTTGCGGGGGAGTGGCAAGCCAGCGCAAAGCGATTCAACTGGCTTGCTGCGCAGAGCGGTTCAGAAACAATTGTCGTTGCAATAAAAGGCAGGCCGAATCCGACGTATGTCGCACTCAAAACACTCGCGGAAGCACTTTCGGACTTGGCAAAAGAATGTACGAAGTCGGGTTTGCCGGTGTTAATCGTCGTGGACCACGATATGGCAAAAGCGCTTGGGCAGTTGATGCACAGTTTTTTGAAAGGCAAATTCGATGTGGTCGTACTCGACTCTGTTAAAGCAGAGGATGGCGATTTTATGGATTTTGGCAAGCCGTTGATGGACGGTCTGGTCATTCCTGTCGTGGTAAAAACCCTTATTTTCGGTTAAAGGCGCAATAGATCCTGTATATGTGGAGGAACAAGATGAGTTATAAAACGTTGCTTTCCGGTCAAATATTCACTTTTGATTCAGTAAAAGAAGTGTTGGCAAAAGCAAACGAAGAAAAATCAGGGGATGTGTTGGCAGGGATTGCTGCTGAAAGCGGCATTCAAAGAATTGCAGCGAAAGAAGTTCTTTCCAACATGCTTTTATGCGATTTAAAGGAAAACCCTGCTGTTTCTTACGAAGAAGACGAGATTACAAGACTCAATCACGACAGCTTGAATGAGTTTACATACAACAAAATCAAGAATTGGACTGTTTCGGATTTGAGAGAATGGATTCTGAGTTATTCCACTCAGGAAGAGGACCTGCGGAGAATCAGCAAGGGCCTTACCGCGGAAATGATCGCAGCCGTCACGAAAATCATGAGCAATTTGGATCTTGTGTACGGTGCATCTAAAATAAGAGTCCCGGCTCATTGCAACACGACCATCGGATTAAGAGGAACGTTTTCCACCCGGCTTCAACCTAACCACACGACAGACAATGTCGAAGGGATTACCGCGTCTTTGTTCGAAGGGTTGAGCTATGGATGCGGCGATGCATTGATTGGCCTTAACCCCGTCAATGATACAATTTCCAGCCTATCAGAGATTCTGAAAAGATTTGACGAAATAAAAAATCAATTTCAAATTCCCACGCAGATCTGCGTGCTGGGACATATCAGCACGCAAATAGAGGCGATTAAACGCGGCGCTCCGATGGATATGATTTTCCAATCCATCGCAGGCAGCCAAAAGGGGAATACGGCGTTTGGATTTACCACCGAAGATATTTTAGAGGCAAAGAGCTTGTTAAACCGCTATGGCACAGGCTGCGGGCCCAATGTGATGTATTTTGAGACAGGCCAAGGTTCAGAGCTCTCTTCGGACGCTCATTACGGCGCCGATCAAGTGACAATGGAAGCAAGATGCTATGCATACGCCAGAGAATTTAAACCGTTTATGGTCAATACCGTCGTAGGGTTTATCGGGCCTGAATATCTTTATGACAGCAGACAAGTAATCAGGGCAGGGTTGGAAGATCACTTTATGGGCAAGCTCAGCGGTATTCCCATGGGCTGCGATTGCTGCTACACAAACCACATGATGGCCGACCAGAACGATATTGAGAATCTTGCGATGCTGCTTGGCGCTGCCGGAGCAAACTACATATTAGGCATCCCCTCCAGCGATGACATCATGCTCAACTATCAGACAAACGCGTACCACGATGCAGCGACGATTCGTGAAATTTTAAAAATGCGTCCCATCAGAGAGTTCGATGAATGGCTCGAAAAAATGGGCATCAGCGAAAACGGTAAACTTACAGCCAAAGCCGGCGATCCGACGATATTCCATAACAGAAAGGGGCGTGGGTAAGCATGTTGGATGAACTTCTCATCGAAGAAATCGCAAATCAAGTTCTCGCACAGCTTGGGTATATAAAAAATCCGCAGTCAACGAACGCAAGCACTCCTACAATAGAGGATTTTCCTATAGAAAGCACGATGGCTGATCTTACTTCCAAAGAACAAAAGGCCATTCCTCTTTTAGAAAATCCCGAAGACATGGAAGCTCTCGTCCGAATGATGAGCAAGACGGCCGCGCGCATCGGTGTGGGAAGGGCAGGCCCTCGCAACAAGACAAAAACGATGCTAACCTTGCGAGCTGATCATGCGATTGCACGGGATGCCGTATTTACGGATGTGGATGAAAAACTGCCGGAACGTTTGGGATTGTTTTCTGTTCAGACCCGGTGCAAAGATAAAAATGAACATATAACCAGGCCGGATCTCGGACGATTATTGAGCCAGTCGGCACTTGAGGCCATCAAGAGCAAATGTCCGAGTCAAAGAGATGTGCAGATTATTGTTTCGGATGGAATTTCTTCTAAAGCAATCGAAGCAAATCTGGAAAACATCTTACCGGTTTTAACCCAAGGATTGGAAGCAAAAGGCGTTACACTCGGACAGCCGTTCTTTGTTCGATTCGGACGGGTGGCAGTCGAGGATCAGGTCGCGGAAATTTTGGGCGCCAAAGTCGTTTGTATTTTAATCGGAGAGCGGCCAGGACTGGCTACAGCGGAAAGCATGAGTGCCTATATTTGCTACAATGCGAAAGTGGGTCAGCCCGAAGCCAGGAGAACTGTGGTTTCCAATATCCACAGCGGAGGAATTTCGGCCGTGGAGGCAGGCGCCTATATTTCGGAGTTGATCTGTAAAATATTAGAGAAAAAGGCAAGCGGAGTAGACTTGCAGCAATAAAGAAAAGGAGGCCCGTCTGATGACAGGAGATCCGATCAAGACAAAAATACTCAGCGTTAAAATCATTCCCAACGCGGATGCGACTTTTTTAAAGGCGCTTAAAGTTCCAAAAGGCGATTGCAGCTTGGGTTTGATTACAACCAACTGTGACGATGTTTCGTATGCCGCACTGGACGAAGCGACAAAAAAAGCGGCCGTAAAAGTTGTTTATGCGCGCAGCATGTACGCCGGATCCTCCAACGCCTCAACAAGGCTAGCCGGAGAGTTTATCGGCATCATTTCAGCCAAAGATCCTTCGGAGGTTCGAAGCGGCCTCGAAGCTGCTGTCAGTTTTATCGAAAACGACGCGTTTTTCTTCAGTGCATGCCAAGATGATTCGGTTGTTTATTTTGCTCAATGCATCTCCCGCACAGGAAGTTATTTATCAAGTGTTGCAAAAGTAACCGAAGGGATGTCGATGGCCTATCTAATCGCTCCCCCCATCGAAGCGATGATGGGTTTGGACGCTGCCCTTAAGATGGCGCAAGTTGAGCTGAAGTCATTTTATGGCCCGCCTACGGAAACGAATTTTGCGGGAGGTTTGCTAGTAGGGGAACAATCCGCCTGCAAAGCGGCCTGCCAGGCTTTTGCCGATAAAGTATGTGAAATTGCGGCATCGCCGCTGAATTATTAGAGGAGGTGACCCTTTGGACAGAGATTTACAATCCATACAGGAAGTACGGGACTTAGTAGTAAAAGCAAAAGAAGCTCAGCGCCATCTGGCAGATTTTAACCAGAAACAGGTGGACGATATTTGCATCGCCATTGTCAAAGAATGTGTGGCAAATGCTCAGAACCTTGCAAAAATGGCGGTGGAAGAGACCGGATTTGGAGTATGGCAGGATAAGGTTTTAAAAAATTTGTTGGGCAGTTCCATGACGTGGGACAGTATCAAAGAAATGAAGACTGTTGGGATCATAGCAAAAGACGAGCAGCGAGGGGTCATGGAAGTAGCCGTTCCGATGGGCGTCGTCGCCGCATTGATTCCTTCTACGAATCCCACATCGACAACGATGTACAAGGCGATCATATCCATCAAGGCAGGTAATGCGATTGTGTTCAGCCCTCATCCCAATGCGAAGAACTGCATCATTGAAACAGTACGGATCATAGCGGATGCTGCAAAAAAGGCCGGCGCACCCGATGGTTTGGTGCAGACGATCTCACTTACTACGATGGAAGCTACCGATACGTTGCTGAAGCATAAAGATATCGGCATCATCCTTGCGACAGGCGGCGAAGCGATGGTGCGCGCAGCCTATTCTTCCGGGAATCCGGCCATTGGTGTGGGCCCGGGCAACGGACCGGCTTATATCGAGAAAACGGCGGATATCCCAATGGCAGTCAAACATATTTTTGACAGCAAAACGTTCGACAACGGTACGATATGCGCTTCGGAACAGTCAATTGTAACGGAAAGATGCATTAAAGATCAGGTTGTTGCGGAGGTAAAACGTCTTGGCGGATACTTTATGACACAAGAAGAAAGCGAGAAGCTTTCCGGCTTCATTTTGCGCCCCAACGGAACGATGAATCAGAAAATTGTAGGTAAATCCGCACAGGTGATTGCTGATATGGCAGGCATCTCCATACCTGGCGGTACCAGAATTCTTATCTCTCAGCAGACCGAAGTGTCAAAGACCAATCCGTACGCCAGGGAGAAATTGTGCCCGATTCTGGCGTTTTATGTGGAAGAGGGTTGGCAGCAAGCTTGTGAAAGAAGCATTGCCATTCTACAAAACGAGGGAGCCGGCCATACCATGATTATCCATAGTCAAGATGCGGCAGTGATTCATGAATTTGCGCTTCGCAAACCTGTTTCCAGATTGCTTGTCAATACGCCAGGTGCTCTTGGAGGCGTCGGCGCCACCACCAACTTGGCTCCCGCGCTTACGCTTGGCTGCGGAGCAGTAGGCGGCAGCTCCACAAGCGATAATATAACGCCTCTGAATCTGATGAATATTCGGCGCGTAGCCTGGGGCCGACGCGAATTAGAAGAACTGCGAGGAAACCACCCGGCGCCTTCGTCTGCGGAGCATAAAGAATTGCCCGGCAAAGAAGAGACGCATGCAAAAGCAGAAGCAGGGTTTAGCAGAGAAGACATAGAAGCCATTACAAGAGCGGTCATCGCTCGTTTGGATAAAAAGCAAAATTTTTAAGAAGTTATAGTTATTGGTTATAAAAACACGGAGGAAACGAAAATGGCAGAAACATTACAGGCATTAGGAATGATAGAAACAAAAGGTTTAGTAGGTTCTATCGAAGCGGCAGACGCAATGGTGAAAGCAGCAAATGTAAGTTTAATCGGCAAAGTGCATGTGGGCGGCGGCTTGGTTACCGTGATGGTTCGCGGTGATGTGGGCGCTGTAAAAGCAGCGACCGACGCAGGCGCAGCAGCAGCATCAAAAATCGGAGAATTGGTATCGGTTCACGTCATTCCTCGTCCGCACAACGATGTGGAATTTATTCTCCCGACACTGAAATAGCAAATCTTTACGCATGAAAAACGAAATCGGAGGATTCAAAGATGAGTAATACACTTTTAGCATTAGGCATGGTTGAAACAAAGGGTTTGGTCGCCTCCATCGAAGCAGCAGATGCGATGGTAAAGGCCGCAAACGTTAACTTGATCGGGAAAGTACATGTGGGCGGCGGCCTGGTTACCGTAATCGTCCGTGGCGACGTAGGCGCTGTAAAGGCAGCAACAGATGCAGGCGCCGCCGCAGCCTCCAAGGTTGGCGATGTAGTGTCCGTGCATGTGATTCCGCGTCCGCACAACGATGTGGAGTTTATTTTGCCTACCCTTGAAAATTGCGACAAATAATAAGATTCAAAATTAGACAGAAAGAGTAATGGAAGGTATGAGCAAAATATTGACTGAAGCAGATTTGCGTGCACAATTGCTCTCTGCAGATACAACGGAATATGTAATATCCAAAAGTACCTTCGTTACCCCTGCAGCAAAAGATTTTCTAAGGGAGCGAGGCATTGCGATCGTGATATGTCAAGAGAGTCCGGATAGCAAGAGCATGCCTGTTACGATGATAGAAAAAAGGGGCAATGCCACGTATCTGGACGCTGTAAGCGGTCAAGGGTATGCAAAAAAGCCGGAAGAAATGACGCACTTGCGTGCTAACCTGCTTGTGCCGAAGACGCATCCAAGGATTTATTTCCGCGGCAAAATAGACTCGCTGGAGGCAAAGGTGCTGGAACTTCAGGTTTCAGCGGTCGAGAAAGGTTATCTTAGCCTTTGCGAAGACCTTGCCGAAGTTTTAGTCTACATAAAACTTATTCTGTCCGCAGAAGTAAAAGAGACGCCAATGGAAAAAATCATTCTCATGGGGATGGATGAAGCTGCTTTGAGATATATCTCCCATCACGTAAAAGCAGAGATCGGGATCGAACATCCGGTTCCCCACTATACCATGGGGGCACTTGCGATCGGCTTGAACAGTTTGCGTACAGAAGTGCGAGAGGTGGAGCTTGCAGCGGTGAATACGTTTACTTTCCCGGCTCGCCCGGATATTGTTCAGGCACTCAACCGTTTAAGCAGCGGCATTTATATTCTGTTTTGCAGACTTTTGGCCGGATACTATAAAGGTGAAAAAAAATGAACGATCAAGAGATTCAAGCAATCGTAACAAAAGTTTTAGACAATCTGGAAAATCAGCCTCGGGAATGGGGGTTGCGTCGCAAGGTCGATGGAATTCCCGTGGAAACATCGGCGCGCCATGTTCATTTAACAGCGCAGGCAGTAGAAGCACTTTTCGGAAAAGGAGAGTCGCTTATAAAAAAGCGCGATCTTAGCCAAACCGGCGAATTTTTGAGCCAGCAGAGGGTGCGCCTTGTAACGCCAAAGGGGGAAATCTCCAATGTCGCGGTGCTTGGTCCGGAGCGAAATGCAACACAGGTCGAACTTTCGATAACAGATGCAAAAACCTTAGGGCTGAAGCCTCCTGTAAACCTTTCCGGCAATCTGGCGGGGGCTGCAGACGTTTATATCGTCGGCGAAAAAGGTATGATAGCTGCTCCGGGAAGTGTCATTATAGCAAGAGCGCATATTCATATGACGCCGCAAGATGCTTTAAATCAGGGTGTTGCGGACGGAGACGTTGTGCGCGTGCAAGTGAAAGGTCAGCGGAGCGTAACTTTTGACGAGGTGATGGTGCGGGTAAAGGAAAATTTCGTGAAAGCCATGCATATCGACTACGACGAGGCGAACTCCTGCGGAATCGGCCAGGATGCTATAGGCGTCATTCTAAAATAAAAGAAAGCATGGAGAAAAGACAATGGCGGATCTGACAAGAGAGCAGCTGATCGAATTGGTCACAAAGGAAGTGGTCAGTGCGGTCACAAAAAAAGAGGAGGCTGAACAACGGAATGAAAAATCTTCCGTCGCTTTGGTTATAGGTTGCACAGACAAGCTTCCGGACTCTGTCAAACAAAAACATCGTTGTGTCAGCATTGAAAAATATAACGGCGATATCAGCACGATTGATGAGCTATGGATTACGGAGCTTGAGACATCAGAACTTGCCGACATTGCCCTGGGGCGCAATATAGGGTCTGCTCCATCCGCTGTGATCGATGGTTTGATGAACGGAAAGGCAATATATTTGTCTGATTCCGCACTGGAGCACCGCAGCCAAAAGGCAAAATGCAGCCGGGGTTTTTATGATTTGTTGGAGAAATATGTCGCTTCTCTGCAAAGTTTCGGGATTAAGTTGGTGCAAAAGGATTCGACGGCGCAAGAGCTGAAAGTTTCCGTCAATCATACCCCTAAAGCTTTGGTTAAAGGCGTTGTTACCGAAATCATTGCCAAAGATTTGGTGAAAACCTGCAACACCGAAGTTCTTTTAAACAAAGGAACAATCATTACTCCTTCGGCAAGGGATGTATTCTTGCATGCCCATTGCAATGTACGCTATGTGTAGTACGAAAGGTAAGGTATAAGCGAATGATCATATGCCAGGTAATCGGCCACGTGTGGGCGACAAAAAAAGAAGAATCACTGAACGGCCTTAAACTGATGGTCGTAAAACAGTTGGAAACCGGCTTAAAGAACCCTCCTACTTATGTAGCGGCGGATCAAGTGGGCGCAGGGATCGGAGAAAGAGTACTTGTCGTTACCGGAAGCACTGCCAGAAGAGCATCCGGCCGAGACGATATTCCTGTGGATTGTGCCATTGTCGGCATTATTGATTCATTGGAAGTAGATAAAGAGTAAGAGAAAGTGAGCGAGGATATGCCCATTGTAGATACAATTTTTGATGCGGGTATAGTCGGCTGTGGCGGGGCAGGATTTCCGACTCATGTTAAATTGTCGGGAAAAGGGATCGAACATTACATTTTGAACGGCGCCGAATGTGAGCCGCTTCTTCGAACCGACCGATACATTATGAGGCACAAGGCAAAAGAAATAGTCCTTGCGGCAAATATCATTCGCTCTGAAATCGGCGCCAAGGATTGCACGATTGTTTTAAAGCGAAGTTATACGAAAGAGATAGAAGCGCTTTCCAAAGCGATACAAGAAACGGGTGTCCCGATTGCATTGCACTTGATGGATAGCTTTTATCCTGCCGGAGATGAACAGGTTATCGTATACGAAGTGACCGGCAAGACGGTTGCGCCAATGGGAATCCCGTTGGATGTGGGTGTTGCGGTTTCCAATGTAGGTACAGTACTTGCCGCCGGAGAGGCACTCCAAGGAAATTCCTTTACCCATAAATACTTAACCATGACAGGCAGAGTGCAACATCCGGTTATTCTGCATGTTCCCATCGGCACATGCTTCGAGGAATGCATAGCGATGGCCGGCGGCGCTTTGGACGAAGATTACTTTGTTGTTTCGGGAGGCCCCATGATGGGTACTCCGTTAACAAAAGATCAGGCGCGCAACACGGTTGTAACGAAAACGACTTCGGGCATCATTTTATTGCCTGTTGACT
This sequence comes from uncultured Oscillospiraceae bacterium, assembly GCA_964608965.1. Taxonomy (GTDB): domain Bacteria; phylum Bacillota; class Clostridia; order Peptostreptococcales; family Anaerovoracaceae; genus UBA10908. The sequence continues at coordinate 28,617 of CAZSPZ010000011.1, read as the reverse complement.
CTTACCTTGCGACACATCATAAAATATCCTTGGAACATATGAAAAACCGGGCGGCAGCCGCCTGTATTCAATGTAACTTTTGTACGCAGCTTTGCCCTCGAAACCTTTTAGGCCATCCTTTGGAACCACACCGGATTATGCGTAAAATGGCCATGGGAGGCGACTTTGCGGACATGCTGCAAGATCCGGTTATTCGCCGTGCGGCGCTTTGCTGCGAATGCGGCGTATGCGAAACCTATGCCTGTCCGATGGAACTGCAGCCGCGCCGAATCAACTCGCTGATAAAAAAAGAACTTGCAAAAGCGGGCATTCGTTATACGCCCGAAGGCGGAATCAATACGGTGGATTCGCAGAGAGAATATCGAAAAGTTCCGACGAAAAGAATTGCGGCAAGAGCAGCGGTACTCAAATATTACGACGTTGAAATCGATACTTTAGTAGAAGGTATTCCGGATAAATTAAGTATTCCTTTAAAGCAGCACGCGGGAGTTCCCGCTCAACCGTTGGTGGCGGTGGGTGATCGCGTTGCACAAGGACAAATGATCGGCGCCTGCCCCAAAGAAAAGCTGGGTGCAAATCTCCACACCGGACTTTCGGGAATTGTTACCGAAGTCGGCGAGTCGATCGTGATTGAAAGGAGGGAGTAGCCCAGATGGAAACCATTGGATTTTTAGAACTGAACAGCATTGCCAAAGGAATCGAGGCGGCGGATGCTATTTTAAAAGCAGCAAATGTTGAATTGCTTTTTGCCAAGGCCAGCTGTCCCGGCAAATACTTTATCCTTTTTACCGGCGAAGTGGCGGCAGTAACGGCTTCCCTGGATGCAGGAGCAGCGATTGGCGAGCACAATGTAGTGGATACGCTGGTCATTCCCAGAGTTCATCCCCAGGTGATCCAGGCCATTAATCTTTCGATTTCTCCCGTGGAAGTGGGCGCGCTTGGCGTGATGGAATTTTACAGCGTGACGGCTTCTGTTCAGGCAGCGGATGCAGCGGTAAAGGCTGCAGACGTTACTTTGATGGATGTCCGGCTTGGTACCGGCATAGGGGGGAAATCCTTTGTTGTGCTTTCCGGATCGGTCGCTTCTGTCAGCGAATCTGTTCGCTGCGGTATTAATTTAAGCTCAAGCAAAGGGCTTTTGGTGTCTAGCGTGGTTATACCGAATCCATGCAAAGAACTTTTTGAAAGCCTTATGTAAACTGTTTGAACGGAAGGGTATGCGATGTTTGAGGAAAAGCAGAGGATCATACAGGAATTTGTACCGGGAAAGCAAGTGACGCTTGCTCATTTGATTGCAAATCCGGAGGAAGATCTCTATAAAAAATTGGGCGTGATAGCCACAAACAGAGGGGCTTTGGGGATATTGACCATTACTCCCAGCGAAGGAGCAATCATCGGCGCGGATGTGGCGACAAAAGCCGCGAAAGTCGACATTGTATTTGTTGATCGCTTTTCGGGTTCCTTGATCATATGCGGAGATGTTTCCAGCGTGGAATCCGCGTTAAAAGCGGTGCTGGAAGTACTCGAAAACACGTTGAAATTTACGCCGACTGTTATAACCAGGACATAGAGACCATGAAAAAAATCATGATGGTCGGCAAGACCTCTTGCGGCAAGACAACTCTATGCCAATTTCTCAACAACGAGGAACTGCTTTGTCGTAAGACGCAAACCATACAAATTATAGGAAATGCCATCGATACGCCCGGTGAATATCTTGAAAATCGATCCTTGACGCGAGCGCTTGTCGTTTCGGCTGTGGAGGCGGATGTCATTTTATTTCTGCAAGATTGTACAGAGTTGGACTTTCATTTTTCGCCCGGTCAGGCTTCGATGTTTTCGATTCTGGTCATAGGCGTTGTGACAAAAATAGATTTGGCAGGCTCTGCCTGCCAAATCCAAGATGCTGTTCAACTTTTAAAACTTTCAGGAGCACAGCGGATATTTTGCGTGTCCGGTGTGACCGGCGAAGGTACCAGTGACCTGCTCGATTTTTTACAAGAAGATTCCCTGTCTTAAAATTCTATCATTTTGGGCGTTACCCCGTCCAGTTTATCCAATGCATTATACATTGCAACGGTTTCACTTTCCGGTCCGAACAGTTGGAGAATGATGATGCCGTCTGTAGCGCAAAGATCAGCGCTTGCTTCGTGAAAGCCCACTCTTGTTTTGATGCTGCATCCATATTTCGTTAAAAGTTCCTGCACGTGAACGGCATTTGCATTGCGGCCGTCGACTTTTATCGCCATGATTTTATTCATTTTATCATCTCCTTTAGATTTAAACAGATGTAAAGATATACGCAGAGTATATCACTTTTAAAAAGGTACCGTCAAACATGATTTCGCGGGAATCAGAAACGGTCGGGCTTGTAATGGCGGGCTAAATAGTGTAGAATTACTCAATTAAAAAGTGATGATAACGATGTATATGCGAAAGGAGCACACACATGATTAAAATAGCAATTAACGGGTTCGGCAGGATCGGCAGGTTGTCTTTTCGAAAGATTTTCGGCGACAACAGGTTCAAGGTGGTAGCCATCAACGATTTGGCGAAGCCGGAAATGCTGGCTTATCTTCTGAAATACGATACCGTGCAAAGGGCGTTTACCGGACACACTGTGCAAAGCGATGAGAATTCGATTACAGTGGACGGACAAAACATCAAGATTTTCAAGGAGCCTGATCCTAAAAACCTTCCCTGGAAAGAGCTGGATGTGGATATTGTTTTGGAGTGTACCGGATTTTTCAGTTCAAAAGCAAAAGCGCAGGCTCATTTGGAGTCGGGTGCAAAGAGAGTTCTTATTTCCGCGCCGGCAGGAGACGACCTTCCCACCATTGTATACGGAGTAAACCACAACATATTAAAGAAGGAAGATCTTATCGTTTCGGGTGCATCCTGCACGACAAACTGCCTTGCCCCTATGGCGAAAGCTTTAAATGAATACAGAGAACTGAGAACAGGTTTTATGACGACAATTCATGCCTATACCGGTGATCAGATGATTTTAGACGGCCCCCACAGAGGCAACGATTTCAGAAGGTCGCGCGCGGGAGCGGAAAATATCGTTCCCAACAGCACCGGTGCAGCGAAAGCGATCGGGTTGGTCATCCCGGAACTTGCAGGAAAACTTATCGGTTCTGCGCAGCGCGTTCCTGTCCCTTCGGGTTCCCTTACCATTTTAGACGCAACGCTTAAGGATGATACGGAAACCGTAACGGCAGAGGGCATTAATGCCAAAATGAAGTCCTGTGCAAACGAGTCGTTTGGATATACTGAAGAGATGTTGGTTTCCAGTGATATCATCGGCTCTTCCTTCGGGTCCCTCTTTGATGCGACGCAAACGCTGGCGCAGCGGTGCGGAACAAAAATTTACGAAGTGAGAGTTGTTGCCTGGTACGACAACGAAATGGGTTACACCAGCCAATTGATACGTACGTTAAACCATATGGGCAACCTGATTACATCGGTATAATGCAATGGTGACAGAATTTACAGAAATGCAGCACGCTTTTATCGCGGCTCGATTTTATAAGAGATTGGTTGACGGCTACGGAGACAAGGGCGTACAGGTTTTTGTGCATGCAACGCATAAATATGCGGAGCAAAGAGGCTCCAGAATGGCTCAACGGGCGATTCGAGAAGGAAAACCACTCACATTTTCCACATATAGGGAATATGGCGAATGGAAAAGCACACAGAGTGCCGCAACGGAAATGGGTGGCTTTGAAACTTCTGTCCTGTCCATATCTCCTGACCACGAAGAGCATATCAAACGCTGTCCTTGGGCGTATCAATTTAAATTAATGGGAATGCAGGAATGTGGAGCGGTCTATTGCAGCCATTTAGACAAGGCCATAGCGCGAGGTTTTAATCCCTATCTGACTTTTGATGTACCACAGAGTGTAAACGATCACGATTTTTGCATTCAAATTATGCGAGACGCCAATTTTCAGGAAGGGCAGAGTTTTGAAAAAAACCTTGAAAACATGAAGAGTTTTGCCTATCACTGCGGACATGTCTACAAGACATTCAGCGACATCACAAAAGCGATTTTAAAACAAGACGGAGTAGAACTCAGTAAAGCCGTTTTAGAGGACTTCAGCGAAAAATATGGAGAAGAGAGGGCATCGATCATCCACAGTTACATCGATACGGACTTTAATGTAATATCGTAAAAGAATAAAGAGCGAGAGCCACGTTTCACTAATGGCTCTCGCTTTTTTTTGCAGAGAATCCAAAGCCAAAAGCGACTCTCGCATGGTTTTTATTTTGACTGCATATCCAAAGGAGAAATGGAAATAAACTGGACACAAAGTCCGTCCAGCCTTGCGTTGACTTCAAGAAACCCCATTGCATCGGCGTTATAAATATTGACGTAGGGCGATGTATATTGTTCTTCCATAAGCTGTTCGACATCTTTGGTTGTCGTACGTTTTCCGTAATTGTTGAGATAATAAAAATAGTCGGTGCCGGAGTCGATGCTGATGGTTCCGACTTTATAAGGCCCGGTCAATCCGTTGAGTGTAAATCTGATATTAAGTTCCTCGTTAAATGCAGCAATGGCCTCGCTGGTTTTCTCCAAAGAAGAAGGGTGTGTGCAAATATAATCTGTCGCTTCGTTGCCATTAAAGACAATAATGATAAAAGACAAAGCCCCATTTCCCGAATCCTTTCTAATGACCCAGTAATTCATGCCTCGATCGATGAGCTTTCCTCGTGCTTTGGATAAAAAAAGCAGTGCATAGTAGCTGCATTTTGGCACGCCGTTGCAAAATATCAGGGACGGATATCCTTGAAAAAGAAGACTTTCGCTGTGCGGATCCTTAAGATTTAGAGATATGCCGTTGTTTCCGATATTTTTAAGGAGGAAAACAGCTCCTGCTATCGTGTCCAGCCCATAGTGTGCTTTGGATTGTCTTATTTTGGTTGTCAGCCTGTTATCAGGCTTTATCTTTTCCATTCTATTCATCAACTCGGTATCTGCGCGGTCTGCGTAAGTTGTGGCTATTGCAATTTCAGGGGCAAAATCTATCGCTTTACTTGAGAGCAGATGAATATTTACGTTCAACCTTGCATGTCCGGGATCTGATTGACCTTGGATTGTTCGAAGCCCATGCCGCTCGTAGCGGCTTAAAAAATTCATGAGATCTTTATGGTTGATTTCTGTCACGACCTCTCGGTTTGAAGCGGATTTTACAGCGTTCAAAAAAGTCATGCGATATTCGTCCGGCGCCATTCCAAACCAATAAAGAAAATGACTGTTAAAGTACTGGGTTGCAGAAAATCCAACCATACCGTAAATATCTTTTAAATCGACTGTTTCGTCTAAAACGAGAGCTTGAGACGACTCTACACGCGCAAAGGACAGCAATTCACGGAAAGATAGCCCTATAGACTTTTGAATGCAATGAGACAGGTAGAATGTGCTGAGATTTTCTCTTTTGCTGAGTTCACTTATGGAAAGTTTTCTGTAATGGTTTTCGTAGACGCTTAAAATGATGCGACTTATTCTTTGCGTCAAGGCGAAATTGTCGAGGGGTTTATTCATTACAATTTTATCTTTAACATAGAAGTAATTAAAATTTGCTTCGAGATAATTCAGTAGTTTTTTTACGATTGCGACATTGTTCTGTTGGTAATGATGCGGCTTCAGCGCATCATTCGAAAGCAAATTAGCCAATTCCTTTCGAAGCAACTTCAATCGTTCGTCTTCCGGATTTTCGGTATAGGTTCGGTAGCAACTGCGTGACAAGTTGGGATAGTATTTTGAAAAAGCGGCATTGCTGACCTGAATGAGCGCCACCGTGTTGCCGTGATCACTACAAATCATGCTGTGTACTTCATTCCCGTTGCAAACGAACACAGAGCCTTCTTTTAAAAGATAGTCATTGCTTCCCAAGCGCAAACGAATTTGACCGTGGAGCACAAAAATAAACTCCACATCGGGGTGATAATGAAGAGGGTAGTTCTCTATGGATACGATTCGGATGCTGACAGGAAATTTATCATCGTAATGCAATTCTTCTTTTAACATGGTCGCCCCTCCCTTGGATACTCTTCGCTATAAATTTTAACGTACGAAACCATGGATGGCAACTTAATGTTAAAAATAAGCACCTTAATATTGAAGTGGCGAAGGCAGACCGCTAAACTTTCAGATAAGGCGGCGTAAGATACTATTATTGACAGGACAGCGCATTTGGCGTAAGGGGATTTCCGTGACTGATATAAACATGACAGCTCCGGTCGGGAGCATTCAGAAGTTTTCTGTGGAAGATGGCCCCGGAATACGGACGACAGTATTTTTAAAGGGATGTCCTCTTCACTGTAAATGGTGCCACAATCCGGAAATGATTGATTTCAATCCTCAGTTAATCAGACTGGTCAGTCGATGCATTCACTGCGGATATTGTATAGAAGCTTGCTCAAAGGGTGCCATCTATGAAAAAGAAGGCAGCTTGGAAATTGACTGGAATCTATGCGATTCGTGTTTGGAATGCACAAAAATATGCTATGCCGACTGTCTAAAATCAGTTGCCACAGAAATGTCTGCAAAAGAAATTGTCAGGGAGGCGGAAAAAGACAAGGGCTTTTATGAGCATACCGGAGGAGGTATTACCGTTTCCGGCGGCGAAATGTTGGCACGAGCGGATTTTGTAGCCCAGATTATTCAAGAAGCTGCATTAAAAGGTATCAAAGTATGTTTGGATACTTCCGGATACGGAAACTGCGAAGAATTGTACCAGCTTGCCGGGCTTTCCAATGTGACAGATATTCTTTTCGACATGAAATGCATTGTGCCGGAAAAACACCGGGAAGGCACGGGCGTCGATAATCATACAATCCTTGAAAATTTGGAAAAATTAGCTGCGGATGAATCCATTCGGACAAAAATTACCATGCGCATGCCTTTAATGAAGGGGTTTAATGACACAGAAGATATTATAAGTGCCACAGCGGACTTTTATGACAAAAACAACTTGCGGAGAGTGACACTTTTGCCTTATCATACTCTTGGGATCTCTAAATCCGAAAGGATAGGGGAAGTCGCCAACGTGTTCGAGCCACCTTCCAAAGACAGGATCAGCGAAATTCGGACGGTGTTCGAAGGACGAGGCATTTCAGTGGAGGTTTTAGGCGAATAAGCACAGCGGGCGGACGTTATGTCCGCCTTTATTTTTAGGCATGCAAGCACAGCGGGAAAGGACACAAAAGATGAGTAAGATTTATTATGATAAAGACGGGGATACCTCCTTTGTTATGAACAAAACGATTGCAATTATCGGATACGGAAATCAAGGTCGTTCTCAGGCTTTGAATATGAGAGATTCGGGTGTGAAAGATATTATTATAGGCAGCGTCCGCGACGAGTCGTGGACCATGGCAAACGAAGACGGGTTTCCCGTTTATCCGATAGCGGAGGCTTGCGCAAAGGCAGATATCATCTTTATATTAATACCGGATGAAGTCGCGCCTAAAATTTATAAAGAAGAAATCGAGCCGAACTTAGTTTCAGGAAATGTGTTAAATTTTTCTTCGGGATACAACATAACATTCGGATATATTAAACCGCAAGCGGATGTCGATGTAATTATGGTTGCTCCCAGAATGATAGGGAAAGGCGTTCGGGAGACGTATGAAAACGGTACAGGATTCCCCACATTTGTTGTCGTGGAACAAGATGCTTCCGGCAACGCCAAACAGATTGCCCTGAGCCTTGCAAAAGCTTTGGGATCTACGAAGGCCGGCGCTATCGAAGTCACTTTCAACGAAGAAACCTATTTGGATCTCATGTCAGAGCAGGCTGTATGGCCGCTTATCATGAACGTAATCAACGAGGCGTTTAAGCTCTTCGTCGAAAAAGGGCACTCTCCCGAAGCGATTCTTACAGAACTGTATCTGTCAAAAGAACCTGCCGTCATGATGGAAAAAATGGCGGAAGTAGGACTTTTCAAACAACTTCCCATGCACTCCCGCACAAGCCAGTATGGACAGCTCTCCCGTTTTGGCCAAGTAGATACGTTTCCCATCAGAAAATTCCTGGAGAAGCAATACGATAATATCGTGAACGGATCGTTTGCCAAGGAATGGGAAGGCGATATGAAGAATGGCTTCAAAGAGTATGAAAAATTAAAAGAGCAGGCATTCAATAACGATATCAGCCTTGCGGAAGCTCAAGTCAAAGGAAATCTAAAAGGAGAATCCAATTGAATCATTATAAGAATTATATTGCATGGCATTGTTTGCGGGTGTTTTTCGAAAATTTGGAAGAATGGCGCACTGCGGCTCCGATGGCAGGTCTGAAATCAACAATCACCCAGCAGGAATACGATGATCTTTTTAAGGGTACTGATGCCGATATCTATATTCCCCTGTGGGCATCTTGTGCAAAATCGGGATCAAAATTGCTCCTCGATGAAACAACATTGGAGGTCATTAAAGCGTATAAGGCCTCCGGATATCACTGGACAGCTATGGACGGAAATCCTGCCGATTTTATCGGACAGCAGTTTCGTTTCTTGGAATACTTGAGTATCTGCAATATCCGAAAGCCAAATGTGTTTCAAGATGCTTTTGAACAATTTGTAAATGATTTTACAATGGATACGGTGCGGACGATGCGGGAAGCGCTTTTATCTGTTACCGCGCATCCGGAAATACTGGCGGTTTGCACTCTTATCGTTGACGCTCTTTCCGGCAGAGAAATTGAAACGTTCGCCACAGAAGAGCAGGTGGCTGCTTTTGACTCACAGCAATGGATCCAGGGAGCGCCTATCCCATTGGAACCAGCCCACATAAAAAAAATTGCCAGTTTTAACGACTGCGGCGCAAAATGCCTGATGCAGGCGATTGTACAGGAGGGCTGCATTCTGGGAACGCAGCCGGATACTTCAGTGATGCCATTTACAGGTTGCGCCAGAGGAAGAGCTTACAGACAAACGTTTTTAATGGCAGATAGGCTCCGATATCCCATGGAAAGAACAGGAGCGCGCGGGGAGGGTAAATTTCGCCGGATAACCTGGGAATATGCCGCAGAGAAAATCGCTTCTGAAATTGTTCGCTGCGGAAAAGAATATGGTCCAGGCTCCCGCTATGTTACACCTGCTTCCGGGGTTTCAGCTTTAGTTCGCGGAGATCGTTTTATGAAGCGTCTCTTAGGTTTGGCCGGCGGATTTTTAGACTATTACAATTATTACAGCGCTGCCTGCGCAAATTATACAACCCCTTATGTTTATGGGACTATAGAATGCGGCCATTCCCAAGAAGATGTGCTGAATACAAATCTTCTCATCCTTTGGGGGCATAATCCCGCTGAGAATCACTACGGCCCGTTCCAGAACAATATTCTGGCGAAATTAAAAGAAAAAGGCGTCACGATTATTGTGATAGATCCAAGAAAAAGTGAAAGTGTATTGACTTATGCCGATGAATGGATTCCCATAAAACCTTCTACAGATTCCGCTTTAGCAGATGCCATGTGCTGGTGGATTATCAGCAACGACTTGCAGGATCAAGAATTTATGGATAAATTCTGTCTGGGCTTTGATGAAAACCATATGCCCGAGGGTGTTCCGCCAAACGAAAGTTATCATTCCTATTTATTCGGCAAAAAGGATGGTGTGGAAAAAAATCCGGCATGGGCAGAAAAAATCACCGGAATACCGGCCGAAACAATTATCAGGCTTGCAACGGCTTATGCAACTTCGAAGCCGGCTTGTCTGATGCCCGGACTCGGACCGCAAAGGACAATGAACGGGGAGCAATTTTACCGGAGCATGACCGTATTGTCGTGTGTGACGGGGAATGTCGGCAAATCCGGAGGAAGCAGCGGCGGTACTCCTTGGATTCCGGCCAGACTGCAACCGGATTTCAACGATTACGAAAATCGATTCCCCGGTTCGATCCCGTCTTTCCTTTGGACAAAAGCTGTTGAATCAGCCGAAAGCATTCAACCAGGCGAACATGGTCTTTTAGGTGTGGAAGGACTGGAATGCGGTATAAAAGTCATGTTTAATCTAGCGAATGGGTTATTGCTCACGCAGCACTCCGATATCAATAAAACATGTGAAATCCTGCGGGACGAAAGTAAAATGGAATTTCTTGTCGTTTCGGATCTCTTTATGACTTCGGGCGCGAGATTTGCAGATATGATTCTTCCGGCTCCTTCATTTTTCGAACTGGAGAACATCGTTCCGCCTTGGGCCCCGGACGACTACATCTTGTTCAATCAAAAATCTATCGATGTGCTTTTCGGCGCTCGCTTTGAATATGACTGGATAAAAGATGTTGCTTCGAATATGGGACTTTCGGAAGAATTTAAAGACGGAAAGGAAACCGCCGACGACTGGTTGGAGTCGCTTTACAATGATGCTCGTTCAGCAGAGCCGGACTATCCGAGTTTGAAGGAATTGAAGGATGCGGGTTGTTTCGTATTTGAAAAAAGAGATAATTTTGTCGCATTTAAAGACGTCATTGATTCCGACGGTTCTTTCCCGACGCCCAGCGGTAAAATCGAAATTTTTTCCAAAACTCTTTACGACCTTGGCAATCCGGAAAAAATTCCGGGGTTGCCAAAGTATGTAGCCTGCAGCGAAGGACCTGACGATATCCTCAAGGAGAAGTACCCGCTGCAGCTGATTGGATATCATACAAAGAGACGCTGCCATTCCATCCATGACAACAATCCGCTCATGGAGGAATTGGATGCACCGGCTCTTTGGATGAATGAGTTCGACGCTCAAAAACGAGGTATTAAGCCCGGAGAAATTGTTGAGATTTACAATGAAAGAGGGCGCGTGCAAATACCTGTAAAAATAACGGACAGAATGATGCAGGGTGTTGTCGCAATGAGCGAGGGAGGTTGGTTCCATCCTGATAAAGATGGAGTCGATCAAAGAGGATGCATTAATGTTTTGACATCTCTTGAACCGACCCCGCTGGCAAAAGGGAATCCGCAGCATACGAATCTTGTAGAAGTTAAGGCTGTAAAGTAAGAAGAGGGCGACTATGTCGCCCTCTTCTTACTTCATATCCGAATCACTGTTTTTCTGTCTTACCTTGTCCATCGAGGAAAAGAGCGCGCCTGTGGGGCAGGCATTGCAGCAATCCCCGCAGCGTATGCATTCCAGACTGTTCTGTTCTGTTAAAACAGGAATGTTCAACTTGCATGCATCCTCGCACTGTCCGCAGTGCGTGCACCGGCTTTCATCAAGGTGCAATCGGTACAGTGATATCTTATTAAAGAATCCGTAAATAGCGCCCAGAGGGCAAATGTATCGACAGAAAGGCCGGTATATGATGATGGAAAGGAAGACGGTGACTGCCAGTATTGCGGTTTTCCAAGTGAACATCCATCCTATGGCTGCCCGTATACTTGGATTTGCTGCCACGAGCGGGAAGCCGGCCATCAATGTTCCCGAGGGGCAGATATATTTACAGAACCAGGGATCTCCCAGGCCTGTAACATCAACAATCAACATGGGAAGAAGAATCACAAAGACGATCAGGATAAAGTATTTGAGATAACGAAGCATTTGATCGCCCCAAACTTTTGACACTTTTTTCGGAAAAGGTATTTTATGCAATAAGTCTTGAAATAATCCGAAAGGGCAGAGCCAACCACACACAAAACGGCCCAAAACGGCTCCGATAATCAAAAGAAAACCGAGAAGGTAAAACGAAAAGCGATATTCGCGGCTTCCCAGCACCGCTTGCAGCGAACCTATCGGGCACGAACCCAATGCTCCGGGGCAAGAATAACAGTTCAGACCCGGCAGGCATATTGACTTCGAAGCTCCCGTGAAAATCTTCCCTTGAGCAAAACCGGTGATGTATCCGTTGGATATTGCGGTAAATGCAAGCTGTACAGCGGTTCGTAGTTTTTGTCCTTTTGCTCTATCCAATTCCGATGCACTCCAGACACACAACAATTGCGTTGTGTAAAACCACAGCGATTTCTCCGCGATAAGCGCCTATTGCGATGCAGACAACTCCGGCAGCGAGAATCATGATAGCTGTGCGCTTTCTATGAGAAGTTGCCATTATTCCACCTCTGCAAGAAGTGTTTCTATTATTTCGCTCCAGTCGTCATAATCTTTTGCTCCCACATAGGATTCACCCACCTGGTTGCCTTGTGCGTCGACAAATATAGTCTCCGGCACGTACTGCACAGAATTTAGTTTTGCTTCGCCCAGGCTTTCGGATGCGAGGATGTGCAGGTAATTTGCATTGGTTTGTTCTACAATGGAAAGAGCTGTCGCAAGGCCGGCTTCATCGCCTTCCTGAACATCGGCAACGATGCCGACAACCTGGAATCCTTGATCGGCATAATCTTCGTTAAGCTGTGCCAAGTCAGGCATTTCTCCGATGCACGGGCTGCAAAACGTTGCCCATATGTTTACCAAAGTAAGCGAATAATCTGAAAATATGGTCTGATCCACCGTTATCCCTGTGGCATCAGTGGATGTGAAAGAACTCAATACTCCTTCGCCGGATCCCTCCGGTTGAGTCGTGTCGCCGCCTTCACCGCCGCAAGCAGTGAAAACTAAGGCGATAACAATAAAAAGTGCTGTGAACACATTCTGTTTTTTCAGCATGGTGTATTCCTCCTTCGTGATTGAAAGGATTATAGCATAGGCGCAATAATATGGCAAAGAAAATCCGATAACAGTCGTTATCGGATTTTCTTTGTTTGGTGGGCGATATTGGACTCGAACCAACGGCTTCTTCCTTGTGACGGAAGCACTCTACCACTGAGTTAATCACCCAACTCTTTTTTTTGATTTGTTTGGTTTTTTAACGGAGATACCCATTTTAATTTTATAAAGGCCATACAGTGTAGCTGAGCAAATGAAAATGTTCGGTACGATGTACATTGGTGATATCATAGTAAAAACAGTTAATCCCTGCACGATTAATATCAAAAGCGTAATAGTATTATAGACAATATATATTTTTTCTTCCGCTTTTACTCGCCGAATGATTTCATAGCCCGCCTGAGCCGCAAATCCGAATATGGCAGTTAAAACCAATATATAGGACAGTGCACTGAAAAATCCGCCGATGTTGCTTACATCTTTAGGATAGTTCAAACTAAATAAGACGTTTAAAAGGAGAATTCCCGCTTGTTGAATAAACAAAAACACGACGACAGAAACAAACATAGCAAAAATATTTACCGTAAGCTTGTCTTGGTTATTGGGGCCTGCTGTATTTTTGCTTGATTCTCGCATGTCGTATACTCCTGATTGCATCTTTGTTTTGAATTCGTACTTTACAATTATAGCCGCAAGTAAAAAAAAAGACAAGCGGAAACGTTTAATTCTTTCCAGGATTTCAATTGCTTTTAATAAGTCCATTTGGTAGTATAGTTGTAACGTTAAATCACTATGAGAAAACCTGTATTAAAATGGAGGACTACATGAAAAAAGTTGATATGATAGTAAAGGCTCCTCATTTCTATGCCATGGACGATTTGGGTGTCGGGTATAGGACCGGAGTTGCGATGATTGTTGACGGCGGAAAAATTTTGGGTTTCCATGATGCAAGCACAGTAGACAAGGAATACAGCGCGCAAGAAGTTCTAAACCTTGAGCACCACGCGGTATTCCCGGGTTTCATTGACGGACATATGCATTCGGAAGACAATATCCTGCGTGGATTGGCGCAGGACACAAACAATTGGATGATGTTCGGACTTCAGCCTTTTGCCAACGCCATGACGGCGGAAGACGGACAAAAGGGAAGTTGCGTCGCATTAATTGAAGCCATCAAAGCGGGAACCACGACGCTTGGCGATCAAAACATGGAAATTGACAGCATTGCTCGTTTTATATCAAAGGTGGGAGCCAGAGGAAACTTGACTCTGATGTTCCGTGCGGCAAAACATAAAGTGTACAAGCCCGGAGAGCTTTATGAATTTGATGACGAAATGGGCGAGCAGGGTTTAAAAGAAAATATCGCAATGTACGAGAAATGGCATAATAAAGGTAACCTCCGCATTTTATTCGGACCTCAAGGCGCGGATTTTATCAGTCCGGAAATGCTTCTTAAAACACAAAAGGCTGTCAAAGAGAGAAAAACAAAAATGCACCTGCATACGCAGCAAGGCGACCGTGAAACGTTCCAAATGGTGCAGCGATATGGTAAAAGACCGACTGCATTCCTTCAGGATCTGGGTCTGCTGGATGAGTCTCTCATCGCGATTCACCTTACGGACTGCAATGACGATGAGACACGGATTATAGCGAAATCCGGCGCCACAATGGTTGTTAACCCCGGATCAATAGCAATTATCGACGGGATTGTTTGTCCCAGTGTCGTTTTCCAAGAAGCCGGCGGAAGCGTTGCATTGGGTTCTGATCAAGCACCGGGCAACAACTGTCACAACATCATTAACGAGATGAAGAACGTATGCTTGTTTAATAAGATAAAGTATGCTAATCCTGAAGTAATGCCTGCCTGGAAAGCTCTGCGCATGGCAACTATAGAAGGAGCCAAAGCTGTGGGCGTCGATGATCTGGTTGGTTCTTTGGAACCCGGCAAGCAGGCTGATTTTATTGCAGTGGATCTTAATTTCCCTTCGATGTTGCCGGTATTTACATATCCGATGCGGAATATTGTTCCTAATTTGGTTTACAGCGCAAGAGGCGAAGAGGTATCTCACTCTGTCGTTGCGGGCAAAGTGATTATGAGAGACAGAAAATTGGTCAACATCGAAGAGATTGAGTATTTGGATGCGGTGAAGGCCTGTCCGGATATTATCGGAAAACGCGCAGAGACGGAGTTTTTCGAAATTAACGGAACAAATGCGCAATTTATGAAAGAAGGTAAACTCTAATTGGAGGCAAAAACTAAACCAACCCAAAGCGCGCTTAAAATATTCACTCTCGCTGTTTTCTTTTTCGCTGTATTAGAAGGGTTTAGCATCAATATATTTTCCAACTATTTAGTGGATGCCTTTAATGTGTCCGACGAAATAAGAGGACTTATTGAAACGCCCAGGGAATTGCCAGGTATTTTGAGCATGTTCATTCTTTCGGCTTTAGTCATGCTGTCCGACGTAAGTTTGGCTGTGATTGCGCAATGCCTTTGCATTGTGGGGATGTTGGTTCTTGGAACGTTGTCTCCTACTTTCGAAATAATGATTCTCTTTATGTTTGTGTATTCCATGGGTACGCATCTTTATTACCCGCTGGAAGCGTCCATCGGCATGAGTCTTGCGAAAGACGGAGAAGTCGGTAAAACATTGGGGAAAATAAAAAGTTTTTCGACTTTCGGCTATTTTCTATCGGCGATTGCGGTTTTCTTCGGCTTCCGAAGCGGGTTTTTTGACTTTACTTCACCCATAAAGATGCCTTTTGTCTTTGCGGCGATTTCTTGCGGTGTGTCACTTTTCCTGCTTTTGTCTTTAAGAAAAAATCTTAGTCATATACCGAAAAGGAAAAAGAGCAAGCTGCTTATCAAAAGAAAATATGTGCCATATTACCTGATAACATTTGCATATGGCTGTCAAAAGCGTATTCGCCTCGTATTTGGTCTTTGGGTTTTTGCAAAGCTTTTGGGTTATAAAGCGGATATGACGGCTATACTTTTAATCGCATCTGCTGCCGTGGGAATGATTCTTTCTCCATATTTCGGCCGATTGCTCGATAAGCTTGGATTGAGAAGGGCGCTGATTTTCGAAAGCATTTACATGATTGTCGTTTTCGGAATTTTCGGACTGATTGCCAAAGGCTTTGTTGCCGGAAGTGCGCCTCCCGCTATTCCCATGCTTGTGCTTACCATTTTTGTTTTTATAGGTTCTGATGCAACGCGCTTTTTTGAAATGTTCCATGCATACACGATGCGCAGCATAGCGGACGACCCCACGGACATCACGCCAAGCCTTTCGGTGGGTCAGGCGGTGGATCATGTGATGGCAATGTCCATATCGCCTGTGTTTGGACTTATTTGGGCAGCCTGGGGACCTCACTGGGTGTTCTGGCTGGCGGGTGCTTCTGCATTAATTCAGTTATTCGTAGGCATGCATTTTTCGAAAGAAACTGCCCCGGAAATTTAAAGTAAACAAAAGAGGTCCGGGATGCTTCAAGTACATTCTCTATGCTGGATATCATCCCGCATGGAGAAGTATTGTAGGGCTCCGGACCTCTTTTTGTTTGCTTAGAAAAACGCTTCCAGCAATAGATAATAAGGTATGGTAAGTGCGCAGAAAATTGCGATGATAGGAATGGCCCGGCGAACCAGCGACATCATCGGTACATCGAAATAATCAGCAATAATAAACAGACATATATGAGTGGGGGACACTTGCATGGCCGCATAGGCGAAGCTCATCAGCAAAACCATCAGAGGCATTCCGCTTCCCGGGATGGCAACAAAAGCCATGACAGTGCAAATAGCGATGATTGCCTGCGACCCGGCAACGACAGTACCAAAGAAGAAAATAAGAATAAATATAACAAACGTGGGTACGGGAAGAACGGAAAAAAAATCCGGAAGAGCTTCCACTGCGCCTGTCTGCATGACAAATTCTTTAAATACCATAATAAGATAAGTGTTCAGCAGCATAGGAGGTTCAAATGCGCTTTTGAGTAAAGGAGCCATCGTTCTTGGTGTAAATCGGTACACAATCAAAGATAGACCCGTCACGAGGGCGACTGCGGGAAGTACGGTCCAGTTAAATGCGATAATCAGCACGATAATAGCTATGAGCGACCACAAGTGAGTGAATAGTTCTCTTGCTTCTTTTCCCTTATCTTTGCTTGGCGGAATTCCGGTTTCTTTCGGTATTTTCCTGATGTAAAACACGTAGCCCAGCATAAATAATAGCACTTCCAAAGGAAGCATACCCAGAACAAAGGAACCGGGGCTGACGCCGGAAAGTTCGCACATCATGATGATTGCGGCGTAGGTAGGGAGAAAACTTTCAGGAATATGGCGGAAATAGCTGGTTACAAATGCCTGTTCCTCTTTATTTAAATCAGTTCCTACAGTTTCCCTGACAATATCGCCGCAAATAATAGCTGCCGCGGCAGAAGGAAGCAAGCCGATAAAAATAGGGGCAACGGTGGCATTGATTCTGCGGTTGTTAAATAATCCGTTCAGGTTTTGTTGAGCAAGCCTTAATTGAGATCTGTTTTCCAGAATTCGTTGTAAAAAAGTTATAAGGTAAAGAATAAGAACCAAAGAGATGGTATTAAAAGAAGTAGTGGCGTTTTTCCATGTTTCATAGCACTCGATAAGAGGTATTCGATAGATGAGAATCGTAACAAAAATCGTTATAAGCATCGACTTTGTCAATTTCAAACCCATCTTCAACGAAACAAGAAGGGCAGTAAATACAATTACAAGCTTTATGATGGAGTAGAATATCGTGCTGTCCAAAAAATTTCCTTTCTTTTCTTTTCGGCTATTCCAAAGGAGCTGAAAAGTATTTCAGTATATCTCTGCGGGTGACAATCCCTATAAAAGAGTTTGAATCGTCGATAACAGGTATAAAATTCTGTTCCAACGCTCTTGTCAGCAACTTTTCAGGAGAGGCTGTGATAGGGACCGGCGGGTTTTTATCTTCGTGAAGCAGGTCTTTTATGCACGCCGACTCCAAACTCTGTATGGGCTTTTCCGTCAAGTCGTCGCCCGACAGATCTTCTTTTAAAATATACCAAAGGAAATCACCCTCACTTATTGTGTTTAAATATTTCCCTTCCCGATTAATCACCGGTATTGCGGTGTATCCGTGGTGTCTCATCTTCTCTAATCCTTGCCTCAGTGAATAGTCTTCGTACAGAAAGGCGACATCACTTTTAGGGACCAGGAAAAATGCTATGTTCATTTATTTACCTCTCTTTGTAAAGTATTTTTTGCAGTAGCGCATAATGTTTTAAATTTTAAAGGCCGCACCATCAGGCAATCATTGAAATTAAACCGATTACCAATCCGATAAGGGCTCCAAGATTAATAATTGTTTCCAGCTCAGTTTTCATAATAGACAATATCAAATCTTCCAATTCTTTTATGTTCATGGAAGCAATTTTTTCTTCCACTATTTTGGCAATTCCAATCATGCCGAGTAAATCCTTCAAATTTTTACGTACGGCAGATTCATAGAGTTTTAAGGTGATATCTTTGAGTCTTTCCTGTGAAAAGCCCGTTGAATACAGAGCTTCCGATGCATTTTGATCAATCAGCGTTTCGATTTCTTCTTCCAGCAGAGGAGAGAGGACTTCGTGCCCGCGGTCCGCTATGTAACTTTTCAGTTTATCTTCGATAGCGGTTGAAACGGAAAGTATCGTCGAATCGCTGATCATCATAGACATCAAACCGCCCAAATTACTTCTGATTGCCTGCGAGCTTTCTTTTATAATAGCGCTCGCAATATCGATGTCGGCCGTTGCGAGGATCACTCTGTCGCAAGCGTAGCTTACAATATTCCGTTTAAGGCCTTCGTAAGCTGTTACATCGCCGGCGGATAAAATCAAATCTTTGATGGTATAATGATCTGTTACTTCTAAAATATTGCGGGATATACTCTCAGCGACAGCGGATTTTACTTCGGGAGACAACATTCTCTCCTGCATATCATCCAGAGTCAAAAGATTCTTCTCTATCATTTTTCCCATAGCCATACCCAAGTCCTTTTGTCTTTTGGGAATGATTCCGGGTGTAAAAGGCAAAACAAATTTTCCCAATTTAATTTGGCGATGGGGGTGAAATAACATTTTGACAGCGATTGAATTCGTGACATAACCTATTAAAGCTCCAAGGAAAGGAGCGAAAAGCCATCCGTATTGATTCATTAAAAATCTCCTCTATTTTTCTATACTTCTATTCTACACTACAATGTGCGACTTTGCACTTGGAAAATGCCTCCAAGTATGGTACAATTCACTGGCATTTTGAGATTAGAAAAGGGGAATAATTATGATTGAAACAGCTGTATTGCTTACATGTGCGAAAATATTTTGCTTTCGCATCATGGATGTTACATTAAGCACAGTAAGAATGGTTCTTACTGTGAAAGAAAGAACATTGACGTCTGCCTTGGTGGGCTTTG
>CAZSPZ010000011.1:0-9550 GCA_964608965.1 uncultured Oscillospiraceae bacterium | reverse complement strand
AAGTGTTTATTTGGTACTCGGTGGTAAGAGAAGCGCTCAGCTCTACCGGTCCATATTTACCGACAGCTATAGCGTATGCGGGAGGCTTTGCTGCAGGAACATATGTCGGCGGACGGGTCGCAAGAAAATATATCAGAGGACATGTTGTCGTTTCGGTCGTGACCACCGGACAAAACGACAATTTAGTTGCCGCCATAAGGGAGGCCGGCTACGCGATAACCGTCATGAATGTCAACAGTTCAGAATTCGCAGACGAAAAATATATGCTTTTAGCCGATGTTGACAAGTCTCATTTGAGAGATTTTCAAAACCTCGTTGAAAAATTGGATCCGGGTGCATTTATCCTGGTGCAAGAAACAAAAAATGTAATTAACGGTTTTAATCGCAACTGATTGAGAGGATTACCCATTGCCCAAATTTGCAGCTAGACGTACATCATTTTGGCGTGTCTTTCCGGCATGCTTCTTTGTGTGTATCTTGTTGCAGATCGCAGCCTTATCGGCTTATGCTCAAGAAACCACGACAGAAAACGGCATAAGCTTAGACAGTAATCAGAACGAAGGAATAAAGACTTTTGCGGCAGAATTGACTGATTTTGCATCGATAACCATCGAAGCAAAAGACGGAATAAAATATAATGAAATGCAGCTGGCGGATGGCAGATACACGACGAAGCTAAATATTTCAGGTAATGTGGAAATTAAAATAGAGGCGCGGAAAAAAATTGACGGGCTCTATATAATATGGGATAAACCTCCCGCATACTGGGCTCTTCAGGCAGAAGAAGCGACAAGGACATCGCTTTACCTTCATGGCAAAAATGGCTATATTCACGAGTATATCGACTTAAAAGAGCCTTCAGAAACAATATCGATTATCACATCGAGCCTCGGAGCTGAAATTTGCGAAATACAAGTTTTTTCAGAGGGAGTTGTGCCGGATGAAATTCAGGTCTGGAGCCCTCCTTACGAAGATGCGGATATGTTGCTGTTATCCACGCACGCGGATGACGAGCATCTTTTCTTCGGCGGAACGATGCCATACTACGCGGGGGAATTGAAATATAAAGTGCAGATAGCGTATTTGACAAATCACTGGGGAGAACCGTATCGTTCTCATGAGCTTTTAAATGGTTTATGGGCCGTCGGTATGACCGCTTACCCTGTAATAAGCGAATTCGTAGATTATTACTCCGACAATCTTGAGCATGCAAAAAGCCTTTACAATGTGGAGGATGTCTTTGCCTACGAAGTGGGTTTGCTCCGCAGGTTTAAACCGGAAGTAGTGATCGGGCACGATGTCAACGGAGAGTACGGCCACGGAGTGCATATGCTCAACACCTGGATTTTACAACAAGCGATTCATTTGGCTTCGGATGAAACGTATTTGCCGCAACAGGCTGCTGCATACGGGGTATTTAATGTTAGCAAAGTTTACTTGCATTTATATCCGGAAAATTCTGTGCTGATGGATTGGACAATCCCTTTGGAACGATTTGGCGGCAAAACAGCATTTCAGATGGCGGAAATTGGCTTTTCGGAACATCTTTCTCAACAAAAATGGTTTTCGGTCCGAACGACAGGTGTTCATGACTGCAGAGCTTTTGGCCTTTATTATACTGCCGTTGGTTACGATAGCGGCGACGGTGTCCCGGATTTTTTTGAAAATGTCGAAGTGTTTTCCGATGATCCCATTCAAGATCCTACAGGTTCATCAGACGACACCACGGAAACAGGGGAAGATGAATCGGTGACGAATGAAAAATCAGAAACCGGATATTTTCAATATAGAGGCTTAAAGCCGGCAATTCTTATTTCAGGCATTTTGCTGGTTTTGTTGATAGGTTTTATAGTGTGGGGAAGAAAAAGGGATAAAAGATGAAAACAGGGGAAAATATAAGAGAAACACTGAAGTCCATGATGATTGTCATACCGTCGTTTGATCCGGACGAAAAGCTGATGCAAGTCGTAAGCGGTATGGTTGAGGCCGGATTTTCCAATATACTTTTAGTTGATGACGGAAGTGACGAACAGCATATTGCACCTTTCAAAGAAGCTGCGATATATCCGGAATGCATCGTGCTGACGCACGAAAGGAATCTGGGCAAAGGGATGGCGCTGAAGACTGCATTTTATTATATCAAGCATAACCGCCCGGATATCGTCGGTGTTATCACTGCGGATGGAGATAATCAACATAAGCCAAACGATGCGGTTAAACTCGCTTTGAACCTATTGACCAAACCGGATACGGTGATGATGGGCGTTCGAAACTTTAAAGAAAGTCATGTGCCTTTCCACAACCGCATGGGAAATACTATTACGAGCGGCGTGTTTAAATTTCTTTGCGGAATCAAACTTTCCGACACGCAAACAGGGTTAAGAGGCATACCTTCCACCTATCTGGAAGGATTTTTGGATGTTGACGGAGATCGCTTTGAATATGAGACAAATGTGCTGCTGTTTATGAAGACAGCAAGTATTCCCTTTCATGAAATACCGATAGAAACAGTCTATTTGGACGGCAATAAAACATCTCATTTTAATCCGCTGACAGATTCGGCAAAGATTTATATGCCTATTGTAAAGTTTGCCGGGGGATCGATTTTTTCAAGTATCATCGACTTAAGCTTTTTTACCGTCTTGGTTTGGCTTATGCGCGACTTGCCCAGTATAGACAAGCAGATTTTTATCGCAACGGCGTGTGCAAGGGTCGTATCGTCGCTTTTTAATTACGGGTTTAATCGGCACACGGTGTTCGCAAGCGACGAACCTAAGCGCAACACGATGTTAAGGTATTATACGTTGTGTGTCGTGCAAACTTTTATATCATATAAAGGCGTTGCCATGTTGGTCGAGACGCTTTTCCTTCAGGGATTCGGCAAAACTTTGATAAAATTGCTCGTGGATTGTATCCTTTTCCTACTGACTTTTCAGATTCAGAGGGAATGGGTTTTCAAAAAGAAAAAAATGCAGTGAAGTGCAAGTAACGGAGAGAAAATATGGCAGAATATGATCAGACGGACGAAACGATCGAAAGCTTTGAGCAGCTGATGCAAACAGAGTCCTCCACACGAGAGGCGCTGATGCAAACGGAACGCTCCGCGCAAGAGGAACGCATGGAGACGGAGTCCTCAACTCAAGAGGAGACGGAAAAAAGGAAAGATAAAAGCAGCATGAGCCTGCTTCGCTTTGCGAAGGCAGCGATGCTTTATTTTCTGACTTTTGTCGTTGTTATCGTATTGTGTTGTGCAGGTATTGTCTTTATTTTTGAAAAAGGACCGTCAGAATCGGCAAGGAATATTTTTGTCGCTACAGTGACGCAGACTTCAGCTGCAAAGTTTACGGCGCACATGTTTCTTTCAGAGGAAGAAGTGGAAAAAATATTATCGGCGAATGCCGTTGTGGATACCGGCGCAGTCTCTGACGGAGATCTAATAACGATTGGCGGTGGAGATCAGGATTACGACTTGGATGGCTTGACAATAGAAGAAATATCCGGATCCACATATAAGGGTAAAATGATGATAGTGAACGACCCTTCGAGAGTTTATGTGGCGGCAATCCCTGATTTTACGGTAGCCAGAGGGCAACAAGTTGCACAGATGGTAGAAAGGGAGAATGCCATCGCCGGAATTAACGGAGGCGGGTTCGAAGATATTGCCGGTCTCGGAAAAGGGGCCAAAGCCCTGGGAATTGTTGTATCTGAAGGTGTATGGCGAAACGGAAGCAAATCAGGAAGCCATCAGGTGATTGGATTTGACGATCAGGATCGATTGCTTATAGGCACGATGACAGGGGAAGAGGCTATTGCAGCAGGTGTTCGCGACGCTGTGGCATGGGGACCTGTTCTTATCGTAAATGGGGAGCCTATGGAGGTCGGTGATTCCGGCGGCGGGTTAAACCCTCGCTCTGCGATAGGTCAACGTTCCGACGGAGCTGTCTTGCTGCTGGTCATAGACGGAAGGCAGACCAATAGCCTGGGTGCCAGCTATGCGGATATTATTGAGATTATGTTGGAATATGGTGCTGTAAATGCCGCGAATCTTGACGGTGGAACCAGTTCCAGCATGGTTTACGAAGGAGAAGTGATAACAAATGTCTGCTCTCTTTACGGAGAAAGACCACTTCCGACCTGTTTTGTTGTAAGGAGGGTGGAAGATGAGACAGAATAAGCTGATGGCGATATTAAAAAAGCCCTACACGATCTATCTGTTGATTTTAATGGCGCTTGTCCTTGTCGTTTGGATTTATCTTTGGTCCGGGCTTGCTTCCTACGAAGCAGGAATACCCCAGAATCTTATGAATACAGTTTTGAAGGAAATACAACAGGAGGCCGGCAACAACGGCGATTGTAAGCGGCTGCTTCTTAAGTACGGATACGCTTCTGATTTCGGATCTGTTGAGTCTGACGGAATAGCTCTTGCTGAAGCTGTGGCCGATAAGGAACTTTCCTATAAGAAAAAGACAGGATGGGATGGAATCGGGGAAGCTGCTTACTCTGTGACGGCTGATGGCAAGGAAGTTGCTGTTGTTGTACTTTCTGAACAAAAGTCAAAAGGAATTATGGGGCTTTCTCTTTATGAAATTTCAGGTGTACTTGGAACAACGGATCTGACAATTCTTGCACACCCGGATACCACAATTTATGTCGGTGGTGTGGAAATCGATAAAACGGAGCCTCGCAGCACTGCTGTGATTCCCGAAGACCTCGAAGAATTGGCAGGATATGCCCCAAATGAAATAGAAATACCCACATACAGCGAATATGTAATCCAAGGCCTCTTTTCCACACCGCAAATCACAGCGACATTGTCAGATGGAAGAGAAGCGGAGACTGTTTTCATAGAAGACAGCTATGTCATGATCAGCGAACCTGCTTCGGATGCGCTGCTTGCCGAAGTAAGCGAAAGGATTATGGCAATCACACAGAAATATTCTTACTATATGAGCGATGATTTGGGATGGAGCGGCTTTAAAGGTTATTTAGTGAAGACATCACCGATCTATGACCGTTTAGGGACGTTGGAAGTACATTGGTATACGCTTCATGACAGCACCAGCTTCGAAAATATGGTCATCGATAATTTCTTTGTTTTCTCTGAAAACCTCATTTCTGTAAGATTGACCTATGATTATGTGGTGGTAGGGCAAGGAAAGGTGACGACGTATCCAACGGATTTAACCTATTATTTGGCCACCGATATCGACGGGAAGTGGCGTGTTGCCGAAATGATAGTAAACTGACAGCGAAAAAAAATGCCCGGCATTTGTCTGACCTTTGGGGGTCGGTTCACGAATGCCGGGCATTTTCTATGTAATTTGTCTTATTGTTGTTGGCTCATCCAATACTTGCCGTTATGCAGTTGTCTTGCAATTTCTTCCGGAGCGGTTCCTCCGATGGATGCTTTTGCATTGATGCAAGCTTGGATGCTCATATCCGGCAGCGTAATTTCAGATAATCTTGAATCAATGCCCTGCAATTCGCTGAGCGTTAAATCCTGGAATTCCTTTTTATTTTCTTCGCAGAATTTTACCATAGCTCCTACAATTCCATGGGCTTCCCTGAAAGGAATTCCTTGTTTGACAAAGTGTTCAGTTACATCTGTTGCAGCTAAAAAGCCTTTCATCAGCTGCTCTTGAATTTTATCTTTTCTGAACTCGGTTTTTCCTAACATTCCGCTTAGAATGGCCAGAGACGATTTCCAAGTTTCCACAGCATCGAATAATCCTTCCTTATCCTCCTGAAAGTCCTTGTTGTAAGCCAGCGGCGTTCCTTTCATGACGGTAAGCATTCCCATCAGGTCGCCATATACTCTTCCGACTTTTCCGCGAAGCAATTCCGCCATATCCGGGTTTTTCTTCTGCGGCATAATGCTGCTGCCGGTACAAAAGCTGTCGTCAATATCGATGTAACTGAATTCAGAAGAATTCCACCAGGCAAACTCCTCTGCAATCCTGCTTATATGCATCATGGAAATGGACGCATCGCTTAAAAATTCAATGATGTAATCCCTGTCGCTGACCGTGTCCATCGCATTTTCCGTAGGCCCTTTAAATCCAAGCAATTCGGCTGTTTTACGCCGGTCGATGGGCAGTCCGGTTCCGGCAAGCGCACATGCGCCAAGCGGGCACCAATCCATCCGGTCCAATGTGTCTTGAATTCTTTCAAAATCCCTCTTAAACATCTGAAAATAAGCCAAAAGCCAAAAGCCGACGGTAACAGGCTGAGCATGTTGGATATGTGTAAAACCCGGCATAGGCTCTTGCGCATACTGCTCGGCTTTTTCAAGAAGATTACTCTCCAGATGAAGCAGGTTGCTTTTAATCGCTGCGATTTCTTCCTTTAAATATAATTTTACATCGACTTGTACTTGATCGTTTCTGCTACGCGCTGTATGCAGCTTTTTCCCGATTTCACCCAAATCTGCAATTAATGTTGATTCAATCGCCATATGAATATCTTCGAGCGCCACGGAGAATTTTATTTCGCCCGATTCAATACGCTTTTTAATCTTTTCCAAACCGGCAATGATCGCATCTCTTTCGTTTTCTGTCACAATTTTTTGCTCAGCCAGCATGGTGACATGGGCAATGCTTCCCTGGATGTCGTAAGCGTACAACCTCTGATCATATGCGATGGACGCGTTGAATTCTTCCACAATTTTTTCCATGCTTTTATTAAATCTTCCGCCCCACAAATTTTCCATGTCTTCATTCCTCCGTCAATATATTATTGGATATTATTCTACCATACTTAACGTGGATTATATGTTTTTTTGTGTTGACGTGGTACAATAATTCCCATAAAGGTTTGCATAATCAAACAGGAAATCATGATTTCCCCCTGCAAAAATAAAAATTTAGAAGGAGTAAAGCGATGCAACTTAAAATTGCCTATACGACTGCAGCGAGAACATATTTTTCCACCGGAAGGCAGTTAGTTCAAGCGGAAGAAGCCGACTATGCTGATGTTGCAGCCTTGGTTGCTACAGATGCAGATAAAAAATTAATTCATGAAATCTACGATAAAATGTTCGGGATTCCGATCTTTGTTGTTCTGTTACGCTCTGATTCGCTGGACCCGGAACTGGAGGATAAAGTGATGGACGCCCTTGTGGGCGATGATATCGATAAATATTTCAGCAATGAAATTGAAACAGCCGCAAAGCGTTACGAAGAAAAAATGCTTCCGCCTTTCTTTGCAAACTTGAAAAGTTATGTGGAATTGAAAAATTCGCAGTTTGACTGCCCCGGCCATCAAGGCGGTCAATATTTCAGAAAACACCCGGCCGGAAAAGTTTTTTATGATTTTTACGGAGAAAATATTTTCCGTTCCGATATTTGCAATGCGGATGTGGAATTGGGAGATATGCTCATTCACGAAGGTCCGCCGGAAGCAGCTCAGAAGTATGCAGCGAAAGTATTCAATGCAGACAAGACGTATTATGTGCTGAACGGAACAACCACGGCCAATACGATTGCAATCAATGCTGTCGTAACACCTGGTGATTTGGTTCTTTTTGATCGCAACAACCATAAATCAGTCTATAATGCAGCTTTGTTGGAGGCTGAAGGTATTGCGGTCTATCTTGAAACGGCGCGCAATCCTTTGGGCTTTATCGGCGGAATAGACGACCATTGTTTCGAAGAATCTTATGTGCGCGAATTGGCAGCTAAAGTCAATATGAAAAAGGCGAAAGCAAAAAGACCTTTCCGTCTGGCTGTGATTCAACTGGGGACATACGACGGAACAATATATAACGCGAGACAGGTGGTAGACAGAATAGGCCATCTTTGCGATTATATATTGTTTGATTCAGCTTGGGTAGGATATGAACAATTTATTCCGATGATGAGGGATTGTTCCCCGCTACTTTTGGAATTAACAAAAGATGATCCGGGTATTTTAGTGACGCAGTCCATCCATAAGCAGCAGGCCGGATTCTCGCAAGCGTCTCAAATACATAAAAAAGACAGCCATATAAGAGGACAAAAGCGCTATATAGAACATAAGCGTTTTAACAGCTCTTTTCGCATGTACATGTGTACAAGTCCTTTCTATCCGCTTTTTGCTTCGTTAGATGTCAATGCGAGAATTCAAGACGGAGACGCCGGGAGAAAACTTTGGGATGATTGTCTGAAACTGGGCATAGAAGCCAGAAAAGCCGTACTCAAAGGCTGTACTATGTTGAAGCCATTTATCATGCCCACGGTAAGAGGAAAGAAGTGGGAAGATTACGACACAGACGAGATCGCAAGCAATATAGAGTTTTTCCGGTTCAAGCCCGGAGAAAAGTGGCATTCGTTCGAAGGATATGCGGAGAACCAGTATTTTGTCGATCCCAATAAGTTTATGCTCACTACGCCGGGAATCGACTCTGCTACGGGAGAATACGAAGACTTTGGCATTCCGGCCTCTATATTGGCAGATTACATGAGAGAAAATGGAATCATTCCCGAAAAGAATGATTTCAACTCCATATTATTTTTAATGACACCTGCAGAAACTCAGGAAAAAGTGAACAAGCTTGTTGCGAAATTTATTCAATTTGAGCAGCATGTTAAAGAGGATTCTTTGCTGTGCGAAGTATTGCCGACACTCTATTACGAAAACAGCGAGCGCTACAGCGGATATACCATTCGAATGCTGTGCAAGGAGATGCACGAATTTTACAAAGCAGCCAACGCCAAAGAATTTCAAAAGCAGCTCTTCAGAGAAGAATTCTTCCCTCAAAGAGCGATGCCGGCGCATAAAGCGTATTACGAATTGATTCGAAACAACGCAAAATTAGTGAATTTGGATGAAATCCTGGGAAAGATAGCGCTGGAAGGTGCTTTGCCTTACCCGCCGGGAATTTACTGTGTTGTACCCGGAGAAAGATGGAATGAAACATCTCAGAAATATTTCCAGATACTTTTGGAGGGAATCAATAGATTTCCCGGATTTGCCCCGGAAATACAAGGGTTGTATCTGGAAAAAGAAAATGGCGTAATGAATGCTTACGGTTATGTATATGAAAAGGGAAGAAGAGGGTAAAACATTTTGATGTAGCTTTTGGAGACAATGATTTTCGACAGTTGCCTCATTGCAAGAGAAAAGCCTATAACTGATCTAGTTATAGGCTTTTGATTTGGAGGCGACACCCGGATTTGAACCGGGGGATAAAGGTTTTGCAGACCTGTGCCTTACCACTTGGCTATGTCGCCACATGATGCCGGCACGCAGGCCGGCATCTTATGATTGGCTAGGGTAGAAGGATTTGAACCTTCGCATGATGGAATCAGAATCCATTGCCTTACCGCTTGGCGATACCCCAATATCCAGTTACTTGTATAATATTATACCACTGTGCTGATAAAAATAAATAGATAAACCAGCTTTCAGAAAAATTTTGGGGTGGGCAATGGGATTTGAACCCACGCATGCAGGAGCCACAACCCTGTGTCTTAACCACTTGACTATGCCCACCATACTTAAAAAAATGGCGACCCGGAACGGGCTCGAACCGTCGACCTCCAGCGTGACAGGCTGGCGTTCTAACCAACTG
>CAZSPZ010000010.1:48134-57010 GCA_964608965.1 uncultured Oscillospiraceae bacterium | reverse complement strand
TTCTGTGCTCTTCTTCAGAGCGGCTCCGCTTTTGGCGGAACATTCTCATTATAGGGGCCACCCTATAAGATGTCAACCGTTTTTTTCAAATATTTTTACCTTTTTTTCGAACATTTTTCACGGGAAAATTTGCCTTGATTGTCTTCTACTATATGCTATAATTAAACCACCATCAAGAGGAGGTTAGGTACCCGGAAAAGGGTTTTATAAGAAGCGCCAGCGCTTGCATGTAGGCTTTTAGCGACTGCAAGACGACGAGGACGAGGGAGTATCGAAAATTCGGCGGATGCCCTCGGGGTTCAATCGGGAATCCTTAAACGGTTCACAAATCCTTCGAGCAATCGAAGAGACAAAAGAACCGGTTATCAAAGAAGCGTTTATGCGCAATCCGAGGTAACACAGGGATTCTTTTTGTATGCAAAAAATGCCTGCGTTACAATCATAGTATACAAAGGAGACAAACTATATGTGTGGAGTTATGGGATATATAGGTGATGGAAATGCAAAAGATATCATCATCGAAGGTTTAAGAAAATTAGAATACAGGGGATATGATTCCGCGGGAATTGTATTTTTTAAAGACGGCAAGCTGGTTGTACGCAAGAAACAGGGACGACTTTCCAATCTGGAAGAGCTTCTTTCCCACGAAGACTGCACCAGCCATATAGGAATCGGTCACACCAGGTGGGCGACCCACGGAGAGCCTTCCGACGTCAATGCCCACCCGCATACTTCCATGAGCGGAGATGTTGCGTTGATTCACAACGGCATTATCGAAAACTATCAAGAACTTAAGGAGTGGCTTCAAAAGGAGCACGGCAGCGTTTTTAAATCTCAAACAGATACAGAAGTCGTTGCACATCTCATCAGTGTCTTATACACCGGAGATCTTTTAGAAACCTGTTATAAGGCTATAGGGATGATGCGCGGGGCCTATGCTCTTGGCATACTTCATGAGAAGGAACCCGATAAAATTATCGCGATCAGGAAAGACAGTCCCCTTGTGATAGGTTTGGGCAAAGGATGCAATTTTATCGCTTCCGACATTCCGGCTTTGCTGAAGCACACGAAAGATGTTCTTCTTATTGAAAACAACGAAGTCGTCGTCCTGACAAAAGAGAAAGTCACTATTTATGATGCCGCTCGCAACGTCGTTGCAAGAGAACCGTATCATGTAACATGGGATGCCGCAACCGCTGAAAAAGAAGGTTACGAGCACTTTATGCTCAAGGAAATCCACGAGCAACCAAAAGGCTTGCACGACACTTTGGTTACGCGCATCGACGACAAGGGCAATATTAAGCTTGACGGTATCTCTCTTACAAAAGAAGATATCGAGGGTTTTGAAAAAGTTTATATCGTAGCCTGCGGTACAGCGTATCACGCCGGACTCGTCGGCAAATACATCATCGAGCGCCTCGCTAAAATTTCGGTAGAGGTCGACGTGGCATCGGAATTCCGCTACAGAGATCCGTTTGTCAACGATAAAACGTTGTTCATTGCCGTCACACAATCCGGAGAAACTCTGGATACCTTAGCCGCACTCAGAGAAGCAAAAGCTCGCGGCGCCAGAGTCCTTTCTATTGTAAATGTGGTAGGAAGCTCCGTTGCCAGAGAATCCGACGATGTCTTTTATACTTGGGCGGGACCGGAAATCGCCGTCGCTTCCACAAAAGCTTACACAACGCAGCTGATGTGCCTCTATCTTTTGGCTATTTATATGGGCCGCGCAAAGGGCGTTATCAGCGACGCAGAATATGCTCTGTATATCAGTGAACTTTCTGCCATGCCCGAACGCTTAAGCAGAATTCTTCTCGAAGAAGAGCGAATCACCGAAATCGCAAAAGATTTATTTGAAAAGCGCGACATCTTCTTTATCGGCAGAGGCTTAGACAGCCCCGTCGCCTACGAAGGATCGCTAAAGATGAAAGAGATTTCCTATATTAACTCTTTCGCCATAGCGGCAGGCGAACTGAAACATGGCACCATCGCCTTAATCGACAAAGGCGTACCCGTCGTAGCTCTTGCAAATCAAGATGCCCTCTATGAAAAAATGTTGTCTAATATTCAGGAAGTCAAAGCAAGAGGGGCTTACGTTTTGGGAATGGCAAAAGATCACAACAAAGAAATCGAAAAAAGTGCGGATAAAATGCTCCGCATTCCCGACTGCGAAGATATCTTTACACCGCTCCTGGCCGTTGTGCCCCTGCAAATCCTGGCCTACTATATTGCAAAATTCAAAGGCTGCGATATTGATAAGCCAAAGAATCTGGCAAAGAGCGTCACAGTAGAATAAGAGCACACAACGATTGTTCAAGATGCGGACATGCCGCCCCGAAAGGGGCGGCATGTTTCTTTCCTTATACAGAAGAATTCATTGATTTCAGGCTTGCATGGGATGATGCTTCGTTGGAGATCTTGCTTCTCTATTTTGATTTCAGAGCAACCTGTGCGTACCGAACCGTTTCCATAGCGTTCTTTGCGTAATAATCCGCGCCGATTTGATCTGCATAAGCTTGCGTAATCACGGCACCGCCGATAACGATTCGACACCCCGGGTTTTTTTCTCTCAGGAGTTCAATCGTCTCTTTCATGGCGGGGGCCGTAGTCGTCATCAAAGCGCTTAAACCTACGAGTTTTACATCGTCGCACATCACCGCTTCCGCAATCCGCTCCGCCGATACATCCCGACCAAGATCGATTACGTGGTATCCGTAATTTTCGAGCAGTGCCCTTACAATATTTTTTCCGATATCGTGAATGTCTCCTTTCACGGTGGCCAAAACAATGGAAGGCCCAGCTTGTGTGGAAGCGGGTATCCGCTTTTTCACTTCAACAAACGCTGCTTTCGCTGCGTCTGCACTCATCAGCAGTTGGGGCAAAAACGCTTCGCCGCTTTCAAAGCTTCGGCCCACTTCGTCCAGGGCAGGAATGATTTGCCCGTTAATAAGCAACAGCGGCTCCATTGTCTCCAGCGCATGGGCGGCCGATTCTGCAGCCTGCGTGCACAGCCCCGCAACAATGGCTTCCTGCACGTCCTTATTCTCACTCTGTATGTTTTTTAAAATGCGGGATTTTCTTTTGTCGTCTTCCGGTTCTGTCCAATCCCTTGCATATTTTATATATTCCAGACAGTTTGCGTCCAAGCCGGAAAGAGCCATATAACTTCGATATACTTTTTGTATTTCTGACGAATATGGATTGACAATAGCCGCATCCAAGCCGTTTGTTAAAGCCATCATGAAAAAAGCCGCATTGATTCTATCTCGCTCGGGAAGTCCGAAAGAAATATTCGATATACCAAGACAACAAAGGCATTTGAGATGCTGATGTATAAAGGAGACAGTATCCATCGCTATGTTCGCGGATTGATTGTCAGAGGAGATCGTCAATGCCAATGGGTCGAAAATAAGATTGGAGGGAGCTAACCCATACTCTGCTGCGCGGCAAAAGATTTTTTGAGCCACCTTGAAACGTCCTTGTGCCGTATCAGGTATCCCATTTTGATCCAGCGTCAGGCATACTGCCAATCCGCCGTATTTTTGAATCAGAGGAAAGACGGCATCCATACTTTCCGGATTTCCGTTGACCGAATTAATCATCGGCTTGCCATTATAAATGCGCATGGCTCTTTCCATGGCAACAGGGTTTGCCGTATCGATCTGAAGAGGCAAGCCGGATATTTTTTGCAGTTCTTGGATGCACGACTCCAACAGGGAAGGTTCATCGATTTCAGGAAGGCCCACATTGACATCTAATACATGAGAACCATATTGTTCCTGTCGGAGTCCTTCTTTCAAAATAAGGTTGAAATCTCCGCTGCGCAGCGCTGATTTCAAATCGTCTCTGCCTGTGGGATTAATCCGTTCTCCGATGATGATCGGAAAATCACCGAATTTTAAGGCATGAGTATGTGAACTTACAACAGAAAAGGAAGGTGCTGCGGGCGATATCGCGCTCATACCTTTGGTTTCATCTGCCAATGCCTTTATATAATCGGCAGTCGTTCCGCAACAGCCGCCGATGACGCCTGCCCCTGCGTCGACGATTTTTTTCATCGTCGACGCAAATGCAGCCGGCGATACGTCGTAAACAACTCCGTCTCTTTCTGCCCGCGGCAGCCCTGCATTCGGCTTTACAAGCAAGGGAACGGATGCGCACGCTCGAAGCCTGGGCACAAGTTCCAGCATCTGTGCAGGTCCCATGGAGCAGTTGATGCCGATAACATTCACACCCAAACCTTCCAAGAGCGAAACCATCGCTTCGGGAGTTGTTCCGCTGAGTGTTTTTCCATGCACATCGTAGACATTGCTGGCAAAAATAGGCAAGTTGGAATTCTCTTTTGCCGCAAGGACTGCGGCTTTTGTCTCATAACAGTCATTCATCGTTTCAATGAGCACGAAATCCACGCCGACTTCCACACCGGCTCGCACCACTTCCGCGAACAATTCCACTGCAGTTTCGAATGCCACATCGCCAAGAGGTTTTAGCAAATGACCCAGAGGCCCGATATCCAAAGCGACATAACGCTCCTTTTGTCCGCCAACGGCTTCGTTTTTAGCTTTTTTCGCACATGCGACTGCGGCATGTACGATCTGGCGGACCGAAGGATTTCCGTTTTTTCCATCAAATTTTAATCCGTTTGCCCCAAACGTGTTGGTACAGACAGCATGGCTTCCGGCTTCATAATATGCCCGGTGCAGATTCACTATTTCTTCCGGGTGGTTTAAATTCCAGGATTCAGGCAGTTCACCGGGAAGAAGTCCACGCTTTTGCAAAGTTGTTCCCGTTCCTCCGTCAAGGTAAAAAAGTCCCTGGCTGACGCATTCCATCACATTCATATTTTCTCCTTTATCAGCATTTGCCGGTTTCTGTTTTTGGTTGTTTAATGATTTCAGATAAGTTTGATTGAATCGCAGCGGCCACCTGTACATTATTCATCGTGTATACATGGACGGCAGGGACTCCGTTAGCGAATAAATCGACAATCTGCTCCGTTGCATAGGCAATGCCTGCCTGTTTCATGGCAGAAGGGTTGTTTCCAAAACAATCAATAATATATCTGAATCGCTGCGGAAGAGTTGTCCCGGAGAGCGAAATAATCCGGCGTATCTGTGCGGCATTGGTAACCGGCATAATGCCTGCGACAATAGGAACGGTGATACCTGCATTCCGAGCTTTGCACAAGAAATTATAATAAACGTTATTGTCAAAAAACATCTGTGTGGTCAAGAATTCACAGCCTGCATCTTCCTTTTCTTTTAGGTGGGCAATGTCTTCTTTTTGGGATAAAGATTCCGTGTGCATTTCCGGGTAACAAGCTCCTCCGATGCAAAATTCACCATAGGCGCGTATTTCCTCGATTAATTGACTTGCGTAATGATATTCCCAGTCCTGCAGCGATTTTTCTCCCGGAGCGAGATCTCCGCGAAGGGCAAGTATATTTTCAATACCTGCGGCTTTCATGGCGTCCAGCTGTCTTTGAACCCCTGCCTTGGAGGAATTCACGCAACTTAAATGTGCTAAGACCGGAATATTGTACTGATGCTGAAGATCGGCAGCTATAGAACATGTATAGTCGCTTGTGCCGCCTCCGGCGCCATAAGTTACGCTCATAAAGCTTGGCGAAAGCGCTGCGATGGATTGAACCGAAGAGGCAATGATGTCATAAGAATCATCGCTCTTTGGCGGAAAAACCTCAAAAGAAAGGGACGGGTGCGGCTGCTGTATTATGTCTACTAATTTCATGGGATTACTCCTTTATTGTACATGGAAATAGATTTTTGAAGTTTCCGGTGAAATAAAAAAACCCCGGAAAGCTTATAAGAACTCCCGGAGCACAATGCATGGAATGCAATCGTTGTCTATACAGGTCAGCTGTCAAAAGGCGCGACAAATACCCCGCACAAACTATGTGCCCGGGAGTACAGCATTCGACGATCACCACAATTGTTATACTTTTGTAGGCAAAGCACTGCTTTCAATTGTCGCATTTCCTTTCTTTTTCTGTCTTCGTAACGTGATATGAAGGGATTATACTGATATTAAACCGTTGTGTCAACAGACAAATCGAACCATCAAAATATTGCACAGATCGCTTGAGAGGCTAAAACCACACATATCAAGGCCACAGGATAGGTTGCGGCATAAGATGTAGCGATGATATCTGTTTTAGCGACAGCTATAAGGCTGCCTAAAGCAGGTGTGCTGGTCATGCCTCCGCATATCGCGCCTAAGGCTGTGAACGGCTTAAGCTTAAATATTTTCAGCGCAACCGCAAATCCGACAATCATCGGAATAACGGTAATCGCAATGCCGATCAGGAACAAATTTATTCCGTAGACTCTCAACACTTCAAGAAAGCCATTGCCTGCGGTGCAGCCTGCACCCACCAGAAATAATGCCATGCCGAATTCGCGAAGCGTCGTTAAAGTTTTTTTCGGCACTGCCAACGAGATTCTCCCTATGTTCCCCAAGTGTCCTGCAATCAGGCCTGCAAGAAGAGGCCCTCCGGACATTCCAAGACTAAAGCCGGCTCCGCCGGGCAAAGGAATCACAATGTTTCCTATATATACACCCAGCACTACGGCAACGGCGAACACCATCAGACCCAAAGGGTCCATTTCAAAGAGTTTATTAACGCTGTGACCTTCCGGGTTCGGTTTGTTTTCCGAAGCGCCCAGCGCTTCTATTTCCGAAGAGATGTCACATTTTATCATTCTTGGTATGAGCTGTACAAAGAGGACCACGCCAAGCACTCCGAACGGATATGCAATCCCGTAGCCGACAGAAGCGGCGGCGTCCCCGCTTGCTTCTATGGCAGCAGCTAAGCCGGGTGTGCTGGTCAACGCTCCACACATAAGGCCCGCCGCAAGAGAAGTGGGAATATCCAAAAGTACAATCGCTGTCGCACACACAGCGGCACCGATAAAAATGATGATGAAACCCAAAGCTATATATGCAAATGCCTTCTTCTTGAAATTTCTGAAAAATATCGGTCCGGCAATATATCCTACCGCCGCGACAAAACAAATCAGACCAAGATTTTGTATATCTTTAGGAATACTGTTTCCGAAATGGCCAAAGACCAGCGCCACTAAAATGATTCCCGATGAACCCAGATTCATTCCTTTGATCGTTATGCGCCCAAGAAGATATCCCAGCGCCATAATGAGAAATATTACTGTAATCGTATCCATAATAGCTTCCTTTTGTAAATGCTGCATGCTGAAATTTTGACCGGGCGCCGTCACAAATGTGAGGGCGCCCGGATGGGTTTAGTTCATTCAGTCGTTCTGATGTTGTCTCTCACCCGGCCGTTTATTATGGCCGAAGAAGTGGCGCTATTCAATCAGGAGGTCCAAAGCATTTTCCACGATTTCTCTGCAGCGGGCCAATTCTTTGTCTTCCGTAAGTTCCGGATTTCCTGTCGGATACGGAATAGCCTGAGCTCCGGAAATACGTGCCGCACCTACCGTATTAGAGATTGGAGTAACCGTACAAATATGAGCAGCCGGTATTCCTGCTTTTTCGAATTGCTTTACTATCGTTGCACCGCAACGCGTACAAGTTCCTCAGGTGGAGGTTAGGATAATGGCATCCACACCGTCCGCTTTGAGTTGCTCTACCATCTCAAGCCCCATTCTCGTAGCGTCTGCCACGGAAGTGGAGTTGCCGGTAGTACTGCAAAGGTAAGGATACACTTCTCCTATTTCGCCTTCTTTTTCGAGAATCTTCATCATGTTATACGGCGCCACTCTGTTTGGATCCTGATTCGCGTAAACAGGATCATAGCCCGCATGGACGGATTCCCATTTCCCCGGTTCCAGTGCATTCATTCCGCTTAAGTCGTATCGTCCCCATACCTTTGCGGTTGCAGCAGGAATATGATCGGGATTTCCGCTGGGAACAATGCCGCCGGAAGTAAGCAGTGCTACTTTTGCATGCTTCAGGTCTTTGATTGGGGTTGCAGGTTTCACCTTTTCGTACATGGAAATTTCCAACTCTGTCTCGAACGGCTCACCTTTTATCTTGGCCATCAGCATATCGACGGCGCGAACCGCACCGTTTTTATCCGAGAATTTATTGACTCTGCGGCCTTTGGCGTAATACCCCTCTTCTTTGGGAAGGCCTATCGCCTCCCCGGCCATGAGCTTATTGGCAAAATCAGCCATGATCTTTGCATCTTTTGTCATCGATGCTGCGGATTTGCCGGCTTTCATAATATAAATATTCTTCCTGTACATTTCTACGGCCGGGTTTTCTTCGTTTAACCCTGTAAGGCTTTCGATTCCAAGTTGCTCTTTGACATACATGCAGGCGTCCGCGCAGGCAATACCGAAGCGCCCCGCATTGAAAGCCGGTCCGGCAATAAACATGTCGGGCTTATATGCTTCCACTTGCTCTTTTATAAACGCTCTGCCCTGCTCCATGTTTTCCACATAGAAATTATCTCCGCAAACGATCGTTGCGACGATTTGAGCATCCTTTAAAAGGGGAACAAAGGCATTGGCGTTTCCTCTTACTCCCTCGTGAATCTGAGGTTCCGTATAAGCAGCCTCTTCTCCGCCTATTTGACCAAAGAACTGATTTGTATAAAATAATACTTTCTTCATCTTTTGTTCCTCCTTTCTAAATAGTGATTGCCGTAAGCAATGTATTTCCCTGCAGATTATGGCTTCCCATAATTCCATGAATTTCAACCAACAGAGTTCCGTCGGGTTTAATAGAGTCTACATTTCCGCCTGTTACTCTTTCTATATCCAAAAGTTTGCCTATCACCCGGTCAACTTTGGGCAGCAGAATGGTCGCGTTGCTGTTTCCGGTCGTAACGATTGCGTTTGCCTCTTTCACCATGTCGGGCAGGGATTCGGACA
>CAZSPZ010000010.1:20059-48124 GCA_964608965.1 uncultured Oscillospiraceae bacterium | reverse complement strand
CATGCCGTCTGTTCCCGCATCTTCGTTGGTAATGATGACGGTCTTAATACCGTTATCTTCTAAAGTTTTACAGGCCATCATAAGATCCGTAGTCGGATTGCCGAAGCCTTCCTGCGTAATGAGTGCAGCTTCCACACCAAGAGATTCCACGAGTTGACCAACGAGCATGGCGCCTCTGTATTTCTCTTTTAGAGTTACCATCATGGGATTAAGGACAAGTCCCACGAAGTTCAGATCTTTTCCGTGTCTGTTAAAGAGTTCGTCGATGACGGCGTTATTTAAATGATGGAATGTTGTGGTTTTTGAACCGGGGGAAACGCAATTTCCGCTGACCAGGGCGCCATCCATAAATTCCAAAGGTGAAACCATGGTCGGAACCAGACGTTTTGTGTCTCTTCCGTAGAAATATGTGTCGTGCAGCAATCCCTGCGCCATACAGTTGCAAACATACGCGACTTTGGGAAGTCCCGGATACATTGCATAACGCTCTCCTATCGAAGGCCATTCGTATACGACTTTATCGTACTTATCATAACCCAATGCGATTTTTCCGATATAATGTGCAGCTTTAACTCCTGCGATACGAACGACTTCTTCGTGCTCGTGAGCATCCACGTCTTCGTTCTTATCTATGATCATTACAATGTTAATATACTTAGAGAAAATAGTGAATTCCGCCCCGGGGCCGCTCATGTCGATCAACCCTTCCTGAAAACCTACGATGGGGCCGGTTGTCGTAACGACACAACCTTTCAGTGCATAGGTGATACCTTTTCCGCCGCCGGACATCTCTTCGCTCAACATGCCGGGAAACGCTTCCCCGCCTTCCAGCTTTGCCCTTGGTTCGATGACATCCTTTACGGGCAAAATGCGAACAGATTCACCGGGTTTTGCCAAGTCGAAAGAAACAGACTTTATCCGTTGATCTTCCAACACGAGGCTTTTTAATTCTTCGGTATTAACGTACACGATGTCGTCGGCGATTTTGCTCTCTTTGCCAAGCACTACATCTTTGACGTTAACCTTCCTTAACTCCAGACTCATTGCCTTTCCTCCTGATTGCTATAATTCCATATGGGGTTTAACAGAGTCATTATATCATACAGATATAAGAAGACAAGGGAAAACCCTTGTCTTATATCACTTTTGGCCATTCTATCGTTATCGTTGTACCCTTATCAATTTTGCTGCTTATTTCCACCTTTGCATCGTGGAATGCAGCGCCATGCTTTACAATTGAAAGACCAAGGCCGGTTCCTCCGATTGATTTGGAATGGCTCTTGTCGGCTCTGTAAAATCGCTCAAAAACCCTGTCGATGTCTTTGTCTGCTATTCCTATTCCCGTGTCGGAGACACTGCTGAGAGTGACTTCGGAAGTTGCCCTGATATCCACATGTACACTTCCATGCTCGTTGTTATACTTTATTGCGTTGTCCACGAGGTTGTAGAGCATTTCCTGAACAATCTGAGGCACACCGCTTATGGTTTCGTGCCCCCCTGTAATCTCTATTGACAATTGTTTTGCTGCGGCAGCCTCTTTTAATTGAAAGCACACATTCTCCGCCAAATCGTAAAGGTCGATGTTTTCGCGTTGAGAAGGTATTGCGCCCTCGTCCAATTGAGAGAGTTTAATAATATCGTTGATTAAATGAATCATTCTCTCCGCTTCTTTATATATATTTTCCGCAAAATGCGAAATATCCTCGTCCTTTACTATGCCGTTTTTGATAATTTCCGCAATACCGGAAATTGAAGTTAACGGTGTTTTTAATTCGTGCGATACATTGGCAGTAAATTCTCTGCGCAAAGTTTCCCATTCCACTTGTTCTGTCACATCCATAATCACGACGACTGCGCCGGCCACACTGTCTTCCTGTTTCACTGCGTTGGCGATAATCTGGAGGCTTCGGCCGTTTACATTGATGATTTCTGTACTTTTACTTCCGCCGACAGCTAAATCTACAGCTTTTCGGAAGCCTTCGCTGCGGTTGAGAGCAAAAACAGCTTTATCGTCGGTCAGTTTTTCCACGGCCATTAATTCAAGCGCGCTTTGATTGTAAGACAATATTTTTTTATGAAGGTTTAAGACAAGAAAACCTTCGCTCATATGTCCGGTAATTGTTTCAAATTCGCTCTGCTTCTGACAGAGGGTTTCCATATTTTCTTTTATCATCTTGTTTTGTTGATGAAGCCTTGTGAGCAACGGAGTCAATTCTTCGTAAGTATCGGAATCTTCGGGATGCTCCGGATTGATCGAATTAATTGGTTTCATAATCATTTTAGAGAGCTTTGCCGAGAAAAACGCCGCCAAACTGAGAACGACCAATGCAATTCCGGCTATAAGCTTTACCATATCTAAAACCCA
This sequence comes from uncultured Oscillospiraceae bacterium, assembly GCA_964608965.1. Lineage (GTDB taxonomy): Bacteria > Bacillota > Clostridia > Peptostreptococcales > Anaerovoracaceae > UBA10908. The sequence continues at coordinate 45,759 of CAZSPZ010000010.1, read as the reverse complement.
AAAACCCACATTGCGCTGGATTGTCGACAGACGAAGAACCATACCATTTTCGAGTTGAATGGCATAATACAACGTTTCTTTTCCTAATGTAAAAGAATGCCTTGTGCTCCGCCCTTCTCCGGTTGCGAGCGCAGCGATAAATTCTTCCCGGTCCGAATGATTGTCCATGGCGACAGCATCCACATAATTATCATAAATTACTTTGCCGTCCGCCTGAATCAATGTGACGCGATTGCCGCCGCCGGCAAGCGATTCCAGGTATTCGATGCCTTCGTTCTCTATCGCCTGTTCCATATAAACAGAACTTTGCTCCAACATTTGATACATTCGCTCTTCAAATTGTCCGTAAAGGCTTCCGGAGATCAGCACAACACAAAGAAGTAAAGTGATGAACACCACCGCGAACGTTGACTGATAGATTCGCTTTGTCATGCCGTATCACCTCCGAGCTTATACCCCACACCTCTTACGGTCTGGACCAAATTGCCTGCAGAACCCATCTTCTGCCGCAAGTTTCGCACATGAACGTCAACCGTACGATTTTCCCCGTCAAAATCATATCCCCATATTTTGCTTAACAATTGGTCCCGGTTAAAAACAATTCCCTGGTTTTCAACAAGAAGATACAACAACTCATATTCTTTTAAAGTGAGTTTGACTTCCCGGCCATCCACTTTCACAATGTGTTTTGCGGGGCAAACAGATAAGTTTTCGATAGAATACACCTTTGCATGATCTTCTTTGTCGACTCTTCGAAGCAATGCTCTGATTCTTGAAAGAAATTCCATCATGCCGAAAGGTTTGGTCATATAGTCGTCGGCTCCGCCGTCCAGGCCTTTTACTTTATCGTATTCGCTGCTTTTAGCGGTGAGCATCATAACCGGTATGTCTTTTGTAGAGGATGATTTGCGAAGCTTTTCCAAGATGGAAAGCCCACTTTCTTCGGGTAACATGATATCCAGAATAATGAGATCGGGCGTTTCATTTTCTAAAGACGCCCTAAACTGAGAAGGCAGTTCAAAGCCTTTGGCATGCAGGCCCTGACTGATCAGAGTATATACGATCAATTCTCTTATGGTGCTGTCATCTTCTACAATGTAAATCATTTTCAGTCTCCCGCATGCTTGCCGGTAAGCGCAAACTGAACCCATTCTGCTATGTTGGTGGCATGATCACCTATGCGTTCAAAATACTTTGCAATCATCAATACATCAAGGCAGTACTCCCCTCTGGAATTATCAGTGATAATAATCCTGGTCAACTCGTCCTTGACTCTGCGAAACAAGTCGTCCACCACATCGTCGTAATCAATGACGGCCTGGGCAAGCTCAAAGTCTTTCTTGACATATGATTCTATGCTCTCTGTCACCATTTTGATGGTAGCCGTTGCCATATCTTCTATATGCAGCGTGCTGATGGCGTCGTAATCCTTTATATGTTTCGTGATTTCTGCGATGTCTTCGGCCTGATCGCCTATTCTCTCCATATCGGATATCATTTTAAGAGCAGAGGATATGATCCGAAGATCGCTAGCTACAGGCTGCTGCTGCAGCAATAATTTTAGGCACAAAGCCTCGATTTCTTTTTCTTTTTGATCAATGGCCTCTTCCAAACTGAATTTCCCTTGAATGCCGGAGACATCGTTGTTTAAAAATGCCCCCACGGCAAGGTTTATTGCGTCTTCGCACAATGCACCCATTTCAATTAAAGAAAGATTCAGTTCTTCCAGCTGTTCATCAAATCTCTTGCGCATCATCCAAACCTCCCCGTGATATAATCTTCCGTCTTCTTTTCTCTGGGCATAGAAAACACCTGTTCCGTTTCTCCGAATTCCACGATTTCTCCCATCAGGAAAAACGCGGTTTTATCAGAGGTCCGGGCGGCTTGCTGCATATTGTGAGTAACCATGATAATCGTATACTTTTTCTTCAATTCTAACACAAGTTCCTCGATTTTAGAAGTCGAGATGGGATCCAAGGCGCTGGTGGGCTCGTCCATCAAAAGTACTTCGGGCTCCACTGCAAGTGCCCGCGCTATGCAGACTCTTTGCTGTTGGCCTCCCGATATTCCCAGGGCACTTTTTTTAAGCCTGTCTTTTACCTCGCCCCAGATAGCCGCGCCGGACAGTGAATGTTCCACTATTTCGTCAAGCTTGGCTTTGTTTTTAATACCGTGGGTTCTGGGTCCGTAGGCGATATTATCATATATGGTCATTGGAAAGGGATTCGGCTTCTGAAAAACCATGCCCACACGCTTTCTGAGCATCGTCACATCCATGCCTGCGTATATATCTTCGCCGTCCAGCATTACTTTCCCTGTAATCCTGCAACCTTCCACAAGGTCATTCATGCGGTTTAACGTTTTTAATAACGTCGACTTTCCGCAGCCGGATGGCCCGATAAAAGCTGTGATCTCTTTTGAGGGCAGATTTAAATTTACATCTTTCAGCGCTTTAAAATCTCCGTAGTAGAGCTCTAAGTTTTCTATTTGAAATTTATCCACTATCCGTTACCTCCTCGATAGCTTTTTTGCTATAGCTGCAGATAATGCGTTGATTCCCACTACCATAATCAGCAATATTACAGCTGTTGCATAGGCTTGATCCATATAGAGCCCCTCTGAAAGCAAAGCATACATGTGTACGGCTAACGTGCGTCCTGAATCCATAATCGTGTCGGGCACGCCGGCAATCGTACCGGCGCTGAAAATCAGGGCTGCTGTTTCCCCTACGATTCTTCCGATTCCCAGAATAACCCCGGCCAAAATGCCCGGTACGGCAGAAGGAAGAACAATCTGAAACACGGTGCGAAGCCTTCCCGCGCCAAGTCCAAAGCTACCTTCCCTGTACATATCGGGAACTGCAAGCAGTGCTTCTTCTGTGGTACGCATAATCAAAGGAAGTATCATAATCGACAATGTAAGCGCGCCGCCCAAAAAGCTTGGTCCCCAACCTAAGGCTAAAACAAAGAGAAGAAAACCGAACAATCCATACACGATGGAAGGTATGCCGGACAGAGTTTCGGCCATGATTCTTATGACGGCGACCAGTTTGTTCCCCCTTTTTGCATATTCCACCAAATAAATTGCTGAAAATATGCCAAGGGGTACGGCTATCAATAACGAAAGGAGCGTCATCCCGATTGTATTGATGATGGCGGGCATCATGGAAACATTTTCCGTGGTATATTCCCATGCAAAAAGATCCGGGGAAATATACGGGATGCCTTTAATGAGAATATACCCTATTATACCCGCAAGTACAAATAGAGTCAGTGCGGCACCAAGTATAACCATTCCAAGCAGAAACAGCGAAAAAGGATTTCGCCGGTATGTCTTCCATTTCTCCCGCCATGTGCTCTTATTGATTGTTTTCATTTTGCCCTCCTTTTCAATATAGAGAAAGAAAGATTGATCAGGAGTATAAAGACGAAAAGTACGACTGCTGTTGCAATCAGTGCCTCTCTATGAAGGTCAGTGGCATAGCCCATCTCCAGTACTATATTGGCGGTCAGCGTTCTGACGCCGGAAAGCAGACTGTTGGGAATAATCGTTTGATTGCCTGCAATCATCACTACGGCCATTGTTTCGCCGATGGCGCGTCCTACACCCAAAATGATGCCGGCAAGAATGCCAGACTTCGCTGCAGGAACCACGGCGGAAAACACACTTCGCTCATGCGTGGCTCCAAGTGCAAGCGCCCCTTCGTAATAGCTTTCCGGAACAGCTCGGATCGCTGATTCCGCAACACCGATAATCGTCGGCAAAATCATAATGCCAAGCAAAAGTGAAGCTGTCAGCACGCCTTTGCCGTTTGTGCCGAAAATCACCTGCATCCATGGTACGATGACGACGAGACCGAAAAATCCGTAGACAATAGAGGGAATTCCCGCAAGAAGCTCAACGGCAGGTTTGATTATGCGATGTACTTTTTCCGGGCAGAATTTTGCCAGAAAAATTGCGCAAAGAAGTCCTATCGGCACACCCACCAACATCGCTCCGGCCGTAACATATATACTGCCCACAATCATCGGCAGTATGCCGAAGAGATTGTTGAGCGGTTTCCAAACCGTGCCTAAAAGAAATTCGGACACGCCTATTTCGGCTATTGTCGGAATACCGCTGCCAAACATAAAAAAGCAGATGAGCGCTACTGCAAGAATGGACGTGCAGGCGGCGCTCAGAAAGACTATTTGCATGATTCTTTCTTTTAACTGCTTCATGGTTATTCTCCTAATTCACTCCAAGATGTCAGCTCTCCCATAAAGATTGCTCTGACCTGGTCGGCACTAAGTCCGGAAATCGTATTTTCGAGATTGACGATGACCGCGATGCCATCCATTGCGATGACCGTGGGAGTGAGTCCTTCTGCGAGTTCGCTGTCTTTCAGTTGTCTGGAAGCCATGCCTATGTCACAGATTCCTTCTATAGCGGAGGTCATCCCTGTTGTTGAGTCGCTTTGCTGAACTTCCACGGAGACTTCGGGATTCAAAGCAACATATGCTTCCTTTAATTTTTCCATAACCGGTGTAACTGAAGAGGATCCGGCTATTGTCACTTCTCCGCTCATACCCGAAGGTTTGTACGCTTCGCCCTGCTCCACGCTGATATAACCGTTTTCTTCGACTACGGCTTGACCTTGTGCGCTCAGGACAAAGTTCATAAAATCTGCTGCCGCTTCGCTGAGCTCGCCTTTTGTGGCTACGTTAAAGGGCCTTGCAATAGCGTAACTGCCATTTTTGATATTTGCTACCGTAGCGTCTGCACCATCAATGGAAAGCGGTTTCACATCGTCGCTTAAAGATCCAAGCGAGACATATCCGATTGCCCCTTTGTTTCCTGCCACTGTGGTGAGCATGACAGAAGTACTGTTCGTTATTTCTGCCATTGCGCTTGTATAATCGACTTTATCCCCATTTGCGTCTTTCTGTTCAATTCCGAAAAGTTCGATAAAGGCTCCCCTGGTGCCCGAACCGTCTTCCCGGGATACTATGCTTATCAACGGATCGGCCGCGCCGTCTGCGCCGCCGCATCCGGCCAAACCAAATACCATGGCCATCATCATCACTACAATCAAAGTTTTTTTCATTCTCTTCTCCTTATCGGGACGTCCGAGGCTGTCCCCCTGCCTTTATGTGCCGTTTGTTATTTTTATTATCAATCACGTACCCGTTTGCACGCATAGGGTACATTCATAATATAAAACAGCAAGGTTAAGCTTATAACCCTGCTGTTGTTAAATCCACGTTAAATTTTTTATTCCGGACTGCCATTTTCAGCCTAGATTCTTTGAAATAAGCTGTGCCAGACTTTCTGCCAGTAAAGTTATTTCGTCCAGCTTCTTTCCCTCGATCATGACTCTGACAAGCGGCTCGGTGCCGGAAGGCCTTATAAGAACCCGCCCTTCGCCTTGAAGCTTTTCTTCGACCACTTTGATTGCCGATATAATCTCTGCATCCTTTTCGAAGCGCTTCTTATTTTCATTCTTTACTTTTGCATTTTTCAGAATCTGAGGATAAAGTACAACTTCCTCGGCCAGTACCGACAGTGGCTTTTCAGCCAGCTTCATTGCCTGTAAAAGTTGGAGGGCGGAAAGAATACCGTCGCCGGTCGTCGTATGATTTCGGAAAATAATATGCCCGGACTGCTCGCCGCCTATTACACATCCGGTCCGCAACATGCTTTCCAGAACATACCGGTCGCCGACCTGCGTGATGTCAAGCTTTAAACCCAAGGCTTTTATCGCCTTGTGGAAGCCTATATTGCTCATCACTGTGGTTGTAACCAAATTTCCGGGCAGAGATTCCAATTCTTTGAGCATTTTTGCGCAGATATAAATAGTGCGATCTCCGTCCACGACTTCTCCGCGTTCGTCCACAGCAATGAGTCTGTCTGCGTCTCCGTCAAAAGCCAGCCCGACGCATGCACCCGTTTTCCGAACGAGTGTCTGCAAGGATTCAGGGTGCGTTGAACCGCATTTTTTATTGATATTTGTGCCATCCGGACTGTTGTGAATGATATGAAGCTTTGCGCCAAGATCCGTAAAAATTTTTTCCGCTACCTTATACGCGGCTCCGTTTGCACAGTCGACGGCAATTTCCATACCCGATATGTCAACATGAATCGTCTTTTTCAGAAATTCCGCATAAAGAAACAGCGCATCTTCTTCTTCCTCCAGAACACGACCAAGCCTATCGCCGGTTATGTGGCTGGAAATATCCAGATCCCTTGCAATAATATCTTCGATATCCTCTTCGAGCTCATCGTCTAATTTAAATCCGTCGCCGTTAAAAAATTTTATCCCGTTGTGCTCAAAAGGATTGTGCGATGCAGAGATCACCACACCTGCATCTGCATTGAAATAGCGCACCAAATATGCAATCGCAGGCGTCGGCAAAACTCCGACCTTAATAACGTTGCCGCCCATGGACAGAACGCCTGCGCTCAAAGAATCTTCCAGCATATCTCCGGATATTCTGGTGTCTTTTCCGATTAAAACAATCGGCCTTTCGTCTTCTTTACTGAGGACGTATGCACCGGCTTTTCCAAGTTTAAAGGCCAGGGTCGAAGTAAGCTCGGTGTTTGCGATACCTCTTACTCCGTCAGTTCCAAAAAGTCTTCCCAAATCAAAATTCCTCTCTTGCTCTATTCAACGTCGACATCGGGCGTATCTGTGATCGTTACTCTGACTCTTACCGTTTGCGGTGAGATCGTAACATTGACAAGCTGCTGGTCATAACGAGTGCCAATGGGTAAATCGTAGTCTCCGGCAGAAAGTCCATGGGCATCGACGGCAGGCTGCAAATCCGTATGTTGCAGGGCCTCCACAACGCCTTTTTCCCCTCTGGCTGTAACGACAAATTCTTTTGACAAAACCTTTACGCTATAACCGGTCGGGACGTTAGAAACCCAAACGTCTTCCGATATATATTCAAAACTCACCTCCGTTACCGATACAAGGGTAAACGAAGCAGAAAGGTCGGCACTGTCTGCCGCAACTTCCACTCCCTCGGGTAAGACCGGAACAATCGGCAAGGTGATATCTTGCGTGTCGCCTTGGAGCCTTAGAGGTTCTGCGACAATAGCATCAACCAATGCAAGCGCTTCGTCACTCCCTTTGATTGTGATCGTCTCGGGAATGTTTTTACTGATAAATTCCATATCCTGCGTGGAAGCACCTTCCACCGGGACTTCCAGCGGCACTACTTTTGTATTGAAAAGAGTAGCACTCAAATCCACATAGGCAGCAGATACTCTGACGTCGGCAACGACTGCTCCCTCCGCGTTCACGGCCGCCGCAGATAATTGGATCGTCGACTCGTCTGTGCTCAACTGATCTTCGGAAACTTTTACCTGAACAGCCTCTACTTTGTCCACAATTGATTTCGCTCCGGACACATTGATATTTTCAGGAAGTAAAACTATGCCGCCGACTTCGTACTGCTTTTCCGTATCTTCGATAGATAGTGCAACAGGCTTTGAGACAACGACAAGTTCGTCGATATAAACCTGTATTCTCGGCGATTTCACTTCAGCTACAGTGATTTTTTCCGGAACACTTACCTTTACTACAAGATAATTCTGGCCTTTGCTAAACCCAAACAAATCTGCTGTGGCGGTAACATCTTTCGGATCGACAGTAATGATATCCGAACGTGCGCCCTCCAAAACAATGTCTACAGTGTATTCGTCTGTTCCGGCAATCGCAAGATTGCTGGCCGCAAGGACTTCCTGATTTAGAAGTTGCACGGGGACAGATGAAATCGTCGTGGAAGAAGGAGGGTTGACGACATTGACGACGTACACCCATAATATTAAGGCAACGATGACCGCTATGACTTTATCAAAAAGTGTTCCGCTACCCATTGTTACCCTTTCCGAAGAATTGCTTGACTAAAGTTTTGCCGGTCTTTCTTCTGTTGAATTTGCTCATATAGTGATTCAGCAAAGTTTTCTCGACGGTTTTCAAGTCAAGGAAACGTGATAATTTTCCGTCGACAGCCATAGAAATGATGCCGGTTTCTTCCGAAACAATAAGGACGACCGCATCCGACACTTCTGTTATTCCTATTCCCGCTCTGTGGCGAGTCCCGAGATCCTTGCTTAAATTATTATTTTCGGTCAAAGGAAGTACGCAGCCGGCAGCAAATATGCGATCGTTTCGAATAATCACTGCGCCATCATGAAGAGGAGAACCTTTATAAAAAAGATTTTCAATCAATTGTTCGGATAAAACCGAATCCATCATCGTTCCGGTTTCCGCTATGTCCGAAAGGGCGGTCTCCCGTTCGATGACCATAAGCGCGCCGGATTTTGTCGCAGCAAAATATTCTACGGCACGAACTAAAACGTCCGTGGTCTCCTGCATTCTTTCCTTATCCATGGAAAACTGTTTTGAGCCGAATTTTCCGCGGCCAAGATATTCCAGACCTCTGCGCAGCTCGGGCTGAAATACGACAACAAGAGCAATAATGCCTACATCCAGAACTTTGCTCAGAATCCAATTTACCGTATAAAAGTTGAATGTATCCGATATGAAGGATGCGATGACAAGAATCAAAAGGCCTTTAGCCAGCTGTTCGGCTCTTGACATGCGAATAAAACCAAGTAATTTGTACACGACAAGAGAGATGATGATGACGTCCACCACATCTGTAAACCCAATGCCTGCCAATATGCCTGTCATGTAACCGCTCATGCATGCTCCTTCAATATATTTCCGGTTTCAGTCTACATAAAATCTGGCCTCAATTCAATAGAAAGCAGTAAAATGTTATGCAATTGTATTAAAGAACGCCGCAACCTGAAGCTGCATAGCACATTGAACGGTAGTGGTTTGCCTGTTCAACAGACCTAAAACCACAATAAAAAATGCGGCGGTTTTTGACCGCCGCATAAATGCATTGCTGCTCTGTGTTAATATTCCGGGTGAAGGAGTCCGTAAGACCCGTCTTTTCTTTTATAGACCACATTGACCCCATCCGCTTCTTCGTTTAAAAACACGAAGAAATTGTGCTCGAGCAGTTCCATCTGCATGATTGCTTCCTCTGTATTCATGGGATTAATACGAAATCTCTTCGTCTTGACCACGGACATGGTCTCTTCCAGTTCTTCCGCATCCGGAAGTTCCTCGAAAAGGATTTCTTTCTGCCCTTTGTGCTTTTTTTCGATCTTTGTCTTGAAACGAGACATCTGCGAAGATAACCGATCCAACACCTTATCCATACAGAAGTAGATATCCGAATTCACCTCTTCTGCACGAAAAATCATTCCGCCGGCATTAATCGTTGCCTCGAGCTTTTGACGATTCCCCTTTTCGTTGCTCAACATAATGTTTGCGACAGTATCTTTCGAAAAATACTTGTCCAGCTTGATGAATTTTTTTTCCAAGGTCTCCTTTAGTTGGTCACTTGCATTGAAGTTCTTGCTTATTATTGTTACTTTCATGGTAGGACCTCCTTATTGGTTTAATTTGTTATATACCTATACGCCCTCTCTCCTCTTTTTCCTTTTTTCCTTTTTAATAAATCCAGGTTGTTCGAAAGCGGGGATTGCCCGGCTGACCCGGTCTTTGCCCCCACACTTGCCTTTGCCGGGGTATCCCCGAGGACTTACGTCTAAGCTATGCCATGATCACCGACCGCCATGCAGTCGGCTTACGTGGGTCCTTTTGCCCATAGCTGGCATGGACTTGCAACCGCAGACCCGGGCAATCCTCACCTTCGAACCGAATTATTCTTCTTCTCTACACTCTTCTTCGTTTAACGCTTCTGCTTCTTCAAACTGCCTGTATCCGGCACTCGCAGCAAAGCACAAAAGCGTTACTTTCCCCGCTCCGGCTTGCTTTAGCGTTCTTGCGCACGCATCCGCCGTGCTCCCCGTCGTACACACATCGTCTACAAGGAGAATATGGCGGCCTTTCATTTTTAGCGCATTTTGAGCGGAAACACCGAATACGCCATCCAGCATATTTCGGCGGGCAATGCTGTCTGCCATTCTCATAGAGCCGGTCTCCCGAATTTTCTGCATCCCGTTTTTCCAATAAGAAGCGCCTAATGCTTTCGCCGCATATTCTGCAAGAAGAGCAGCCTGATTATAACCTCTTTTCCTCTCTTTGTCCCGGTGGAGCGGGACGGCAACCAAAGCATCGTAACAGGTATTCTCCATAAGGACCCTCTTTGCGAGCAGATTCCCCATATTTCTTGCCATATAGGTTTTCCCGTACAATTTTAAACTGTGAATCATGCCGCGCACGTGGGATCCATATCGGGCTACCGGCCACACATCATCAAATGCAAATTCATCCATATAGGAGCGAAAAGGATTATCGGCCGCCCAGGGTATGCGTTTACAACATTCATCACAAAGTCCGTCCACTCGGGATGCGTCAATCGTATCGCCGCATCGCATACAATAAATGTTTTGAGGATAAAGCGTTGACAGGACGCTTTCCGCTATGGACCCTGTTATCTTATTCACCTGAAAATGCCCATAATCTTGAGAGCCGAATGTCCAGAGCCGAGTGCCTTTCTGCAATGGTATCATTATCGACCATAGCAGAGCAAGCGGCAGGCATTCCCACCAATACCACACCTCTTTTTGCTCTGGTTACGGCAGTGTAAAGTAAATTTCTTGTTGCCAGCATCGGCGGAAATCGCGTCATCGGTAAAATGACAATGGGGAATTCCGAGCCCTGACTCTTGTGCACGGTCATGGCAAAAGCGTTTTCCACTTCGTCCAAGTTCGTAAAATCATAGGTTACCAATTTTTCCTGGTCAAACAAAACGCTGATGGTACCCGAGTCGTTATCCACGGTATGAATGATGCCGATATCGCCGTTAAAAACGCCTTCCCCCTCTGAAAAGTCCCTGACATTTTTCCAGGCAAGCCGGTAATCATTTTTGTTTTGCATCACTTTATCGCCCTTGCGGAATATTCTTTCCCCTATCGTTTTTTCGGGTTTCTCGGGCGAAGGCGGGTTAAGAATCGACTGAAGTTCTTTGTTCAGATTCACACTTCCCAAAAGGCCTTTGCGGGTAGGCGTAAGCACTTGAATATCTGACATGACGTCGCAATCGTCATAAAAATTAGGCAGCCTCCTTATGCAAAGATCTTTGATTGTCTGAAGCATGTTCAAATCTTTATTTTCTTGAATAAAAAAGAAGTCTTTATCCTTTTCGTTGTAATAAGGATATTCTCCTTTGTTAATCAAATGCGCGTTCACCACGATCAAACTTTCTCTTGCCTGGCGGAATATTTCTGTCAGTTTGATGGAATGGAGCGTATTGCTGCGGAGGATATCTCCGAGCACGTTCCCTGCACCCACAGGGGGGAGCTGGTCTGCATCACCCACAAGTATCAATCTTGTCCCAGGCTTAACAGCACTGACTAAAGCGTCCATCAGCAAAATATCCACCATAGACATTTCATCAATGATTAGGCATTCGTAGTCCAAAGGATCTTCTTCGGTCTTTCCAAACCGCATATTGTCTTCGCTTTCGGAATAATAGTACTCTAACAACCGGTGAATCGTGCTTGCTTCGTATCCCGTTGTCTCGCACATACGCTTGGCAGCCCTTCCTGTGGGCGCCGCCAAAGCTGTCTTAATATCATGAGAGGTAAGGATATTCATTATCGTGTTGATAATGGTCGTTTTTCCTGTTCCCGGACCTCCGGTTATAACAGAGACTCCGCTTTTAAACGAGGAAATCACAGCTTGCTTTTGAAGATCGGACAACTGTATGCCGGTGTCTGTTTCCGTTTTTTTAATGAGCATTTCGATATTGCCGGACAGGCTTGTCAATACGGACTGCGATAATTCAAACAACTTGCCGGCCACATGCTGCTCTGCTTTATAATACCGGTAAAGAAGGATCACTTCCAGACCGTCTAAATTCTCTGCAAAAATATCTCCGTCTACAATCAGCGAGAACAGAATGTCCTCAATTTTTTCCCTTGGCACATCCAGAAGTTCCGCAGTTTTAAGACAAAATTCTTTTCTCTCTGCATAAGTATGCCCTGAATTTGCGGAAAGCCCCAAGTTGTACAATATTCCGCTTCTGATTCTCTGAGGCGAATCCTGCTTCATCCCCATGCTTGTCGCTATTTTGTCGGCCTTTTGAAACCCAATGCCAAAAACATCGTCAATGAGTTGATAAGGATTTTCTTTTACTTTATTTACTGCCGAGGCCCCATAAACGCGATATAACTTCATCGCAATATTCGCTGTGATATCGTATCCCTGGAGAGATAAAACAGTATTTGCGAATTCCCGATGCTCTTGATACCCTTCGGAAATTGCTTTGGCCTTTGCCTTTCCTATCCCGGGAACTTGTGTAAGAGACTTCGGGGAATCCTGTAGAATCTGCATGGTTGCGTCTTTAAATTTCGCGACGATCGCGCGAGCCGTAGACGGGCCCACTCCTTTTATGACACCGGAAGATAAAAAAGCGACCATACCGGCCTCCGTAGCAGGCTCTTTTTCTTCGTAAGAAGTAAAAGCAAACTGCTCGCCGTATTTAGGGTGGTTTTTCCATTCTCCGATCAGAGTGTATATACGACCTTTTTCAGCATAAGGAAGGTATCCGACTGCATAGAACTGTTCGCTCTTTGATTCAAATACCGATATCGCAAAGAAATTTTCCTGGTTGTAATAGATCAGGTCCGACAGCGTTCCCGTTTTTTCTTCTTTCATTCGGCATCTTTCTTAAATGTAGGTTTATAAAGCATCCTTCCGTCCAATGTCCGCACTCTTTGAGAAAATTCTCCCGGCAGAGTACCGGCCAAAGCGTCTTCGAAGTCGTAGAGCTTTGCATCCAGCATGTCCAGATAATGCAGCAATTCCGCTTCCGGGAACAAAGGTTTTCTTGGACTTCCAAACTCCGCTTCGTAGTGATGGGAAAGTATCATATGCTCCAGCATAATGGCTTTTTCTTCGGGCATTGCCGCTTCTTTGGCCATTCTGTCTATCACTTTCACTCCCTGCGCAAGATGCCCTAAAAGCTGCCCTTCGAAAGTGTAGCCTGAAGAAATACCGAGCTCGTTGGATTGAATTTCATTGAGCTTTTCCATATCGTGCAGAATCACTCCGCAAACGACCCAATCCCTGTCTAAAATATTGTAAACTTCGCATGCCTTCTCGCCCGTGATCAACATACGTTTCATGTGATATAAAAGCCCGGCCAGCTCCGCATGATGATTTCTCATGGCAGCCGGATAATATAAGAGCTTTTCCTTGTTTTCTTCTAAAAATCGCATGCAAAGCGCTTTTAGATCGATATCGGTGATACTGACGGCCCGTTCAAGAATGTAGTCGTACATTTCTTTGGGATCTTCCGGTGCAGCCTTTATATAGTCCGCCAGATCTAACTTATCTTCCTTTTGCGCTTTTCGGATACGGGTGAGTTTCAATTGCAGAAGCCCGTTCCACTCCGTAACCTCTGCTTTAACTTTAACCAGATCCCCTTCTTTGATTAAGTTCAATACATTTACTTCATCGTCCGAAACATCCCATTTCTTGGCACTGATTTCTCCGGTGGCATCGGAAAGAATCAAGTCTAAAAACATTTTCCGATTTGATCCTATTCGAATGGATATGGCCTTTACCATAAAAAAATCAGAGACATCCTCTTCCGCTTTTAATGTATTTATAAAGTATTCTTTTTGCATTGATTCCTCCTTGAAACATACGCTGTATGACGTATTTTCTGATAATAGTATATACTATTTCCTTTTTCTTTGCATCGCCATTGTTTTGAGATATAATCAATTCGGAGGTATTGTTATGCAAACATCAGGATTCATCCGCGTGGCGGCCGCCTCGCCAAAAGTACATTTGGCACAGCCGGCACAGAACGCAAAAGAAATCATATCGCAAGCCAAGGCAGCAGAATCAGAAGGAGCCGCCGTCATATTGTTCCCTGAACTTTGTATGACCGGCTATACCTGTGGGGATTTGTTTTTTTCGGAACATCTCTATACAGAAAATCTCAAGGCGCTTTCCCTTCTCGTAAATGCTTCAAAAGATATAAAATCGGTAGTGATTGTAGGCTTTCCGTTAAAACTGGGAAGCAATCTTTACAATTGTGCCGGAGTGATACAGGGCGGAAAACTAAAAGGCATCGTCCCCAAAATGTTTCTTCCCAATGCGGGAGAGTTTAATGAAACCCGCTGGTTTTCTGCCGGGCGAGGCATTGCAGCAAAGACAGATGCCATTAAACTTCTGGGTATGGATATTCCCTTTGGAAACCTTCTTTTTAGCGACGCAGAGGGAGATTTCTCTTTCGGGATAGAAATATGCCACGATGTTTGGATGCCGATCACACCCGGAACAGGTCTGATATTAGCCGGGGCAAACACCATATTCAACCCTTCCGGCTCACCCCAGTATGCAGGGAAAAAGGATCAGCGACACAACCTGGTCAAAGCAATCAGCGACAAGAATCAATGCGGTTATGTCTATGCCTCTTCCGGACCTTCCGAGTCCACGAACGACAATGTTTTTTCCGGAGATGACTTTGTGGTCGAACTGGGAGAAATTATAGCCGAAAGCGAAATGCTTGTTCGAAAAGGTACTTACATATTGGCCGATATCGATTACCATAGAATTGCCGTAGAGAGAATGCACGAACAAAACTTCGGGATATGCGCCGATGCGTTTGTTGATAAAAACACGTATCACACTGTCGAACTTGAACCGCTCTCTTACGTGACATCGGAAGATGGTCTTATCAGAGTTTATTCCAAAAACCCGTTTGTCCCGGCATCTGCGGAAGAGGCAGATTGCATTTGCAGAGAAATTTTCCATCTGCAGTCTACAGCCTTAGCGGAAAGACTGGAAAGATCAAATTCAGCAAAAGCCCTTATCGGCGTGTCCGGCGGTTCGGATTCAACGCTTGCATTGCTGGCAGCCAGCCGAGCCATGGAACTTTTGGGTCGTTCTCCAAGCAATGTACTGGCAATCACGATGCCGGGCTTTGGAACCACTGACCATACCCGAAACAATGCCTTATGCCTGATGGATTATTTGGGTTGCGAAGTTCGCGAAATATCTATAAGAGACTCCGTGCTTCAACATTTCCAAGATATAGGACAAGACCCCTCGAATCACGATGTCACTTTTGAAAATGCGCAGGCCAGAGAAAGAACCCAAATTTTAATGGATGTTGCCAACCAGGTGAACGGCCTTGTCGTCGGCACCGGAGATCTTTCCGAAATGGCACTCGGGTGGTGCACGTTCAACGGAGATCACATGTCGATGTACGCTGTCAATGCAGGCATTCCCAAATCCCTTGTCAAGCAGACCATTGCCACGATTGCAAAAGATCTGCGGAACGGAAACTCCGGGTGGATGAATCAAGACGATCCAAAATCTCTTGCGGCAACATTGGAGGCGGTGTTGGAAACGCCCATATCCCCGGAACTTCTTCCGCCGGATGAAGAAGGAAATATTGTCCAAAAGACCGAAGACAAAGTCGGACCATACGAGCTGCACGACTTCTTCCTCTATCATTGTGTTAAAAGAGGAATGCGGCCGGCAAGAGTGTTGTATATAGCGAAAATCACATTCGAAGGGCAATACGATTCAATCACAATAGAAAAGTGGCTTAAAGTGTTTCTGCGCCGCTTCTTTTCGCAGCAATTCAAACGCAATTGCGTGCCCGACGGACCCAAGCTGATTTCTTTCGGCATGTCTCCAAGAGGAGATTGGCGTATGCCTTCGGATGCTTCCCCGGAAAGCTGGCTGTCCGAACTGAATTAATCCATATTATACCATATGTATCAATAAATGTAAATATTGAACGAGACATAACAAAGGAGCCACCGTGAAACCGTCAATTTGATGACAGTACACCGGTGGCTCCTTTTATACTTTACCCCTTTTGATTACGCGAAGATTCTACTCTTCGTCTTCTTTTTTTTCTGCTTTCTTTTCCGCTTTTTCAGCTTTTCGGAAAGCTCTTTTTTCCCTTAATTTCGGGAACAAAGGTCCCTTTTCTTTTCTGCTCTTTATATACCACTTTCCCCCGACAGCGAATATTAAAGCAGCAAGGACAATCAGAATCAGATGGTACGCTATCCACATGATGAAGCTCTCTATTCCGTCTACAAAGTTATTAAAGCCATTTACAAGGCTTCTGCCAAGAGAGGCAAAGAAACCCTCCTCTTCATTGACTCCTGTCCCAAGACGCGCGACTTCTTCCAAGGAAACCTGTACAGTGGAGAATCCGATCAGACTGTCATAACGGTTGAGCGTAGACGTATACATGTCGATTTCGTATTGCGTGTTTGACAGCGAATTTTCCAATTCGATGATGTCGCTCATGGTTGCGGCCTGGTCTAATAATTCTAAAAGTCGCTCCTGTTTTGCTTTCAGTGTATTAAGTCTGGCTTCGGTATCGAAGTAATCGGTTCCCACATCTGTTGTGGTTTTGTTCAAATTGACCACATGACAGTTTTCACGCACAGCTGAAAGAAACACTTCGTATTGATCGGAAGGAATGCGAATGGTGTAGTTGCCGAAAAGGTAATTCTCTTCGGAATAGTAATTGCCTCTGTCAATATAAGAAGCCTCGAAATAACCTTCGCTGGCAGTCACCAAATCAATCAGCTGCTTTTCCGCTTTTTCAAAATCGGTGGTCTGAAGAGTCAAATATGCGGTATAGATCAGCTTTACATTCTCTCCGTATTTCAGGGGAGAAGTTCCTGCCTGGCCATAGTCTGTCGATTTTTCCTTACCATCTGCCACGCTTTGTTCTTCGGTCCTGACAGTTTCGTCTAAAATGCCGTCGGGAGCAGTTCCCTGATTAGAGGTATAAGCCGGCTCAATCCCGCCTGCGGCGTCTTCTTCCGCATCTTCATCTTTTCCGCCGCAACCGGCCAAGGCCAGCATGAGAACCATCAACAGAGCAAGAAGCAGCGCGATGCTTGTTTTTATTTTTTTCCCCTTCACCATATTTCTCTCCTCCCTGCACATTGTCGCAGTGTGTTTCTATTTGTCCTTTAGACGTACCTGTTGAAAAAAAAGTTCCCCGAAGTCATCGGGGAACTTTTTTATTCTTAACTTATCGTTGAACCGCCGTCTATTACGAGGTTCGTTCCGTTTATATAAGATGCTTTGGATGAAGACAGGAAGTAAACGCCTTCGGCCATTTCTTCCGGATATCCGGCTCGTCCCATGGGGCCTGAACTGAAGTATGCGGACGGATTGCCGCCACTTTTTTTTGCATAATTATCAAGGATTTCGTACTTCATCTTTGTCTCTATCCAACCCGGAGAAATACAATTGATTCGTACTCCTGTATTGGGATTTTCGCTGGCTGCATCTTTTGTCAGTCCGATAATCGCCCACTTGGTGGACCCGTAGCCTGATTCCAATTCATAACCACGCATTCCCGATATTGATGCGGTATTGACGATCGCCCCACTTTTTTGATTTTTCATGATCGGCAATACGTACTTCATTGTCAGAAAAGTTCCATACACATTGGTTTCGTAGCAAGCCTTAAAATCTTCGTAAGTATAATCTTCCGTTAAAACCGCCGGGCCGCTTATTCCCGCAGTATTTACAAGTATATCGATCCGCTTAAATTCGGCAAATGTCTTTTCCACAGCGGTTTTTATTGCCGCTTCATCGCTGATTTCAGAAGCAAAAAGTAAACAATTCTCTTCTGAATACTTCAATTCCTCTCGCAGAGCTTTCAGTTTTTCCATCGTGCGGCCAAGCAAAACCAGCTTTGCCCCGTCTGCGGCATAGCGAAGGACGCAGGCTTTCCCCAAACCACCCGTGGCGCCTGTCACCATGACTACCTTATCCTTAAATTCCATCTTAACTTATCCCTTCTTAAAATTTACGGAGCAACATTTTAAGACGCTCCTGCGATTCCTTGATTTCGCTGATTAGCAGATATTCTTCCGGCGAGTGTGCGTTGTAATACGGGCAGGCCAGTGCAATGATTTCCACGTCCGGCATGTGCTCGCAAAAAATCCCGGTCTCCAATGTTCCCTGCGCTACCGTAACCGGATAATCCGGATAAATTTCTTCCGCCAGCGCCATCGTTCGGTCGCTGACACAAAACTCCCAGTGAGGGATGTTGTAACCCAGTTCCGCCTTTACATTCAGCAATTTACACAAGCGTTCCGTTTTATCCAATAGATAGTACTTCCTGTTTTCCATGAAGCTTCGTATCAATATTGTCAGATACATTTCGTTTTCTTCGGTTTCCACCACGCCGACATTGGAAGTGCTTTCCATGCACCCCTCGTAGACACGATTTCTGGTAAACACTCCGTCCGGAAGAAGGAGCAGAAGGCTGCGCAGCGTATCCGCCGTTTTTGCATCCATCGCAAGACCGTTTTCCGATTCGACTTCTTCGAGCGCCAGCGAGACATCCGGGTCTCTGTGCTCTAATTCATATTGAAAGACTGCCAGCTGCGCATTGCAGATTTCCTTTACTTTTCGATACAGTTCGGGAGCGAAAGCGATGATCGCGGAAGAGTTTCTCGCATATGCGGAAGATAAACCCCGCCCGCCTTGCATATACAGCAATTGATAAGATATTTCCTTTTCAAGCGCAAGTAAAATCCGGTTGACCATCACAATGGCATTGCCTCGTTCCAGCATCGAATTTTGTCCGGTGTGTCCCCCGATAAGACCTCCTATCGTCATGCGAAGAAGTTTGCTCCCCGCAACAACCTTTTCGGTTCCTTTCGGAAAGCGCATTTTATATTCAAGCTCGCCGCTGCCGGCAACCATCCTTGCGCAAGAATCCAAATTAATCATTGTCTTGCCTTTTAACAAGGAACAATCAAAATTCCACGCGCCTTTCATGTCCGTTTCTTCGTCTATGGTAAAGAGCGCTTCGATGGCGGGGTGCTCCAGTTTATCGTCTTCGAGCAAAGCCATACTCATCGCCGCGCCGATTCCGTCATCCGCTCCAAGCGTCGTTCCTGTCGCCATCAGCTTGTCTTCTCCGATGATGCGAAGTTGCAAAGGCTGCGTATTAAAGTCGTGCTCGACCCCCGGGTCTTTCTCGCAGACCATATCCAGATGAGATTGAAGAATGACCGTCGGGCGACTCTCCATTCCTTTGCTGGCCGGCTTTTTCACTAAGACGTTAAAGGTTTCATCCTGTATTACTTCCAACCCTAAACCTTTTGCCCACGTGACAATAAAATCGCTGACCTGTTTCATTTCGCCTGGAACTCTTGGGATTTGAGATATATCGTAAAATTTCCTGAGTACATCTTGTGGCTCTTTGCCCTTGAATAATTCTTCGAATTTCATGTGATTCTCCTATCTTAGAAAATAAATCCGCACCTTAAGGGTACAGATTTATTTTAACACATCTATTCGATTGATTGAAGCGTATGCTAGGATAATTAAATCGATGCGGCGACGGTTCCCACTCCGTAAGAATAAATGAAGGATTCAACCGCAGCATTATAATTCAACAAATTCTGCGCCTGGCTTACGCTTGCACTATAAAGAGAAGTCTCGGCCTGCTGCAATATTGTGTGGTTTTTGTGTATTTAAATAAAATCAGAGCATATTTATTCCTGTTGCGCCCTGCTTCGGGCGACTTCTGCCATAATGGCGCATTCCATGCGCTTACGGAAAAGTTCGCAGCCGTATTCGTAAGTCCCAAGGATACTTCCCGACGCGTGATAAGCGTTAGCTGCGCATCCGCCTGAACAGTACAATTTTGCCCAGCAGTCGGCACACTCGGGGCGCGCGTAAACATTGCAGCACATAAATTCTTCTTGCAGCTCATTGTTTTTAACGCCATCCCAGATGTTACCCATGCTGAACTTTTCTTCCCCCACAAATTGGTGGCACGGGAATAATTCTCCCCAGGGTGTAACAGCCATGTACTCAGTACCAGAACCACAACCGGAAATTCGCTTGTACACGCACGGACCATTCGTTAAATCTATCATGTAATGATAGAACGTAATCGGTCTGCCTTCTTCCCGGCGTTTGATCATTTCTTTGGCCAACATCTCGTATTGTTCAAAAAGAATCGGCATATCTTCCTTTGTCAATGCAGACGGATCATCGGCATCGCAAACGATGGGTTCCATACTCAACTCAGTAAAGCCCAGTTCGACCATATGCAGAATATCCTGATAAAAGTCGGGATTGCTGTGCGTAAAGGTTCCCCGAATGTAATAGTTCTTGCCCCCCCGGCTTTCCACCAAGCGCTGAAACTTGGGAACAATGGAATCGTAGCTTCCTTCTCCGTTATAGTATTTGCGCAATCGATCGTGGACTTCCTTGCGTCCGTCCAGGCTGAGAACCACATTGTGCATCTCTTTGTTTGCGAATTCGATCACATCCTCGTCGAGCAGAACGCCGTTGGTCGTCAATGTAAATCGAAAATTCTTTTTGCACACCGGCTCCCTGCTTCTGGCATAAGCGACGATATCCTTACACACATCCCAGTTCATCAATGGCTCGCCGCCGAAAAAATCAACTTCTAAATTCGTGTGGCTTCCGGAGTTCGCAATCAGAAAATCGATGGCTTGCTTGCCTACTTCCAACGTCATCAAAGCACGCTCTCCGTGATATTTTCCCTGACTGGCAAAACAGTAACTGCAATTCAGATTACACGTATGCGCCACATGAAGACAAAGTGCTTTAACATCGGAATTCTGTTTTTTAAAATCGGAAGCGATTCCGCCAAAAGTATCCGGAGTATATAATTTTCCGTTCTTTTCCAATGCGCTTATATCCGCCAGACATTCTTTGACTTCATCTGCGGTAACATCGGGTCTGTCCGCGTACCTGCTCAGGATTTCTTTTTCCAAAACCATAGCATCGGTTGTTTTATAAGCGGCGATGATATCGTAGGCCACATCATCCACGACATGCACAGCGCCGCTGAATGTGTCTAGAACAATATTGTAGCCATTTAATTTATACTGGTGAACCATGTTTTCTCCTTATAAGAAAAATGCCGCCTTAGAAGGCGGCACTCCACTATTGCTTGTCTTACTTCTTCTTGTTTTCGCACTGCTGATTGGCAACGCCACAAGAAGTCTTGCAGGCAGACTGACAGGAAGTTTGGCATTCGCCGCAGCCGCCGTTCTTTGCGCTTTGGGGCAGATCCCGTGTCTTGATTGTTTCGATACGTTTCATAATATAAAAGCCTCCGTTCGGTTTGTTTATCTGTTGATTCGATGCCGGATTTCGAACTTCTCGATCCTTGTGCACGCTGAATACTATACCATGTCCTGAAAAAAAGTCAAGAAGCCTCCGGACATATGTGTCCTATTTTTCGTGAAGAATCAATTCCGTGATGTCGGGTCTTGAATAATGTCCGCAGGGATCGAATTCCATCCGGGCTCTGGCCGTCTGATCCGGATCGATATCCGCATAAATGATACATTCCTTATCCCATACAGGTTCCGTCACATAATGCCCAAAAGGATCGATCACAGCAGAACCGCCGTTGCATGGCGCCTGGGGAAGGTCGTCAATCTGTGCTTGTGCCGGTCCGTGATATCCTGCGGGATACATTTCTTTTGTAAAGTACTGGTTCACATGGAATACGAAGCATCTGCCCTCGATGGCGATGTGCTTGATCGTATCGTGCCATTCGGCATTGTTGTTGGTATTGGGACATAAGTAAAGGGAAACGCCTTTCATATACAAGGCCACCCGAGCTAAAGGCATGTAGTTTTCCCAGCAAATCAAAGCGCCCATTGCGCCCCAGGGTGTATCCACCACCGGGAAGTAATCCTTATTTGCATCGCCCCAAATCAGGCGTTCTGCGCCTGTAGGCTTCAACTTTCTGTGATTGCAAAGCAATTCTCCTTGCGGTGAAAAAATCATGTTGGAACAGTACAGTGTTCCGTTGTTGTAATCCCTTTCGGTGTAGCCGATGCTTACATAAGCCCCTGCCTCTTTTGCAGCGGCTCCTATTTTTTCTGTATCTTCGCTTGGGCACAATACGGAATTGTCATAATAGATTTTCCAGTCGTCCCTGCAGGCTTCTGTTCTTGATCCCACGGTAAAACCATACGTCAATCCATACGGATAGCACGGAATCAGAGATTCGGGAAATACAATCAGCTCCGCACCGTTTTTTCCGGCTTCCACAATCTGCCCGCAAGCTTTTTCGATGGTGGCGTCTTTGTCGAACATAACAGGAGTGGCTTGAACCAAAGCGACCCTTAAATGTTTGTTTATATCTTTCATGTTTCCTCCTCGTACTCAAGTGACAGCCGATTGCACGGCTTGAACTTTTATTATCAAAATGGTATCATGCGAATGAATATTTGTAAAATCGAATTAACAGATATCACATATCGAAATAATCGATATAAGGAGCTGCCATGGAAATACGAAACATTAAAACCTTTATTAAAGTAACCGAAGCGGAAAGCTTCAGCAAAGCTGCGGAAGAATTATCCTATGCGCAATCTACGGTTACCACACAGATTGCGGCACTGGAGAAGGAACTCGGCGTGCAGTTGTTTGACCGTAACGGCAAACGCATTAAACTATCCGCATCCGGCAAAGACTTTTTGGAGTATTGCTTTCGACTGTTGGATATCCAGCAGGAAATTCAGACTCGCTTCTCCGATGACGCTTCGCCCAAAGGCACCTTAAGCATTGGTATGCTCGAATCTATTGCAGACTGCGCCGGAGATGCAATCATAGATGATTATTTAAAAACCTATCCGGAGGTTTCTTTGAATGTAAAAATAGCGACCACGCTTGACTTGATTGGATATCTGGCCCACAACAGCGTTGATTGTATATTGACATTAGACTATCCGATCGTGCATCCGGATTTGGAAGTAAAGTGGTCCGCTACGATGCCCATCGTATTTTTTTGCGCTCCCGGGCATCCCTTTTCCCGGCGTAAAAATCTTACGCTAAAAGACATCATGACCCAACGGCTTTTATTGACGGAAAGTAAACGCAATTACCGGGCAGCGCTGGAAAACACCGCCGCAGAAAGAGGGCTTTCTTTTCGTTGCCCCTTGGAAATCGGAAGCACCCGAATTTTGATCAATACGGTTATAAGCAGCGACAGTATAAGCCTTCTTCCAAATTACAACTTAGAAGCGCTCATCGACCGAAAAGAAATCGTGCCGTTAAGCGTCGAAGAT
Source organism: uncultured Oscillospiraceae bacterium (assembly GCA_964608965.1). Classification (GTDB taxonomy): domain Bacteria; phylum Bacillota; class Clostridia; order Peptostreptococcales; family Anaerovoracaceae; genus UBA10908. Next base: position 22,641 of record CAZSPZ010000010.1, on the reverse strand, counting down.
TTTAAACCGGATATGCTTACGCAAATCCTCTGTTACAAAAACAAATGGATATCGCCCGCGCTTAAAGCATTTATAGAAATCAGTGAACGCGAATTAGGGCGTTTTCGTACGGATTGAAAAAATGCAAATTCTTAAATGACTCCGCCGGCCGAGCCGATTTCAAACCGCAGCATTTTATATAGAATTTCAAGCCCTCTTTCGAATTCCTCCATGCCGGAAGCGCCGCTCAGTGAAACACGTACGAAATTGGGAGGCGCAGAGCTTCCCACGGAAAATTTGTCTGATGACACAACGCTCAGCCCATTCACAGCCGCAGTCTTTTCAAATTCATTGCTGTTCCAGTAATCAGGCAGCTTCAGCCAGACGAACATGCTGTCGGGGACGTACCGGTACTCATATCCGGACAGTTTTTCCTCCAGACGAAGAATTCTCCGACGAAGCTCTTCGCATTTCCTTTCGATAATTTCCTCTGCAGCACCACAGACAATGCATTCGCAGGCGATTTCCGCGTTCAGCGTGGGAGCCATCCAAAGTGTGTCGACCACTGTCTGTGCAATTCTGTTGCAAAAACGCATGGGAGCCGCCACAAAGCTGACTCTGAGTCCGGCGAAAAACGCTTTGGAAATACCTGCAATATAGATGCTCTGTTCCGGGATCAGTCGGGTCAAGGGTCCGAATTCATCCGACGATACAAAACGATAGAGATCATCCTCGATTAGAATCAGGCTCCTTTTTTTAATGATTTCAGTGATGGCGACACACCGCCCGGCCGACATAGTGGCATTGGTCGGATTCTGCATCGTGGAGACCGTGTAGACGCCTTTCACATCGTGGCGGCTGCAGACGGCATCCAGCGCCTGAGGTGCCATTCCCTCTTCGTCCATGGCGACTGCCTCCAAATGGATTCCGCAGAGCCTCGCCGCTGTCTTGATACCGGGATAGGTAAGACAATCCACCGCAATCCGGTCGCCAGGCTGGAACACGGAGGATAAAATACAGTTCAGCGCGTGCTGTGCCCCTGCGGTAATAATGATACGTTCTGCCTCGGCATCTATCTTAAACCGTTTCATCCATGCGCTGCCCGTTTGCCGATGGCGCAGCAATCCCTGGGGGGACGTGTATCCCATAAAGTCATTCATATTACTCTTGTGTAAAACCCGCTCGATGATGGGGCCGATATCGGGTTCTGCGGCATAAAGGGGTAGAACAAGGCCCATTTCAATCCGCGGGATGCTCCCATTGTCTGTGTTGACCAGTGCAGAGTTGAAACCCAAATCGGAAGAGACATACGTGCCGCTCCCCACAATGGATGTAACAAGGCCCCGCTTTTCTGCTTCTCTATAGGCCCGTGTAATCGTCGTGACATTGACACCGACTTTTTTCGCCAGTTCTCTTTGTGCAGGCAGCTTGTCGCCGGCTGCCAGGATCTTTGCCCGAATGTCTCGTTCGATAGCGTCCGCGAGAGCCACATAGAGCGATTTATCCGTATCGATGATTCGCAAATCCCACATGATAGGACCTCCATTCTAATTGTATTACATACAATTATGGCTTGACGGTGGTACAATGTCAAGCCATAATAGGTAAAAAGTCATACAATTAGCCAAGTGGAGGAGAAAAGCATGAAAAAGGCAAATTTGTGTCCGGAAATGAAGGACCAATTGAAAACAAAGGAACTGTTTGAGCAGGCAAAGCGATACGCCTACGATTACATTGACCACCTGGAACAGATGCCGGTATCTCCGGCAGCCGCGTCGCTGGCGGAAATGAAAATCTTTGATGAATCCATGCCGGAGGAGCCCTGCGAAGCAGGTGCGCTTCTGGACATTCTCCATCGATACGGATCGACGAACACGGTGGCGCAAACGGGCGGTAAATACTTCGGCTTCGTATGCGGCGGCAGCGTTCCTGTTTCCCTGGCAGCCAAATGGCTTTCTGATCTTTGGGATCAGAACAGCGCGTTGTTTGTTCTCTCGCCGATCGCCTCTAAACTGGAGGAAGTATGCGAACAATGGATTACAGAATTACTCGGGTTGCCAAAGGGTACTGCCGCCGGTTTTGTCAGCGGCTCTTCCACGGCCATTATCTGCGCCCTGGCTGCCGCGCGGAACGAACTGCTTCTGAAGCAGGGCTGGGATGTGAATACCCAAGGACTGTTCGGTGCACCACCCATCCGTGTAGTGCTCAGCGAACAGGCGCATTCATCCGTGTTCAAGGCCCTGGCTCTGCTGGGGCTGGGCAGGGATCGGGTCGAATCGGTGCCCGCCGACGATCAAGGGAGGATTTCGACTGAAAAGATTCCGGCACTGGATAAAAATACTTTACTGATCCTGCAGGCCGGCAATGTGAACAGCGGCGCTTTCGACGACTTCGACCGGATCTGCACCCAGGCAAACAAGGCCGGGGCATGGGTCCATGTGGACGGCGCCTTCGGGCTTTGGGCAGCTGCGTCGGAAACATACCGCAGCATGACATACGGCATGGAAAAAGCGGATTCGTGGTCAGCCGACGCGCATAAAACCCTAAATACACCCTACGACTGCGGAATTGTCCTATGCAAAGATCGTTCGGCTCTGGTCCGT
>CAZSPZ010000010.1:0-20048 GCA_964608965.1 uncultured Oscillospiraceae bacterium | reverse complement strand
GATGCAGGCAACCGGTTCGTATATCCAATACAGTGACCACCGTGATGGCATGCTGTATACACCGGAGATGTCAAGACGCGCAAGAAGCATCGAACTTTGGACGACATTGAAATATCTGGGGAAAAGTGGCGTAGAGGAATTGATTGACGGTATGTGCCAGAACGCCAGGTATTTTTCTGGAAAGCTGGCTGAAAGCGGTTTCATGGTGATGAACGAGGTGGTATTCAACCAAATTCTAATCCGATGTGAAACGGCGGAAAAAACCGCAGCTGTACTGAAAAGCATTCAATCCGGCGGCAAATGCTGGTGCGGCGGAGCATCCTGGCATGGCGAACCCGTCATTCGAGTCAGCGTCAGTTCCTGGCAAACCACAAAAGAAGACATCGATGATTGTGTTGAGGCATTTCGCGCCTACCGTGCAATGGCAGATGCCACACTATAGGGTTTGCCAAAATCGAAAGGATAGAGAAGTTGAAATGATTTTAAATTATAAGAAAATCGATGCCTTTACTTCCGCAAATTCCTCCGGAAATCCGGCTGCCTGCATTTACCTTGCAGAGGGGCAGATGCTGACACAGGAAGAAATGCAGCGCATAGCCAAGGGGCATAAAGGCTTTGTGTCGGAAATCGTGTACTGCGTGCAGAAAAGCTCGGACCTCTTTGCGTTGAGATACTATTCTTCCGAGTGCGAAGTGGAGTTTTGCGGCCACGGGACGATCGCCTGCATGTACTCCTTGCTTAAAAGCAACATGGAACTTGGCGCACTGAGAGAGGTTTCTATCGACACCCCAAAAGGTCTGCTCACCGTTTACAACGACCTGGCAGCGCTGGATGCAGTTTTCATTTCCGCACCGAAAGCGGAATTTCTTACAACAGATGTGGATGCGGCCGGCGCCGCTGATGCGCTGGGCATATCTTTGGATTCGATCTCCGGGGAATACCCGGTTCAATTGGTGAATGCAGGGCTTAACACTTTGATTGTTCCCATTGCCACTCTTGAGGCAGAACTGTCCATGTTCCCCGACGAAAAAGAATTGAAAATCTATTGCCTCGCCCACGGAATCGATATCATCCTCATATTCTCTAAAGAAGTATCAAATTCCGAAAGTTTCGTTCGAACAAGAGTGTTCGCGCCGAAGTTCGGCTATCTCGAAGATAAGGCAACCGGTTCGGGAAATTCAGCGCTGGGCTATTATATGCTCAAAAATCGTCTTTGGGACGGACACCCTATATGTATTGAACAAAATGGAGAACCTTCGACGTACAACATCGTACATCTGAAAACCATGGATGAACGCGTCCTGTTCGGTGGCGGTGCAACGGTCAGGATCGAAGGGAAATACTACTTATAAAAAAAACTTCGATACAAAAAGAGAGCTGCCTGATGTGATATATCAGGCAGCTACTTTTTTCTTATCTTTTTTTCTTATCTTTTTCTCTTTGAAGCTTTTCTTCCAACTGCAGTCCGCGCTTTCGATTCCTGCATTTTTCGCAAAACTGATTGCTTTCGCCGGGCAACAATTGAACGCCGCATTGTTTGCATTTTTTTATCATATCATCACCAACTTTCCAGTGTAGTAGATTTCACATTATGGATAAAACTTTCTACTTTCGATTTTATTTCGGAGGGCATCCTATCGATATTGCCGTATGTGCATTCGGCACATAGTACATTTCTTAGAATATAGTCCAGTTTATTTGGATTGTCGGTCAGCGCATATTGAGTCTTGGTATTTTTGAGTTTCTGATAGTATTCCACCTGTGTTTTTCGATTGACGCCCGAAAGCCAAACTTCCCAACTGCAAGACTTATGAACATAGGCTATGACGAATTTCAAGCCTTTGCCTTTCAATTCTTCGTCGGAAAATTGAAAATAAGCGTAATCCATATTGTTTTCTGCGACATTCCCCGAAAACACATAACCCGGCATTTCTTTTTCCAGATATACCTTTATATATCGGAAAAGCTTCAACAACTCCTGATAGCCTCGCTGCAAATCGGTCGTTTGTAACAGCTGTTGATATTCTTTAATATATTCGCCGTTTATATCCATCAAACGCTCCTATGATCCTATGAAGCCGTAAGTAAGTTGCGGACTTTCGACTCCCTTGGGTCGCCGGAAGTCTCGCCAACTCTGCCAGGGGTAACTCCATCAATTTGTCTGCGTTTCACTTGAATCGGGTGCTACTCCAAGCCGTAAGTTGCGGACTTTCGACTCCCTTCGGTCGCCGGAAGTCTCGCCAACTCTGCCAGGGGTAGTACCAACGGATTAATCTGCGCTTTGCTTGATGTATTTGGGAGTTACTCCAAGCCGTAAGTTGCGGACTTTCGACTCCCTTCGGTCGCCGGAAGTCTCGCCAACTCTGCCAGGGGTAACTCCATCAATTTGTCTGCGACAAATTGGGAGTTACTCCCATTCCACCGTAGCTGGTGGTTTACTTGTAATATCATAGACAATACGTCCTGCTCCTGCGACTTCGTTGACGATTCTCTTGCTTACCTCTTCCAAGACGTCGAAGGGTATGCGCGCCCAGTCTGCGGTCATACCGTCGGTGCTGGTGATGGCACGGAGTGCGATTACGTTGTCGTATGTCCTAAAATCTCCGGTTACGCCGACACTGTAGACATCGGGCAAAACGGCAAAATATTGCCAGATTTCTCTGTCGAGGCCGGCTTTGGCGATTTCTTCGCGGAAAATCCAGTCGGCTTCGCGAAGGATGGCAAGTTTATCTTCTCTTACTTCTCCAAGGCAGCGAATGGCAAGACCGGGGCCGGGGAACGGTTGTCTCCATACGATTTCCGCGGGAATGCCCAAGCCTTCGCCCACGCCTCTCACTTCATCTTTGAATAATAATCTGAGCGGTTCCAGCAGAGTAAATTCCACGTCTTCGGGAAGGCCTCCCACATTGTGGTGGCTTTTTATGGTGGCAGAAGTGGAAGTTCCGCTTTCCACGACATCGGGGTAAATGGTTCCCTGGAGAAGGAAATCGAATTTCCCTTCTTCTGCGAAGAGTTTTCCTGATTCTTCTTCGAAGACCCGGATGAATTCGTTGCCTATAATCTTCCTCTTCTGCTCCGGTTCGGTTACACCGGCCAGTTTAGAAAGAAAACGTTCTGCCGCATTTACTCTGGTTACCTTTAGGTTGAACTGCTTTGTATATACTTCCATGACCTGATCGCCTTCATTCTTTCGAAGAAGGCCGTGGTCAACAAAGATGCAGTGTAAACGGTCGCCTATCGCTTGTTGTGTCAAAATGGCGGCGACGGACGAATCCACGCCTCCCGAGAGCGCGCAGAGCACTTTTTTATCGCCCACAAGATTCTTGATTTCTTCAATCTTTGTCTTTGTAAAATCCGAAAGAATCCAATCGGGTTTGCAGTCGCAAATGTTGAAAAGGAAATTGTCAAACAAATCCTTGCCAAACGGCGTGTGCTTTACTTCGGGGTGGAACTGTGCAGCATATAAACGTTTACCCGGGTTTTCCATGACGGCGGCAGGACAAGTCCCGGTATGCGCCATGATGGTAAATCCATCGGGAATTTTATCGATAAAATCCATGTGGGTCATCCAGCAGTTGTCGGGTGCTATTCCTGCCAAAAGTTGTCCCGGATATGTTTCTTTCTTTTGAGAGCCTCGAGCGCCCGACATCAAAGCGGTACGACCGTTCTCTCCTCGATCCGGCGTGTTGACGGTCCCGCCCAGTTCGTGCGCCATCAACTGAGCTCCATAGCAAAGTCCCAACATCGGAACACCGAGGTCGAAAAATTCTTTGGGAAGTCTTGGCGCGTCCGGCAAATAAACGCTGTTTGGACCTCCGGATATGATAATACCCAAAGGTTTGCTCCTTTGAGCTTCTTCCATCGCTTTATCATAAGGTACGATTTCGCAGTAGACTTTCGCCTCTCTGACCCTTCTTGCAATGAGCTGCACAAACTGTCCGCCGAAATCGACAATTAAAATTCCTTGTTGCTGCATCGTTTATTCCTCCTACCGATTTTGAGACGTTGATGTATCTTTTAACATGACATCGTGAGCGCCGCCCTCCACAATGGAAGTCGCAGATACTAATGTCAGTTTAGCTTTATTTTGTAACTCCGGTATGGTAAGTGCTCCGCAATTGCATATTGTCGAGCGTACTTTTGCCAGAGATTGACGGACCCCGTCGGAAAGTGAACCTGCATAGGGTACATAAGAATCGACGCCTTCTTCGAAGCGGAACTTACCTTCGCCGCCCATGTCGTAGCGCTGCCAGTTGCGTGCCCTGTTTGAACCCTCGCCCCAGTACTCTTTCACATAAGTGCCGTTTACCATCAGCTTGGCTGTGGGACTTTCGTCAAAACGAGAGAAGTACCGACCCAGCATCAGGAAATCCGCGCCCATGGCCAAGGCAAGCGTCATGTGGTAATCATGGACAATGCCGCCGTCTGAACAAACCGGAACATAAATTCCTGTTTTCTCAAAATACTCTTTGCGAGCTGCGGCGACTTCTATGATTGCGGTAGCCTGTCCGCGACCGATACCCTTTGTTTCTCTTGTGATACAAATCGATCCGCCGCCAATGCCGACTTTTACAAAATCCGCTCCGGATTCGGCAAGGAATCGGAACCCTTCCTTGTCCACCACGTTTCCGGCGCCGACCTTCACCTTATCGCCGTATTCTTTGCGTATCCATGAGATGGTCTTTCTTTGCCATTCGCTAAAGCCTTCGGAAGAGTCGATACATAAGATATCCGCGCCCGCTTCGATTAATGCGGGAATTCTCTCTGTGTAGTCTCTTGTATTGATGCCCGCCCCGACCACAAACCGCTTCTGATCATCCAGAAGTTCCATGGGGTTAGCTTTATGCGAATCGTAGTCCTTGCGGAATACAAAATATTTAAAACGACCTTGATCATCCAGGATGGGAAGCGCATTCAGTTTATGATCCCATAGAATGTCGTTTGCCTCCGACAAAGAAACACCCTCTCGTGCGGTAATCAGCTTTTCCAGAGGGGTCATAAATTCAGAAATTTTTGTGTTAGGTGACATGCGGCTTACGCGGTAATCTCTGCTGGTCACAAGGCCTACAACCTTGCCTTCGGACGTGCCGTCATCTGTAACCGCAGTGGTGGAATGTCCGGTTCTTTCCTTTAGTATCAAAAGGTCTGCCAGCGTCTGATCCGGACGAATGTTTGAATCGGATGTAACAAAGCCCGCTTTATAGCTTTTGACTTTCGCAACCATAGCCGCTTCGCTCGCTATGTCCTGAGAACCGTATATAAACGATACTCCGCCTTCCTTTGCCAAAGCAACACCAAGTCTATCTCCCGATACCGCCTGCATGACAGCCGAAACCAACGGAATATTCATCGTAAGGTCAGGCTCTTCTCCTTTGCTGAATTTCGTAATCGGCGTTTTTAAACTGACCTTTTCAGGTATGCAATTCTCGTCCGAATATGCAGGGATCAGCAGATATTCGCTGAATGTTCTGGATGGTTCGTTATAATATAATGCCATTATTCTCTCCTTTCCGTTCTAAAGATCAGCATCTAAATATTCTTCTAAAGTTAACTCATTTTCGAAGATCTCCGTTGCGGCTTCCTCTCCCACATAGCGAACATGCCATGGTTCGTATTGATAGCCGGTAATATCTTCTTTCCCCAAGGGATAGCGAATGATAAAGCCATAGTAATGGGCGTTGGCACCGAGCCACTTGCCTTCGGGTGTTTCGCCGTACTCCGTCGTTAATTTATATTCGACAGAAGGAGAGGTGACATCGGCGCAAAGGCCTGTCTGATGCTCACTTTGTCCCGGTCTGGCGCTGTACTTGTTGGCGGCTTCTTCCCCATCCTGCGCCACATAATTCCAGAAGATATTATATTGCTGCTCGTACGATCTGTAGGCAGTTCTTATGCCTATCTCGTACCCCGCAGCGGCGGCGGCTTCTATCATTTCATGGAAATGGGTTGCAGGAACCTCTCTCATATAGCGCATCGACTCTGCATGATCTCCTACGCAGTACTTTATATGAATCATATCCGTGGGCACATAGTCCTTGGACAAAGGGTGTGTTTTGTTAATTAAAAGGAGCCAATCATCTGTGACTTCCATAATATCCGCCTCCACTTCTTCGGGTTCTGCGCTCTGCGTGTCATCGTAAGATGGCTTGTCAATTTCAGGGGCCCCGTTATGTGCTTTTTCAGTCTTTAATTCTGTAGGATCTGCAAAAGCAGCGGATACAGGTTCGCTTTCCTGTGCACAGCCAATCAAAAGGCTGAATGAAAATCCTAATATAATGATCAAAAATAATACAATGCGCTCTTTTGTTCCCATTAATATTCCCCCGGATTGAATGTGTGTTGAGGTATTATACTTTTTTTCGGCAAAAGGGTCAACGGGTGAAGCGGAGAAACAATAAAAAAGAGAGCGCTTTCGCGCTCCCTTCGTTTAATGATCGAGGCGTTGTTGTCTTATTGTGTTTGCTTTTTTTATTATGAACATTGTGACAACGAACGCAATAAAGGAAAAGCCGATCGCGAACACATAACCATAGGTATATTCTCCTGTTGTCTGGCGAATGTTTGCAATCACGTTGGGACCTACTAAAGCAGATAGGCCGTACGCTGCATAAGCGACAGAGTAGTTCGCGCTGATGTTCTTGTTTCCGAACAATTCTCCCGTCAACGGCGCCAGCATACAGGCAAGTCCTCCATAACAAAACGTCGTTCCCATCAGCGCAATGATAAACAGCACCTTGTTGTCTAACACAAGCAGCAGCAACATGAAAAAAGCTTGAACAACGTAGAGGATGCGCGTTGTCTCCGCTTTGCCGATTCGATCTGACACATATCCCCAGAGAAAACGTCCTATCGTATTGCCGACAGCAAGGATGCTGACGACAGAAGCTGCAGCCGTGGCTGCCATGTCGAACTTAAGCTGCACGATGGGTGAACCTTGGTTTACAATCATACCTCCGCAGGCAAGGCCGAGAATCATGGAAGTCATCAACATGTAAAACAGCGGAGTCCTGACCATCTCAGGCTTATTGATATCATAAACCAGCGCGCGCGTTTTCTTTTTACCCCCACCGACAAGAGAACCCGCCTCTTGAAGCATCCGTTCCCTGAAATTTTCCGGTGGCTCTTTAAGAAAAAACGCGCACCCGGCCATCCCGATCAAGAATACAAAGCCGAGATAAAGGAACGAAAATGAAATATCTCCCGTTGTCGTATAAATTTTGGTAGCCAACGGCGCCCAGACGACTGCGCCGATACCATATCCTGCGGTCATAACGCCGCCGGCAAAACCGGGTCTCTCGGGAAATATCTCCTGAGAATAAGCGATCAGCACAGGATATACCATACAAATGCCTAAAGAGTTTAAGAAGCCTTGCACTAAATACAGCTGCCAAATGTCTCCATTCATTTGAGAAAGCAGAAGCGTCGCTCCTCCGTAAAATATGGCGCCCAAGAAAACTTCCGTACGGGTTTTAAACATTTTCTTTAACTTTGCGCCCAGAAATAATGAGAGGAACATTCCGGTTATAAAAGATGTCGTATAAGCAGATGTTACCTGGCTAATCGTCCATCCATATTTTTCTATCAGCGGCGTTTGGTAAACGCTCCATGCATAGCCGTTTCCGGCCAGAAATTCTATAAAAAAGCCCGCATATAGGCTCATCCACCTTTTTTTCTTAAAATCCATCTAGTCTTCACTGCAAGCCTTTCAATTAAAATCTTTATCTGCCAATTTCAGTCCGGTTATAACATCTTGGAGCACTTCGTCGGAAGCGGCGTAAGAAATTCTTGCGAAACCTTCTCCGTTAGATCCGAATATACTGCCCGCAATCATCGCGACTCTATAGTGTTCAAACATATAATCACAGAAATCATAAGAAGTCATTCCTGTTTTCTTTATATTTAAGAATATATAGAAAGCACCTTTGGGAGCCAAGCAGGAGAAGTTCTTTAACCTGCCGATTTCCTCTACCAAATACTTTCTCCTTCTGTCAAACTCTTGCCTCATGGCTTCGCAGGAACCATTTTCCTCGCGGAGTGCCGCTGCAGCCGCATGCATGACAAATGTAGCCGGACCAGAAGTCATATAAAACGCAAGCCGATCCATAGGATCAACCATTTCGATGGGAACAGCCGCCCAGCCCAATCTCCAACCTGTCATCGCAAAGGACTTTGAAAACCCATTCAGGATTATAGTACGATCTCTCATGCCCGGAAACGTGGCAATGCTGACGGGTTTTACATCATCGTAAACCAACATGTCGTATATTTCGTCGGTGACGACGATTAAATCATGTTGAATGGCCAATTCGGCAATTTTCGCCAAGTTGTCGGTGGTAAGGCTCGCACCCAATGGGTTACTTGGAGATACAATCACCATCATCTTTGTCTTTTCGGTAATAAGTCCCTTCAATTCATCGATATCCACCTGAAATTCATTTTCCTCTTTTAAAGAGTATTTTTTTATGGTGGCGCCGGCCAAGCTGGCACAATTATCATAGATGAAATATACCGGATCCGGTATCAAAACCTCGTCCCCCGGATTTAAAAACGCCATGAGCGATACGAAGCACCCTTGCGCGACGCCCGAAGTCGCTAAAATCTCTTCCGGGCAGTAATCAAGGCCGGTGTCGCGTTTGATTTTCTTGATAATTTCCGCTTTTAGCTCAGGGATTCCCGTGTAATCGGCATAGCCGGTCCACCCGTCATCCAAAGCTTTTTTACAAGCATCTTTTATATATTGCGGCGTGGGGAAATTAGGTTGCCCTAATGTTACGTCCGCAACCTTTTCTCCTTTTTTTCTCATTTCAACACATAGTCCGTAAATTTTGCGCATTTGGGAATGATACACTTTTTCTAGTCTTTGAGCCTGCTTAAATGCCATAGTATTGTCCTCCTCTATAACTGCGTAATGTTCACTTTTCACACTCCGCCTCTAAGCGGATTAACTTGAGTTTAACTTTAAATTTGAGGTTTATCAAGCGAAATGTACAAATGTGAAAAAAGGAATCCCAAGCCACTAAAAAAGCGACAATTCTCTTGGGAACTGTCGCTTTTTTCATTATTTTTACGGCTTGAGCCTAGTCGTTTACATCATACCCATTCCGCCGCCCATGCCGCCGCCCATAGGTGGCATTGCCGGTTCGTCTGATTTGATTTCAACAACTCCGGCCTCTGTTGTAAGCAGAAGTGCGGAAGCGGATGCAGCGTTTTGAAGTGCGGATCTTGTAACTTTTGTCGGGTCAACAATACCTGACTTCATCATATTTTCGTACTGCTCAGTCGTAGCGTTAAAGCCAACGCCCGGTTCGCTCTTCTTTACTTCCGCAACAACGACCGAACCTTCGAAGCCTGCGTTTTCGGCAATCTGCCTGACCGGTTCTTCCAGGGCTCTGAGAATAATCTCTGCGCCTGTCTTAAGATCGCCAAGCAATGTATCCGCGTATTTTCTGACAGCAGGAAGAACATTGATGAAAGCGACGCCGCCGCCGGCAACAATACCTTCTTCTACGGCTGCTCTGGTTGCATTCAGAGCATCTTCGATTCTCAGCTTCTTTTCTTTTAGTTCCGTCTCTGTTGCGGCGCCAACTTGAATAACAGCAACACCACCGGAGAGTTTGGCCAGTCTTTCCTGAAGTTTTTCTTTGTCGAAATCAGAAGTGACCTCTTCGATCTGAGCCTTAATTTGGCTCACTCTGGCTTCGATTTCTTCGGGGATTCCTGCACCGTCAACAATAACGGTATTTTCCTTGTTCACTTTAACGGTATTCGCTGAACCCAGCATTTCAAGAGTCGCGTCCTTAAGCTCATAGCCTAATTCTTCGCTGATGACAGCACCGCCGGTAAGAATAGCGATATCCTTGAGCATTTCTTTTCTTCTGTCGCCAAAGCCCGGAGCTTTTACTGCCACACAGTCGAAAGTCCCTCTCAATTTATTTACAACTAACGTTGCCAGAGCTTCTCCTTCGACATCCTCTGCAATGATGACCAGCTTTTTGCCCTGCTGTACAATCTGCTCAAGAATAGGAAGGATTTCCTGGATGTTCGTGATTTTCTTATCGGTAATCAATATGTACGGGTTGCTCACGACAGCTTCCATTTTTTCCGTGTCGTTCACCATGTATGCCGACAAATAGCCCCTGTCAAACTGCATACCTTCGACAACTTCCAGCGTCGTGCCCATGGACTTGGATTCCTCTACGGTGATAACGCCTTCGTTACCGACCTTTTCCATGGCCTCTGCAATCAGTTGGCCGATTTCATCGTCGCCTGCAGAAACAGATGCAACCTGTGCAATCGCTTCCTTGCTTTCAACTTTGTGAGATATTCCCTTGATTTCGGCAACAGCAACATCGACAGCGCCTTGGATACCTCTTTTTAATATCATGGGGTTTGCGCCTGCAGCGACGTTTTTAAAGCCTTCTCTTATGATGGTCTGTGCCAAAAGAGTAGCTGTAGTTGTACCGTCTCCGGCTACATCGTTTGTTTTGGAAGCCACTTCCTTGACAATTTGTGCGCCCATGTTTTCATATGCGTCTTCCAGCTCGATTTCCCGTGCAATGGTTACGCCGTCGTTTGTAATCATAGGGGAGCCATATTTTTTCTCGAGCAGAACGTTTCTGCCTTTAGGTCCCAATGTTATCTTTACCGTGTTAGCAAGTTGATCAACGCCTGATTGCAATTTTCTTCTTGCTTCCTCGCCGAATTGAATTTGTTTTGCCATTGTATTTCACCCTTTCTATCCCTTTTATTACTGTACTATTGCCAGAATATCCTTCTGAGAAAGAAGCATAAATTCCTCTCCGTCCACTTTGATATCCGTTCCCGCATATTTTGAGAAAATTACTTTGTCGCCGGCTTTTACTTCCATTTTGATTTCTTTGCCGTCCACAACTCCGCCGGGGCCTACTGCCATCACTTCGGCCATCTGCGGCTGCTCTTTTGCCGTGCCGGGAAGAACGATACCGCTCTTTGTCTTCTCTTCTGCTTCCAGCCTCTTAATGAGAACTCTGTCCCCCAAAGGTTTAATGTTCATAAATAAGATCTCCTTTCGCTGACATATATATCATTGTCACTTAAAACAAATTGTTAGCACTCACTATCTTTGAGTGCTAACATAATTATACCGACACGCTTTCTAAAGTCAATACCTATTCAAAAAATTTTATGACTTTTAGAATAATGCCGTACTTCCTATTTCCTCTTTAATCCCCTGACTTCCACATCTACAGATTGCACGTTAAAGGCCGTCATATGTCCGATAGTATCGTAAACGCTTTTCTGTATCGCAGCCGCAGCCTTTCGAATCTTTGCGCCATAATTAAGTTGCAGAATGATTCGCACATATAAGCCTGATTCGGCGTTGTTATTGGACGTCACCCAGAGTACACTGGCTACGTTTCCGTTTATGTTGGCGACATGATGGACGATATCGGTGATTACTTTATTTGAGATTTCGTAATTTCCCAGATAACTGTACGTAGGACGAACCACTGTTTTTTCGGTCGTGATGGTGCGATCGCTGCCCGCACCGCCGCGAAGCCTTTTCATGGGGTCCAAAAAATAACCCGAGAATTGTCTTTTTACCTGAAATGTAGGCGCGGGAATAACATGTGTTCCCGTTTCGGCCCGAAGCTTTCTGGCTTTGATTCTTTGATCCAGGGTTGTAATGTCCTCTATATATACCATTCGAGAGGGCATCGGAAGCTCAAGTCTTTCTGCAATTTGCCTGATCATTTTTTCTGAAGTTCCTATAATCAGGAGGCTTTTGGGCTCCATTTTTTTAATGGCTTTTTTGACGGCTTCGCTGTGCGCATTGTCGGAAAACAAAGCGGTTTTTACAGCACCGATTTTTGTGGGTTGTTTTTTTGCTGAAATACCGGCAACAATCCTGTTTTCAAAAATAAGGAGGCCGTCGTCAATCATACCATCGATCTGCATCCTTCCGCAGAGTTCCATGGCATTGTAGCTTTTCCCTGTTCCGCTTTTACCTGAAAGGCCTATGATTTTCATTATGCTTTTTCAACTTCCCCGAAAGCGATTTTTAAGAAGGTAAAACTTTCTTGTTGACTTTGATATTTTCTGTTATACTGACCCTGTTAATGTTTATTAACAGTACATTGATTCATCATTACGTAAGGAGGACTAAACATGGCCTATGTAATCAGTGACGCCTGCATCAGTTGCGGTGCGTGCGTCCCGGAGTGCCCCGTAGATGCAATCTCGGAAGGCGACAGCAAGTACGAAATCGATGCTGAAAAATGTATCGAATGCGGCGCTTGCGCAGATGCTTGCCCCGTAGACGCTCCCCAAGCATAAAAATCAGGAGCAAACAATAACCGTTTCTTTCAATAAAGAAACGGTTATTTTATTTTTTGTCTCTATAAATGATTGATATAGTACACCAACGATTGTAATCCATCGGATAAATGGACATTTTCCACAGGAATGCCTCCGGTATCGGTGATGTCCCACGGAGCGAAATTCCAAATACCCCGCACTTTACCTTCGATCATCGTTTCCGCCACGCCTTGCGCAGCTTCCTTTGTAACGCAAATCACGCCGATATCCACGTTGCCGCTGCTTAAAAATTCAGGCAAGTTTTTTGCATCCGCAATCTTTATGCCGTTGATATCTTTCCCGAAAAGTTCAGGGTTCACATCGAACATTCCGACAATAGGAAAGTCTCTGTTATATATGTAATTAAAATTTGCGATGGCACGGCCTAATTTGCCGCATCCGACGATAACAAGACGATATTCACGGGTCAATCCGAGAATTTTTTCTATTTCCTCTCTAAGATCTTTGACATTGTAGCCGTACCCTTGCTGACCAAAGCCACCGAAGTGATTTAAATCCTGTCTAATCTGAGATGCGGTATACCCGATTTCTTCGCTCAGTTCTCCGGAGGATATCCTGTCGATGCCCTTGTTATCGAGCTCTTCCAGAACTCTTAAGTAACGAGGTAATCTTCTGATTACAGCATTTGAAATTTTTCCGTTATGCTTCATAGTCGCTCCCTTTTGGTTCTTTTTCCAACTAGCATATTACCATGGGCATTCCCTTGTTACAAGAATATTTTTGTGTTAGTATGTTAGGGCAGTCATCATTGCAGCAGTGTTTTCAACGAAAAGAAGCGATATATGAGTATTATTTCGGCGACAAAACTCAATAAAAATTTTGGCATTATCCCTGTGCTTACCGATGTTTCATTTCATATAAACAAAAATGATCGCATCGGTATTGTCGGAGCCAATGGTGCCGGGAAAAGCACCCTTATAAAAATCCTTGTCAAAGAATCACTTTTCGACTCGGGTGATCTTTATATTTCTCCTGAAATCACGATGGGCTACCTGAAGCAAAGAGATCATTTTCCCGGGAACAGAACAGTAGAGGAAGAAATGCTTGCGATTTTTTCATGGCAGCAAACAGCTGAAGCAAAGCTTGCAGAACTTACTGAAAAAATTTCGGAATGCTCTCAAAACGGAGAAGTCTATGATGAATTATTGTCTCAATACGACACATTATCTGTTGAATTCAGAAACCGGCGTGGATACAGCTATCGAAGTGAAGTGAAAGGTATTTTAAACAGCCTTGCTTTTTCAGAAGATTATTTATCCAAGAGCGTTTCGCTTCTGAGCGGGGGAGAACGGACGAGACTTGCTCTTGCGGCATTGCTTCTGCAGGAACCGGATGTGCTTTTGTTGGATGAACCCACAAACCACCTCGATATCGGAACATTGAAATGGTTGGAACATTATCTTGGCGCATATAAAGGGACTCTCATTGTAATATCTCATGATCGATATTTTTTAGATAAAATAGCGAATCGTATTTTTGAAATAGAAAACAATCACCTGTCGGTTTACGAAGGCAATTACACCGTATACATGGAAAAGAAGAGGCTTCTTTTTGAGGAAAGTATGCGCCATTATGAACAGACTATGGCTGAAATTCAAAGGCAGGAAGAGATTATACGGCGATTTAAAGGGCACAATACCGAAAAGCTTGTCAAGCGCGCGCAATCGAGAGAAAAGCGCCTTGCGCATATGGAAAGACCCGATCGCCCCGTTGCAAACAACGAAAGCTTAAAGATTATGTTTAAGGAAAAGCTGGAAAGCGGAAACGATGTTCTCTATGCCTCCGGTCTATCCAAAAGCTTTGGAACGGGCGCAACGAAAAGGCTGCTTTTCGAAGGCGTCAATCTCGATATTAAAAAGGGAGATCGAATATGCATCGTTGGGCCCAACGGCATAGGAAAGACCACGCTTCTTAAGATTCTGCTTGGCAAAGCCTCTCCGGACTCGGGAATGATGCGCCTGGGACAAAATGTTATACCCGGATACTATGATCAGGAGCAGAAGCTTCTGAACCCCGAGAATACAGTTTTAGATGAATTGCACAGCAGTTACAGACTTTACGATCAGCAGGAGTTAAGAAGCCTGCTCGGGCGCTTCCTCTTTAAGGGGGAGGATGTTTTTAAAAAAGTCAAGGATTTGGCGGGCGGAGAGAAGGCAAGGCTGTCGCTGCTGAAATTGATGATGTCCGGGGCAAACCTCCTTATTATGGATGAGCCTACAAATCATTTGGACATCAAGGCAAAGGAAGTGTTCGAGGATGCATTACTTGCTTTTCCCGGAACTTTAATGTTAGTTTCCCATGACAGATATCTTTTGACGAAAATCCCGACGGCAATTTACGAGTTAAATACTGACGGAATACAAGTTTTTCTGGGAGGATATGATTATTATACCGAAAAGTCGCAATCTTTGACCTCGGGCAAATCGTATCTGAATCAAATGAGTAAAATGGTCTCCGTAACCGATTCGTCCAATGACGCAATAAAAGATATGGACAAAGAGGAACGGACGCTGGCAAGGCGAAAAGAAAAAGAAGAAGCGGCCGCAAAGAAGCGACACGAGAGAAATCTGATCAAGGCGGAAGAAGAAATCAAAGAGGCGGAGAAAGATCTGGAGCGTTTGGAGCAAGAACTTTGCAAAGAGGAAATCTACCTAAACCCCTTGAAATCATTGGAGTTAAGCCGTCAAATGGAACAAGCGAAGCTAAGGCTTGAGTCTCTTTACGAAGAATGGATTGCTATTCAATAAAAAGTGCTTGCACATACACACTCATGTATTATAATAAAGAAAGATTTGCACAAGCAGATCAGAAAAATTTGGAGGTAAAACATGATTTTTGATAAGATCCGAGACATAATTGCAGAACAACTCGGAGCGGAGAAGGAAGACATTACGATGTCTACTAATTTGATGAAGGATTTAGAGGCGGATTCTCTGGACGCCGTAGAAATCATCATGGCCATCGAAGACGAGTTTGAACTGGAAATTCCCGACGAACAAGCCGAGCAATTTCAGTTAGTCAGCAACCTTGTAAAGTATGTTGAAGAACACGCAAATTAAGTATAATGGTATAAAAAAAGCAGCTTCGGCTGCTTTTTTTTATTGTTCTGCCCGAGCATCCAATTTGCTCAAACCGCTTTCTATAGAAAGACCGGGCCATACATCCAAATGAAGATCGGACTGAAATCCCTGCCTTTGTTTATAGTAGGCCGCGCAGGCCACCATCGCTCCGTTATCCGTACAAAAAATCGGAGAAGGCATATAGAGCGTTGCGCCGTTATCGTCGCAAGCCTGTTGCAGCCGACTTCTGAGCAGGCTGTTGCTGGCCACTCCGCCTGCCATCGCAAGGGTTTTATATCCTGTCTGCTTCAGCGCAAGAACTGATTTATCAACAATGACGTCTATGACCGAAAGTTGAAAGCTGGCGGCCACATCCTGAACATTGATTTCATTTCCCCTTTGTTCTTCCTTGTGAAGATAGTTTATGACTGCAGTCTTTGTTCCGCTAAACGAAAAATCAAGGCTGTCTTTTTCTAAATATACCCTCTTAAACTCTATCGCATGAGGACTTCCGTTTTTAGCGGCAGCGTCAATTTGCGGGCCACCAGGATAGCCAAGCCCGATTACTCTGGCGACTTTGTCGAAGGCTTCTCCAACGGCATCGTCTCTGGTGCAGCCCAAAATTTTGTAGCGGTTATAATCTTCCACACTGATCAGATGCGTGTGCCCGCCCGAAACCACAAGCGACAAAAAAGGAGGCCTCAACTCCTTGTGCTCTATTAAATTCGCAAGAATGTGCGCTTGTATATGATGTACACCTATTAAGGGTTTATCCGCGGCAAGAGCTATGGCTTTTGCAAATGCAGTCCCCATCAACAAAGCGCCCGCAAGGCCCGGACCGGCAGTCACGCCTATTTCATCCACTTCTTCGAGCAGAATACCAGCTTCGGTCAGACTTTGATCAAAGACGAGATTGATGTTTTGAAGGTGATGGCGGGATGCAATTTCAGGAACAACGCCTCCAAAAACCTGGTGCACTTTAACTTGAGAAGAAATGACATTGGAAAGTATGCGATGGCCGTCCGCAAGAATTGCCACGGCAGTTTCATCGCAGCTTGTTTCGATTCCCAATGTGATATGTTGTCCGTTTTTCATGATTCCCTCTAAGCGTGTATCGGCGATTCCCGCCACATAATTAACGCGTCTTCTTTTGTATCTTCGTAATAATTTTTTCTTATTCCCGCGACAGAAAATCCGAAATTTTCGTACAAACGCAGGGCGGCACGATTAGAGATCCGAACTTCCAAAGTATGGCTGCTGACGCCCTCTGCCTCTGATTTTTCCAACAGCTCCTTTAAGAGAACTGAACCAATACTCATTTTTCGGTAGTCCGGATGAACCGCAATATTTGTAATGTGCCCCTCGGGAAAAATAATCCACAGGCCTCCGTATGCCACAGGAATTCCATTCTTTTCCGCTATATAGTATCTTGCTAAAGGGTTTCTTGTAATATCCTGAACAAAAGCATCCCTGGACCAGGGAGAGGAAAAACATAACAACTCCAACGCAGCCAATGCATCAATATCCTCTTTTGTTGCCCTTCTTACAATTAGCTCGCTCATTTCCCTATCAGCTTTCTTTCCGCCTCCGACTGTCTTAAATATTCAGGCTTTGCCGAAAAAGCATCCACTGTAATACCTTGGCTATACATCCGACGGCCCAAAAGAGCAATTCTGTCTGCCGTTTGAAAGCGGAGATGCTCCGGCGCAAATTCAAAAGGACCCTTCCATTCAGACAAAGCCGCTTGATAAACCTGGATGCCGTCACCGAAAAAAATAACTTTTTGATCGGCCTGTACCTTTGCTTTTAGCAAATCAATAAAATCGTTTATGTCAAAAGCACCTTCTTGGATGATCGTATCCGCGCATCCCTGCCCGGTAAGTCTAAACGCTGCCGCATAGACCTGGCTTCTCCTGGCATCAAAAAGTGGACAGATAATCTCTCCCGTTTTATTTTCTGCTGTAAAAGCGAAGCTTTTTAATGTGGGCACTTCCAGTATAGGTTTATCCCACACATAAGCGAGCGCTTTTGCCGTCGCCATCCCTATTCTGACACCCGTAAAAGACCCGGGTCCCCTGGAAACAGCAATGGCCTCCACATCGTCTTTGCTTAAATTTTGCTCCTGTAAAATGGATTTTATCATCGGGGCCAATTCTTCCAAATGAGAATAACTGGTCTTGTTAACGCTTTGTATTATGTTGCTCTCTTCGTCTATCAATGCGACGGAGGCAAGCGGCCCTGTTGTTTCTATAGCCAGAATCATCATTCTATCGTGCAGATCCTTTCGTTTTCATTCTCACCGTATGCAAGCTTTATCCACGTTGCGGAAGGCGGAAGCATTTCTTTTATCAAATCTGCCCATTCGATTACACACACGCCTTTTCCATTGATATATTCCTGAAAACCTATTTCAAAAAGTTCTTCTTCGTCGTTTACTCTATATACGTCAAAATGGTAAAAAGGCAACCGACCCCGGTCGTATTCCAAAACAATTGTAAATGTAGGGCTCGTGATCATTTCATTAATGTTAAGTCCCGCGGCAATCGCCTTCGTTAGGGTGGTTTTTCCCGTGCCAAGATCTCCGGTTAACGCAATGACATCACCGGGATTTATTTTATCCGCAAGCTCGATTCCCAAAGCCTTTGTATCTTCTTCTGTTTTAAGGAGAATTGTCTTTTTCATCTTTGTTATGCTATCACAACGACAACATAATGGCAAGGTCGACTCAAGTCCGGTAGTTCGAAATAAGGGTTGAAGAATTTACAGTGGAAAGTCCATCTTGACAAGATGGCGTACTGCTCGTATAATGTGCCCTGTAGATCTGTTTCAGGGCAGGGTGTGATTCCCTACCGGCGGTAAAGAGCCATGTGCTACGAGTCCGCGAGCCGAAAGGCCGAATCGGTTGGATTCCGATACCGACGGTATAGTCCGGAGGAAAGAAACACAATTTATTTTATTGTGGCCCCGAATTCGCGGGGTTTTTTAATTACCTGACAGATTCCACCTATATCATATTTCTAAGGAGGAATCAAAAATGAACAATGTAAACATCAAAACCAGAAACGTGGCAAAGCTGGGTGTTCTGGCAGCAATTTCAGTGGTTCTTGTAGCCCTGATACACTTCCCCATCTTTGCGGTAGCTCCATTTTTGGAGTACGATCCGGCAGATATTCCCATCATTATGGCAACATTTGCAATGGGACCGGCCGCAGGACTGCTTCTCGTTGTTGTCGCAGCCGTCATCCAAGGGCTTACGGTCAGCGCGGCCAGCGGCGGATATGGAATTCTGATGCATATTATTGCAGCAGGTACCTACGTGCTGGTTGCCGGCAACATTTATAAGAAAAGCAAAACAAAAAAAATGGCAGCAGTATCTCTTATCATCGGAACGATCGCTATGACGTTAATCATGATCCCTGCCAACCTAATCATCACCCCTATATTTATGACAGTAGACGTAGAGGTTGTAAAGCAACTGCTGATTCCGGGAATTATACCCTTTAACCTTTTAAAGGCCGGCATCAACTCAATCATCACCTTTATGTTATATAAAAGAGTATCGGGGTATTTGCACAAATAGAATCTGAAAGAATAAAGTGACAGACACTTAAGAAAGACTCTCCATGAACGACAATTCCAGACAAAAAGGTTATTTACAAGTATTTATAGCAGGCATGTTCTGGGGAACCACCGGATTGTTCATGCAGCTTTTAGCCGGACTTGGCGTAAGCAATGGGTTTATAAGCTTTTTAAGAGTGGGTACCGCCGCATTGATCATGTTCCCTATTGTATGGTTAAACTGCGGCGGAGCCAAAGGGTTTATACTGGATAAAAAAAGTTTACTGCTTTGCGCAACCATGGGATTTACGGCGCATACTGTTTTTAATCTCTGCTATACGCAAGCAGTCGGATCCGTTGGTATGGCAACTGCGGCGCTGCTGCTTTATACTTCGCTGATATTTCTGTGCGTGCTTTCGCGTATCATATTTAACGAGCCTATCACAAAGCATAAGATCGTCGCGCTTTCCGTCAATATTGTAGGTTGTACATTGGCCGTTACCGGAGGGGATTTGGCTTCGCTTTCCTTTATTTTCTACGGCATATTTATGGGCCTTCTTGCTGCGCTGAGTTATTGCACTGTACCCATATTCGGAAAGATTACAACCGGCAAGGCACACCCTTTTGTCATCACTTTCTACAATTTCCTTTTCGGCTCAATTTTCCTCTTGCCGTTTTTAGCAAAAGAACCGTTGGTTCAAGGGGAAATATCTGCAGAGATTATTCTGATTGGAATAGGCGCAGGTCTTATATCCGCAGTCATTCCATATATGTTTTTTATGACTGGCTTGTCAAAACCTGTCGAAGCCTCTAAAGTAAACGTGATTGCATCCATGGAAATCGTCGTGGCGACTCTGATCGGCGTCTTTGTTTTCAGCGAATATTTCAACTTGTGGAAACTGGCAGGAATGTTGCTGGTCTTCGTTTCCATTGTTGTCATGAACCTTTCGCCCGAAAAGAAAGATGAAAGCAAAGCATATAACTGAAAATTATTTTTGAACAACAAAATGGGCCACGCTTGCGTGGCCCATTCAAATTGGTTTTCTTTGTCAGACTCACAATCCTATGCTTGTT
>CAZSPZ010000009.1:2785-59376 GCA_964608965.1 uncultured Oscillospiraceae bacterium | reverse complement strand
AGCGGCAAGGAGGCGGCGAATGGAAGAAAAGCTTATAGCACCCTGCGGGATGAATTGCAGGTTGTGCATTGCTTACCAGTTTGGAGCGAAGGATTTAAATAAGAAAGGCTTTCACCTTACTTATTGTCCCGGCTGTATCCCCAGAGGAAAGAACTGTACGCATATGGGGGATCAATGCGAGCTGCTTGCGCACGGGACCATTCGATTTTGTTATGAATGCGAGGCGTTTCCATGCAAAAGGCTCAAGTCCGTCGATAAGCGATACCGTACAAAATATCATTTGAGCATGATAGATAATCTTAAAAATATAAAAGAAAACGGGTTGGAAAGTTTTTTGGCAGCGCAGGAACATCAATGGCAATGTCCTGGATGCGGTGATTTTTTATGCTGCCACAACGGTTTATGCTTGAGCTGCAATCTTGAAAAATTAAGTCGGAACAGAAAATATTGTTGGGACAAAGAATAAATTTTGTAAGCGGAAAGTTTACAAAAAATCCGAGCATTTCAGGCAGGAACTGCACGGTGATCGAGAAACAGTAAAAGCTTTTTGAGTTCCTCTTTTATTTTACGTATTTTTTGATTTCTGCGATCAGTTCATCCTTGGACGGTATAATGGATACCCATTTCTGCTCTCCGTTGATGCACATGGTCGGCAAATTGACAAGACCCATCTTTCTTGTTCTGGCGATATCTTCGCGAATAAAGTATTTATAAACTTTATACTCGGCAATATCCTTAATCTCGTCGTAAATATCAGCCACACTGTTCACCATATAGGTGCAGGCGGCGCATTGCTCGGGGTCCAACGTAAAAAGTTCGATAAGAACTTTATCAAGGTTGGAATAATCCGGGAGTTCTATTGGAATATCGTCAACCATAGCAGTGTAATTTTCAATCATTTTTCTTGCGTCATCCGGATTTTTTACAGCTTGTGCCGCTGCGATCGTATTTTCGATCGGAGTATCATAAGGCATGTCGCAGCCTGGACTGATGATAAGGTTATGGTGATCCATTCCGTCTAAAATATCGATGACCGCTTTCATGTTATCTTGCTGCGTTCCCCAAAGCATGGTCGTGGTTAACGGAATGTTGCCGCCGATAGTAATGTTATATCTGTCTGTAATCTCTTTCGCCGTTTTTAAATCCACATTTTCGTCTACGGATATTCCGTCCGGATTCATCGTGCACATGGTTTCAATTTGTTTGGAAGCATTTCCGCATACAAAAAAACAGGAGAGGGCGCCTCGACTTCGGATAAAGTCAAACGTCGCGGTAAAGCCTTCTGACAACATTGCCTGAATATGTTTTGGGGAGATTTGACTGACTAAAGGATCTACTACCGCAATCACATCCATTCCCGCTTCTATATAAAAATCAGCCATTTGCATGCATACTTCAGAGCAAAAATTCACCAGTTCTTTTACATAAGCCGGATCTTTCATCATATCCATAAATATGCCGGTTCCCCTAAGGTGAGATGCCAAGGTAAAGGGCCCGCAGACAAGGCCGTAAAGCGCTGTGTCTTCGCCGATGGCAACTTTCAGCCTTCGCATCACATCCAATATCATCGGAATTCGTCCGGATTCTTTGGTGGGGATCTTACATCTGCAGGGTATGCATTTTTCGGCAGCCAACGGATGCGATTTAACAGAGGGGGGATTTTCTTTCGCCCAAAGCAAATCGCAGCCCAGGATTTCCGCTTCTATCTGAAGGTCGAACATAACGGGCATTCCATCGGGCATATAAAACTTGTTCACTTCCAGCAATGCAGCGAGAAGTTTATCGGGATCTTTTAGAATTTCTTCTCCCGTATAACCTTTCAATTTACCTGCATGGACTCCGGCAAAAGGTACCCACGGCACACGGTTCGTCTTTTCGTGTTTTAATGTTTGTAATACCAATTCTTTGCTCATATAAGCCTCCTTTAATAAAATATATCTACATATTCATGTTTGCTTTTATAAAGCAGAAGGTTTCTGTGTTGATACTATAAATTTATTCGGATTTTCTCTTTCAATTCTCCGTCAAGCTTTTCTGTAATACGGCTTACAATTCCTATCCCTATGGCGGAAATAATGACGATTTGGCTTTTTTCAAAAGGTCCCTTCCACGGCTTGCTTTCCAATCTGTTACGTACGCCGCTTATATAAATTATTCCGGCGTCTGTCTTTGCGAAGCCTTTGATCCGATAGGCGAATTCATTTAATTCTGTCATCAATTTCTTAAGACAGGCAGCCGGCAATACTTCTTCTGCCGTGAGCATAATAGTTTTGGGCCTGCTTTCGAACGTATTGGAAGTTTCCTGGTCTATATGCTCCAAAACTTTAAGCTCGTTAAAGAGTATATGGAAATCCGCCTGACAGAATGTGGTCACTTGTATCATTGCTGCGGGGTTGATGGAAATAAGTTTTTCCAAAACATCAGACAGCAAAGAATCTCCCGCAAGATCCGCTTTATTTACAAGGATGCTTCCGCTGTAAGCAACCTGTCTGTGGAGTGCGGGCAACATATCGTAATAATCCAGAAAATTCTCTGCATCCACAACACAAACCGAGCCGTTATAATCGTAGCGATTTGCAGCTAATGTGTTTACGACACCTAAAATTTGAGGCATGTTGGAGGGGTCGGCCAGCCCGGATGCTTCGATAAAAAGATAGTCGATGTCTTCCGCCGACAATTCGACGAGGCTTCTTAAAAAATTTTCCTTGATGCAGGAACAGAAGATGGATCCGTTGTTTAGCTCCTTTGTAAGGATCGCTTTATTTTCGATAAGGATACCGTCAATGCTGATCTGCCCAAACTCGTTGAGCAGAACTCCGATTTTTTCGTTGCTGAATTGTTCCAACAATTGCCGGAGCAGCGTCGTTTTTCCTGTGCCTAAAAACCCGGTAAGTAAAACCAATTTGATCATCGATGTTTTCCTATCTGACTTCTGATGTTTTCCGTTATTTTTAGTATAATTCATTTAGGCACAAGAGTCTATCATGCCCAGACGGAAGCGATGGACTTGCAATTATAGCTTCGAAAATATACAATACCGATATGAATTACAGAAGAAATCCTAAAAACAACGATCAACTTTCCATTTTGGGCTTTGGCTGCATGCGCTTTGCAAAAGACGAGCAGGAAGTGGAAAGGCAGATCATATATTCGATTGAGCATGGCGTAAATTATTTTGATACGGCCTATATCTATCCAAACAGCGAAGCTACATTGGGGAGAGTGCTCGCAAAAGGCTACCGTGACCGTGTCAAAATCGCCACAAAAATGCCTCCGTATTTAATACGAAAATATGAGGATCTTGATAAAGTTTTTTATCAGGAATTAAAGCGTTTGCAAACAGATCGCATCGACTATTACTTTATGCACATGCTTACCGATATAAACATTTGGACCAGGTTGGTCGATCTTGGCATTTTGAACTGGATCGAAAAAAAGAAAAGCTCGGGAGAGATTATTAACATAGGATTTTCCTATCACGGAGGCAAAGACGAATTTATTAAACTTGTCGACGCCTATGATTGGGAATTTTGCATGATTCAATATAACTACCTGGACGAAAACAATCAAGCCGGAAAAAGCGGCCTGCAATACGCTTCATCCAAAGGCATCCCTGTCATGATTATGGAGCCGCTCAGGGGTGGAAAACTGGTAAGCAATCTTCCAAAGGAAGTCTATGATGTTTGGAACAATGCCTATGTAAAACGCTCGCCTGCAGAATGGGCATTTCGCTGGGTATGGAATCACCCGGAAGTGGCCGTCGTCTTATCCGGGATGAATTCTATGGAAATGATCGAGGAAGATATACGAGTAGCTTCCCAGTCGGAAGCGGATTCTTTTACTGAAAACGACTACGAACTATTCCGCAGAGTACGCGAAATATTAAACGATAAAATAAAAGTCCCCTGCACCGGCTGCAACTATTGTATGCCATGCCCCTTCGGCGTGGACATCCCCACTTGTTTTTCTTGCTACAACAATGTGGAAATCGAAGGGAAGATGGCTGCCATCGTAAAATACATTATGCAGACCAGCTTAAAGACGGAGGCACACAATGCATCGCTTTGCACAAAATGCGGTGCGTGCGAAATTCATTGCCCTCAAAAGATAGCCATAAGAAAAGAAATGTCAAACGCATCGCGGGCGTTGGAAGGTTTATACTATAAACCGGCTCGATTTATCATAAAAAAATTCATGAAATTGTAAGCATCTTTATCCCATTGTTCTAATTATCATATATTCTTTTCCCATTGCGAGTACTTTTTCCCCAAAAAAACCGGCGGCAACGATCCGAGGTTTGCTGTTCGTAGATTCATATAAATATTTATATAAATATATAGACAAATATAAAATCAAGCCTATAATATGTTGGTGAAGTGACCAAGTATGGATATAAAAATTGACAGCCTGATTTCATTTGATGCTATGCGGACAGATTTGGAACGGGTATTTTCGGTGGTGGAGAAAAATGGCAAAGTGGTGCTCCTGAAAGATAATATGCCCGTCTATTTAATTCTGAAATACGATGTGACACGGCCAATTCATACAGGTTTTATGCATGGAGAGGGACTTCACCATACTTTGCACGAGGCGATGAAAATTGTGCTGTCTGAAACAGAAAATCAAACCATGCACGCTTCTAAACTTGCGGACGAAGTTTATAATCGTAGGTTATACCTTCAAAAGAACGGAAGTAAAGCTCAATATACACAAATCCGTGCAAGGTGCGGACGTTATCCGGACTTATTTGAAGCGCTTCCGGGAAATTATATAAAGCTGAATGGCACAGTGGAGATTTGAGAGCATAAAGAGGGAAATAGCCATGAAAGATGTAATTGAACAAATTGCAAGAATAGATGAAATAGCATTTGAAAATGAGCAGGCAAACAAGGATTTATTATTCGAAGAAGAAAAAAAGTATCTGGCTAAAATACAAAATTATCGCGATGACAAAATAATGGAAGCTCACCGTTGCGCGGAAGAGGACTATATTAAAATAATAGAGGAAGCCCGGGCGGAAGTTTCTGAGAAGACTTCAGAATCCGCAAAAGAAATAGAGTTGCTCAAGACAAAGTTCTCTTTGGTTGAAAAAGACGTCATCGAAAAAATTTTTGAAAAGCTCTTTCTAATCGAGAAAGAAGGGTAAATACGTGAATCCTTTTATGGCATACGATGCCGTAACTACAAAGATAACAGCCAGAAAATCAAGCATACTCAATGAAGAAAAGTTTAGAAAGGTACTGGAATCCAAAACCGTAGAGCAGATAGCAGAATTTCTTTCCAGTCAATATAACTTCAAGAGTATTTGGGAAAACGATCAGAAATATCCGTTGCACCGAGATGATCTGGAGACTTTACTAAACAGATTTGTAGTGTCAGAGTTGGAAGACATTCTGCACTATTTTTCCGGGCCGTATAAAGAGTTTTTGCAAACGTTCCTTCTCGAGTTTGAAATTTACGACTTGATTCTCCTTCTCAGAAAAGTATCAACCGGGAAACAAGAGGCAAACATAGAAAGCCATTTTGTTCATTCTGAAAAATACTCTTCGTTGCAATATGATAAATTGATTGCGGCAAAATCAGTTGCTCAGTTAATAGAAAAACTTAAAGGCACATCTTATTATGATGTTCTAAAAACAACCACAGGCAATGATTTTGCGAAGCGGGAATTTCATGTGGAAATGAAATTGCATTTGTTTTTTTATAACGTTTTGTTCAAACAAGCCCAGAAGTTGTCTTTACCCGACAGACAGGCTGCAGGGGAATTGTTGGGGATGAAAGTCGATTCTTTAAATGTTCAGTGGATTTATCGGGCTCAAAAATACTATAAAATCTCTTCGGAACAAATTATGATATACAGTTTACGTCCGGGCCGAAAGCTTAATTTTACTAAATTAAAGGCAATGTGCTACGCAAGGTCAGTTCAAGATATGCAAGCATTGGCCAATCAGTATTTACGGAGTGATATCTTCACAACGGACAGTGCGCTGGATATCGAAACAAATATTGACCGCTATATCTATACAAATGTATTAAACAAAGAGTTTCGCGGAACGATAGGAACAATAGTGTCTTATATATACCTGCTCCAAATTATGATAAAAGAATTTATTATAGCGACAGAAACGGTAAGATATAAAGTCCCAAAGGAGGAGATTGGAGATTATCTTGTCCGCTCAATGGGAAAAGAGGAAGTGAAGCAGTAATATGGCTATTCAGAAAATGATATTTCTTAAAATAGCAGGATCCGTGGAAGACTTGCATGAAGTACTGCAAAAATTAATTTTAACCGGAAAAATATATTTTGATTTTGAGCATAGCGATATTTATGATAACAGCTATATCATTCATGAATATGAATCTGTTATGATAGGACCTCCCGAATATGCACCGGAAGATATTGATGCGTTGGAGGTGCAATGTAATCAGGCAGAAGCCGAAATTGAAAGCTTGAGTGCCGGCCTGGGTATAAAACCGGAGGTAGATGTCGGTAGCTTTTATAGTGGAAAAGATGGCTTGCGTACTGCTCTGGACGACCTGCAGGATTTAAGTCAACGGCTGCTTTCCAAAATAAAAGGGATAACTCAAAAACAAGCGACCGTTTTTCAATATGAACAACTAAAAAATAAGTTGAGCTATATTACGCCCAAAGATCTGGACTTCAGACAATTGGAGACGTTGAATTATTTTAACTATGAAATTGGATCATTGTCAAAAGAAGGACGGTTTCGTTTAAGGCAAAATTATGAAAACATCAGTTCCATTGTCCTGAACATAGGTAAAATAAAGGATCCGGAAGAAGATATTCAGATTATTATTTTCCCCAGGCCATTTCAGGAAGAGACTTCAAAATTACTAAAGTCTCTTAACTGGACGCAGTTGTTCATCCCTAAGGACTTAGACGGCTCGGTTGTGCAAATGATTGACCAAGCCCAAAAGAAAATTCGATTGCTGTCGGAAGAAGTCGATGAATTATACAAAGAACTCCATGTAAATATGGAAGAGACAAGACTTCTTATCAATAGAATTTATACAACCGTTAAACTAGAGAAAAAAACATTGAACTTGGAGAGAGAGATTGAGTTGGGAGGCAGTACTTTTGTCTTGAATGCCTGGGTGCCCAGGGAGGATAAAGCAGAAGTGGACAAAGCTCTTGCGCCTATTCTTGAGAAGCTCATCATAGAAGAAAAAAATGCAAATGAAATGGAAAGGCAGGTGATGCCACCTACACAATTCAGAAATAATAAATTTACAAAACCCTTTGAAGTGATTGTCAGACTTTATGGGTTGCCTTCCTATAATGAATTGGATCCAACGCCATTTTTTTCTGTTACATTTTGCCTGATGTTTGGCATGATGTTTGGAGATATCGGTCAAGGACTCGTCTATCTTCTTATTGGACTTTTTTTATATAAAAAAAGCGTCGCGGCAGGCCAAATCTTGAGCAGGTTAGGCGTTAGTTCTATGATTTTCGGTGTTGTATACGGAGGGTTCTTTGGTTTAGAACAGACAGAATTGGATTGGTTGCCGAGCCTTATCGGAAGACCTTTAGACCCTACAAACATTCCCGGGATACTGGTCGCCGGCATTCTTTTTGGCGTTGTAACGCTTACCATATCTTATGTTTTTGGTATTTTTAACGCATTTCGAAGAGGCCAAGCACAAGAAGGTATCTGGAGCAAAAACGGAATGGCCGGTTATGCTTTTTATCTAAGCCTTATTCTTTCTTTGGCCGCGGTATCAGGAATCGTCAAAATCCCATTGTCAGCCCCACTTACGGTATTGGTGATAAGCTTAATGCTAATGATTTTCAAGGGACCTTTGAGCAATCTTATAGCAAACAAACGCCCTTTGATTGTCGGCACTACCGGTTCCTATTTTACTGAAAGTATTTTTGAGACAATCGAAACGATTCTCTCTTCACTCAGTAATGCGATATCCTTTGTCCGTGTCGGAGCATTTGCGCTCAACCATGCAGGGTTGTTTTTAGCTTTTCTGACCATGTCCGAGATGACGTCCAATATCGTTTTAAAAATCATTATACTGATTTTAGGAAATGTTTTGATATTGACATTGGAAGGTTTGGTTGTATTTATACAAGGGCTTCGCTTGGAATATTACGAAATGTTCAGCAAATATTTTCAGGGTGGGGGAATCGCTTTTGAAACGGTAAAAATAGTCGATTAAGAACATCCGGTAAGGTGAAACCATATAAACGAAAGGAAGAAAAAATTATGCAAATTCTATTATTAACTGCAGCATTTCTAGTTGCGGCCGGAACAGCTTTCTATGGACTTTGGGCTATGAAAAAGAAGAAAAAGGGTAGCATTAAAAAAGCAATATTTGCCTCTGTTTCAGTTTTCGGATTGATTACGGTTGCTATGGTGTTTACTGCTTTTTCCGGCAGTGCTGTCTATGCGGAAAGTGGCACTGTTGCCGCAGCAACTCCAACGGTCTCCGGATTATCCTTAGGTGACGGTCTTAAATTTTTTGCAGCGGCCTTAAGCACGGGACTTGCTACAATCGGCGCGGGCCTTGCGGTAGGCTCTGTTGGATCCTCTGCAATCGGCGCCATTTCAGAAGACTCTTCTTTGCTTGGCAAAACATTGATCTATGTTGGGATGGCCGAAGGCATCGCCATTTACGGCATGATTATCTCTATTTTGATTTTATTCGTGTAAGGGGAAACGATGCGATCCTTCTTAATCAGTGACAATAAGGATACCTGGGTTGGAATGAAGCTTGCCGGCATAGACGGGATGATTGTTCATACCCGGGAAGATATTTTGGAAGCCATAAAAAGCGCGGTAAAGACGCCGGATATCGGCATCCTTATATTGACGGAAATGGTGGTTGACCAAGTCAGACCCGAGGTGATGGAAATGAAATTAAAAATAAAAAGGCCCATTATTGTGGAGATTCCGGACAGGCACGGTAGTTCCCGTTCAGGCAATATGATTGCAAAATATATAGAGGACTCGATAGGTATTCGACTATGAGGTGCATCAAATGGTAACAATCGAGCAAAAATTGTCGATGTTTTCTAAACTTTTGCAGCGATCAATGAATGAAAATATCGCCATAGAGATGGAAATACTAAAAAAAGATTATGAAAAGAAATTCCTGGAAAGCAAAACCGCTGTCGACAAAGAGGTCCAAGAGATTCAGAAGCGCGCCATGAAGAAAGCAGAAGGAGAAAAAGTCGAAATTTTGAGCGAATCTGCCTTGGTACTAAAAAAAGAATACATGGCGACGAAGGCAGAACTGTTTTCGCTTATGTTGCTTCATCTCCAAGGGGAAATCGAGCAATTTATTCAATCTGAAAAATACGAAGCATATCTTCTTATGTCAGTCAAGAAACTTGAAAAGGCAAATTCATTTTCTGATGATGTTGAGATTTATATGACAAAATCAGACAATGCAAAATACGCAGAGCATATTGTCATGGCCCTTCCTGCGGCCGCCAGAGACAAGGTAACCTTTAAAATTGCCGAAGATAAAATAATCGGCGGGATTATTTTATTGAATCTTATCGCCAATACAAGAATTGACTTGTCCATTCATTCTCTTTTAGAAGAATACAACCTATATATGGTGCAGACATTCTTTCAGGCAATTTTAGAATAAAACAGGAAAGAGCAACCATTTCGAGTGCATTGCATAGTCCTATGGGCAAGACACTTGAAGGGTTATCGGGAATAGTAGAGGAAACAGATGAAAAGCAACGAAGGCATTGTGCAGGTAATAAACGGACCTGTTATAAAAGGGACAAATATGGTTTCCTTTAAGTTAAACGAGATGGTGACCATTGGCGAAAAAAAACTGATCGGTGAGGTGGTTTCGCTTGATAAAGATGTTGCGACGGTACAAGTTTACGAAGAAACCGAAGGCCTTAGAGCCGGAGAAAAAATATATTACACCGGAAGCCCCTTGTCGGTAACTTTGGGGCCGGGTATGCTTGGGAACATATTTGACGGCATTCAAAGACCACTCGAACGAATTAACAGAATTTCCGCAGATTTTATTCCCGAGGGAATAGGATTGCTTTCATTAGATGAAGAAAAGTTGTGGGATGTTCATATAACAGTAAAGCCAACAGATGCACTTCAGGCGGGAATGGTCTATGCAACAGTGCAGGAAACGCAAAGCATCTTGCATAAATTGATGGTTCCTTATGGCGTCAATGGTACAGTTCACAGTGTCCAAAAGGATGGAAAGTATACACTAAAGGACGAAGTTGTGTGCCTTCAGACAGGAGACCTTCAGAAAATATCGCTGACGTTGTCCACAAAATGGCCCGTCAGAAAGCCAAGGCCTTTTGCAAAGAGGATACCTATTTATAAACCGCTGGTAACCGGACAAAGAGTAATTGACAGTTTTTTCCCTATTGCGAAGGGCGGCACCGTCGGATTACCCGGGGGTTTTGGAACAGGAAAGACAGTTACGCAGCAACAGCTGGCTAAATGGAGCGATGCGGATATTATCGTCTATATCGGCTGCGGGGAGCGCGGAAATGAAATGACGGATGTGCTCGAGGAATTTCCCGGACTGATTGATCCAAGGACCGGAAGGCCTTTGATGGAGAGGACTATATTGATTGCCAATACATCTAACATGCCTGTTGCCGCTCGCGAGGCGTCTATTTATACCGGGGTCACCATGGCGGAGTACTATCGGGATATGGGGTATGATGTGGCTATTATGGCCGACTCGACATCAAGATGGGCAGAATCCCTGCGGGAAATTTCGGGTCGATTAGAAGAAATGCCGGCAGAAGAAGGTTTTCCAGCATATTTACCGTCGAGGCTGGCCGAATTTTATGAACGAGCCGGCTGTGTGAAAACATTGGGTGGACAAGAGTCTTCCATTACCATCATCGGCGCCGTATCGCCTCCGGGGGGCGATTTTTCTGAACCGGTAACCGAAAATACAAAACGCTTTGTCACAGCATTTATGGCTTTGGATAAAAAACTTGCTTATGCGCGGCATTACCCGGCAATAAATTACCTGCTGAGTTATAGTGGATATGTGGGGATGCTCAAAGATTGGTATAGCCAGAATGTGGCACCTGACATGCTTGAATTGCGGGGCAAAATGATGAAATTGCTTCAGGAAGAAGAAAAATTAAATGAAATCGTCCAGTTGGTTGGCGAAGATGTGCTTCCAAACGACCAGGCGCTCGTCTTGGAAATAGCAAGAATTATTAAAAAAGGGTTTTTACAACAGAATGCTCTTCATAAAGACGATACTTATGTAACGCTCACGAAGCAGTATAAAATGCTTAAGGTCATTGACACCTTGTACGAAGCGTCCTTGAAATGTGTAAAATTAGGTATCCCTATTTCTACAATAAAAAGCGAACCCGTAGTTCAGGATGTGTTGAAAATGAAGTATGAAGTCCCCAATGACAACATAGAAAAGCTGGACGATTTATGTAATAAAATTACTGAAGCATACAATAGCTTAAGCCGGAAATACGAAGAATAAACGGAAGCAAGGTATATTAAATGATGAGAAAAGAATACTTGAAATTGGAAAAGGCAGAGGGTCCGCTCATTGTCTTATCTGGCGTGGAGGGCACCAAATATGGAGAAATGGTGTCCATTAAAGTCGATGAGAATGAAACAAGAATCGGTAAAGTCATTAAAATAGATGGCACAAACGTAGTCGTTCAGGTATTTGAAGGCACTTCCGGTATATCGACGAACAATGTTGCGGTCAGCTTCAAAGGAGAGCCTATGTCTATTCCACTTTCCGGTGAAATATTGGGCCGTGCTTTTAACGGAATAGGTGAGCCGATTGACGACATGTATCAAATATTGTCCACATATCGGCAAAATATCAACGGCAGACCCATCAACCCCGTAGCTCGCAGGTACCCAAGGAATTTTATCCAAACAGGCATTTCTTCCATCGACGCCCTCATGACCTTAATAAGAGGGCAGAAACTTCCTATTTTTTCAGGTAATGGCATAGCTCACAACGAGCTTGCCGCTCAGATTGTTCGGCAGGCAAAAATAGAAGGCGCAAACAGTGATAATTTTGCGGTTGTTTTTGGTGCGATGGGCGTAAGGCACGACGATGCAGACTTTTTTATCAAGAGTTTTCAGCATTCAGGTGCTTTGGATCACGTTGTCATGTATATCAATACAGCGGACGAGCCGATTGTCCAAAGAATATCCACGCCCAAATGCGCCATGACAGCGGCAGAGTATCTGGCATTTCAATTGAATATGCATGTTTTAGTTATTCTCACGGATATGACCAGCTATGCGGAAGCCCTTCGGGAATTGTCTTCCGCAAAAGAAGAGGTCCCTTCTCGCAAGGGATATCCGGGATATTTGTACAGTGATCTATCGACCATTTATGAAAGAGCAGGTATGCTAAAAAGCAAAGAAGGCTCTATAACGTTGATTCCTATACTCACTATGCCAAACGATGACATTACCCACCCGATTCCTGACTTAACCGGCTTTATTACCGAAGGGCAGATTGTATTGAACCGAGAATTGAATCAAAAGGGTATTTATCCTCCTATAGATATTCTTCCTTCCCTTTCCCGCCTTATGAAAGACGGAATAGGAGCTGCCTATACAAGAGACGACCATTCCGATTTATCGAGTCAATTATTTGCAGCCTATTCGCGTGTTCAGGATGTCCGGGCGCTTGCTCAGATTATCGGCGAAGAGGACTTAAGTGACGTTGATAAGCTGTACCTTAAATTCGGCCGTGATTTAGAAGAGAAGTTTATTTCTCAGGGAATCACCGAAAACAGAAGTATAGTCGAAACATTGGATCTGGGCTGGGAAATATTATCAATACTTCCGGCTTCCGAACTGGACCGTGTACAACCGGATATTTTACAGAAATACTATCGGAACAACAACGGAAA
Source organism: uncultured Oscillospiraceae bacterium (assembly GCA_964608965.1). GTDB lineage: Bacteria > Bacillota > Clostridia > Peptostreptococcales > Anaerovoracaceae > UBA10908. The sequence goes on along the minus strand of CAZSPZ010000009.1, from coordinate 46,484 downwards.
GCAATAGGTAAAAAAAGCGATGGCTATTGTAACAGCACCGACTAAATCAAATCTTATAAAGGCCAAATCTTCTTTGAATCTCTCAAAAAGCGGGTTTGAACTTTTGGATAAGAAGAGAAATATACTGATAAAAGAAATGATGAATCTAGCGGATCAGGCAAGAACGATTCAGGCAGACATCTATTCTATTTTTGAAGAGGCGTATGCATCGCTTCGATTAGCGAATATTACTCTGGGAATAAAAAATGTAGAAGATATAACCTACAGCATAGCCAATAATGAGTCGTTTGAAATATTACTTAAAAGTGTGATGGGCGTCGATATTCCTACTATTAAATATAAACGGCAGGAAATAATGCCGGCTTACGGTTTTTACAACACCAACATTTCATTGGATCAGGCCAGACAGCAATTTGATGAAGTGCATTACAAAATCTACGAGTTGGCACAAATAGAAAACTCTTTATTCAAGTTGGCGAAGGAAATACAAAAAACCACGAAGAGGACAAATGCTCTGAAGCATATACAGATCCCCAAATATCAGGGACTGGTAAAGCAGATTCAAGAGGTTTTGGAAGAAAAAGAAAGAGAAGATTTTTTTAGACTTAAAAGGGTAAAAAAGAAGATAAGGGCGAGCAAATATAGCCCAACTTAAAACTGTCCACGGGAAGTGATAAGAAAAGATATGGAAAGAATCGAAATGCTGTCAAATCAACTGATACAATGGTACCGAACGGAAGCCAGGGTTCTTCCGTGGAGAAGTGATCCGACGCCCTATAAAGTTTGGATATCGGAAATTATGCTGCAGCAAACCAGAGTGGAAGCTGTCATCCCATACTTTAATAGATTCTTAGGCGAAATCCCCACAATATTTGACCTGGCGCATGTAGAGGAAGAAAAACTCCTGAAACTCTGGCAGGGCCTTGGCTATTATCACAGAGCTCTTCGTTTAAAGGAAGCGGCTTTAAAAATAGTGGAGATTTTTGACGGAAAAATCCCTTCGGAAGTAAAAGATTTACGCTCGCTACCCGGAATCGGACTCTATACTGCTGGCGCCATCGCCTCTATCGCATACGGGAAAGCAGAGCCGGCCATAGACGGCAATGTTGTGCGCATTGCGGCCAGACTTTCAGCAAACAGAGAAGATGTAAACAAAACAAAAAATAAGAAAAAATTGGAGCTATACATCCGTGAGTTACTGCCAGCGGAAAGTGTCGGAGATTTTAATCAAGCGTTGATGGATCTTGGGGCTACAATATGCCTGCCCAACGGCAGGCCGGAATGTAACAAATGTCCTGTCTGTGATTACTGCGAAGCGTATAAGCAAGATCTTATTTTCGAAATACCGAGAAAAATTCAAAAGAAAGCACGAAAAATTGAAAAGAGGACGGTGCTGGTTTTATGCCGTCAAGATAAATTTGCGCTCATCAAAAGAGGCGAAAGGGGTTTACTGCCGAACCTTTGGGAATTTCCCAACTACGAAGGGCATTTAACAAGAGAGCAGTGCATCGATATTCTCAACCATAAAGGTATAACCGCAAATACATTGATACCGCTTCGGCCTGCAAAACACATATTTACACATTTGGAATGGGATATGACCGGATTTTTAATCACAGTCTCCGTTTCGCAGGATCCTATAGGCTTCATATGGGCAACAACGGAAGAAATAGACAGACAATATTCTATACCCACAGCATTTAAAAGCTTTACGGATTTGTGCCGAAAATAGTGCGACTTGACAAAGCCTTCCTGTTCCGTTAAAATCGCATATATATTAATAAAGAGCTTTATTACTGACGGATTGAGTGGGTAACCACAGGGGAATAAAGTTCTTGAAAAGCCGACCGTCTGGGCAATGTTTGGGTAACCGAATAATGCCCTTTTTGTTTTTTTATAAGGGATTGGTACCTGAGCATACACTGATATGGAGGGAATCAATATGGATTTTAATGCATGGAATGATTTCAAAGGGACTGTTTGGAAACAGTCGATCAACGTCAGGGACTTTATCCGGGAAAATTATACACCTTATTGCGGTGACGAAAATTTTTTGGCAGGGCCTACAAATCGAACGCAATCGCTGACGGCAAAGCTGAATCACTTATTGGAATTAGAACAGGAATTCGGCGGAGTATTGGATATAGATACGCAGACAGTCAGTTCTTTAACCAGTTATAAACCCGGGTATCTTGATCGGGAAAAGGAGCTTATTGTAGGACTTCAGACAGACCGACCCTTAAGACGTGGTGTCAATCCTTTCGGCGGAGTGAATATGACAAGGCAGGCATGTAAAGCGTATGGGTATGAGTTGTCTGAAAAAATAGAAAAAGAATTCACTTACCGAACAACCCATAACGACGGAGTGTTTCGCATATACAACGACGACATCAAAGCAGCCAGAAAGTGCGGGATTATCACCGGTCTACCCGATGCTTATGGCCGCGGCAGAATCATCGGTGATTACAGAAGAGTTGCTTTGTACGGAGTGGACGAACTGATTAACGAGAAAAAAAAGGACAAAAAAAAGTTGGGAATGGAAGTTGCAGATGCCGATGCAATCCGTCAACTGGAAGAGTTGTATCAGCAAATTGCATTCCTCGGAAAACTAAAAGAGATGGCCGGCATGTACGGCATCGATATTTCAGGGCCTGCCACAAATGCAAAAGAGGCGGTTCAGTGGCTGTATTTCGGCTATTTGGGATCCATTAAAGAACAAAACGGCGCAGCGATGAGTCTGGGTCGGGTAAGCACTTTCCTGGATATTTACTTCGAACGGGATATGAATGCCGGCATTTTGTCAGAAGAGCAAGCGCAGGAAATCATGGACGATTTTGTGCTGAAATTGCGCATGGCCAGACATCTTAGAACACCGGAATACAATGAGCTGTTTGCCGGAGATCCCATGTGGATTACAGAAGCGGTGGGCGGAACAGGGGAAGACGGACGGACGCTCGTTACAAAGACCTCTTTCCGGATTCTGCATACCCTATATAATTTGGGCTGTTCTGCAGAACCCAATTTAACAGTTCTTTGGTCCGAGAAACTACCGAGTGCGTTTAAACGGTTTGTCGCCAAAATATCCTGCGACACCGACGCCATCCAATACGAGAATGACGACTTGATGCGGCCGCTTTACGGAGATGATTACGCCATCGCGTGCTGTGTGTCCGCCATGCGCGTGGGAAAAGAAATGCAATTTTTCGGCGCTCGTGCAAATCTGGTGAAGCTGCTCCTTATGAGCCTTAACGGAGGGAAAGACGAGATGAGCGGTCTTCAGGTCGCTCCCGCGCAACCTTCGTATCAAGGCGAATTTCTAACATACGAAGATGTGCTCAAGCGCATGGATTTTTATCGTGCATGGCTTGCAAAGACGTATGTCACGGCTATGAATATGATTCACTATATGCATGATAAATACGCATACGAAAAAACGCAAATGGCGCTGCATGATACGAACGTGCATCGTTATATGGCCTTCGGTGTGGCCGGAATGTCTGTTCTTGCGGATTCTCTTTCCGCCATTAAATTCGCAAAGGTAAAACCGATACGAAACGAAGCAGGCCTGATTGTTGATTTTGAAACACTAGGGGATTACCCTGCTTTCGGCAACGATGATGATCGCGTGGATTTCATCGCGAAGGAGCAAGTTGAATTGTTCTGCCGGGAATTAAAAAAGAATCCAGCCTACAGGAACGCAGAGCATACGCTTTCCATTCTGACCATTACATCAAACGTGGTGTATGGTAAAAAAACGGGAGCAACACCCGACGGTAGAAAAGCCGGAGCGCCCTTCGCTCCAGGCGCTAATCCGATGCACGGCAGAGAAAAGCACGGAGCTTTAGCTTCCCTGAATTCCGTGGCAAAACTTTCTTTCGATATATGCCGGGATGGCATATCCAACACTTTTTCTATTGTTCCCGATGCTCTTGGAAAGAAAGCGGAACAACAGTATAGCAATTTAGTTTCCATCTTAGAAGGGTATTTTGCCGGCAAAGCGCATCACCTGAATGTGAACGTGCTTCGGCGCGAATGCTTGCTGGATGCTTATGAAAACCCCGGCAAGTATCCAAACCTTACCATTCGGGTTTCCGGGTATGCAGTCAACTTTAACAGGCTTTCAAAGCTGCATCAGCAGGAAATTATTTCCCGTACATTCCACGAGACGATTTCATGATGAAAGACGATAGAACCGGGAACGAAATACAAGCTGCTATAAGCCAATTTCAAAGCATGGGAACGCTGGACGGTCCCGGGCTTCGCTATGTGGTCTTTATGCAAGGATGCCCGCTGCGCTGCATTTATTGTCATAATCCGGAAACTTGGGTTGCGGAGGGACAGTGTTATAGTGTCCAAGAAGTTATGGACAAAATACTTCGATGTAAGGCATACATTATAAAAGATGGTGGGGTTACGTTTTCCGGGGGCGAACCGCTTTTACAGTGGAATTTTGTGAAAGAAGTGTTTCGCCGTTTGCGTGCAGAAGGGATTCATACAACTTTGGATACTTCGGGTATAGGCGATTTGGATGGAGCTAAAGAGCTTTTGGAATACACGGATTTAGTGATTTGCGACCTGAAATTTTCCAATGAAGTGCATTATAAGAGATATACGAACGGAGACATGCGGCAGGTGCTGGCGTTCATAAAACTGACGGAGCAAATGAATGTGCCTCTGTGGATCCGGCACGTTGTCGTGCCGGGGCTTACTTCCGGTGCAGACAATATAGAAAGAATCGCTCAACTTGCCAGACGTTTTTCTAATTTAGAGAAGGTTGAACTTTTGCCCTTCAGAAAATTGTGTACAGCTAAGTATGAAATGCTGGGAATTCCTTTCCCTCTGGCGGATATCGAAGAGTGCTCAGCGGAAATGCTAAAAAAGTTGCAACCCTGAAATTGTTCACTCGCTTGCAAGAACAGAATAACTGATCGCTCCTGCATGTTTTCAGGAGCGTTTGTTATAAGATATGTTAAAATATAGTACGAAAGTAAAAAGGCAGGAGCTACGAATGAAAAAAGGATTGCAGGTACTATCTGTTATCAGCCTTATGTTATTAAGCATCACTTCTATCGGGGGCATTTTATCTATGAATTTCTCCCATAGTTATGATGTGACCAATCAATACGGCACTGTTGTCAAAATGTTTGGATATGGAATATATGCGCATGATTCTTATTTTAAAGCACCGATTTTAATCGGCAGCGACTTATGCATATTGTTTGTGCTGGTGCCTCTTTTTACTTATGCATACATCAATAACCGGCGACATCATACGAATACAGCCAGGCTGAAATTGGCCTCGGTGTATGCGGTTGCCCTTTATTATTCGGCAAGCCTATCTTTGGGCGTTGCCTATAATTCGTTTCATTTGCTATATATCGCTTTATTCGCATGTACTTTGTTTGGCATGTTCTGGACCGTAGGAACAATCCAGAGGAATAAGTTGACGATGGAAACGACAAAGGGAGTGAAAATATATCTTGTATTGACGGGGCTTGCGCTCGTCGCAGCTTGGATGCCGGACATTATTCCCACAGTACTTCATGGTACTTCCCTGAATCTGATCGAGATTTATACAACAGAAATAACATATGTTCTTGATATGGCGATTATAGGGCCTCTGTGCCTTGTATGCCTTTATTTGCTTAATAAAAATGACAGCTTGGGGATTATAATCTTTGCTTTGATCTTAAAAACCTGTATTATCGTAGGTATAATGATGGTTCCTCAAACGATTTGTCAGTTGCTTTCGGGCTACGAAATGCCCCTGGCGATTTTTATAGGCAAATCCGGATCATTTATAACGCTGGCGGCCTTTGCGTTCCATTTTGAAAGAAAACTATACGAGCAGATTTCCTAAATCCAAACGAAAGAGGTAGTGTGAAAATGATAAAAGAAAAATTGAAGGGTAAAAAAACATTTGTGATTGCAGGTGCCCTTATTTTTATCTTGGGTGCTCTTTACTTTGGATTGATGGGCGGAGCCGCGGAGGCGGAGGCGATCGTCGTTTCCGAAGAGGCCTTTACCGAAAAAATCGTCGCTATCGGTCAACTCGGTTTGCAGCAAGAAACTTCTATCATTGCAGAGGTAAGCGGGGAAGTGCAGTCCGTGACCGTCAAAGATGGCGAAAACATCAGCACGGGTGCTATTTTTATCGAAATAGAAAACCAGGCCTCTTTAGAATATGCTTCGGCAAAAAGTGAATACGATCGCCTGGGTTCACTCATATCCTATGCGGGGACGGCCTATAACAATGCCTTGGCTTTATATAACGAGGGAGCCGTTTCAAAAGTGGAAATGCAAGATCGAAAAAGCGAGTACGAAAGCGCCTTATCGCAATTTGCTTCCGCAAAGCTCAAGCTGGAGCAGGCCTCGGCAAGCATTTCCAAATATCAGATAACGGTTCCTTGGGATGCCGTTGTGCTGAAAACTTATGTGGCAATAGGAGATTATGTGCAGCTTGGAAGTCTTCTTGCGGATATCGGAAGCGCAGAAGGATATAGAATAAGCGCCGAACTCGACGAGAAATATTTCCCATATATAAGCGAAGGGCTTCCCGTGGCTATTTCGGTGGGTGACGGGTCTGCCGGAGCGGCGACAGGAAAAATAGAAAGCATTACGCCTAAAATCAATGAAAATACAGGGACTTTTGAAATCGGCATATCGTTACCGGAAGCATATCCTTATCAAGTGTCCAATTTGACTGTCAATTTGGAAATTATAACAAGAGAGATAGAGAGCGCCATCAGTATCCCCAAAACCTATTTGTTTGAACGAGCAGAAGACGGCGATGCATATGTTCTGCTTTATAACCAGGGCAAGGCTGTCAAACATCTCCTGAAAGTTCAGTCGGGTTTGTCGTCGGACGTTGTTGTTTTAGACGGACTTTCAGAAGGAGACATCATATTGTATCCCGGAGAAGGGCTCAAGGACGGAGACGTTGTAAGAAAATATAGGGAGGCGGATGCTTCTTGAAATTTGAATTGAAACTGGCGCTGCGCTTTATGCTTTCTTCAAAAAGCCAGACGATATTTATCATAGGCGGCATTGCAATCGGCGTTGCGGTGCAGATTTTTCTTGGTTCTCTTATAACCAGCCTGCAAGACAGCCTTGTCAATGAAACGATAGGAAACAGCTCCCACATTACCATACGAAGCGAAGACGATGTGCTGACGCAAGCTCTCAACGCAGAAGAGTCCGGCGTGATAACACTTCGGGGCAATGCATCCAAAGGGCCAAAGAACTTGGACAATTGGGCTTTGATCACAGAAGAAATAGAAAAGGACACCCGGGTAACCGCCATTTCGCCGACACTTCAAGGAACAGCCTTGATAAGAAGTGGCGGAACGGATCGGTCGATACAAATTAAAGGTGTGCTCCTGGAAGAGGCTGATTCGATTTATGATATCAGCGAAAGAATTGTAAGCGGGAATCCATCCGCAGAAGGCAACAGCGTATTGATCGGTACCGGTTTGGCATCCGATCTTGGCGTAGAGTCGGGAGGAAATGTCAATCTGCTGCTTCCCAACGGTGAAACGGTTCGCCTGCTTGTCGGCGGGGTTTTCGATCTTCAGAACGAAATTTCAAATAATTCGCTGATGTTTATGGATTTGCGCAGAGCTCAAAAACTTTTCAACGCCGGAGATGCCGTCTCAACGATTGAGACGCAGGTCGAAGATCCTTTTTTAGCAGATGAAATCGCGAACAACTGGGCAAGCAATTTGGGCGGCGTTAAAATTGAACAGTGGAAAGAATTAAACGAACAACTTCTCAGCGCATTGTCCAGCCAAAGCAGCTCATCCTATACGATACAGTTTTTCGTCATTATATCTATTACCTTTGGCATCGCAAGCGTTTTAGCTGTATCCGTTCTGCAGAAATCAAAAGAAATAGGGATACTCAAGGCGATGGGTACGACAAAGAAGAGCGCCAGCCGTATTTTTATCATCCAGGGTTTTTTGCTTGGAATGGTGGGCTCCATCGTGGGCACCGGAGCAGGGATACTTATGCTGGCAGTATTCAATATGTCCGAAGGTCTTTCTTTCAATATTTCATATAGATGGAGCAGTATTCTCTTTCTTGTTTGCATCGCAACGGCGGCAGGCGTAATCGCTTCCGTTATCCCTGCTAACCGATCTGCTAATTTGAACCCCATCGAGGCTATAAAAAATGGATAATGTACTGCTGCGAGCTGAAAATCTGACAAAAGAATATGGAGCCTCTGTTGTTACAAAAGCGCTGGACAATGTGTCGATCGTACTTAACGTTGCTGAATTTTCGAGCGTCATCGGACAGTCGGGCTGCGGGAAAAGCACCCTTTTAAACATGCTCGGCGCACTGGATAAGCCTACCGAAGGCAAACTGTATTTTCAGGACAAAGATTTATTGCAAATGGGCGATACGGAACTTGCAAAATTCAGAAACAGCAACATCGGATTTATTTTTCAATTCCATCATTTGCTCCCTGAATTCACCGCTTTAGAAAATGTCATGCTTCCCACCTGGATCGAAAGCGGCTTTGCCGATCGCAAGAAAGAAGAAAGAGCGCGCGAACTTCTGGAACTTGTTGGGCTGGCAGACAGGATGAACAATCCGGCCAATAATCTTTCCGGAGGACAACAGCAACGGGTTTCGATTGCGCGTGCATTGATCAACAACCCTAATCTTGTCCTGGCCGATGAGCCTACAGGTAATTTGGATTCGGATTCGACAGATCAAGTGTATGATCTGCTCCGGAAAATCAACAAAGAATTGAAAATTTCTTTCCTTATAGTAACCCACGATAGGCATATCGCTGAAAAATCGGATCGGGTAATCGAGATGTCCGACGGAAAAATCGTAAAAGATTATATGACAGCCAGCAAAAGCCCGATAGAATTATGGAAATGCCTGGCTCCTGATAATTGTAAGGTTTTATGTCCGCATAAATAAAGAGCAAACGATTGAAAAAGAATATAGAACCAAAATAAACTACATCGCATAAAAGTAATAAGGAGGAGCGAATATGGAATTTTGCTGGAGCACATTAATGGTCAAAAATATGGAGGAGTCCATCAAGTTTTACAGTGAAATAGTCGGACTTGAATTGGATCGGAGATTTCCTGCCGGACCGTCGATGGAAATAGCCTTTCTTGGAACCGGAGAAACAAAAATCGAATTGATTTACTCTGAAAAACAAAGAGAAATTAATGTGGGTTCAGATATCTCCTGGGGCTTTCTCGTCGATTCAGTAGATGATATGATGCTATTTTTAAAGGAAAAAGGAATTGAAATTTTAAGCGGCCCGTTTAAGACAGGAGACGGTTCCAGGTATATCTTCGTGCTGGACCCCAACGGAATGAAGCTTCAATTTTTCGAAAAAGCGCAAAAATAGCGAATCAACTAGTGTCTGAGAGGAGAATAAAGTGAACCAATCGGATATTCAACTGCGTCTTTATCGCACAATCCTAACCGTAGCGGCAGGTTTATCGGTGATGAGTATCGTTGGCAACTCTATTTCCGGTTTTCCGTCATTAGCCAATCTTAAATGGGCCGTGTTGTTTGCGATAACCGTTGTCGCAGTGATCTTGTCTTATAAAAAGAAATTCGCATCCCACGCTATGTTCGTTGTTTTCATGCTTTTGACCTGCGTATTCTTGCCTTTCGGTTTTCTGGATTCAGGCGGGAGCAGCAACAATGCAACGGCATATGTCTTTTGCTTCTGATAGCGCTCACCTATCTTTTTAATGGTTGGACGCGTTATTTTCTCTTTGGTATGGTTACTTCGGTATTGATGATCATGCATACCGTAGAATATTATCATCCGGAGATGGTTGCCGTTTATCCGAGGAGAACTTTGTTTATTGATCAGATGCTTCAGATTCCGTTGATCTTTGCCGCAGGATTTCTAATTCTTTTGAAATTCGCAAAAGACTATGAGCGGATCAATAAAAAATTGACACAGTATGCGAATATCGATGAATTGACAGGGCTGTATAATCGAAGGATGTTAAACCGGGCCATGGAAGAAGCTGTTCAAAAAATGAACGAACCAATTTATTTAGCGCTCCTGGATCTTGATAATTACAAGAAAATCAATGATACTTATGGGCACTCTTTCGGTGATCAAGTGTTGCAGAAGTTGGCGTTCACGCTGCAAGACACATTTGGCCAGGAGAAGCATATCGTTTGTAGGTGGGGCGGAGACGAATTTGCCATTATATTTTACGGAGAGCAAAATACTCTGATAAATAGGCTGAACAAAGCGAAAAAAGTATTTACAGATTACATTTCCGCTTATGAATCTTCCGGTGGAATAAGTACGAGCATCATCTCATTCAGTGATTACGACACTGCTTCAAAAGCTCTTATCGAAGCGGATCGTATGTTATACACGGAGAAGCAAATGAAACGGAGCAGAGATTAATCTGACGCTGATAAAGGGGTCCGCATGAGAGAGATAGATGTCAGGGTCGTTCAGGCACAAACAGACGATGTTTGCCTGGAGGCGTTGATTAAGGATTATGAAACTTATATTTTGGGAACCGCATTTCGAATCACCGGCACTTATATCAATAAGAGCGACGACCGGTGGTCTGTTTCGTTGTCCGCATTTCACGAAGCTGTCATCTCCTATGATTACAATAGGGGAAGTTTTCTTTTTTATGCAGAAACTGTTATCAGGCACAGACTTTACGATTATGAAAGAAAGGAAAGGCGAGAAACTTCAATCGCCGTGGATCCTACAGATCTTTCCGATATGGGCGGGGTAGTGCCTGATGCACAGAGTAGTGCCGTGCTTGAAATTGAGGCTGTAAAACTTACCTTAGCTGAATATAAAATCGCGTTTTCCGATTTGGTCGCAGTATCTCCCAAAGCCGAAAAAACCAAAGACGCCTGCGCCCGGGCGATAGGATTTATCATAGGCAGTCCGATTCTTATTGCAGAAATGCATAGGACAAAGATGCTTCCGATTAGGATCATAGAAAAAAATACGGGTATCACCCCGAAAATTTTAGAGCGCCATCGCAAATATATAATAGCCGGGATAGTGATTCTAAGCGGAGAATATCCTATATTAGCCGAATATTTTCGCCGCGTTAAGGAAGGAACATCAAGATGAAGGGTATTGTTGTCGAAATCAAGGGGAAAACAGCCATTGTCCTAAAAGACGACGGGAGCTTTGACAGCCTTCGAAATAATGAATATAAAATCGGGGAAGTCATCCTGACAGAGAAGGTCGCGCCCTTTGCACGCAGAAGGCAATTTCGTCGATTTGGGGCTGTTGCGGCGGCTTTTGCACTCTTTACCGCAGGCGCATACGCGTACTCGCTTCCGGTTGCTTATGTAAGCGTCGATATTAATCCGTCCATAGCATACGAACTCAATATGTTTGATCGCGTGCTCAGCGTAAAAGCGATGGATGAAAGCGCCGAAGAAATTATGCAGTTGCTTGATTTAGAAAATATGAGCATACAAAAGGCTGTGCGCGTTACAACAGAGCAATTGATCAGCAGCGGATATATCGACGGAGAAGATAATAATATCGTTCTTGTCGCCGGATCAGATAATTCTGCAAAAGCTGAAAAGCTTGCGGCACAGCTTACTCTTAAAGTGCAGGAAACGATTGATAAAAAAGGCAAGAAAGCCGAAGTAAACGCAGAGTCTGTCAGCCTTGGAAGAGTAGAGGAAGCAAAAGCTTTGGACGTAACTCCGGGGAAATTGAACCTCGTACAAGAATTAATCGATATTGACGAAGATTACGAAGAAGAAGACCAACCTGCGCTGCTCGAACAATCAGTAAAAGAAATAAACAAGGAAATTAAGGAAAATAGAAAAGCCACAAAGGTCGAGGGCGAAGAAGAACAAGAAGCGGACAACCAAGTAAAAGAGAAAAACCAGTTAGAAGACGACAATAAGACAGAGGGCGACAATCAGACAGAGCAGAACAAGCAAGAAGAGGCAGAGAACGAAAAAGAAACCCAAAACGGTAACGGAGAAAATAAATCTAAAAATTAATTCAGGCTTTTTAAGTCAGACCCCGAAAATACGATACCCCCTTCGCAAGTATTAGTGTAATGTAACACAACGTACTCGAAGGGGGTATTTTAAATGAAAAGAATTCTATCGATAATTTTAACCATACTTTTACTGACAACCGTTGTTGCCGGTAGTGTTTTTGCAGGGGAAGGCAATGGAAAGAATAATAAAGAGCATATGAATTTAAAGCGTTTTCACTCAGAGATCCAAGTGTCTCGCTTAGGTGCAGCTGCTAATTTGGCAGAAGCGTTGGAACTGGACCCCAACAATGATTTTACCGAAAATCCATTTGAGAGCCTGAATATAAGCGATGAGCAATACGGCTATATTCTCGCATTGTACAATGCCGGGACATTAAAGGGCTATCCTGTCGGAAATTTCAATCCGAATGGCATTGTTCATAGAGGGCAAATGTTAGATATCGTCTGCGGAATCTCTGACGAAGACGACATTGAATCCGAAGATACGCAAGCCCCCGTCTGGACGAGCGGCGCATCGATTACGCTGACAGTTGTTTCGACTTCTTCTGTCCGACTGACCTGGCCGGATGCAACGGACAATGTCGGAGTTGCTGAATATAAAGTATATCAAAATAACCTTTTGATAGAAACATTGGACAGCGATGAGAATGAATGTACGGTGACCGGATTAATGCCGGAAAGAGAATATACCTTTAAAATAAAGGCTGTGGATGATGCCGATAATTTCAGCATCAGTTTAAGAAAAAATTATGTAACTTTAATATAAAGTCTAAATCCTCCAGATACTTGAAATGAAATTCCGGAAAACCCGGCAGAATGATTATTCTGCCGGGTTTTCTTTTGGACAATCGCATTTCGCGCCGTAAATATGGAACTGGCAGACGCTTATGTGGAAAATGCCGAAGTATTAGGCTATACACCCGAAGATATGCAAACGGTATACGATACGGTTGTCGCTCAGATCACTGCCGCATTGCATTTCGCGGCATTTATAAGGAATCCCACCTTTCTCCTCGTTGTATTTCATGTAAAATGAAGTATGATAAAGGTGAACGAAACAGAAGCAAATGCAGCAGAAGCGAACAAGCTGATTATTTTCAGAAAGCGGGGGTCAGACAGTGAAACTTAGTATACTTAAGCGTCCCACAACATTTTTCATACTGGCCTTTATCCTTGCATTTTCGGTCTCCTTTCTTGTTATATTTATCGTCGAAAAGCAAGTCCGGGAGGTAAAACTAAACGAAGTCAAAGTAAACGAATCTCGAGTCGTCAACCTTGAAAATGCCCTCCTGAGCCGCGAATCAACCAGGATTCTATCGGATTTATATTACTTGCATTATGCGTTTGAAAATGAACTGTATGCATCCGCCGGATTGGATCAGACAGCAGAGAACTGGATGGAATTTTCAAGGCAGCGCAAAATATATGACCAGATTCGCTATATCGACGCAGAAGGCGACGAAACCATCCGGATCAACTATACGAATAACGGTTCAAATTTAACTGACAAATATGCATTGCAGAATAAAAGCGACCGCTACTATTTCTATAATACAGCTCAGTTGAGCGATGACAGCGTCTATGTTTCGCCCATGGATTTAAACATTGAAAATGCAGAAATCGAGTTGCCGTACAAACCGATGATCAGATTTTCCACTCCGCTTTACGATGACTCCGGAAATTTTCAAGGTATCATCATATTAAATTACCTGGCAGAAGATCTTTTGGGCAGGTTTAAAGAGTTTGCGGAAAACAGCGTAGGGCAGGTGATGCTTTTAAATCAGGAAGGGTATTGGCTGGCCTGCGAAGATACAGCAAATGAATGGAATTTCATGTTCGAAGATAAAGCGGAAAACACTTTTGAAAAAATATATCCTGAAGAATGGGATAAAATACTTCAGGGACAAACCCAATTTATCACTGAAAATGGTCTTTTTACATCCATGCTTGTAGATCGAAGATATAAAACTGTTGGCGACTATCAGTCAAACACTGTTTCCAACATCATTGCAGAAGAGGAAGAGTGGCTTATTGTTTCAATCGTCGACAGCGATTCGCCGGCCGCCACATACTTATTGGATGATATCGGGCTTCTGATATTGGATATTTTAAAGAAAAACGCTTACTTCTTTGCGATTATCGCTGTCGTATCGCTCATCATAAGCCTCTTTGTATATCTAAACCGAAAAGCTTACGAAAGGATTAAATATTATTCGGAACATGACCCGCTGACAAAATTATATAACAGGAGGGCCGGATACAATTTCTTAAATAAGCTTTCCCAACGCGAAAACAAAAGGCAGCTCTCGCTCAGTATTTGTTTTATTGATATCAATGGATTGAAGTTGGTCAACGACCATTTAGGCCATGAATACGGAGATGAACTGCTGGTGAGCGTAGCAAATGTGCTCAATGCAAACATAAGAGAAAATGATTTTGCCGTTCGTTTTGGCGGAGATGAATTTGTACTATTCCTATCCGGCACAAGCGAAGAACAGGCGGAAGCATTGTGGGGCAGAATCATATCGCAATTTCAGGAGATAAACGATTGTGAACAAAGGCCGTATCTGATCAGCGCGAGCCATGGTATCGTCTCCTACAGCAACAATCAGGAAATACCGATCGATGATTTAATCAAATCCGCGGACGCTATCATGTACAAAGAAAAAGATGTCATTAAAAAGGGCCTTGAAATACTAAGAAAAAATTTAGAGGGATGATTTTATGAATTCTTGGATGAAGCATAAAGATCGCCGTACGTCAAAACACTTGATCGTTATCTCCTACGACGCCTTTTCCGAAGAAAATTGGGAACTCGCAAGAACTCTTCCCAATTTTTCTTCGCTCTTATCCCTCGGCTCTCACAGTACGAAATTGAAAAGTGTATATCCCACACTCACATACACTGTGCATACCACCATTGTTACAGGTGTCTACCCCGATAAGCACGGCATCATTCATAACAATCCTTTCCAGCCGTTTATCCGCGAAAATCAGCAGGATTGGTATTGGTTTCGAAAAGATATAAAAGTTCCGACTCTTTACGATGCGGCCAAAGAAAAAGGGCTGCGCACTGCCGGAATTCTTTGGCCTGTTACAGGAAAAGCGTCCCTGCGGTATAACCTTCCGGAAATTGCAGCGATTAAAGATGAAAGTCAAGTGTTTAAGATATTGAAAAATGGCACGCCCGCGTTCTGTATCAGCATGGCTATAAGGCACGGACGTTCCCTGCAAGGCCCGAAACAGCCTTATCTGGACGATTTTACCGCTTCTTGCGCCATTGACACGATCAAGCGTAAAAAACCCCACCTGCTGCTCATGCATCTGATTGAGCTGGATGATGCCAAGCACCGATACGGTACAGACAGTATCGAGGTGACACGCACTGTAGAGCGTATGGATAAGCGATTGGGGTGCATCCTTCGTGCGGTAAAAGATGCAGGCATGAGTAAGGATACGGTGATTGCTATCGTGGGCGATCATGGACAATTCAATGTGCAAAAAGAGG
This sequence comes from uncultured Oscillospiraceae bacterium, assembly GCA_964608965.1. Taxonomy (GTDB): domain Bacteria; phylum Bacillota; class Clostridia; order Peptostreptococcales; family Anaerovoracaceae; genus UBA10908. The sequence goes on along the minus strand of CAZSPZ010000009.1, from coordinate 30,977 downwards.
TTCATTTGAACAATTTTCTGAGAGATGCCGGACTCATCACCGAGGATAAGGGCGTCTTAACATGGCGGGCATATTTTCAGAGCGCCGGTGGCTCAGCGTATCTGCATATAAAACCCGAAGATCAACAGGCCCAGGATGTGGCCGCCGAATTGATGGAAAACATGGCAGCTGATCCCGCCAATGGAATTCAGCGCCTGTACTCATGGAAAGAGCTGAATGATTTTCATGTGGATCAATCGATTAAATATATGGCGGAAGCCCGCATAGGTTATGCTTTTACTGAGGTCCTTGGCGCACAAACGATCGAAGACCTTAACCTGCAACATATAAAGTATGCGACGCATGGTTATTCGCCGGACAAGCCGAACTATCGCTGCAATATGCTGATTTCAGGTCCCGGAATCAAGCAGGGATATGAAGTGGGCGATATTGAAATGGTGGATATTGCGCCTACATTGGCCAGAATTCTTGAGCTGGATTTAAACGGCTGTGACGGAAGGACGTTGGATGAAATCTTCCTTTCGTGATATAATTACAACATAAAATCTGAAGAGGTGTATTCACTTGAAAATACTTATAACGACAGAATGGTACGAACCCGTCATCAACGGTGTTGTCGTATCCGTTGATAACCTCCGAAAAGGATTGGAAGAATTGGGACACGAAGTCAGAATTCTTACTGTTTCCGCAAATAGACGCTCCATAAAAAAGGGTCAAGTTACATATATAAGTTCTATCAATGCCGCCAGGATATACCCCGGAGCAAGAGTCGCCGTCACCGCTTTAATCGCAAACAAGCATATTCATACATTGATTCGATGGAAGCCCGACATCATACATTCTCAATCGGAATTCAGCACATTTTATATGGCGCGTTATATCGCGGCGCATTTGAATATTCCCATCGTTCATACTTATCATACGGTGTACGAAGATTACACGCATTATTTTATTCCAAACAAAAGGCTTGGAAGGTCATTTGTTTCAAGGTTCAGCAGGCAAGTTCTCGATAAGACTGCCTGTGTCATTGTTCCGACGGAAAAAGTGAAAGGCATGTTGCAGGGGTACGGTGTGACAGCAGACATAACAGTCATTCCAACCGGATTGGATTTGGAAAGCACGCCCGCGTTCATAGACGAAAACGAAAAATTGAAACTGCGCAGGCGTTTCATGATTCCGGATGAAAATAAGATTCTCGTAGCTGTCGGGCGGCTGGCAAAAGAAAAAAATCTCGAGGAAATTATGCGCTTTATGTCTAAGCTTGGCCGAGAAGATTTAACACTTCTCGTCGTCGGCGGCGGACCAAGGCTTGCCATGCTTCAAGAATGCGCGAGAGATTTAAAAATCTCAAAGCACGTTGTTTTCACCGGGATGATCAAGCACAACGAAATATTTTCTTACTATCAAGTCGGAGATATTTTTGTCAGCGCCTCTAAAAGTGAAACGCAAGGGCTGACGACGCTGGAAGCACTCGCAAACGGAATACCCTCGCTGTGCCGCAAGGATCCTTCTTTGGACAATGTGATTCAAAACGGAATAAACGGCTGGCAATATGAGTCCTTCGATGAGTTCAAAGAACAACTCTACGGATTGTTGCAGAAAGAAGGACCATATAAAATTGCAGGGGATTTTGCATTCGGGGGAGCATATCATGATAGCTCCTACCTGACTTTCGCAAAAAAAGTAGAGACAGTTTATTTCAACATATTACAGGAAAACGGAAACTCGGTTTTGGCGTAGCGGAGGGATTAATGAATAATATTCTTCATTTAAAATATGCGGTGGAAGTCGAAAGAACCGGATCCTTTACAAAAGCAGCCGAAAACCTTTTCATTGCCCAACCTCATTTGAGCAAAGCGATACGCGAATTGGAAAGTTCTCTTGGGGTCTCCATATTTAATCGCACATCCAAAGGTGTGGTTCCGACCGGCAAAGGCAGAGAATTTTTAAGATATGCGAAAAGTATTTTGGAACAAATCGATGAAATGGAAGCTTTATATAAACCGATGAACGGCACGAAACACAGGTTCGACATATGTGTGCCCAGGGCAAGTTATGTTTCGTTTGCCTTTACTGAATTTATCAAAGAACTTGATCCGGAAAAAGACGTTGATATAAATTACCAGGAGACTAATTCTACCCGTGCAATACGGTTGGTTGCCGAAGAAGTCAACAATTTGGCTGTCGTGCGATACCAAACAATTTACGAGCCGTACTTTTTAAAAGCGCTGGAAGACAGAAACCTTAAATTCCAGTCGATTTGGGAATTTGAATACCTTGCGCTTTTATCTCGAAAACACCCTTTGGCCAACGAGGCTGTCATTGATTTTCCGCAACTTTCTAAGTATACGGAAATCATACACGGAGATTTATCGGTTCCGGCATTACCTGTGGCTCAGGCAAAAGAAATCGCTCAGGCACAGGAAAAGAAAAAGAAAATTGCGGTCTACGAGCGCGGCAGTCAATTTGAAATTCTAAGCCGCATACCTACAACATACATGTGGGTTTCACCGATGCCGAAAGATGTTTTAAAATGCTTTTCACTGGTTCAAAAACCTTGCAACCTTTCAAAAAACAAATATAAAGACATTTTGATATTCAGAAAAGGCTATACGTTCAGCGAAGAGGATCAGCTTTTTATTGCTAAATTGAAAGATACAGTTAAAGCTGTCTCAAAGTTCTAAACAGAAAAATACAATTGCACTGTTCTCAAAATCTCAAACTCGAAATTGTATAGATAATCCTATATTGATAAATGTATGGCGGTATTCCATAATAGTATCTTCCTCTTTTCACAAACGAATGTTAATATTTTAACAAAGAAGAGTTAAAAGCATTAGTCAAGGAGGAAACACTATGTCAAGATTTACATTACCAAGAGATTTGTACCACGGAAAAGGGGCCATCGACGCTCTGAAAACATTAAAAGGAAAAAGAGCGTTTGTCGTTGTAGGCGGCGGAAGCATGAAGCGTTTCGGCTTTTTAGATAAAGTCGTTTTAAATTTAAAAGAAGCAGGGATGGAAGTATGCCTCTTCGAAGGAGTCGAGCCGGATCCCTCTGTGGAAACCGTGATGAAGGGCGCCGTTGCAATGCAGGAATTTCAACCGGATTGGATCGTATCAATCGGTGGCGGTTCTCCGATTGACGCAGCAAAAGCCATGTGGGCATTTTATGAATATCCCGACACCACATTTGAAGAATTATGTATCCCGTTTAATTTCCCAACGCTCAGAACAAAGGCAAAGTTTTGCGCAATTCCTTCCACATCCGGAACAGCTACCGAAGTGACTGCATTTTCAGTGATAACGGACTATTCCAAGGGAATTAAGTACCCTCTGGCCGACTTCAATATCACGCCGGATGTCGCCATTGTCGATCCGGATCTCGCAGAAACAATGCCAAGGAAACTTACTGCACATACCGGAATGGATGCAATGACACATTCCATCGAAGCATATGTTTCCACTTTGAATTCAGATTATACCGATCCTTTGGCTTTGCACTCCATCAAAATGGTGAGCGATTACCTGATTCCTTCTTACAACGGGGATATGCAGGCTCGTGCAAGAATGCACAATGCGCAGTGCCTTGCGGGGATGGCTTTCTCCAACGCGCTGCTTGGTATCGTTCATTCCATGGCTCATAAGACCGGAGCTGCTTATTCCGGAGGGCATATTGTGCACGGCTGCGCCAACGCAATGTACTTGCCAAAGGTTATTCAGTTTAACGCAAAAGATGAAGTTGCGGCTGCAAGATATGCGGATATCGCAAAGTTCCTCGGCCTTGCGGGCGATAACACGCAAGAGTTGGTGGTTGCGCTCATCGACCATATTAAGGCAATGAATAAGAAATTGGAAATTCCGTCCTGCATAAGGGACTATGAGGGCGGAATCATCGACGAAAAAGAATTTATGGAAAAACTGCCGAGCGTTGCTGCTCTTGCGGTCGGAGATGCCTGCACAGGGTCTAATCCCAGAAGTATCAATGCATCGCAAATGGAAAATTTATTAAAGAGTTGTTTCTACGACACAGAAGTAAACTTCTAGTCAATAAAGTAAAAGGAGGCAACCTTGTTGATCGGGGTTGCCTCCTTTGTGCATTGCAGGCAAACATGAAAATCACAAGCTGATACCATTCCGATATGCTTTGCAATGGAGGTGAACAAAATGGAATTTTTAAAGCTGAAAAAGTCAAATTGTAAGAACTGTTATAAATGCATTCGTCATTGCCCTGTAAAATCGATTCGATTTTCAGGCAATCAGGCACATATTGTAGGAGACGAGTGTATTCTGTGCGGGCAATGTTTTGTTGTTTGTCCTCAGAATGCCAAGGAAATCGTAGATGATACGGAAAAAGCAAAATTTTTATTGAGCGGCCAAGACCCTGTGTTTGCGAGCATTGCCCCATCGTTTGTCGCAAATTATAACGGTGTCGGCATTGCTTCAATGGAAGCTGCGCTAAAAAAGCTGGGTTTTGCAGGCGCCGAAGAGACAGCAATCGGTGCGACACTTGTCAAAAGGGAATACGATCGAATCCTGGGCGAAGGGAAAAAGGATGTCGTGATATCCTCCTGCTGCCACAGCGTAAATTTACTCATCGAAAAATATTACCCGGAAGCATTGAAATACCTTGCTGACATCGTCTCCCCGATGTACGCGCACTGTTCGGATATCAAAAGACGCTTTCCGAATTCCAAGACTATTTTTATCGGCCCCTGCCTTTCGAAGAAGGACGAAGCGGAACGCTCGGAAGGTGTTGTTGACTGCGCGCTCACTTTTGAAGAACTGACAAAATGGCTCGAGGCTGAGCATATTGTTTTGGAAAAGGATAGGGATCAAACCGATAAGAGCCATGCACGTCTATTCCCGACAGTTGGCGGGATTTTAAAAACCATGCTTTGCGAGAATGATGCGTACAGCTATATTGCGATTGACGGAACCGAAAACTGTATCGCCGCGTTAGAAGATATCATTGAAGGCAACGTTACCGGGTGTTTTATAGAAATGTCGACATGCGTTGGAAGCTGTATCGGCGGCCCCGTAATGGAAAAGTATAATTGTTCTCCGATACGTGGATTCCGACAAGTTTCAACCTATGCAGGCAAACAGGACTTTGAAGTCTCCTCGCCGGAGCAAAGCCTGATGCAAAAAAATTATTCCTTCCTGGGAACACAAAAAATTTATCCGGGCGCCGCGGAAATTGCCGTCATTCTTTCAAAAACGGGTAAAACAAAGCCGGAGGATGAACTGAACTGTGGATCTTGCGGCTATAATACCTGCCGGGAGAAAGCGATTGCCGTCTATCAAGGTAAAGCGGAACTATCGATGTGTTTGCCATTTTTGAAAGAGAAAGCCGAAAGCTTTTCAGACCAAATCATCAGCAATACGCCCAATGGGATTATTGTCTTAAACGAAGAACTGGAAATACAGCAAATCAACGAGGCTGCAGGAAAGATTTTAAATATAAAAAGCATGCAGGATGTCATGGGAGAACCTGTCGTCCGCATTCTCAATCCGGAAGGTTTTCTTCAGGTCATGTCGGGCGGTCAGAGCATACGCGACCGTAAGCTTTATCTTGCCGAATACAGAAAATATGTGGAAGAAACAATTCTTTACGATCCGGATTATCATATTGTTATGTGTATTATGAGAGACATTACCGAATCGGAGGCGGACCGCGAAAAGAAGGAAGCGATAAGCAGGCAATCCGTCAACATTGCGGATAAGGTGGTCGAAAAGCAAATGCGCGTTGTTCAGGATATTGCCTCACTTTTAGGGGAGACTGTGGCGGAAACGAAAATAGCGCTGACAAATCTTAAGGAGCTGATTTCAGATGAATGATCTGTGCACGGACATCGGGTGGGTCAGCCTCAATAAATACGGACAGCAGCTTTGCGGTGATCGCGTTGAGATTGTTCAGTCACAGAAGAATTCGATGATTGCGGTGATGGCAGATGGCCTTGGCAGCGGGGTAAAAGCAAATATTCTCTCTACCTTGACTGCGAAAATCATTTCTACGATGATGGCCGAAGGGATGAGCATCCAGGATTGTGTTGCGACGGTTGCTGCCACGTTGCCTATATCTTCTGTCAGCGGAATCGCGTATTCCACCTTTACGATCATTCGCATAACAGACAACGAAGAAGCGGAAATTATCCAATATGACAGCCCTTCGATTATTCTGCTGCGCGACGGTGTCAATCGAGAACTTCCTGTAACGCAGATGAACATAGGCGGAAAAGAAATTTTCTCTTCGCATATCGCTATGCGCGAAAACGATACGCTGATTGCTTTTAGCGACGGCATATTGCATGCCGGAACCAGAAACATCCTCAACTATAACTGGGATCGGAAAGATATTATAGACTATATGGAGGCGTTGGCTCCTTGCGGGTACCCTTCCAAGACTTTGGCCATCTTATTGAGCCAGGAATGCAATCGTCTTTATGGGGGCAAGCCCAGCGATGATGCGACGGTTTTGATCGCTCGGGCAAGGAAGAGGGAGCCCATCAACTTAGTGGTTGGACCTGCCTGGGACAAAGCAGATGACAGAAAAATGATGTCTCTGTTCTTTTCTAAAGAAGGCAAACATATTGTATGCGGAGGGACGACATCGGTTATTGCCGCAGGATTTTTAAACAAAAAAATGGTTTCGACTACGGATAGTTACGATCCTAAAATTCCACCTATTTCAACCGTTGAAGGAATAGACCTCGTAACGGAAGGAGTCATAACAATGAGCAGGGTGTTGGAATATGCCAAAGATTATGCGGAAGAAGGCAAATTATTTGCTCAGTGGAGCGGCAGTCAGGATGGCGCCTCCAAAATTTCAAGACTGCTTTTGGAAGAATCAACAGATATTAATTTCTTTGTCGGAAAAGCCGTGAATCCGGCTCATCAAAATTCTGATTTATCCATCACATTCAACGCGAAAATGCAAATCGTGGAAGAGTTGGCGCTGTGCCTGAAAACTATAGGCAAGAACGTAAAAATCGCCTATTTTTAGTGCAAGACTTTTTATAATTTAAACGCAGCAAATAAGAGAAAAATAGTACCGCCGATTGGAATAAATGATATGATATAGCCAAGGAACAAACGGGGGGAATATATGGAAATTAATTATCCTCAAGTCGGAATATGCGGCCTTTCCTGCCGGCTATGTCCTTCGTATCAGAGCCAGAGTCCCAGCAGATGCGAAGGGTGCAAAAGCGAATCGAGAATACAAGTCGGCTGCCCCTTTATCACGTGCGCATTAAAGGGAAAGGGAGTCGAGTTTTGTTGGGATTGCAAAGAAAATGAAAGTTGTCCGAAGTGGCATCATCATAGGTTGGCCGGCTTGAAGGCAGATTCTTTTAAGTGTTATCAGGCTTTGGAGGGCGATATAAAATATATTCAGGACAAGGGCGTCCCGCTTTTCGAGGAGAGGCAGCTTATAAAAGAGCAGCTCCTTAAGCAGATGTTGTCAACATATAACGAGGGTAGATCAAAAAGCTATTATTGCATTGCGGCCACAGTCATGGAGATCGAAGAGCTCCGGGAAGCTCTCTTGTGTGCCGACAAAGATTCCATGGGCCTGGATTTAAAGAGTAAATCTAAAATTCTTCATAGCGCGTTGGATAAAATTGCTGAAAGCAAAAACTATTATTTGAAGTTAAGAAAGTAGAGTCGAGGAAATTAATCAATGACAGAGTTGAGCGTTTGGGGCTTGTCCGATTCATTTGAAAAACAAGCTCGCGAATACAGCAATCGGATGACAGCAAGAGTAATTGAACAACAGCGCAACCTGTATACCATCGTTTGCGAAGAGGGGAACAAGCTCGCATCTGTTGCGGGTAAATTCCAAAACGAGGCAAAGGCGAATTCCGTGTATCCTGCCGTAGGCGATTGGGTGATGGTTTCCGCAGAAGGCGAGCAAGCTGTCATTCATAAGGTTTTGGATCGAAAAAGCTGTTTTGAAAGGAAGGCTGCCGGCAGAAAAAACGAAGCGCAGGTTGTGGCTGCAAATATCGACCTTGTTTTCATTTGCATGGCTTTGAATCGCGATTTTAATGTAAGTCGATTGGAACGATATCTCTCGGTTGCATGGAGCAGTGGCGCAACTCCTGTCATCGTTCTGACAAAGGCCGATTTGTGCGATCAACTGCAGGAAAAAATAGCCGCGGCGGAGGCAATTGCTTTCGGCGTGCAAATAATCGTTTGTTCCAGTAAGCTGGCGGACGGCTATCATCAAATAGCAGAAGCTGTGCGCCCGGGTAAAACCATTGCGTTTATAGGCGCGTCGGGTGTAGGGAAATCAACTATTATCAATCACCTGAAAGAGTTGGATTCTATAGAAACCAAAGAAGTAAGGCAAGATGGGAAGGGAAGACACACGACTACGCATCGGCAGTTGTACCTGTTACCCAATGGCGGGATGGTAATCGATACGCCGGGAATGCGAGAACTGGGAATCGAGACCGCCGAATTTTCCAATACATTTGCGGATATCGAAGAATTAATCACGCAATGCAAGTATTCAAATTGCACGCATACGAGCGAACCCGGATGCGCAGTAAGGGAAGCCGTCAAAGAAGGTTTACTGGAAGAACGTCGATTTGCCAATTACCAAAAGCTCCAGGCCGAAGCTGCCTACAGCGAAATGAACTCACGACAAATTGACGAAGAAAAAATCAACAGGATGTTCGGAAGTAAGAGCATGATGAAAAAGCTGATGAGCGAAGTAAAGGATAAGAATAATCGAAGATGATAAAAGAAATTTATTTGGCCGGAGGATGTTTCTGGGGAATTGAAAAATACTTAGCCATGATAAAGGGCGTTGTAAGCACGCAAGTAGGCTATGCAAACGGCAACACAGAAAATCCATCCTACGAAGAGGTGTGTCGCAAGGGAACCGGTCATGCGGAAACGGTTAAAGTCTCTTATGATTCCGCGCAGGTCAGCCTGGATCGTATTTTAGAGCTTTTTTATTCGGCAATCGATCCGACAGCTAAAAATAAGCAAGGCAACGATATCGGCACGCAATACCGCACCGGCATATATTACAGCGATGACCAAGATCAGGCGGTCATACAGAGTTCGCTGCGGAAGCTTCAGCTTTCGTACGATCAACCGATTGCCGTGGAGGCTTTGCCTCTGGAAAATTATTATTCTGCCGAAGAGTATCACCAGAAATATTTGGATAAGAACCCGGGAGGCTATTGCCATATCGGGAAGGAACCATTTAAAAAGGCAATCGGCCTTACCGATCTGCAATATGAAGTAACGCAGAATAACGGGACAGAACCGCCGTACAGCAATGAGTATTACAATAATTTCAGAGAAGGGTTATATGTCGATATCACAACAGGGGAGCCTCTCTTTACTTCCATGGATAAGTTTGAATCCGGCTGCGGCTGGCCGAGTTTTTCCAAACCGATTCGTTCCGAGTTGATTGTGCAGCGCAGCGATACGACCCACGGTATGGACAGAGTGGAAGTAAGAAGCAAAAAAGGAAATGCCCATCTGGGACATGTTTTTCATGACGGGCCTAAAAAAGCCGGAGGTTTGCGCTATTGCATCAACAGCGCATCGCTGAGGTTTATTCCCAAAGAAGAGATGGAAGCCGAAGGCTATGGCGCGTTATTAAGTTTATTTGAATAAGCTTTTATAGAGTTATCACCAATAAGAAGGAGGGTTACTATGAAAATTTATGACTACAGAGCAAAAAGAATTGACGGGAGCAACGTGTCACTCAAAGAGTACGAGGGTAAAGTGCTTTTGATCGTTAACACCGCCACCGGCTGCGGATTTACTCCTCAATACGACGGACTGGAAAAACTCTATCAAGATTATAAAGATAAAGGGTTGGAGATTTTGGATTTTCCGTGCAATCAATTTCTTAATCAGGCTCCCGGAACCAGCCAGGAAATCGCGAGCTTTTGTCAATTGAACTTTGGCACCACATTTGAAACCTTTGCAAAAATTGAAGTGAACGGGGAAAACGCCGAGGAACTGTATAAATTTCTAAAAGCAGAAGCACCCGAAGAAATACGTGACGGACTGATGGCTGAATTGCTGGGTAAGCTTAAAGGCGTCTTTTCCGCAGAGCCTAACGAAATACAATGGAATTTCACTAAATTTCTCGTTGATCGCAAAGGAAATGTCGTCAGCAGGTTTGCTCCCACGATGACTCCGGAAGAAATAGCCCCGCACATAGAAAAGCTTCTGTAATCAGAATTGTTTAAAAATAATAAATTACTATTTTGCGCAACATATTTATCGGAGGTAAAGAAAAATGAACGAAACAAAGACAATGACAAATTTGATGGCAGCGTTTGCGGGAGAATCTCAGGCAAACAGGAAGTATACCGCTTACGCCAAAAAAGCAGAAGCGGAAGGAAAAAGCAACGCGGCAAAATTGTTTAGAGTTGCGGCAGATGCGGAAACTCTGCATGCGCTTAAAGAGTTTGAATTAGCCGGGAAAGTAAAGTCCACAGAAGAAAACTTAAAGGATGCCGTGGCCGGTGAAACTCACGAATATACGGAAATGTATCCGGGATTTATCGTTACCGCAAACGACGAAGGCAATAAAGGTGCCGTCACCGCATTTACTTACGCCGCAAAGGCAGAAGAAGTCCATGCCAAACTATACAAGGAAGCGTTAGAAACCATAGAAAGTAAAGAGGAAGTTTTCTATTATCTATGTCCTGTTTGCGGCAATATAGAGAAGTCTGTTCCCGAAAAGTGCAGTATTTGCGGAATTCCGGGAAGCAAATTTATCAAATACTGATCATGACCTTTTGATTTTGAGGAGAGATTGCCAGGCAATTTCTCCTCTTCTGTCTTCTGCAATGTGGAGGGATCAAAATGGAAAAAATAAAAGTAAGAAGTTCCATAAAAATTTTTGTCATCATAACATATATCCTTATGATAGCGGTGAATGGCTTAGCGAATGCTCTTCCGATCAACGGCATGAATACAGGCAATGTTTCGGATGCCTATCCTAATTTATTTGCGCCTGCAGGCATCACATTTTCCATTTGGGGAGTAATTTATATATTGCTCGCTATTTATACTCTTTACCAGGTAGGTTTATTCCCGGACAAAGCAAAAGAGATAAACAGTAAGCTGATCAATAAAGTCGGCATCATGTTTTCTCTCTCTTCTTTGGCGAACGCTGCATGGATATTTGCCTGGCATTATCAGAGAATGCTTTTATCTTTGTTGCTGATGGCAGTCATCCTGCTTTCTCTGATCACTATTAATATGATGATTGATAAAGAGAACCTTTCTTCTAAGGAAAAACTTTTCATCCGGCTCCCGTTCAGTGTTTATTTTGGGTGGATAACCATCGCCACGATCGCAAACGCCACAACACTTCTTGTAAGTGTCGGTTGGTCCGGATTCGGCTTGGCTGAATCCTCCTGGACCATTATATTATTGATGACGGGTGTCGTCATCGGCGGAGCGACCGCCATCAAATTAGGGGATATAGCCTATGGAGTGGTTTTAATATGGGCCTATTCGGGAATATGGATCAAACATGTCTCCGAAAGCGGATTCTCCGGCCAATACCCCGCTGTCATAACCGCTGTGATGATATGTATCGCAGTATTCATAGCCATGGTAATTTATCTTTTCTACACGAAGAGTATAAAATTGCAAAGGCATAAAGGGGAAACGCTTTGAGAATAGGGTATGCCTGCATAAAAATCGGGGTAATTAAGACGCCGTTTCGAACGTGCAGAATGGATCATGCGACAGACGAGGTGCTGCACGAATTGATTCGTCGGAACCTTGAGACGCTTGAGCAGATGATCGATTATAATATTGAAAACGATATTAAGCTTTTCAGAATCAGTTCAGATTTAATCCCTTTCGGATCAAGCCCCGTCAACAAACTGGCGTGGTGGACCCTTTTCGAGTCTCAACTTGTAACGATCGGAAAGAAAATTAATGCCGCCGGCATGAGAGTATCCATGCATCCCGGCCAGTATACGACCATTAATTCCAATCGCGAGGAAGTGGTGGATAGATCCTATGCGGATTTGGCTTATCACGCATGTGTTTTAGACAGTATGAGGCTCGATTCCAAAAACAAAATCGTCTTGCACATCGGCGGTGTGTATGAAAGCAAAGTAGAGGCTGTCAATAGGTTCAAGATAAATTTTATGGAGCTCGACGACTCTATAAAATCAAGGCTGGTGATAGAAAATGACGATAAATCCTACAACATTTCCGAGGTGCTTGAAATAGCTGAAAGCCTTGATATTCCTGCCGTTTATGACAATCTTCACAACATGGTGAACCCAAGCCCTCTGCAGATGCCGGATCGTTTCTGGATCAGCGAATGCGCCCATACGTGGAAGGAGACGGACGGCCCTCAGAAAATACATTATTCCCAGCAGGATCAACAAAAAAAAGCAGGGGCACATGCGGAAAGCATAAGGATAAGCGAGTTTTTAGAGTTTTATGAGAAGATAAAAGATTTCAACCTTGATATTATGCTGGAAGTGAAAGACAAAAATCTTTCCGCCGTCAAATGTATCAATTGCACATCCGAAAAGAAAAGAATTACGGCATTGGAAACCGAATGGCGAAGATACAAGTACAAAATTCTGGAAAATTCCCAGGAAAGTTACAATGCAATACGCGGATTATTGAACGAAAAGCACGGTTATGAACCTCTTGCTTTCTACCGTTTGATTGAGGATGCTTTACAGACTGAAGCTGATATGGGAAGCTGCGTAAATGCAGCCTTGCATATATGGGGCTATTTTAAAAAGAAGGCAACAAAAGACGAAAAGCATAAATTTCTAAAGATCCTTGATGCATTTCAAAAGGGAAAAGCGCCCATTGGAACTGTGAAAAATAATTTACTCAAATTATCGATACAGTACAATCAAGCCTATTTATTGGAGTCGTACTACTTTATATTATAATAAAACAAGAGCAATAAAAAAACCTACCTTTTACTATCGTTTTCGATATGCCAGGCAGGTTTTTGTATGTTTACTTTTCTGAAACGCTCAACACCTTAAATCCGGCATTTTTCATGGCTTCTTCTATTGATTTTATATCCGTGCTGTCCGTACGCAGCAACATTTCCGCGTCGGTGTCATCGTCTGCAACGACCATCGCTAAATGCGTGATGTTGGCGCCGCTTTCCGATACGGCAGCACCAAGCTTTGAAAGCATGCCGGGTTTGTTTGCGATTTTAATGACCAGCCTTGTTCCTTTGACCCGAGCGCCAAGCATATCGATGAGCGCTTCGAACAAGTCGCTTTCGGTAACGATTCCCACAAGTTTGCTGTTTTCGTCAACAACCAAAAGAGCACTGATATGCTGCTCGCGCATCAGCACGGCGGCATCTTCGATGTGATCGTCCGGAAGCACGGTAAAAACATTTTTCGTCATGGCATCTTTTACTATGGTCTTAGATAAAAGATAATTTATTTCAAAAATGCTGAGAGTTGTGGCTTTACTTGGAGACACTCTTTCTATGTCGCGATCTGTTACGATACCGACGACTTTATCTCCGTCCAAGACCGGAACCTTTTTGAGACTATACTCTCTCATCAATGCCATAAGCGCACTGATGGATGCATTTACTTGAATCGTGTAGGGGTCATGCGATCTTTAATAAACATGGTTCCTTCTCCTTTCTGTTTCAGTACAATTTCATTGTACCATTCCATACTACAATTTCAAGGTAAAGATTAGCAAATCGTACATGACTGAATAGAGGATTTGTGAAAAGAGAGGAGGATTATTCCGCATTAGCGAATAACATGAAATTTATTGCCATTACCTTGAAATGTAGTACAGCTTTCCTGAATGTACCCGCAATGTTCATTCATTGAAGGTATATTACTCTTTGAGTAATGGCTTGTCAACAATTTTTAAGCGGAAACGTTGTTTGAATTGAACAAATAATGGCAGGCTAAACTTCTTATCGGGGAAAAGCGGCATTGGGCAGCACGTTTGGTGCAAATCGCAATGTCAAAAAATCGAAGGGCGCTTAAAGGCTTTTCTTCGTGTGATAATCATATCCCAGGTTCCCCAATTTTCCCCTTGAAACACAAGAGATTTATCGTTGTGGGAGACATCGGCAAATCCAATGGCTTTATAGCATTTGTGTGCTTTTTCATTGCTGTCGTAAACCTTTAAAGTAACACTGGCCACGGCTAATAAGTTAAAGCAGTAATAGACAGCCAACCTGACCATTTCCATTCCCAAGCCCGCACCGCGAAGGTCGGGGGCGATTATGATAAATCCCAGGTGCGCGTTGTTTGTCGTATAGTCTGCTCTCATGACGGCAAAAAATCCTATCGGTGTTCCCATGGAGTCTAATGCCGTGAAAAGAGACCCGTCTGTCTGCTCGTCCATTTGAGCTCGCTTGCTTTCCAAAGCTTCTGTTGTCAAAGGGTAGTCAAACAAATTGGCACACCATAACGCATGCTCGGTCTCGTTCCTTATCCAGCTCTTTATACTCACAGCATCTTTGCTTCTATATGGCCTTATGCGCAAAACATCACCTCCCTTTTTCTAATTATAACATATTTCTTACAATACTCACCAAGACTTGCCCCCTATTTGCTTCCATAGTAAAATGAGCCGAGACATTACACTTTTGAAAAAGAAGGGGTTGAAATGAACAAGACCAAAAGGCCGATCATCATCGAAAACAGAGGCTGCATGATGCCGTTGACAATAGCTTTCCTGGCGTTTTTGCTTTTCGTTGCGGTACTATATATATTCCCACAATTCAAAGCGTCTTTGGGTTTGGGCAACCTTCCGACTTCTTTCGATGAAATGCGCGCAGACCAAGTGATGGGATACAAAACGACGCAAATAAATGAAAGCATTCTAAAGGAGACCAGAAGCAAAGCGCAACTCATCATCATGGAGCAAGATGTGCAGGTGGATATGGAAATAAGTCAAATGCTTTGGAATATACCTGTTTTTGAAAAAACACAGGTGATTCATGCTTATGGAACCGGAGCATTCGGCGTGGATTTGAGTGCAGTAAACGAAGGCAGCATACAAGTGAACCACAATTTGCGTCAGGTAACCATACAGATAAGCAAGCCATTGTTAATGTATATTGAGCCGGATTATACAAAGACACAATACGAAGATACGGAGCACGCACTTTTTGCGTTTGGGGATATAAAAATGACGCAGGAACAGCAAACGGTTGTAAATCAGAATATAAAAGACGCGATGTATGATGTCTTAAATACGACAGAACTTTTTAAACAAGCAGAAGATGTGGCAACAGAAAAAGTAAAAGAACTATTACAGCCTCTTGTCGATGAAATCGTACCCGATTATGCCTTCCATGTTCAAAGCGCAGATGATACTTCGCTTTAAATACATGCGATTGTTCTATCGGATCACTACTTGTGCGGATTCCAGAAAACTCTGCTTCCTATAAGTAAGACGGTATAAATTTCCAACCTGCCGGCCAGCATCATAAAACTCATGAATAATTTCATCGGTCCGGCGAAAGCGGAATAGTTTCCGAATATTCCCATGGTTCCAAAGCCTGTACCGGTATTGCTCAGCAAGGCAGAAGACGCCACAAATGCGGTTTGGAAATCTTCTGTGCCAAACGATATGACAAAAGCGCCGGCTAAAAATACGGCAATATATGTCAGGAAGAACGCTACTGCGGCGTTGACCGTATTGCTTGGAAGTGGTTTTCCTTCCAATTTTATGCCGATCACCGCATTCGGATGCACCCGCATAGACAAGCTGCGCCATACCAATTTGCCCAGAATAATCACCCTTATTACTTTTATTGCGCCGCCGGTGGAAGAGGAAGAACCGCCGATAAAAGTAAGCGTCGTGAGCAGCATTTGGGAAAAGCCCGGCCAATGCATAAAATCTGTGCTGGCATTGCCTGTCGTCGTCATAAAGGACACTGTCTGAAAAACGCCATATCGAATCGAATCCGCCGTGTTGTATGTTCCGCTCCATCTTAGGTTAAGACATACCATGACAGCTGAAACTGCCATGATTCCTATAAACACTCTGAATTCTGTATTATTCCAAAATTTTTCAAACTTCCTTTTCACAATATAATAGTATAAGGAGAAATTGACACAAGAGAGCAACATGAAAACAGCGATGACCGCTTCTATATATATGCTGTCAAAATGCATGATGCCGTCATTATAACTGGTCAGGCCACTGGAGGATATGCTTCCAAAGCAAAAGATTACAGAATCAAATAAATTCATGCCTCCAAGCAGAAGAAGGATAATTTCTATGACGGTCATTGCGACGTACACCAGATATAATTTTTTGGCAGATCCTTTAAAGCCTGTTTCGGGATTTTGAAAGCCCGGTCCGGGAGATTCTGCATTTAAAATATTATGTCCGTTTATTCCAAGAGAAGGAAGAATCGATATCACAAAGACCAGGATGCCCATTCCGCCTAACCATTGGCACATGGAACGCCATAACAGGATGCCTCTTGGCAGTGCTTCTATATCGGAGAATACGGTTGCTCCGGTCGTGGTAAATCCTGATACGGACTCGAAAAATGCGTCAGGAAAAGACTGCAGTGTACCGGAAATTAAATAGGGGAACGCTCCGGCAAAAGATGCAAAAAACCACCCCAGGAATACGATGAACATACCCTCTCGAAGCCGTGGTTCGGGGATCACTCCTTTTAAGAACCATAGCAAAGATGCACTCAGACAGATCATGCTTGCCGCAGTAAGGCCAAAGCCCAGCGCAGAGCCTTTTTCTCCAAGATACAAAGAGACGAAAAACGAAGGGAGCATGGCTATGCCGGCGATGCCCAAAAGATATCCCAATATTTTCAATACAGTCGATTTGTTCAGGCTCAATTTTTTTTCCTACTTTTTCTTGTTCCAAAAAACAGGGGTGAACAGAAGAACCACAGTAAACAGTTCTAAACGTCCGGCAATCATCAGCAGCGACAGCAAAATTTTGGACGCGCCGCTGTAAAACGAAAAGTTCAATGTGGGCCCGACCATTTCAAACCCCGGGCCGATATTGCTGATGCAGGCCATCACAGAGGAAATTGCTGTCACCATGTCGATATTTTCTAAGCTGATAAAAAGTATTCCACCCATTGTGCAGATAAAATACAATATCACAAAACCTGCCACGCCCGACATCACTTCCGGGGAAAGGGCTTTATTCCCTATTTTTAAAGGCACGACCGCGTTGGGATGAAGCCCTCTGTAAATACTTCTCTTTATGAGTTTAAAAACCAATGCGATACGTATCACCTTGATTCCTCCACCGGTGGAAGAGGCGCAAGCTCCGACAATCATCAGGAAAAAGAGTATCATTTTGCACGGCACCGGCCACAAGTCGAAGTCGGTCGTGGCGTACCCGGTCGTGGTTATGATGGAAGACACCTGAAAGAACGCATAGCGAAAACTCTCGACGATGTTGCCGTAAAATCCTTTGGTGTATAGCATGATGGTAATGATAAAAGTCGAAGCCGCAATGATACCCAAATAACAGCGAAGTTCATAATCCTTAAAAAAATCCCTGACTTTCCCTTTAAGCAAAGTGTGAAAAAGTGTAAAGTTCATGCCGGCAAACATCATAAAGCATCCGATGACCATATCAGCATAAAAGCTGTCAAATTCCCCCACACTCGCCGCATAGTTGGAAAAACCTCCCGTACCGACGGTTCCGAATGTGTGAACGCTCGCATCGTAGAGGCCCATTCCTCCTAACATCAGTAGGGAAATCTGAAGAAGAGTCATCCCCGTATATATTTTATAAAGAATTTTCGCTGTATCATTTACCGTAAATGTGATTTTGTCCATTGTCGGGCCGGTGGTTTCTGCCCTCATGATTTTTTGTCCTCCGATGCCTAACATAGGAAGCAGCGCAATGGTAAGGACAAGCACGCCCATCCCCCCGATCCAATGGGTAAAGGAGCGCCAAAAAAGCATCCCTTTTGGTAGACTTTCTACGTCAGTCAAAATGCTGGCGCCTGTCGTTGTAAAACCGGATGCCGTTTCAAAATATGCGTCGATGATGTTGGGTATAGCCCCGGAAAATACGAAAGGCAGTGCACCGAAAAACGACATAGCCAACCAGGACACTCCTACGATGAAGAAACCGTCACGTACTCTGATCGATGAGTGCTTTACATCGGGCGTATAGTACACACAAAAATAGCCTCCGGCTATCATGGGGAGGATACAATAAAGGAAACTCATGACCGAGCGAGTTTCTCCGTAATAAATCGACACCAACATCGGCAGGATCATAGATACTCCCACCACGACGGTCACGGAACCGAGTATTTTTATAATAGGTCCTTTATTTAAAATTACCATAGTGCTTTTCTTAAATCGCTGTCTTTCTGACTAAAATAAATGTGTCTTGGGCTGTTTAATCAAGCCTTCCAACGATGAAATGCTTGACAGGAGCGAGAGGATAACCACCCTGTCTTCGTCCTGTATCCTGGTGTGACCGTCCGGTATAATAATTTGATCCTTCCGATGGATGGCGGCAATAATGACACCTTCGGGTATATCCAGATCCGCAAGAACTTTTTCAGTAAGCGGCATTCCTTTTTCCGCCCATATTTCGATAAATTCTGCCTGTCCCTGGATGAGCTGCGAAAAGATCAAAATGCCGGACTTTTGTATGTACCTCAAAATATCCGTTGCGCACATATCCATCGGGTTAATCGTCATCGTAACGCCCAAGCTCTCAATCAGCGTAGCATAGCTCTTGCGGCTGACTTTTGCTACGACATCTTCGATATTGTGCTGTTTGGCCATAAGGGATAGAAGAAGGTTCTCTTCGTCGAAACCCGTTACGGCGACAAATGCATCCATCTCGTCTAAATTTTCTTCGTGGAGCAGGCTGGAATCCGTTGCATCTCCATGCAGAATAAGAACATTCTGGAGTCTTTCCGTAAGATACTCGCAACGCTCTCTGTTTAGCTCGATGATTTTTACGGCTACGCCAAAGTCATCCAGTTTCTTTGCAAGGTAGTAACCCGTCTTTCCGCCGCCTGCAATCATGACACGTTCAAGGTCTGTATATCGTTGCTTTTCGTGGACAATGCCGGCTAAATCTGTGACCGGACGTTCTAATCCGATAACGTACACGTTATCTCCGAGTTCCAATTTCGTGGACCCGTTTGGAATCATGATCTTTCCGTTTCTGGAAATTGCCGCAACTAAAAGATTCCCGAGCAAAATCGAAGTTTCTCTGATTTCTTTATCGATAAGATCCGGAAGTTTGTCCACTTTGAATTCGAGGATAGACACACCATCCGCAGTATAACAACCATCGGTGAGTGTATATTTTTCGACTAAATATTTGTATATTTCTGCGGCGCACGCCATATCAGGGTTCACTATATAGTCTATATTCATGGATTTTTTTATAAATTCAATCTGTTCGACATGCTCCGGGGACCGAACACGGGCTATCACGCGCGGGCATCCTAATTGCTTCGCAAAAGCGCAAATGACAATATTTTTCTCATCCCCATCGGTGGCGCTGACCAAGAGATCGTATTCCCAGATTTTAAGCTCTTTCATAATGTCAATACGTTTTGCGTTGGCTGCAATAGTAAAAATATCAAGGCGCGAACTGACTTTTTGAATCAGCGCTTCATCCTTGTCTATCAGCGTAACCTCGTTTCCTCCGCCTAACATGGCCTCCGTAACGGTCATACCCAACTTTCCGGCTCCGACAACGGCAACTTTCATGTTTTTTCCCTCCAGTATGTACAGAAGGGGTTCGGATTTTACCGAACCTCCTTACAATCTGCTATTATTCGTTTTTGCCTTCGCCAGTGAGCGTTTCGCTCTCTTCTGATGTTTCTTTTTCTTGCGAAGCGGCCTCTTCTGTTGGAGCTCCTGCAGTGGCCTTCTTCTCCAATTCTTCCTGTCTTATTGCATCTTGTTCTTCGGTATCCATCGGAAAGTCGCGACCGCATTTTCTGCAGAGCAATGTATAGTACATTTTTCGTTCTGCATGTGTCGCTGTGGAATATCCCAGAACTGCTATAACTGCCAGGCCTACTAAAAGGTGAACCAGACCTATTCCTGTTGCAAAAGCGACAAGAAGCATCAACATCATGTTAATCATAATTTTTTTTCTTGTAACTTTGCTGTATCTATGTTTTTTCCCTTCGTGCTCCGCCGTCGTTTCGCAGTAGGGACAAGTATCCTCAAAATAGCTTTTCGTAAATCTTTTGGGAGACAGTCCCTGTTCGTCTCGGCCGATGATAGGGGCTTTTAAAGAGTTTTTAATTTTAAAATAAGTTTTTACTGCCGGCGGGAGCTCTTTATAGCCCTGTTCCGGTGGGGTTTGATTTGGATTTTGATCGTTGCCGCTCATATATGTTCCTCCGTATAATAGCGATTGCATAAGCATCATGTGCATCAAAACATTTGTAAGACAGTATAGCACAATCCAGTTTAAGGAGCAAATCTAAATAGAAAAACCCTCGTCCATGTGATACAATATCATTTAAAGGACGGAGGGAATGTTTATGAAGCCCATAGTAGCAATAGTCGGAAGGCCTAATGTAGGAAAATCGACGTTTTTTAATAAGATCATCGGACGTAGAGTTTCCATCGTAGAAGATACGCCCGGAGTAACCAGAGATCGCATCGTAGCAGAGGCAGAATGGTCGGGAGTTTCCTTTCTTCTGATAGATACCGGAGGTATTGACCCGGATGCAAAAGATGTGCTCCTTTCTCAGATGAGAGTCCAGGCAGAGATTGCCATGGAGACTGCTGATGTCATTTTATTTTTAGTGGATGGACGTGCAGGTTTAACTTCCGCCGATAGAGAAGTGGCAAATATTCTTCGTCATAAAGGCAAGGATGTTATTCTTGTTGCGAATAAAATCGATTCAGGTAAGATTCCGGAAGATTTTTATGATCTATATGAATTGGGACTTGGAGAGCCTTTTTCGATCTCTGCGACGAATCAGCTTGGTTTAGGTGATTTGTTGGATGCAATCATTGCGAAGTTCCCTGAAAATGCTTTTCAGCCGGAAGACGAAGACGATGTAAAAATTGCTATTATAGGCAAACCGAATGTCGGAAAATCTTCGATTGTCAATGCTTTTCTTGGCGAAGAGCGCGTGATTGTCAGCGAAATAGCGGGAACTACAAGAGATTCCATCGATACACCTTTCGAAAAAAACGGACAAAAATATGTCTTGATAGATACTGCGGGAATCAGAAGACGCAGTAAAGTGACAGACGACATCGAAAAGTATAGCGTGATCAGAGCAATCTCTGCGATAGAACGGTGCGATGTTGCCCTTTTGGTGATCGATGCGACCGAGGGTGTGACAGAGCAGGATAAAAAAATAGCGGGTCTTGCCCACGAATCCGGCAAAGGGATCATGGTGGTCGTCAATAAATGGGATCTTGTGGCAAAAGAAACAAACACCATGAGAGATTATGAAAAGAAAGTAAAGCAGGAATTGCTTTTTATGCATTATGCTCCTGTGCTTTTTACTTCTGCGCTAAAAAAACAAAGGCTTGATGCGGTTTTAGCTACTGCTCGCACTATTTCGGAAAAGAGGGCGATGAGAGTATCTACCGGCCAGCTGAACAGCTTGATTGCGGATGCGATTCTTATGAATAATCCTCCTTCCGATAAAGGGAAGAGATTAAAAATTTATTACGCGACACAGATCGGTGTCAAGCCCCCGTTGTTCTCATTTCATGTAAATGACAGGGAACTGATGCATTTTTCTTACGCGCGCTATCTTGAAAATAAAATCAGAGAAGGCTACGGTTTCGAAGGGACATCTATAAAATTTGTTTTCAGAGACAAAGGAGATAATGAAAATTGATAATCAGTGTTGTTCTTGCTTATTTCATCGGCAACATTTCCCCTGCTATTCTTATAAGTAAAGCCCGAGGAAAAGATATCAGAGAAGAAGGCAGCGGAAACGCCGGTTCTACGAATATGCTGCGGGTTTATGGAAAAAGGGACGCTGCGGCGACGCTGCTGATCGATATTTTAAAAGGTGTCGCAGCTGTGCTCTTAGGTGCATATGTCGATGGACCGACCGCGTCGTTTCTCTGCGCAGATGCAGTGATATTGGGACATATATGGCCCGTGTTGTACGGGTTTCGCGGCGGCAAAGGAATTGCCACGGCATTCGGTGTTTTGCTTGCGGTTTCCCCTCCTGTAGGCGGGATTGCGGCAGCAGTCGCACTGAGTGTGATTGCCTTGACAAAAAGAGTCTCGGTGGGCTCTCTTTCAGCCGCCACCGCAGCCCCTTTTGTCGTATGGCATTTTATTCCCGAATTTCTGCCCTATGTTTTAATCATCATAGGTTTGATTTTCTTTAAGCATAAGACAAATATCAGACGTATTGCAAAGGGAGAAGAACCCAAGATTAAGTTTTAAGAAAGGATATCATGATGAACAGACGAATTGCGGTGATGGGAGCGGGAAGCTGGGGTACTGCCCTTTCTGTAACGCTTGCAGGAAACGGACACGATGTTTTTATGTGGGATATCAACGAGGCCCATTTGGCTAAGATTTCCGCCGATAGAGAGAATAAACAATTTTTACCGGAGGTAAAACTGCCTTCGGCTGTGAAAATTTCTTTTGATGAAAGAGAAGCGCTTGCAGGAGCTGATGTGGTTTTATTTTCAGTACCTGCGCAACATTTTCGCAGCGCTTTTTCGCAAGCTCTACCGCTCATGCCTTCCAATGCTTTGATCGTCAATGTAGCGAAAGGGATTGAACAAACGAGTTTGCAACGCATGTCGGAAATAGCGTTTTCTATCAAAAGCGATATTCGTTATGTTGTTCTTTCCGGACCATCCCATGCCGAAGAAGTAGGAAGGGGAATGCCAACCACCGTCACGGTCGCCTCTCCGGATCGAAATCTAGCGGAAGAAGCTCAGGACATATTCATGAACGATTATTTTCGCATTTATACAAACGACGATGTGGCCGGTGTGGAACTGGGCGGATCGCTTAAAAACATCATCGCGTTGGGCGCAGGAATATCCGACGGATTAGGCTATGGAGACAACGCAAAAGCCGCCATGATGACCAGGGGAATGACAGAAATAACAAGGCTGGGTGTAAAAATGGGAGCGGACGCCAGAACATTCTCGGGCCTTTCGGGTATAGGCGATCTGATTGTTACCTGCACAAGCATGCACTCCAGAAACAGGCGCTGCGGTATTATGATAGGCGAAGGAATGAACCCAAAAGACGCCACAGAAAAAGTGGGCATGGTCGTGGAAGGAATATATACCACAGATGCCGCGTATAGACTCGCAAAAAAAGTAGGCGTGGAAATGCCCATCACCGAAGCGATATATGGGGTCATCAATGGAGAACTGGCAGCAGCAGACGCTGTATCCATGTTGATGAGCCGAAGCAGAAAACACGAGAACGAAGATATACTTTTAAAATTATGATAAAAAACAAAACCTATAATATTGTAACCTTTGGCTGCCAAATGAACGAAAGAGACTCAGAAACCCTGGCGGGCATGCTGGAATCAATGGGCTACAATCCAATCGATAAAAAGACCGAGGCAGATGTTGTCATACTAAACACCTGCAGCGTCCGAGAAAACGCCGACAAGCGTTTTTTTGGCGTTCTGGGGCAGCTCAACCACCACAAAAAAGAACGGCCGGAAATGATCGTAGCCGTTTGCGGCTGCATGATGCAGCAGCAGCATGTGATTGATACGCTTAAGACCAAATACCCATGGGTTGATTTAGTGTTTGGCACGCATAACATTCACACTTTCCCGAAACTTATAGAAAACCTTCGCAGAGAAAAAATGCGTATTGTGGACGTTTGGGAAGATGGCGGAGCCATTGTGGAGGGACTCCCTTCCAAGCGAGTGTATCCGTTCAAATCTTACGTGAACATCATGTACGGCTGCAATAATTTTTGTACTTACTGCATTGTTCCCTATACTCGAGGCCGTGAACGCAGCAGAAGGCCGGAAGAAATTCTGGCCGAAATTCAGAAACTTGCACAGGAAGGGACAAAGGAAGTCACCTTGCTTGGCCAGAATGTTAACTCCTACGGCAAGGCCGCGCATGGAGAAGGAAGCTACTGCATGAAAGAAGGGAACGGCAGCCCTGATTTTGCGGAGTTGATTCGTGGGATCGATAAGATTCCGGGCATTCAGCGAATAAGGTTTATGACATCACATCCCAAAGATTTGTCGGACAAGCTGATCGACGCTTTTGCTGAATGTGAACACTTATGCAAGCATATTCATCTTCCTGTGCAATCAGGGAGCAATCATGTGCTTGAGAAAATGAATAGGATATACCAACGGGAGCATTATCTGAAACTGGTTGAAAAGCTTAGATGCGCATGCCCCAATATCGCTATTACAACTGATATCATTGTCGGATTTCCGGGCGAGAGCGAAGCGGATTTCCTGGATACTGTCGAATTGGCGCAACGTGTCCGGTACGACTCCGCGTTTACCTTTTTATATTCCGTGCGAAAAGGAACTCCTGCCTCTGTTTTTGAAAATCAAGTTCCCGAAGAAATAAAGCACGAAAGATTCAATCGTCTGGTGGATGTTGTTCACAAAATTCAGAAGGAAAAATACGAAGCGTATCAAGGAAACGTATATCCGGTTCTTGTAGAGGGTGTAAGCAGAACAAAATCCTCCGTTTATACCGGCCATACCGATTCGTATAAAATCGTCGACTTTGCCGGAACACCCGATATGATAGGAAAAATTATCCCTGTCAGGATAACCAGGGCGCAAACTTTCAGCCTCTATGGCGAAATAGAAAAATAAAGCAGAAAACAAAAAAGGAGCGCGACTCTGCAGTAGCCCATATGGATGGGTTGCCGGAGAAGAAGCTCCTTTTTATTGTTTACAGAATATCCGAAACCAGTCGACCTACGGATTCCTTGAACTTTATCCAGAGAGATCGGTTGCGATAGATCGCAGGAGTAAGACGAAACGAGCTCATCATGTCATTTTGAAAATCTTCTTCCATTTCTTTTGCAACGAATCTGCTATACATAATTGCGTTGCATTCAAAGTTCAACTTAAAACTTCTTATATCGAAATTCGAAGAACCCACAGAACTGACTTCGCCGTCAACGGTTATCGTTTTCGCGTGCAGGAAACCTTTGTCATAAATATAAACTTTTACACCGGCTTCAAGCAGAGATCCGACATTGGAATAAGTGACCCAATACACGAGAGGGTGATCAGGCTGATTTGGAATCATGATGCGAACATCCACTCCTGCCAAAGCCGCCATTTTCAGGCCTTCGAAAATACTGTCGTCCGGTATAAAATAAGGAGTCTGGAGATAGATGTTTCGTTCTGCGCCGGCAATCATCTTAAGAAAAGCGAGTTTGACCTCTGTGCTTGGACTGTCCGGGCCGCAGGAAATAATCTGCACTCCCGTGGAGCGTTCAGAAGCGGGGGAGGTATAGTAATCGGTGGGGATACTCATGTCTTCTTTGGATGCAAATCGCCAGTCCAATATAAACCGTGCATCCACATCCTGTACACAGCCCCCCTCCAGGCGGATATGCGTATCCCGCCATGAAGTGAATCGTCTGCTTATGCCCACATATTCATTTCCTACATTAAAGCCGCCAAGATATGCGATTCTGCTGTCGATAACGGCTATTTTCCTGTGATTTCTGTAGTTGAACTTAAAATTGAAAAATTTAAAAATTTTGGGCGGGAAGAAAAACGCTACTTTCCCTCCCGCATTGATCAATGCCTTTAGGTGACGCTTTCTGATTTTAGAAGAACCCATGGCATCAAGGAGCAGTCGAACCTGAATTCCTTCCTTTGCCTTTCTTGTAAGAGCTTCCAAAAATGCCAAGCCCATACTGTCGGGCTTAAGGATGAAATACTCCACATGAATGTTTCTTTCGGCGGCATTGATATCCTCAATAAGACTTTCAAATTTTTTGGTGCCCTTCGTGAATATCTTTACTTCGTTGTCCTGGGTAAGAAATGCTCCACCATACTTCTGATTAAGGCGAATCATGTCTTTCCACCTGGCCTCTCCCTGGTTGGAGTATACAAAATGTCCGTTTCGCATATCTTCCATCTGGGTGGACAGCGCTTCGTTCAGCCTTTTTTCCTCGAAGGTAGTCAGACTGAATATTTTGTGCCTGGCAATGTTTTGCGAAAGCATAACATAGAAGATGACGCCTAATCCGGGCAGGATAAAAAGAATCATCAACCAGGCCAATGTCGCGGAAGGATTTTTTCTTTCCAGGAATATGATCGTAAAGGCGACGACAAAATTAATAAGATATAAGACGGCCAGGATTCCCGGCGTTGTGTTCAACAATTGACTTAAACTATTATAGGTAATCATAGCCTTCCTTTAATATCTTACAGAAGGGAGTCCAATTTTTTTCTGAAGTCCATTTCCGACATGGTTCCGTCGTGTCGTTCTACGAGCTTTCCGCCTTTAAAAAACATAAAGCAGGGAATGCTCATCACTTTGTTTTGTATGGCCAGTCGCTTTTGTTCATCTGTGTTGACTTTGCAGAATAAGACTTTCCCGGCGTAGGCTTCTGCCAAAGTATCGTACATTGGAACCATGGACATGCAGGGACCGCACCAATCCGCATAAAAATCCACGACGGCAGCAGCGGCTCCGGCGATCAGTGTTTCGTAGTTTTCCTCTTTGAGGTAAGTAATTTTATCAGACATTTTATTCTCCTTTCGGCTTGTGTTTGCTTGATTTACAAGAAAATTATAACATTGTGGTGCGCTTTATGCAAGTCAGCCATACTCATGGCAAAGAGATAGAAACCGGCTTCAATTAGTGGTACAATTATTCGTATGACAAGACCGTTCCCACAGTAATGAAAGGATGTTACAAGTTGCAGAGATTTTTTAAAAGCCCCATGATTCTTATGATTTTATTTCTATTGGCCTTCGGCCCCCTTCAAGCTCTTATGACCGACGGTATTTCGGGGATGGGCGCTTGGATGATGGACACCATATTACTGCTGCCTGCAATAATAATAGCTTTGTCCTTCCACGAATATGCCCATGCTAAAATGGCGAATTTGTCCGGGGATCCGACTCCGCGAAATATGGGAAGGGTAACTATAGATCCCAGGGCTCACATCGACCCCTTTGGATTGATCGCCTTGATTTTCATTCATTTTGGCTGGGGAAAACCGGTAGTCATCAATCCATATAATTTTAAAAACCGTAAAAGGGACAGCATCCTTGTAGGGATTTCCGGTGTCACAATGAACTTAATCCTAGCGGTTTTGTTTGGCGGGATTATTTTTATTGTCAGGAGTATGGCTCCTGATTTCTTCAGCGGAGACTTTGGTGGTATCGTCGGATATATGCTGATGGAAATTGTTATCATCAACGTGACACTGATGTTGTTTAATTTGCTTCCGATTCCTCCTTTAGACGGGTTCGGAGTGATTGCTGATATTTTTAATTTATACGATACGAATTTTTACAGGACTGTATATCAAAACAGCATGCTGATCCTTATGGTGGCTATCATACTGGATATTCCGAGTAAGCTGTTGTCTACCCCTTTAGTATATATAGTCAATTTTGTCATGTCAGGGATATACAATATCCCTGATTGGTGGATTATGCTGGCATAGGAGGATTTCAATGAAAAACATTTACGAGTACACGGATTTCGCGGTGGAAAAAGCCGTAGAAATTCTCGCAATCCCAAGCCCCAGCGGTTATACCAAAGAGGTCGGCGACCGGCTTCAAACGGAATTGAAGGAATTGGGATATAAGCCGCAGCGGACAACAAAAGGAGGCATCATCGTCGACTTGGGCGGGCAGGACGAGAAGAACGCCGTCATGCTCCAGGCTCATGTGGATACGCTTGGCGGGATGGTTGCCGAACTCAAGTCCGACGGCAGATTGCGCATCGTTCCTGTAGGATCCATGAACGCAAATAATGCGGAGACGGAAAATTGTGCGGTTAAAACAAAGTTTTCCGGCAGCTACGAAGGGACATTTCAACTGATCAACGCCTCCACTCATGTAAACGGTCAATATAACCAGACCGTTCGAAAGTTCGAAGACATGGAAGTTGTGCTGGACGAAGAGGTAGAGGATAAAGAAGACGCGGAAGCCCTGGGTATTTCGCCCGGAGATTTTGTGTGCTTTGAGCCAAGGACCAGAGTAACCGACAGCGGATATATCAAGAGCAGGTTTCTGGACGATAAATTATCT
>CAZSPZ010000009.1:0-2775 GCA_964608965.1 uncultured Oscillospiraceae bacterium | reverse complement strand
GCCATAACACTTAAAGTAATTACAGATCTCGTAAAATTATCTGTAGGAATATTGCTTGCCTATGCAAAATTTCTAAAAGAAGAAAAGATCATTCCGAAGCGCAAGGTGATTCTTCATTTTACCGTGTTTGAAGAAGTCGGACACGGAGGCGCTGCCAGCGTTCCCGAAGGTGTGCAAGAGGTGATTTGCGTAGATATGGGTTGTGTCGGGATCGGCTTAACCTGTACGGAACGCATGGTTTCCATCTGCGCAAAGGATACCGGCGGACCTTATCATTACGATGTAGTCAAGGGACTGGAAGAAGCCGCAATCAATGCAAAGCTGGACTACGCTGTGGATGTATACCCCGATTACAGCTCCGATGTGCGTTCGACTCTTGGCGCGGGCTATGACATTCGTCATGGTTGTATCGGCGCGGGTGTTTATGCATCGCATGGATACGAAAGAAGCCATAAAGAAGGCGTTAAAAATACGTTGGGACTTTTAGACAGCTATTTGGACTGATGCAACAGGAGACAGAGATGATCAATCATTTGGGACCTCAGAGAATAGAGACGGAACGCTTGATAATACGACCCTGGGCAAAGGAGGATGCGCCTTCGGCTTTTAAAAACTGGGCGGCAGATCCGCTGGTTCAGGTTCCGCTGGCTGAACCGGTATATGAAAATCAGGAAGCGGTGGAAGCGCTTATCGAAAGATATATGGCAGCTTTTGAAACAGAAGGCAAATATCGCTGGGCCGTCGAATTAAAACAGACCGGAGAATGCATCGGTTTAATCGCTTTTTTCTTTTTGAATCCGGTAAACGAGCACGGAGAAATCGAATATGGGATTGGCAGGGAATACTGGGGCAAGGGGTTGATTACCGAAGCTGCCAAAGCCGTCATAAAATTCGGTTTTGAAACGCTAAAGCTTCATAGGATTCAAGTTTCTTATAAAGAATACAACAAGGCTTCTTTTCGAGTGATTCAAAAGTGCGGTTTTGCTTACGAAGGTGTTTATCGCGAGTATTATAAAGAAGGCGCCGGCTACGTGAGCAGGATTTTTTATTCGATGTTAAGCCACGAATACGAGGAAAATAAAGCGCAGGGGTTGATGTAATGGCGAAGATTCTGGAAGGTCGGCCGGTGGCAGCAGCCATTGGGGAGAATACGGCGAGAGAGATTGCAAGGCTTAGAAGTATGGGTGTAATCCCTTGCTTGGCCATTGTTCGTGTGGGTGATAACGAGGGCGATATTTCTTACGAAAAAAGTGCCGTTAAGCGCTGCGAAGGTCTGGGAATCGAAGTCTTACAAATTTACTTTCCAAGCGAGGTAGCGCAGGAAGAGCTCCTTTCTGCAATAGAAAAGATCAATGACAACGATGCGATTCACGGTTGTTTAATTTTAAGGCCGCTGCCGGCGCATATAGACGATCGGGCTGTTCGGGCTGTTCTGAAGCCGTCAAAAGATGTGGATGGTATAACAGACGGCTCTTTGGCTTTCGTCTTTGCGGGAGGCGGTTCCGGATTTGCGCCTTGTACGGCAGAGGCTTGCATGAAAGTTTTGGCGCATTATGGAATCGATGCAAAGGGAAAAAACGCGGTGGTTGTCGGCCGTAGCTTAGTGATCGGAAAACCGGTTGCAATGATGCTCCTTTCTGCCAACGCAACGGTTACAGTCTGCCATACGAAGACAGTAAATATGGCACAGCTTTGCAGGACGGCGGATATCCTGGTGGTATCAGCGGGTAAACAGGGGATCGTCGGCTCGGATTGCTTTCATAAGAATCAAGTCGTTCTGGATGTGGGGATCCACGTGAGCGCCGAAGGAAAAATCAGCGGAGACATAGATTTTTCCGCAGCAGAAACAATGGTTTCTGCTGTGACGCCCGTTCCGGGCGGGGTCGGCGCGGTGACTACGGCTGTTCTTGCCGAACATGTTGTAAAAGCGGCATCTTTGTTTGACACCCGTATAACCCGATGATAGAATTATTCGATACTTAAGGGGGTATATATGACACATATTTATGTAAGCGAAAAAGCAAAAACGATGAGATCCATGGCGCGTCAGACCCTGACAAACCGTTGGATGGAAGCCTTTAAGGTCATGTTGGTCGTTTATTCCATCACGACGCTTCCTTCTATTGTCGTGCCGATGATATCCAGCGATGCCTTTACATTTTCCGCATTGAACGTCTACACCACGATTGTAAGCGGCCCTGTCACTTTGGGAACTTCCGTGTATTTTCTAAAAGTTTTTCGTCAGAGAGACGGAGGAATCGAAGATATACTGGCTGCGTTCGGCTATATGTGGAAATCGTTTCTCCTTCTTTTGCTGGTAGCCGTAAAAGTATTTCTGTGGGCCCTATTATTGATTGTCCCCGGAATTATAGCGGCTTTTCGCTATAGCCAAGCCTTCTTTATTTTAGCGGACGACCCGAACAAGACACTGTCCCAGTGCATCGAAGAAAGCAAGGCCATGATGGTTGGGAATAAGGGACGGTTGTTCTGCATGGAAATGAGTTTCATCGGCTGGGGCATTTTAGCCGCAGTTCCTCCGGCAATCGCCACCATGTTGCTTGGTCCCGGTCCCAGGCAAATTCAGGCCTGGATGGCAAACGATTGGGAAGACATTTTTTATTCTTCCGTACAATTGGCTTACGATCCGCTTCAACCGGCAGTGTATCTGTTTGGGATAGGAACGATATTTTTATCTATATATATAACGGCAACACAAGCATGTTTTTATGATTTGGCAAACGGCAATCTCAGCGTAAGCCGAATGGCGGAGCCTCT
>CAZSPZ010000008.1:60768-67520 GCA_964608965.1 uncultured Oscillospiraceae bacterium | reverse complement strand
GCAGAGTCCTGGCATAGCCGGAGAAAGGAAGAGCACCATGAAAAGAATCGACAGATCCAGCAAGGTCCGGCTTAACTTCCACGAGGCGAAGTGGGACGAACCGATCATTTATGAATTAAGCACTCCGGGAGAAAGAGGCGTATCCGTTCCCAAAGCGGCAGAAGATATCGCAAGAGCTGTAGGAGACGGCGTATCGGATCTTCCTTCGGGCATGAGAAGAAAAGAAAGAGTCAACCTTCCCGAACTTTCGCAGAACAGAGTCCTTCGGCATTATATGCGTTTGTCTCAGATGACACTGGGTGCAGATGTAAACATAGAGATCGGGCAGGGTACCTGCACGATGAAGTACAGCCCTAAAGTAAACGACCAGATTGCAAAGACGCTTTTCGATATGCATCCTTTGCAGGACGAAGACACCACCCAGGGAATTTTGCAGGTGTACTACGAAACAGATCAATACATGAGAGAAATTTCCGGCTTGGATAAGTTTTCCTTCCAGCCCGGAGGAGGGTCTCAGGCGATTTTCCTGATGGCATCTTTAGTCCGCGCTTATTTCGACAGCCGCGGCGAGGAAAGAGACGAAGTGATTACGACGCTTTATTCTCATCCTTCCGATGCGGCGGCCCCTGTTTTACAAGGCTATAAAATCATCTATCTGCAACCCAATCCGACGACCGGTTTACCCGATGTGGATGCGTTTAAAGCTGTCTGTACGAAAAAAACCGCCGCATTTATGGTTGCAAATCCCGAGGATACAGGGTTATATAACGGCCATATCGGCGAGCTCGTGGAATATGCTCATTCGGTGGGCGCACTTTGTTGCTACGACCAGGCCAACGGGAACGCGGTGTTAGGTGTTGCGAGGGCAAAAGAAGCAGGGTTTGACATGTGCCACTTTAATTTGCACAAAACCTTCTCCTCTCCCCATGGTTGCAGCGGTCCTGCCTGCGGCGCCACCGGCGTTGTGGAAAAGTTGATTCCGTTCCTTCCGGTACCCACCGTGGAGTTCGACGGAAAGAAGTATTATCTTGATTACAACTTTGCCGATCAGAAATACGGTGTAGGTAAGGTTCGGGAATTCTTGGGTGTTGCCCCTGTCGTATTGAAAGCGTATTGCTGGATCAGAATGCTTGGACCAAACGGCTTATGGCAAGTAACAAAGACGGCGGTTCTCAACAACAACTACCTATTTAAACGCATGATGAGCATTCCCGGAATTTCGGCGTATTACGAAGACGGAAACAACCAAAGAATCGAACAATGCCGCTATACCATGGAAAAAGTTACCGAGGAAACAGGCGTGTCTTCGGGCGATGTGCAACGGCGGATGATGGACTTCGGCATGCATTTCTGGACGTCTCACCACCCGTATTACCTGCCCGAACCCATCACGCTGGAACCCACCGAATCACCGTCCAGGAAAGATATCGACGAATACGCGGATACGGTGGCTTACATCATAAAGGAATGTTACGACAGCCCCGAAACCGTCAAAACAGCCCCCCACAGGAGTACGATTCATCAGGTAGACGAAAGATGGATGGATGATCCGGCCGGCTGGGCAATCACATGGAAACTCTATAACAGGAAGTATAATGATTAAAATAGGTCTGATTGTTAATCCTATAGCCGGCCTGGGAGGCAGCGTCGGTTTAAAAGGAACAGACGGAATGGAAGAGGAGGCTTTGCGCCTGGGCGCAAAGCCTCTTTCGAACATACGCGCAGCCGCAGCGCTCCGCGAACTGAAATCGCTGGCTGACAATCTTACCGTTTGTACCGGCAGCGGCGCTTTGGGAGCAGACATCGCTGCGGCCCTTGGCTTTAAAACTGAAATTTTATATAATTTCAGCGGCCTCTCTTCTGCAAACGATACGATCGCACTGGCAAAAATTCTTTCGGCAGCCGATGTTTCCTTGATTTTATTTGCCGGGGGAGACGGAACGGCCCGCGATATTTTCCATGCCGTCGGACCGGAAATCCAGGTGCTCGGCATCCCATCGGGCGTCAAAATATATTCGCCTGTCTATGCAAAGACGCCCAAGGCAGCAGGCCTTTTGGCATGGAATTACTTATCCGGGAAAGTCAGGAGCACGACGCAAGCGGAAGTTCTGGACATCGACGAGGACCTTTACCGAAAAGGGCATGTGGATGTAAAACTTTGCGGATATCTTTCGGTTCCCCAAGATAAAAACTTTATGCAAGGACGCAAAGCGGCCAGCCCCATTTCAGAAGAAGCAGCAATGGATGCCATCGCCGGTGTTATTATCAGAGAAATGCAGCCCGACACCTATTACCTGATTGGCGCAGGAACAACGACGCGCCGCATCATGGACTGTCTGCAACTTCCCGGCACGCTGATCGGTGTGGACCTTATATTAAACAAGAAACTTGTGGCAAGCGATGTCTACGGGGAAAACATATTAAATATCGTAGGAGATCATCCTTTAAAACTTATCGTGACGATAACCGGAGGACAGGGTTTTCTTTTCGGAAGGGGAAATCAGCAATTAACGCCAAACGTTCTGGCAAAAGTGGGCAAGGATAACATCATCATCATTGCGACACAGAAGAAATTGGCCTCGTTAGGCGGGCAGTCCCTGCTGCTGGACACAGGCGAAGATTCGATCGATGCAATGCTCTCGGGCTATTACAAAATAACGACCGGCTATCATCAAAGCGTTGTCGCCAAGGCCCAGTAAGTTCCTTAAATTTTCCTTAAGGCCCCGCGTGCGATGTTGTTTTATTTCAACCCGTGTGATACAATCAAAAACGACAGAAAATTGTCGCTTAAGTCGCTGAAAAGGAGAAAGCACATGAAAAAGATGATGAATCTATCGGAGAATTTCGTAGATGAAACCATGGAAGGTATCGTCCTTGCTTATGGTGATAAAGTCGGTTTGCTGGATGGCGATCATAGAATTCTGATTTCCAAAGCTCCTGCGCGAGACGGCAAAGTCGGCATTGTAACTGCCGGCGGCAGCGGTCACCTGCCTGTTTTTTTAGGCTATGTGGGAGATGGCATGCTGGATGGCTGCGCCATTGGAAACGTCTTTGCTTCTCCTTCCGCTAAAAAAATGGAAGATATGATCAGGGCTTGCGATCGGGGAAACGGCGTGCTCTGCTTATATGGAAACTACGGCGGAGACCGGTTGAATTTCGATATGGCTTGCGAGAACGTCGATTTTGACGACATAAAAACAAGAACCGTTTTAGTCGCCGACGATGTGGCTTCTTCACCCAAGGGTTCAGAAGATAAGAGAAGAGGCGTAGCCGGTATGGTTTACGCATTTAAAATAGCCGGTGCCGCTGCAGCGCAGGGAAAAACTTTAGACGAAGTGGAAGCCGTGGCTCGAAAGGCTTTGTCTAACATTCGGACAATGGGAATAGCACTTTCTCCATGCATCGTTCCCGAAGTCGGAAAACCGACCTTTTCCATCGGGCAGGACGAAATGGAAATCGGTATGGGAATCCACGGAGAACCCGGTATTCAAGTATCTAAAATGAAAACAGCAGACGAGACGGCATCGCTGATCGTCGATACCATATTAAAAGATATGCCTCTTGATAAAGGAGACGAAGTCTCGGTCATGGTGAATGGCCTTGGCGCTACTCCGCTGGAAGAGTTGCTCATTACATACAGAAAAGTGCATAATATTCTTACTGAGAAGGGAATCACCCTGTTTATGCCGCACGTAGGCGAATTTGCAACGTCAATGGAGATGGCAGGCCTTTCCGTAACGATTTTCAAAGTGGACAGCGAGTTGAAAGAACTGCTCCGTTATCCCGCATCCACACCTTTTTACACAAATGCCAACAAGTAGGAGAAGCGATGAATAAAGGAACCTTAAAGGAAATTTTTTCCGCAATCAGTCAAACCATGGAAGCAAACAAGGATTATTTGATTGAGCTGGACCAGCAAAATGGTGACGGAGATTTAGGCATCTCCATGAGCAGCGGGTTTCGTGCGGTTACGGGTTTATTGAATCATACAGAAGAAACAGATCTGGGTAAGATTTTTCTGAAAAGCAGCACAGCGTTTAATGAAGCTGCGCCTTCTTCCCTTGGAACAATTCTTTCCTTTGGCATGCTGGGCATGGCAAAAGCTCTTAAAGGCAAAGAAGAAGCCACGTTAGGGGAAATGGCGGATGCGATGGATAAGGGGTTAGCCCTTATTATGGAGAAAGCTCATTCCAAACCGGGAGAAAAGACTATTCTGGATGCATTGTGCCCGGCTGTGCAAGTTTTGAATTCTTACGCAGGAAACAGTCCTGCCATAGCTTTCGCGGAAGCGGCAAAAGCTGCAGCCGAAGGCTCCGAAAGCACAAAAACAATGAGACCGGTTCATGGCAGAGCCGTATACTACGGGGATCAGGGAATCGGACTCCTGGATGGTGGCTCGGCAGCAGGCAGATTGATCATGGAAGCGATTGCCGGTTATTTTGGAGGCCTGCAATGAAAGGAAAGACCATAAAATTCTGGATAACGGGCATGCTTCTGGCTCTGACGGTCTTTGGCGCAGCAGCCTGCACCGTACCTGAAACAGAAGATCCGGGCGAGGCAAAACCGCCCGCCGAAGAGGAGACAGAAGAACCCATTACCGTCACTGCGGAGGATTTAAATCGTTATGCCACGGAAAGCGGTACGATCTGGGAATTCCTGCAACGGTTTTATACGGATACCATCGTATACAAGGACATCGACGGAACGTATCGGTACGAGCCCGTCAATTTTGATTTGCCCCTCTCTGATTACAATTGGGACAACCTGGTTCAACTGGAAGAGGCGCATAAGGAATTGGAGTATGTCGAAGGAGGAAAGACGCTGTCCATCAAGGGCATAGATATCTCCAAATATCAAAAGACCATCGACTGGAAGAAAGTAGCGGCGGATGGTGTAAATTACGCGATTATAAGAGTCGGGTACCGCGGCTACGATCAAGGCGGTTTAATAGAGGATGATTTGTTTGACGCCAATGTAAAAGGCGCCCTGCAAAATGATGTCGCCGTGGGAGTCTATTTTGTTTCGCAGGCAATCACTGTGGAAGAAGCCATTCAGGAGGCCGAGTTTGTCCTGGACAATATTCGCGCTTACAACATCACGTGGCCGGTTGTTCTTGATCTGGAAGATGCCGCTTCCAAAGATGCAAGGACTGCAAATCTTACAAAAGAAGAGCATACCGACTTCGCCATTGCCTTCTGCGAGACGATAAAGGAAGCCGGTTATACACCGATGCTTTACTCCAATATCCGTTGGTTCATGGAAGAGTTGGATTTGAAAAGGCTCGCGGAGTACGACAAGTGGTTGGCGCAGTATTTTAACCGGCCATTTTTCCCTTATGCATTGCAGATGTGGCAATATACGAGCAGCGGAAGAGTGAATGGAATCACCGGCAATGTGGATTTAAATCTCTGCTTTACCGATTACTCAGATCCGGAAAGGGATGAGTCCGGAGAGTAAATATATAAGTTTAGAGGATTAGAGAAAGGAAGAAAGTAAATGCAAACCAACAATAAATTGTATAAATCGCAGGACGACAAAGCTCTTTTCGGTGTATGCGGGGGTATTGCCGAGTATTTCAAGGTCGATTCAATTATCGTAAGGCTGTTGTTCGTGCTCTTTACCCTGATGTACGGAGCGGGGTTGCTGTTTTATATCATCGCAGCGCTCGTTATACCCACAGCCCCTCCGATTTACAGTGCCGGCAATATGGCTGCAAACATGAACCCCGAACGATTCAATTCTGTGGAGAGTAATGCGGGATCTGCGCAGTACATTGCGCAAGACGGTACCAAATACGAGAACCGGGCAGCATCGCCAACGCAAAATACAGAAGAGGAAATAAAAACAAATCCGGAAAACGCCCAGACGAAAACAACGTCGCATCATTCGGGAAATACGATAGGAATTGTCCTGATCGCTGTGGGCGGTCTGATATTGCTCCAGGTTTTCCTTCCCTGGATAGACAGGCGTTTAATTGTAGCAAGTTGTATGATTTTTGCGGGATTTATTTTCCTTACAAAAAAACCTAAATAAAATTCTGATGAATGGAGGTAGGTTCGCCCCATGGAGCCTGCCAGGATGCAAGAGACAAGAAAGCAACAATTTAAAAGACATGTAGGCTACGGCGTCGGCTATTTCCCCGACGCCTGCTTTTACAATTTCATCAGTGCGTATCAACTTCTGTTTCTGACAAGCATTGTCGGTATGGATGCGGGAAGCGCAGGCACCATCATATCCGTTACAATTCTGGCCGATGCGATATTCAGCATATTTGTAGGCAGGTTTTCCGATAATTTACGATCAAAATTCGGCAGGAGACGCCCCCTGATTCTTTTCGGGGCTGTTGCGATGCCGATATGTTACCTTGCATGCTTCTATAATTTCCAGGCCAATCCCGGCGCGCAAATGGCCTATTATATGACGTTTGGATTTTTATATTGGATGTCATTCGCCGTATTCCTCGTTGCGTTTCTTGCTTTGGGTGCAGATATTGCCACCGATTACGAAGATCGCATCCGCATGATCAGCACTTCGCGTTTATTCAGTATCGCCGGAGATTTAATCGGCTCGGCGGCGCCCTTGGCAGTTATCGCTTTTTTCAGTGCAAAAGGCTTATCGGCCAGCGCCTCCTGGTTTCTGTTTGTGGCGATTATCAGCCTTTTAGTTCTTGCAACCGGATTGATATGCTGGAACAGCACAAGGGGTAAAGAGAGAATGATCACCGATCCACCCGAAAAACAGGGTCTTATTTC
>CAZSPZ010000008.1:0-60756 GCA_964608965.1 uncultured Oscillospiraceae bacterium | reverse complement strand
ACAGAATACTTATGTATGCCAAAATCGCCATCAGCTTTACCTACACAGCCTATACGATCACCACTGTTTTTTATGTCATATACAAATTGGGTATTCCGGGTACATTCATCACACCGCTTTATTTGTTGACGAACCTGGCAAAGATTGGATTTGTTTTCATCGTAACAAGAGCAGCGTTGAAGTACGGAAAAAAAGAGCTTATCGTTGTATCTTGTGTGATCTTCGGGCTCTTGGCCCTTTTTTATGCATTCTATGGAATCACGACGAAGTTCTCTATCTATACGTATATCATCGGTTGCGTATACGTTCAGGCGATGTTCTGGCAGCTGAGCAATACAAATTTCTATGATGTGACGGACCTGGATGAATACCGTTACGGTAAGCGCCGGGAAGGAAATCTTATGGCGCTGCAAATGTTGATATGTACGACAGCCATATCCGTTACGTTAAAAGCCTTAACCGGTATATTGGAGTTTTCGGGTTTTGATGCCACTCTCGCCGTGCAGAGTCCGGCTGCCATCGGCATGCTCGAAAAAATATTTATATTGTTTCCGGCAATCGGCATGATCGCCTGCGCTTTTTTCATGTCGCGTTACAGAGTGAACAAACAAGGATTTATTATTCTTCGGGAGTTTTTATATCGAAAAGAACAAGGGTTGGAGCAAATAGACCAAAAAGAAATAGACAAAATCGAGTATATGTTTAAATGATGTCAGGAGGTGTTCCCTTTGCTTTCCATTGGCAGTTTCCTATTTAACAGTTTAGATTACATTCTTATTGTCGACAGCAAGTTCAATATCATTTTCAATTCCAGATACGATTCGAGGACGAATATTCAGACGGAATATGCAGCAAAAGACATTCTGAACAAGAACTTTTTTGATGTGTATATCGATGTGAGCAAGGAAGAAAGTTCAATTTACCGGTGCATGAACACCGGTGAAATTGTTGTGCAGAAAAATCAAATTTATCACGACTATCTGGGACATAAGTTTATTTCCCACAATGTTACGCTTCCGATCAGGCGCCGGGGAAAAATTGTCGGCGTCGTTGAACTTGCCAAGGATGTAGAACCCCTCGAAAATGTTGACAGTGCCGAAAGCGATGTGATTTTCAACGAATTTGTCGAGACGATTCAGCGGGAATCAGGCTATATCACCTTCAGCCTTATCCTTACGCGAAATCCGGAAATGCGAAAAAGTATCGAAATGGCAAAGACTCTTTCCAAACTTCCCAACCCGACTTTAATTTACGGAGAAACAGGAACGGGAAAAGAGATGTTCGCTCAGGCTATGATTACCCAAAGCGGAGTACCGAGGAAAAAAGTCGTGGTGCTGAACTGCGCTACAGTTCCCGAAAATCTGATGGAATCAATCCTGTTTGGCACGAAAAGAGGGATTTATACGGGCGCGGAAAATCGAAAAGGACTTTTCGAAGAAGCAGCCGGCGGCATAATATTTTTAGATGAGTTGAATGCCATCCCTTACGAAGTGCAGGCAAAATTGCTTCGTGTTCTTCAGGACGGTACGTTCCGGCCTTTGGGAGACAGCAAAGACAAGACGGTAACCGTTAAAATCATAGGTGCCATGAACGTGGATCCGGTGGAGGCTATGGAAAAGAACATCCTTCGCAAGGATTTGTTCTACAGATTTTCCAGCAGTATTGTACGAATAGAGCCTCTTCGAAACCGAAAAGAAGATATAGAGTTATTCATCGAATATTATATCAAGTATTTTCAGGACCTTTACGGAAAACACATCCGGGGCATAACCGAAGAATTGCGCGAGGCATTGCTCGGTTACGGCTGGGAGGGAAATGTTCGGGAGTTAAAGAATGTCATGGAATTGGCGGTGGAATTTGCGCAAGACGATGAAGTTCTAGGAAAAGAGCACATGCCTCCTTATTTATGCGGAAGACTTTTGGGAAAAGACGGGAATGCCATTATGGATCCCAACTTCGACAACAGGCAGGGAATCATGCCTCTTTCTTCGGCCATCGAACAGGTCGAGCGAGATCTGATTACAAAGGCTTTGCGCATTACCGGAGGAAACAAGACAAAAGCAGCGGAAATGCTCTGCCTTCCAAGGCAGACTCTCACTTATAAAATCAAACAACTGAATATCGAGCGCGGCAACGCTTAAAATTTGTCGCACCGGAATAGACCGACAATTTTTCGCCGGCGTAAACAGGTGTTTTAGGCGAAAAGTTGTCGACTGCATCAAATGGTATCCGAAGGTCATTGAAATCTCAAGGATTTTGGGTTGGCATGTCAATTGCAATACATATTGTTAAGTATATGCATGGGATGTTTTGCCCTGTCTGAAATGAAAGGAGATCAAAATGATTATCGGAGTATTAAAGGAAATCAAACCTAACGAATATCGTGTAGCCGCTGTTCCCGACACCGTGCGCGAACTGGTTGCAAGAGGTCATGAAGTCTATGTGGAGCATGATGCGGGGAAAATCGCCGGTTCGTCCGACGAAGATTATGCCGCAGCGGGTGCGAAAATTGCAGACGCAGACACCATTTACACGAAAGCTGAAATGTTCTACAAAGTAAAAGAGCTCTTCCCGCAGGAATATAAGTACATGAAAAGCGATAAAATTCTCATGACTTACATTCACTCTAACGCTCATCCCGAAGAAACCGATTGTCTCTTAAAGAGCGGATGCGCCGCTTTCGCATACGAAGACTTTCGCGATGCAAACGGAGGCTTTCCTCTGTTAAAGCCGATGAGTCAAATCGCAGGTCGCGGCGGTTTTATGGCAGCCATGCATTTTAAGCAAGCTGTCCACGGCGGAAACGGTCAAATGTTATGCAACATCCCCGGCGTTGACACGCCTGTCATCACCATCATCGGAGCTGGAAACAGCGGCCTTGGCGCTGCGCACTTTGCCGCGGGTCTTGGCAACGAAGTCCGCATCATCGACAACAGTTTAAAGGCGATGGAAGCGGCAAAAATCGCTCTTCCTCCCAATGTGACGTTCCTTATGTCAAATCGCGCAAATTTTATAAAGTGCATTAAGGAATCCGACGTAATCATCAACTGCATCATGTGGGACAGAACGAAAAATGATCCGCTGGTCAGCAGGGCAGATTTAAAAATGATGAAACCGGGCGCCATGATCGTAGATGTGGCTTGCGATGAACCGGGCGCCATCGAAACCTGCAAGAGCACAACGCATACCGATCCGGTGTTCACCGTAGACGGAATCGTTCATTATTGCGTGGATAACATTCCTTCCGCTTTTGCGAAAACAGCTTCCGAAATGCTCTCTTTTGCCACACTTCCCATTGTTCTTGAAATAGCGGAAAAAGGCGTAAAAAAAGCATTGAAAGACAACAAGTACTTTATGCGGACAGGGTTAACCTGCTATGACGGCAAACTTACACTTTCAGAGACAGCGATTAAGCAGAATCGTCCGCTTACCGACGTCAACGAACTCGCAGAATCATTTTAAATATTAGGTTACTTTTAAAAAGAGACGGTTGCCCAAGTGGTGGCAACCGTCCTTTTATTTCTTTATTTATTTGACATCTTGGATTGTAAGAAAAGTCGCTATACTTCGGCGGAAAGCAATGCGACCTCCACAGCTGTTCCGGCAATTTTAACTTCAATGGCGCCTTCGTTCTTATTCGCCCATACATGGACAATTCCGTCGTAACCGGCATCCTGTCCTTGCTCGATAAATAGATCGCAACGTTCCAACTCCGGCCGTACATAGGTGATATAGTAAGCGCCCATTACTCCCGAAGCGGTTCCTGTGATGGGGTCTTCCACACGGCCGCTGATTGCCGGCGAAAAATGCCTGCCGTGCAGCGTCGTAAAATCTTTAAGCGTCGACATGCAGATCGGATGGATGGAGGCGTTAGGCATGGCCGTCAATATGGCGGAGAATTTTTCGGTGTGCGGTGTCATGCCGGAAAAAGCTTCCAAAGTTTTAATCGGCACGATAACGGTCCAAAGCCCGGTTGAACCGTAGACAACAGGAAAATCGCTGCAAAGGTCATCTTCGGAAAGTCCGATGGAAGCCATCAGCGCGGCAGTATCGCCTTCGAAGGAGATAAACTGTGCGTCGGACTGCGTCATCGTCACTTCTTTTTTATCCGGAAGATAATCGACACCGATGATGCCGGCTTTCGTCTCCACGGATCGATGGATAGGGGCAGCGCCCGGGTCTATGTCCTTGAACAGGGCATAGACCGACGCCATGGTGGCGTGGCCGCAGAGGTTTACCTCTGCGCCGGGCGTAAAGTAACGCAAGCCCAAATCCGCTCTGTCCGAAGGGAGAATAAAAACACATTCGCTGAAGCCGATTTGTCGTGCAACTTCTTGCATTTCTTCCGTACTGTATCTTTCCGCCTGAAAGATGACGCCGGCAGGGTTCCCCATGCCGGCGGTTGTCGTAAAGGCGTCGTAGTGGTACACGTTTACCTTTTTCATCTCTTCACCTATTTTGCATTGTATTTTTCTAAAGCAATGCGCAGCAGTTCCATGGAACGCTCCAAATCTTTGCAGTTCAGTACGTATGCAATACGTATTTCATCGAGTCCGTTTCCGGGAGTGGCGTAAAATCCGCCGCCGGGAGCATACATCAATGTTTCGTTATTGTCCTGGAATTCTGTCAGCAGCCATACGAGAAAATCTTCCGTATTCTTAACGGGAAGTTTTACCATAACGTAGAATGCGCCCTGAGGCTCCTTGCAAACCACGCCGGGAATTTTTGAAAGTCCCTGATAAACCGTATCTCTTCTCTTTTTGTATTCATCTCTTACTTCCTGGAAGTAGGACGGATCTACGGTGTAAAGCTGCGCAGCTGCCAACTGGTCTAATGTTGCAACGGAAAGCCTTGCCTGGCAAAGCTTCATGAATTGCCCCTGGAATTCTTTGTTCTTGCATATGACCACACCGATTCTGGCTCCGCAAGCGGAGAATCTTTTCGAAACGGAGTCGATAATGATGACATGATCTTTGGCATCTTCGTAGCTTCCCATGGAGGAAAGCGGTTCGCCGCTGTAGATGAACTCTCTGTACACTTCGTCTGCAATCAGGAAGAGGTCGTGCTTAATGGCTAAATCAGCCAACATCCTGCATTCTTGGGGCGAAAGTACGACGCCGGTCGGGTTACCGGGGTTTGTGAACATGATAGCCCTTGTGTTCTTATTGATGAGCTTTTCGATTTTTTCTTTGTCTGCGTAATGATAGCCTTCTTCTGCCGTCGTCGGAATAGGAGTTATCTTTGCACCTGTTGTCGACACAAAAGTATTGTAGTTCGGGTAAAATGGCTCGGGGATTAAAATTTCGTCGCCGTCATCCAGAATAGTCGCCAGCGTAAACATCAAAGCTTCGCTGCCGCCGGATGTAACGACAACGTCTGGTGTTTCATAATGAATTCCTATATCATCGTAATATTTTTGAACTGCCTGAATAACGGAAGGAATTCCCGGAGATGGCGCGTATTCGAGTACCGGAGCACTGAAATTGCGTACGGTTTCAAAATAAATGGGAGGGGTTTTGATATCAGGTTGACCGATATTGAGATGATAGATTTTCTTTCCCTGTTTTACACATTCCACCTGATACGGGTAGAATTTGCGGATGGGTGAAAGGGAACAACGTTGAATTGCTGGAAAATTTCATAGTCTCCTCCTTATAACACGAACTTTGCAGTTCTATTTTCGCTTACATTATAGCATTATGCCGAAAAAATTAAAGAGAAATATGTCCGGAAAGAAATGTTTTTATGCAAAGAGCGATTACGGCCATATTCTTCGATCAAAAAAATACTGTTTGACAAGCAGGGCATGCTTATGTATACTTACGCAAATATATAAAAGCTATGACGGAGTTTTATTGGTTGTAATAGCGTTGCAGAGAGCCGGCGGTTGCTGAAAGACCGGCACGCGAAGACCCGATTTTCTCGCTCCCGAGCTGAATTTCCGAACGCATTTGCCAGTAAGGAATTACGGAAGGCCCCGTTATCTGAGCCTCGGGTTTGTTAGAACCTATCGAGCGACCGGTTTTCCGGTAAGCAGGGTGGTACCGCGGTATTATTATCGTCCCTGGAGTGTATAGCTCCGGGGATTTTTTTATTCTCAAAGGAGCGCAGTGAAAAACGGAGGAAGGCAAAATGAACAGCAGAATTAAAATCTTTGACACAACGCTCCGCGACGGAGAACAATCACCGGGCTGCAGTATGAACCTTGCAGAAAAAACTGAACTGGCTAAACAGCTGGAAAAAATGAAAGTGGATATTATAGAGGCGGGGTTTGCCATCTCTTCGCCGGGAGATTTTCTGTCGGTCAGAACAGTGGCGCAAAACGTAAAAGAGTCGGTTGTCGCGAGCCTTGCAAGAACGATACCCGAAGATATTGACAGAGCGTGGGAGGCTGTATCCGTTGCGGCACAGCCCAGAATACACACATTTCTGGCCACATCGCCCATCCACATGAAATATAAACTCGACATGACGCCGCAGCAAGTATTGGAAACATCGGAAGCCATGGTGAAGCGCGCAAAAAAATATTGCGGAGATGTCGAGTTTTCCGCAGAAGATGCTACAAGGAGCGATCCGGTTTTTCTTGCACAAGTCTTTGATGCCGTCATTAAGGCAGGCGCGACCACCATCAATATTCCCGATACGGTAGGCTATACGGTACCCGACGAATATTACGAGTTCTTGATGAAAATCCGCGATCGCTGTCCGGCGCTGGATCATGTGGCAATATCGGTTCATTGCCATAACGATCTTGGACTTGCGGTCGCCAACTCGCTGGCCGCGCTGAAAGCCGGTGCTTCGCAAATTGAATGTACAATAAACGGAATCGGAGAACGGGCAGGAAATGCGGCTTTAGAGGAAATCGTCATGGCGATTTCCACACGGCAGGATTTTTTCAAACGCGAAACGGCTATTGTCACCACAGAGTTATTGCGTTCTTCCAAATTGCTTTCGCGCATTACAGGGGCCAACGTTCAACCCAAC
Organism: uncultured Oscillospiraceae bacterium; assembly: GCA_964608965.1. Classification (GTDB taxonomy): domain Bacteria; phylum Bacillota; class Clostridia; order Peptostreptococcales; family Anaerovoracaceae; genus UBA10908. Next base: position 53,772 of record CAZSPZ010000008.1, on the reverse strand, counting down.
AAAGCCATTGTCGGAGAAAACGCCTTTGCCCACGAAGCGGGAATCCATCAGCACGGCGTTCTGAAAAATAAGCAAACCTACGAAATCATGACGCCCGAATCCATCGGACTTGCCATGAACAACATGGTATTGGGCAAGCATTCCGGGAAATACGCTTTCAGAAGTAAAATCAGGGAGATGGGATACGAAGTATCGGAAGAAGGCTTAAAATCTGCATTTGAGCAGTTTAAAATCATCGCAGATAAAAAGAAGAAAGTATACGACAGAGATATAGAGGCACTGATCAACAAGAGCTTTTCTGAAATTCCGGATGTTTTGAAATTGGAACGATTCGTCATCAACAGCGGGAATTCGATTACCGCCACGGCAGTAATCAAATTGACAAAAGAGGATAAAGTCTTTGAGAAAGTCTCCCGTGGAGAAGGTCCCATCGATGCCTCCTTTAAGGCCATAGAAAAAATTGTGGGCATCGACATGAAACTGGAAGATTACCAGCTTCGCTCCATCACCGAAGGCGAAGACGCTTTGGGAGACGCCTTTGTCAAGATCAGCACCGAAAGCGGCAAATTTACAGGTCGCGGATTGTCCACCGATGTCATAGAAGCCAGCATTAAGGCTTACATCAATGCCGTCAACAAAATGTTTTATGAAGGAAGTATTAAAGCTTAAAAGAATTCCTTTGCGGGATTCGCCATAAAGGGAAAAAAGGAGATGAAATCATGGGAATGACAATGACACAAAAAATTCTCGCATCCCACGCCGGTTTAAAGAAAGTTGTAGCCGGTCAATTTATAGAGGTGGCGCTGGATGTCGTTCTGGGAAACGATATTACTGCACCTGTTGCGATGAAAGAATTTGAAAAGATGGGCGCGAAAAATGTATTCGACCGACACAAGGTCGTCCTTGTGCCTGATCACTTTACACCAAATAAAGATATAAAATCTGCAGAGCAGTGCAAAATCCTCCGAGAGTTTGCATATTCTCAGGGCATCAGCAATTACTTCGAAGTGGGGCAAATGGGCATAGAGCATGTCCTGCTTCCGGAGCAGGGATTGGTCGTCTCGGGGGATGTGATTATCGGCGCAGACTCCCACACCTGCACATACGGAGCATTGGGCGCATTTTCGACCGGAATCGGATCCACGGATATGGCTGCCGGCATGGCATTGGGAAAAGCCTGGTTTAAAGTTCCGTCTGCTCTCCGCTTCGAATTGGTCGGAAAGCCCCGCAAATGGGTGAGCGGCAAAGATATTATTTTGCATATTATCGGCATGTTGGGAGTGGACGGCGCTCTCTATCGCTCCATGGAATTTATGGGCCCCGGCCTAAAAAATCTGTCCATGGACGATCGTTTTACCATGGCGAATATGGTGATCGAGGCCGGTGCGAAGAACGGAATTTTCATGGTCGATGAAATCACGAAAAAATATCTTAGGCAGCATAAAACAAAGAATAAAGACATGGCGAAAAAAGTGAAAGTATACACTCCCGACAAAGATGCCGAATATGAGAAAACATACATGATAGATCTTTCCAACATCAAGCCGACCGTCTCTTTTCCGCATTTGCCGGACAATACCAAAACGATCGATGAAGTCGGAAACATAAAAATCGATCAAGTGGTGATCGGTTCCTGCACCAACGGAAGGATGGAAGACATGGAAATGGCCGCAAAAATACTGAAAGGTAAGAAAGCGGCAAAAGGTCTCCGGCTGATTATTATTCCGGGGACGCAGCAAGTTTATCTTGAATGTGTCAAGAATGGTTATGCGGAAATATTCATCAAGGCTGGCGCCGTTTTTTCCACGCCTACATGCGGACCGTGCCTGGGCGGGCATATGGGGATTTTAGCTGCAGGAGAGCGTGCGGTTTCTACGACAAATCGCAATTTCGTGGGACGTATGGGGCATGTGGAGTCTGAAATTTATTTGGCAAGCCCTGCCGTTGCCGCTGCATCTGCCGTTGTCGGCCGCATTGCCGGACCGGACGAAATATAATGAGAAAGGAAGCTATCATGGGTAAAGTTTTTAAATACGGTGAAAATGTTGACACCGATGTGATTATCCCTGCCAGATATCTCAGCTTTGCAGATCCTTCGGATCTTGCGGGGCACTGTATGGAGGATATCGATCAGGATTTTAAAAATAAAGTGAAAGCCGGCGATATCATTGTTGCGGGAAAAAATTTCGGCTGCGGATCCTCCAGAGAACACGCTCCGATTGCTATAAAGGCTTCCGGCATTTGTTGTGTCATCGCGCCAAGCTTTGCACGGATTTTTTATCGCAACGCGTTTAATACCGGTTTGCCGATTTTCGAATGCCGGGAAGCAGCATCGGAAATTGAGACGGGAGACGAGGTCGAAGTCGATATTTCCTCAGGAAAAATAAAAAATAAGACTACCGGGAAAGAATACACAGCGCAACCTTTTCCTCCATTTCTTCAACAAATTATAACGTCCGGAGGTCTTGTGGAATACGTCAAGGAGAAAATGCAGCATGAAATATAACATAGCAGTCGTAGCGGGCGACGGCATCGGCCCGGATGTTATCCGGGAAGCGAAGAAAGTCTTGAGTCGCGTAGGGAAGAATTACGGCCACGAATTTTTATACGACGAACTTCTGGCGGGAGGCTGCACAATCGATGCCACAGGGAAATGCCTTCCGGAAGAAACCGTGGAAGGCTGCCTCCGAAGCGACAGCGTGCTTTTGGGCGCGGTGGGAGGTCCCAAGTGGGATGCTTTGCCCGGGAACGAACGCCCGGAGCAGGCTCTGCTTGCGCTTCGAAAACGGCTCGGCCTTTACGCAAATCTAAGGCCTGCGTTGCTCTTTCCCGAATTGGCAGATGCCTGTCCTCTTCGCCCTGAAATTGTAGCCGAGGGCTTGGACCTTATGGTTGTGCGCGAACTTACCGGGGGAATTTATTTCGGCGAAAAAGGATATAAAAACACAGAAATGGGACAAGCTGCTTACGATGTGGAAATCTACGCCGAAGGAGAAGTCAAACGAATTGCAATTGTAGCGTTTGAGATGGCCAGGAAACGCAGCAAAACGCTTGTCAGCGTCGATAAAGCCAATGTGCTGGAAAGCTCAAAACTGTGGCGAAGGGTGGTAAACGAAGTTTCGTTGTCTTACCCGGATGTCGCGCTGTCCCATATGTATGTGGACAATGCCGCCATGCAGTTAGTACGTAATCCGAAACAGTTTGACGTAATCGTTACAAGCAATATGTTTGGGGATATCCTTTCAGACGAAGCCAGCATGATCGCAGGATCTATCGGAATGCTGCCCTCTGCAAGTCTGGCGCAGGGAAATTTTGGTATGTATGAGCCGATTCACGGAAGCGCTCCTGATATTGCAGGAACAAATCAGGCAAATCCAATGGCCGCAATTCTCTCTGTCGCCATGATGCTTCGTTACAGTTTCGGGCTTGATAACGAAGCGCAATCAGTAGAGGCTGCTGTAAGAAGCGTGCTTGCCAAGGGGTATCGGACAGCGGATATTCACAGCGAAGGGATGGTTTTGGTCGGAACCGAAGAAGTGGGCGACCTTATCTCCTCCATGTTATAAAATGCATTTATTCCAAGGGCTAAATATGTTACTATATATAAAAGACGTAGCTTCCCCTGCGGAGTTCTCAAATGTATAAGGACATTCAAGAAAAACTCGATTTGCTGAACCAAAAGAAACCGTCAGACAGTGCATTCACATCGTGGGTTGATGAAAGTTCTCTCTGGGGGTGGATTTTTACGTGTCTGATTCTTCGGGGCACCCCTTTGGAAAAAGGTGTTGTCGTCAGTATTCTCCGCGGAGAGATCATGGAGAATGTCCCTTTGGAATTATATGGGTTTGTTCACCGGTACAGAGACATTTATAAAGATATAAAAAGCAGTCTGGGCATGAAAAATTCTTTGACGGAAAAGCTTTTGAACAGATACTATTGCATGCTTTTTGAAAAGAAGCAGGCGCAGTACAGAGAGAATAATCCCGTCGTGTACGAATGGGGCTATAATCCGCCGCATTTCCGTGATATCGGAGAGCAGATCGATCTGCTTTTCCATCGGCTTGCAACAGAAGGAAGAAAGCAGGATCCGATAACCCGGGCGGCATTGGTCCATATGGATATTTTGGAGATTTATCCGTATGGTCCCGACAGTGTCACCATGGCAGGCGTTGCGTTGCTCTATATTCTTATGGAAAACGGTATTCCTGTGCCACACCTGTTTGTCAGCGAGCAGGAATATAATCTTCAAATCAGTCAATATCTGAATTCCGGAGATGCCGCTCCTTTTTGCGGCATGCTTGGACGAAGTATCATCAACCGGCTGGACGTGCTTTTGCAGGTCAGCGAATCTGCGGAGGTATAGTGTGCCCAAAACGTTAGCACATACAAAAGAAGAACTGCTGAAATTTATAGATGCAGAGCATATAGAGGCAAATTGCCTTATGAAATATCACACGACATTCAAAGTGGGCGGCCCTGCCGCTCTTTGCGTTTTTCCTCAAAACATGGCAGAACTTTTTTCGGCGTTGGAAGTGTTGGAAAAAAGCAAGGCGCCGTATTGCATCATGGGTAACGGCAGCAACGTATTGTTTGCCGACGAAGGCTACGAGGGCGTCGTAATAAAGATCGGCTCAGGATTAGATCGGGTGCATATCGAGGGCAGTGTTATTTTTGCGGAAGCAGGAGCCCTTATTGCCAAAGTTTCAAAAGCAGCAGGGGAAGCAGGTCTGACCGGAATGGAATTTGCCGGAGGCATACCCGGAAGTTTGGGAGGTGCTGTTTTTATGAATGCAGGAGCCTACGGCAGAGAAATGAAGGATATTGTTCATTCCGTAAGCTCTATCGCTCAAAAGGAAATGATGAAGGACAGACCATGTAAGGATCTGGGGTTTGCCTATAGAAAGAGCATATTTCAGGAGAACGGGGAGGTTATATTGGGAATAAAAATCAATTTAACCCAGGGAAACCCCACCGAAATAGACGAAAAGACCAAGGATTATACGCAGAGAAGAACGGCGAAACAACCGATGTGGCAGCCCAGCGCCGGCAGCTTTTTCAAACGGCCGGAAGGCAACTTCGCAGGAAAGCTGATCGAAGAGGCGGGCCTTAAAGGCTTGTCTTGCGGCGGGGCGCAGGTATCTCCCATGCATGCGGGTTTTATTGTGAATGCTGACAATGCGACGGCAAAAGACGTGATAGATTTGATGCGCATCATTCAAGAAAGCGTATTGTCTTATTCCGGAATTCTACTGGAACCGGAAGTCAGGATGATTGGCTTTAGGGAAGAACGGTAAGCACTTGATCTTTGCGGAAAACGAGGAGAGCAAAATGGAATTCATTATCGTCACCGGCTTGTCCGGAGCAGGAAAGAGCCATGCCATACACTGTATGGAAGACTTGGGTTACTACTGTGTAGACAACATGCCTCCAAAGTTGATTAAAGAGTTCATTCATCTGGCAGAAAAAAGCTCGGGAAGAATTGAAAAAGCTGCTTTTGTTGTCGATATCAGAGGCGGGGATTTTTTTAATGACCTGATGGAAAGCCTGGATGATTTGGAAGAAGAAGGTATAAAGTATCGAATTATGTTCTTCGAAGCTTCCGATGAAACCTTGATACGAAGGTATAAAGAAACTCGCCGAAGCCATCCGCTTTCACAGGGCGGCAGCGTGATGGAAGGCATCATCAGCGAAAGAGAGCGGTTGGAAAAAATCCGCGCACGTGCGTCGTTTGTGATCGACACGTCAAACATTAAAGTTGCGGCGCTTAATCAGGAAATAAAACGTCTGCTCCTTTCCAATCAAAAGGAAGACAGCTTTAATATAACACTCCAGTCTTTCGGCTATAAAAACGGGATGCCCACAGAAGCTGATTGGGTTTTTGACGTTCGATTTATTCCCAATCCGTTTTATCTGACCAGTATGAAAAAACTTTCGGGAAACAGCAAAAAAGTAAGGGAATATGTGCTTCAATTCCCCGAATCCAAAGAATTCATTAAAAAAGCGACCGAGCTGATTTCTTTTCTGATTCCGCACTACGCGAGGGAAGGCAAATATAATCTTGTCATCGCCATAGGCTGCACCGGCGGGCATCATCGTTCTGTGGTGATGGTGAACGAATTCGCAAAAATATTCAAGGCACAGGGCAAGCATGTGGTGGTTATCCATAGAGACTTATGATATAATTTAGTCTGGTCAAATATGCGGGTGCTATGCATCACGCGATAAAAATAAGTCAAATAAAAGGAGAGATTACGATGGAAAAACTTATTATCAGCGCATGCATCAGCGGCGCAGAAGTTACAAAAGAGCAGAATCCCGCAGTCCCTTATACTGTAGAGGAGATCGTCAGAGAGGCAAAATCAGCATACGATGCCGGTGCTTCTCTGATTCACCTTCACGTCAGATGGGATGACGGAACCCCCACGCAAGACACTGCGCGTTTTCAGGCGTGCATGGACGGAATCCGCAAAGTATGCCCCGATGTGATCATTCAGCCATCCACAGGCGGCGCCGTCGGTATGACAGACCTGGAAAGACTCCAATCTACAGATGTTGTCCCGACTCCGGAATTTGCGACATTGGATTGCGGTACGTGCAATTTCGGCGGAGATGATATCTTTATCAACACAGACAATACCATCATGAATTTTGCAAAGATCATGCAAGAGAGAGGGATAAAGCCGGAATTGGAAGTTTTCGACAAAGGCATGATCGACATCGCTCTTAAAGTAGATAAAAAAGGCCTTTTGAATCACCCGCTCCATTTCGATTTTGTTCTGGGCGTTCAGATGGCCGCGACAGTTCGCGACCTGGTGTTCATGGCGGAAAGCATTCCCGCAGGTTCAACCTGGACAGCTACAGGCATCGGCAAGAGCACATGGAATATCGTTGCTGCGACCATTGCCATGGGCGGCCACGTCCGTGTCGGCTTCGAAGATAATCTTTACTTGGAAAAAGGCGTTCTTGCAAAGAACAACGGGGAACTGGTTGCCAAGGTTGTCGATATTGCAAAGCTTATGGGAAGAGAAGTGGCTAACCCCACAGAAGCTCGCCAGATTCTGAGCCTTACAAAATAAAGCGGATATCATATAGTATATGAAAAAAGAACCCGATGATTCCGGGTTCTTTTTATACTATTTGAGCGAGCTACGCTGTTTTTCTCGAATGCATATGGTTGATTCTTGAAAGAAGCTTTTTATAAGGAGTAGAACTGGTAGCCTCGTATATTGCACACATTTTATCAACAATGCACACGATAACCCCCTCCACGTATTTCGGAGGTATAGGGTTAATCGGGAACATGTGATGCAGGATTGCGTCCTGCTCTATGAGATCTAAAGCGAATTCTGCGTTTGCGTTTGCCAGCGCCGCCTTTGCGTGACTGAAACCGTGTTTAAAGGACGAGCCGTCGCCCCCGCGCCAATCACCTAAATGGTAATCGTGCAAAAGTGCCCCGCGCAATAAAGAAGAGCGGCTGCACTTAATCTTAAATCGGTTTACAACCAGCAGGCTGAAATAAGCCACAGCGATGCTATGTTCCAGGCAATTACAGTTCTTGTGCTGCTTGCAATCAAGCATTTTAGCAAGATTTTCTCCGCCTATTACCACATCGTACACTGATTGGAATTGAGGCATAACTTCGGCATAGTTGCCGCCTCTGCATAGTGTTTGAATTTTACGAATCAAAGTTAATCTCATGGGGGAACTATACACTATTTCTTGCTGCGGGTCAAATGAAGATTGTGTTAAGTTTTCTTTAAGTGTATAATCAAAAGAAACACGGGGGCGAGTGTAATGTCTTTTACCTCTGACACGAAGAAAGAACTGACTCAACTGGAGCCTGATAAAAAATGTTGCATGCTTGCGGAAATCGCAGGCTTTTTGCGTTTCGCAGGCAGCATAAGGCTCACCGGCGGGAAAATGAGTATAAAGGTGATGACGGAAAATCCGGCGGTAGCCAGACTTTTTATCACAATGATTAAAAGCTACTTTGGCGCAAAGACAGCGTTGTCCATAGGGGAAGCGGCTCCGCTTTCCAAAGGAAGATCTTACGAATTGATTATAACTTCTGAAATGAACGCAGAGCAGATTCTTCGAGAAGTAGGCATTCTTGGTGTGCGGGAAGGCAGCAACTATCTTACCGACGGGATCAATCAGGATTTAATAAAGAAGCGTTGCTGTAAAAAAGCTCTTTTGCGTGGCATATTTTTAGCTGCAGGCTCCATAAGCGATCCGACAAAAGGCTATCATTTAGAGATCGTCTGCGCCGGAGAATATATGGCGCAGGATGTAAAGAAGCTCATTAACAGTTTTGGCCTTCGTTCAAAAATTGTCCAAAGGAAAAATCATTATATCGTCTACATAAAAGAATGCGAGCAAATTATAGATTTTCTTAACATTCTGGGCGCTCACGGGCAATTGTTCCGATTTGAAGATGTTCGAATCACGAGGGAGCTTAGAAACAAGACAAACCGAATCAGCAATTGTGACAGCGCTAATTTTGAAAAAACCGTCAATGCAGCTCAAAAGCAACTGGCTGATATCAGAACCATCGATAAGGCAAGGGGGCTTCAGACATTGCCGCCCAAGCTCAGGGAAACGGCTTTGATCCGATTGGAAAATCCTGAAATGTCTCTGGTGGAACTGGCAGAAATGTTCGATCCCCCCTTAAAGAAATCGGGATTGAATCACCGCCTTGCAAAATTAGCGGAAATTGCCGTAAAATTGGGACAATACAAAGGAGATCCAAATGATTAAGACAGAAAAATCAGGCACAATTTACGTTTTTATCGCAGCCGTTCTTTTCAGTGTGGGCGGGCTGTGTTTCAAATTTATTCCCTGGCATGCGCTGGCTATTAATTCCGCGCGCAATATCCTATCGATTTTCATCATCGGGCTCTTTGTTTTAATTTCAAAACACAAGCTCAAATTCAATCGCACTGTTTTTATCGGCGCGCTTTGCATTGCGGGAACGAACAACCTTTTCAGCCTTGCAAACAAGCTGACTACAGCCGGGAATACCATCATTCTTCAATTTACCGCGCCTATCTTTGTTTTGATATTGACTTTTTTGCTGTTTGGCGTTAAGCCGAAAAAAGATGACATCATCGCTTGCATCATTGTCATCATCGGTTTGGTGTTTTTCGTGATTGACGGACTGTCGACCGGCAATATGCTGGGAAACGGTCTGGCTTTGTTGTCAGGTCTCTCTTATGCCGGTGTGTTTATGATGAAAAGTTCTCCGGATTCAGATGGCTTGTCTTCTGTTCTCGTGGGCCAGTTGATCAGTGTCCTGATAGGTTTTCCCTTTTTATTGGCCGTCCGCGAAACTTCACCTAAAATTTTATTGGCAGTGGCGGCTCTGGGCGTCTTTCAGCTTGCCTTTGGATATATTTTCCTGACAAAAGGCCTTGAAACGACGCCGGCCATTACGGCAAGTTTAGTAACAGGCATCGAGCCGATATTAAATCCCTTGTGGGTGGCGATTTTTTACGGGGAAATGCTGACGCCGCTTTCTCTTGTGGGCGCAGCCATTGTTTTCGTCACCATCTTAATATACAACTACAGAAAAGCGAAAGTTCAACCCGAAAGCGAAGCCGGTAAGACATCCCGGCTTTCTTGACTTTTAAAGGGATAGTCGATAAACTATTTTTCGTGTACGATGCCGCACTCATCGTCACAAAAATTAATAAAAAAAAGAGAGAGGGAAAGTAAAATGGAGACACTAAAGAAAAAGTACGGCCTTGCCACAGCGACGGCCATGGTCGTCGGTATCGTAATCGGCAGCGGCGTATTTTTCAAGGCAGAAAAAATTCTGTCTGCAACCGGAGGAAACTTATCGATCGGTATCCTCGCGTGGATCATCGGCGGTATCATCATGATTGTCTGCGCCTACAACTTTGCGGTCATGGCTACGAAATACGAAAAAGTAAACGGAATCGTGGACTATGCCGAGGCGACGATGGGTTCGAAGTATGCATATTTTATCGGCTGGTTTATGGCGACAACGTATTATCCGACGCTTACAGGAGTTTTAGCCTGGGTATCAGCCAGATACACCTGTGTGCTGATTGGCAAGGACTGGAGCATCGTTGGTCCCGAATGTTTGGCCATCACGATGTTTTATCTGGTCGCAAGTTATACAATCAACACATTGTCCCCGATTATCGCAGGAAAGTTCCAGGTAAGTACAACGGTCATCAAGCTGATTCCATTGTTTGCCATGGCAATTGTGGGAACGATTGCAGGGCTTTCCAGCGGAATGGTTGCGGAGAATTTCAATACGGTTATTGTTGAGATGGATACGATGACCGCGCTGCTGACTGCCGTATGTGCCACCGCGTTTGCTTACGAAGGATGGATTATCGCCACGAGCATCAATGCGGAGCTCAAGGATGCGAAGAAAAACCTTCCGAAAGCCCTGGTCGGCGGGACATTCCTTATTATGATTACCTACATCCTTTATTATGTCGGACTTGCAGGAGCTGTATCCAATGCGTCGCTCATGGAGAGCGGAGAATCCGGTGCCAGACTTGCATTCTCCAATATATTTTCCAACGCCATGGGAACAGGCTTGTTTGTATTCGTCGTCATCTCCTGCCTTGGAACTTTAAACGGATTGATGATGGGATGCACCCGAGGCTTTTACGCTTTAGCCGCCAGAAATATGGGCCCTGCCCCGGATGTTTTTAAGCAAGTGGATGCAAAGACGAATATGCCTACGAATGCATCGGTGCTCGGCTTATTTTGCGCAGGCGCATGGCTGCTTTACTTTTACGGCGCCAATCTGACCGCGCCCTGGTTTGGAATGTTCTGCTTTGACTCTTCCGAACTTCCCATCATTACAATATACGCAATGTACATTCCCATATTTTTTATGTTTATGCAAAAAGAAAAGGACCTTGGCGCATTGAAAGGCAAGCTTATGCCTGTTCTTGGAATCGCCGGTTCGTTGTTTATGGTCTATGCGGCTTATGTTTCTCACGGAAAAGCCATCATCGCCTATTTAATCATATTCTTCGCCATACAAATTTTCGGAATGTTTTTTATGAAAAGTAAAAAATCGTAACAGTGCTTTGAAAGGGGAGACGCAAGTCTCCCTTTTTCGACCGGGATGCAGAATGAATCATATAGACATAGGCGGCGTGGAAATAGCCGTAGAAAAAAAGAAGATCAAAAATATGTATATTCGGGTCGTTCCTCCCAATGGCACCGTCAATCTTACTGCGCCCTGGCACACTTCGGAGCAAACAATATATAATTTTGCTCTTTCAAAAATCGATTGGGTGAAAGAGAAGCAGCGGTTATATGCAGCGGTAGTGCAGCATGAATACAAAAGCGGCGAGACGCATTATCTGTGGGGAAAACCATATATTCTTCGCATAGCGGATGTTGAAAAAGAAAAAAATCTTCGACTTAAAAATGCAGCCGCAGAATGCACAGGCGAAGAAATTATCCTCCGAATTTCCGGGAAAAGCAACAGGAAGCAAAGAGAAGATGCATTGAACAACTTATATCGAGGGGAACTTAAGAAAGCGATTCCCGATATTTTAGAAAAATCTCAGCGCATCACCGGAGTAAGCGCCCGGAAATGGAATGTTCGGAACATGACGACTCGCTGGGGCACGTGCAATATTCGAACTGCCGTCATTTGTTTTAATCTTCAATTAGCGAAAAAACCCGTTTCATGCCTGGAATATATCGCCATCCACGAGCTGACCCACCTTCTTGAAAAAGGTCATGGTGCAAGGTTTAAAGCCTATATGGACAACTTTTGCCCCTCATGGAGAGAGATCAAGAAAACCTTAAATGAAAAAGTAAAGGTTTTATGATAGAATGGACCTATGAAAAAACTTCCAATAGAGAACTTCATTAGGAAGGGGGGAGAAGAATGGCAAAAAAGAAAACAGCTGTCGCGGTCTTGATCGGCTGTATCGTCGTAATGCTTGCTACTTTGGCAGCAGGCTGTGCAAAGGACGAGGAAGAAGAAGAGGCCAGTGACGTTCACCTAAGTTACGCGAACGAAGAATATGTTGTATCCGGCAGCGGGGAAGCTTACATCGATGTTGCCACAGAAATGGTCCTGACGGAAGGTTCGGAGGTTCTTTCTGTATTAACAGCACTGCGTGCGCCCGTCGAAGAAACCTATTTAACGATGCTCACAGAGAACATTGTCATCAACAGTGCAGATCTTTCGGAGAGCGGAGATACTGTAACGGTCGATCTTGCTTCTACCGGACTAAACGGGGGGTCTTTGCAGGAAGAGCTGCTTATAGGTCAAATCGTAAGAACCATTTGCCTTACTTTCGACAGTGTAACTTATGTTCAATTTACCGTGGACGGCCAGATTGCTGAAACTTTTATGGGCCACATGGAGGCCGACGAGCCTTTCTACCTTCTGGAATATTTAGACGAAGGCGGCCAGACGAAATATACGGTTCAAACCGGAGAGTGCTTTACCTGAGCGATATAGAATAGGGGCAGGATGCTCTAAAAAAAGACCGGCGGAAAGAATATTTCCGCCGGTTGTTTTATGGGTTATTTATGCTGGGCAGCGTGTCTTTTTAAGGCACTCATGGTTTCTGCGCTGATATCGTGTTCCATTTTACAGGCATCTTCGTAAGCTGCTTTTTCGCTGACTCCCATGCTGATCAGAAAACCGGCTATCACTTTGTGCCGCGCGTACATTTCTTTTGCAATTTTATGACCGGAAGGCGTCAACTCGATATGCCCTTCCGCATTCATGGCTATGTAGCCGTTTTCTCTTAAACGTTTTGTGGCGTAAGAAACGCTGGGCTTTGTTACGCCCAATTCTGCCGCTATATCCACAGAACGTATATAACCTTTACTTTCTTGGAGCATCAGCATCATTTCTAAATAATCTTCGGAGGATTTCATTATATTCATAACGGTCGTCCTTTCTTCTCTATGCTTCATGTTAGCATTCTCTAACTTTTTTTGCAAGAACTGTTGACAAAATAAGTTAGAGGTGTTAAACTTCAAAATGGTTAGAGCAATCTAACTAATTATTTCAACCATAAGTTAGAGCCAACTAACTTTATCTCATAAAAACTGCGGAGGCACACCATGAAAACACTGAAAGATGTCAAAATCAAAGATAAAGTAACTGTGGTTAAACTGCACGGGCAAGGAGCCCTCCGTCGAAGGATTATGGATATGGGCGTTACAAAAGGTGTGGAGGTAACCATACAAAAAGTAGCACCCCTTGGGGATCCCATCGAAGTGACGGTCAGAGGGTATGAGCTTTCCATAAGGAAGGCGGACGCCCAAATGATAGAAGTGATGTAAAAGAGGTCGAGATGAGTATAAAAATTGCACTTGCAGGAAATCCCAACAGCGGCAAGACGACCATGTTCAACGATCTTACGGGCTCTTCCCAATACGTGGGGAATTGGCCGGGAGTTACTGTGGAAAAAAAAGAAGGGAAGCTGAAAGGGTCTGAGGATATTATTATTCAGGATCTTCCGGGTATTTATTCTCTGTCGTCTTATACTCCGGAGGAAGTGGTTTCAAGAAATTATCTTGTCGGAGAAAAACCCGATGCGGTCATCAACATCGTGGACGCGACAAATATAGAGCGTAACCTCTATCTTACGACGCAGATTGCCGAAATCGGCATTCCGGTGATCATTGCTCTTAACATGATAGATATCGTTCGAAAAAACGGGGATGTCATCAATTTAAAAGGCCTGGAGGCTGCTTTGGGATGCAAAGTGATGGAGACGTCGGCTTTAAAAGGCATGGGCTCCATGGATGTGGCTAAAGCTGCGGCGGAGCTTGCGTCCAAGAACGACCCTTTACATATTCCTCCTGTCTTTAACGGCAGCGTCGAGCATGCCATAGCCCATATCGAAGAATCCATAGAGAGTAGGGTTCCCCAAAGGTATGTTCGCTGGTATGCGATCAAAGTCTTTGAGCGGGATCCTAAAGTATTGGAAGAACTCAACTTGGACAAAGAGCTTTGGGCACATCTTCTGACGCACATCGTCGCCTGCGAAGCGGAAATGGACGATGATTCGGAAAGCATCATCATCAGCCAGCGCTACGATTATATCGAAAAGCTGGTCGCTCGCTGTGTAACCAGAAATATAAAAGCCGGAAATACCAGCTCCGATAAAATAGATCGTATTTTAACGAATCGCGTGCTGGCGCTGCCGATCTTCGCGGCGATCATGTTTTTTGTTTATTATATATCCGTATCGACCATCGGTGGCATGGTGACGGATTTTACAAACGACACTCTTTTCGGAGAGTGGATTCTTGCGCCTCTTTCGACCTGGTTTGAAACCTCCGGCGCAGCTCCGTGGGTGAGCGGATTGATGGTGGACGGAATCGTCGGCGGCGTCGGCGCTGTCCTGGGCTTTGTTCCGCAAATGATTGTACTGTTCCTGATGCTGTCTCTTTTGGAAGATGTGGGCTACATGTCCAGAGTGGCGTTTATTATGGACCGGATCTTTCGCAGGTTCGGGCTTTCGGGAAAGAGTTTTATTCCGATGCTGATCGGGTCCGGATGTTCCGTTCCCGGCATTATGGCTTCGCGTACCATAGAAAACGAAAGAGATCGCCGGATGACCATCATGACGACAGCGTTTATTCCGTGCGGTGCCAAAATGCCGATTGTCGCCCTTATTGCGGGCGCTCTTTTCGGAGGATCGGGATTTGTTGCCGTTTCCGCATATTTCGTTGGGATAGCAGCCGTGATTGTCTCGGGTATCATGCTTAAAAAAACCAAACCTTTCGCGGGAGATATTGCCCCTTTTATTATGGAATTACCGGCATATCACACGCCGTCTTTCATGAATATCGCTCGTACAACAGGAGAAAGAGCCTGGTCTTTTGTTAAGAGAGCCGGCACTGTCATATTGGTTTCTTCTGTCCTGTTGTGGTTTCTTCAGAGTTTTGGACTGGAAGCAGGCCGTTTGGCCATGGTCGTTGACAACAACGCAAGCTTCCTTGCCGGAATCGGCAATATTGCGGCGCCTTTATTCGCTCCGCTCGGCTTTGGAACCTGGCAGTCCGCCGTTGCCACGTTTACGGGCTTTATCGCCAAGGAAAACGTGGTGAGCACCTTCGGCATTTTGTACGGCTTTGCCGAAGTTGCAGGAGACGGCACAGAAATCTGGAGCCGTCTTGCGGCGGACTTTACCGTCTTGACCGCCTACAGTTTTATGCTGTTTAACCTTCTTTGCGCTCCTTGCTTTGCAGCCATCGGCGCGATTAAGAGAGAGATGAACAGCACGAAGTGGACACTTGCCACGGTAGGTTATATGTGCGCCTTTGCTTATGCCGTTGCTCTGATGTTCTATCAGTTCGGATTATTCCTCGGTGGCGGTGCATTTACGGTTTGGACCGCAGTTGCCCTTCTTGTCCTTGCAGCGTTCTTATGGGCGATTTTCAGACGCAAGCCTTTTGAACATATCTCCTTCGAAGCAGAAACTTCTGTAACTTCCTGTGCCGGAGGGTGCAAAAATTGCCCCGCTTCGAAGAAGTGCAGCGGTTAAAAATATGATATAATAAATCCGGCAAGGACATGGCTTTCTTGCCGGGAGGAATCAATTGAGAGAAGAAGTATATATCATCGGGGGAATGTCCTGCGCATCGTGCTCGGCCTCTGTGGAACGTACCACAAAAGCTTTGCCCGGCGTCGTGGAAAGCAGTGTAAACCTGACGACCAATAAAATGACGATCACTTACGACGAGGAACAGGTTTCCCAAGAAGAGATCATGGACGTCGTAAAGGATATCGGGTTTACCGTCGAACTCTTTCAACGCGACAAAATCAAAGACCCCGTCATCGTAAACAGCCGAATCGAAGATTCTTATAACGCGGAAAGGTACAGCATCGGACTTGCTGCATTCTTTTCAGCGTTCCTTTTGTATATTTCCATGGGGCAGATGCTCATAAAGGACCTGCCCGTTCCGGATCTCCTGAGCGTTCACACGCATCCCGTAAACTTTGCCATGGCTCAAATGCTGGCGGCAATCATCGTGATGTTCATCGGCAAAAGATTTTTTGTCAGCGGATTTAAATCGCTGCTTCATAAAGTGCCGAATATGGACACGTTGGTTGCCATAAGCTGCAGCTGTTCTTTCTTGTATAGTTTAGTCCTTACATTTCTCATCGCGGATACGCCCATGCACGCGCATCATTTATACTACGAATCGGCAGCTGTCGTATTGACGTTTGTCATGCTTGGAAAGCATCTTGAAGCAGGCAGCAAAGAAAAAACAAAGGGGGCCATTCAAAAACTGATGGAGCTCGCGCCGGATACGGCCATTCTCATTGTGGACGACAGACAGGAAGAAGTCGCCACGGAGAAATTAAAAGTCGGGGATATGGTTTTGGTAAAACCCGGAGCCAAGGTGCCGATGGACGGAGAAGTGACCCGGGGAGCCGGCGGTGTGGATGAATCCATGCTTACAGGAGAAAGTATCCCGGTGGAAAAAGAAGAGGGAAGTTCCGTAATCGGCGGAAGCCTGAACGGAAACGGTGCTTTATATGTACGCATCACTAGGGTGGGCGAAGATACCACGCTTGCAAAAATTATAAAGTTTGTGGAAGACGCTCAAGGTAAAAAAGCCCCCATTGCAAAGGTTGCCGATCAGGTGGCAGGCATATTTGTGCCTGTGGTGATCGCAATAGCTTTTGCCGCGGCCATCCTTTGGCTCCTCCTTGGCAAAGATTTAGCCTTTGCGACGCGCATTTTTACTGCGGTGCTCGTCATCGCCTGTCCATGCGCGCTTGGGCTTGCCACCCCTACCGCAATTATTGTGGGTACCGGCCTGGGTGCAAACAACGGCATTTTGATCAGAAGCGGCGAAGCACTGGAAGTGACACATAAGGCCAACGTGGCGGTTTTGGACAAAACCGGAACCATCACAGAGGGCAAGCCGAGCGTAACACAAATGAAGGCATTGGGCATGTCCGAAGACGAACTTCTCGCACTGGCTGCTCTGGCAGAAAAACTTTCCGACCATCCTTTAGCAAAGGCCATTGTGGCCAAAGCTGAAGAAAAAGAGCTTTCCAGCACCATGGAAGTGACCGATTTCGAAAATGTAACGGGAAAGGGAATTCGCGCAAAATTAGGCTACGGAGGGAATCTTCTGGTCGGCAATCAGAGAATGCTGGAGGAAGCGGGTGTAGATCTCTCTCCCGTTTTAGAGTTTGCGCAGGAGCTCTATGCAAAAGGGCAAAGCGTGATGTATATCTCTCTTTCCGATACGCTCTGCGGAGCCATCGGCGTGGCCGATACGGTAAAGCAAAGCAGCATACTGGCTGTGGATAGGCTTAAAAAAATGGGCTTTACCGTTGTGATGCTGACGGGGGACAATCAGGCAGCGGCTGCATATATCGGACGCCAGGTCGGAGCGGATCGCGTGATGGCAGAAGTGCTTCCGGAAGAAAAGGCGTTGATTGTGGAAGAATTGCAAGCTCAGGGAAATACTGTCTTGATGGTGGGGGACGGCATTAACGACGCTCCGGCCCTCGTGCAAGCCGATATCGGCTGTGCGATTGGAAGTGGTAGCGATATCGCTATCGAATCTGCGGATATCGTCCTGATGAAAAGCGATTTGACAGATGTGGCAAGAGCGGTTACGCTCAGCCGCCTGACAATAAAAAATATCAAGCAAAACCTGTTCTGGGCGTTTTTCTATAACTGTGTAGGTATTCCTATTGCTGCGGGACTTCTGTATCCCTTGAACGGCATGCTTTTAAGCCCCATGATCGCAGGCTTGGCCATGGCCGCAAGCTCGGTATTTGTCGTAACGAACGCTCTGCGATTAAAAACGAAGAAACTGGATTGAAAAGGTTGCAATCAACGGTGAATTTTCGCTAAATAATAAAGAATAGTACGGGGGAATCCCGCCAAATAAAAAGAATGAGTCCGGTTGCGGTAAAGTCCTATGCCACTCGCTCAAAAGGAAAAGCTCTCAGGCATAAGCACGAGAGCTTTTATTTTTGTAATTCGTCTAACTCCAACATCGGAACGCGCACTTTCTTTATTTTATCTGAAAGTGCGTTTTTTATACGACAATATTTATTCTGCTGCCGCCGGTTTTTTCTTTCGTGACGATGATCTGCTTATCGATGCGTTCTTTGAGTTCTGCGACATGGGAGATGATTCCGACCAAGTGGCTGCTTTGGGCAAGGTCGCTCAAGGCTTTCATGGCCATATCAAGCGTTTCCGCATCCAGGGATCCAAAGCCTTCGTCTATAAAAACGGAATCCAACTGCATGCCGCCTGCTTGGGCCTGGACTTCGTCGGAGAGCCCGAGCGCCAGGGACAAAGAAGCCATAAAAGACTCTCCGCCGGAGAGCGTTTTTACGCTCCTGGATGTTCCGTTGTAGTGGTCCCTAACATCCAGGTCCAGGCCGCTTTGAGAACGGATATCCCCGGCAGCCTGCGCACGTTTCAGCTCGTATTGTCCACCGGACATCACCATAAAGCGCGTATTTGCTCTGCTGATAATCCTATCGAAATATGTCATTTGGATGAATGTCTCAAGAAGGATCTTCTCTTTGCCCGAGATGGTCCCATTTGCCGTATCCGATAGCGCTTTGATCCATGTTCGCTGATTCTCCAGTTCCAAAAGTTCTGCGGCTTTATCCAGAATCGCTGTCTTCGCTTTGCTGTTGGCATCGATTCGGATGGCGACAGTATCTTTTTTCGAAACAAGAGAGGATTTCTCCTCCGACAAAAGCCTTCGGGTTTCCGCCTCTTTATCCGGGTCGATATCCGCAGCATGTTCGAGCAGAGTCTTTGCCGCATTGATTTTTGCGCGGTTTTCGTTCATCAGCGACTGCACGCATTCAAAAGCATTTTTTGTCTCTTCCAATAAACGATCCATTTCATTTTTCTGTCGGATAAGAGCATACACATGCTTTTGGGCTTCTGCCTTGCTTTGAAAGGGAAGTTCGGCAGCTAATTTCGCTTTATTCTCGGTAAGACCCAAAAGTTCCTGATGGGCTGCCGCATTGGATTTTTCTAAAAGCGAAGCGTTTTTTTCGAAATCGGCTACTTTTTCTTCCATCTCCGGCAAAGACAGTTCCAAGGTTTCTTTTCTTGCTGCTTTTTCGCGCAGAGTGTTGAGTTGCTCCTCTGTTTCGTTATATTCTGTCTGATTCGCCGTAATTCGCTTTTGAGCCGTTTCAAAAATGTTTTGCTCTTGCGCTTCGCCCAGCAGTTTCTCCGCAAGACTCTTTAAAATTTTGAGAGAGGCTTCTGCTTCCGTCTTCAGAGAATTTGCCTTTAAACTGGCTGACTGCGCTTTTTCTTGAGCCGCTTTAGCGAAAGCTTTTAAATTTTCCAGTTCCGCCTCGGTGGGTGCCGTTTCGGATAACAAAGCGGGAGAAGGGTGTGATAAGGAGCCGCACACGGGGCAGGGCAGTCCGTCGGAAAGTTTTTTCGCCAAGATCCCGGCCTGCTCGTCCAAAAATTGCTTCTCGGCCACAAGTGCTTCTAAAGAGAGTTTTTCACTTTTCGTCTGCGCCTCTTGATATTCTTCCTGCGCTTGCTTTGCCCCTGCTGAAAGCCCCGAATACTGCTTATATGCAACGAGAAGAGATTGCAGATTCTCCGCTTCCTCTTCTGATTTGCTCTTTGCATTTTTGAGCTTTTGCTCTTCTAAAGCGATATTCGATAAAGAAGCCAATTCCTGCTTTTGTGCGGTGATGGTGGCTTTTGTGTCAGCGGTTTCATCCCTTAGCTGTTGCACTTGAATCTCAGCCTTGTCCAGAGCGAATTGTTTATTTTTGATTGTCCGGCAGAGATCGTCCAATTCATCGTAATCCGATAACTTTGCCTTTTCTTTTTCTGCTTTCACATGCAAAGCGTCGCGCTGATCCTGTTTTCGCAACTCTTCTTCGTACAATGCTTTCAGGCGGGTTTCTTTCGGTTCGTTTTCTGTGACGATGACGGATGCGGTTCTTAATTCTTCCTTGGTTTTTCTGATCGTATCGGCTTGGCCGATTCGTTTGTTTACTTCTTCCAGTTTTTTCTCTGTTTCCTGAAGCAACGAGGAAAGATAAACAGCGTCTGTTTGATCTTGTTCCAGCAGTTGATCGAGTAGAAACAGCGTTTCTTCTGTCGTCTTTTCTTTTTTCAGTTCCAAAGAAAGGACATTGTCAGGACTTGCCTGAATGCCTTCCACATATTGTGCGATGCTTTCTCCGGCGCGCTGGCAGCGATTGCGGAGATCGTTTGATTTTGTTTTGATGTTTTCCTGAAAACCCTGGTATGCGGAAGTGTTGAACAGACTTCTTAAAATTTCACTCCTGCTTTTGGTGTCCGCATTCAGAAGTTTTAAAAAATCACCTTGAGCAATCATCGCAATTTGCGTAAATTGATCTTTTGTCAAAGCGAGAAGGGTGGATATTTCCTTTGTAACCTCGGAAGCTCCTTCGACGATTCTTCCATCCGGATACGTCAACGTTGCTCTTGCGGTTTCCTTTGTCTGTCCTTCCCCCCTGCGGGCAGGGCGCATATACTCGGGGTTTCTGCGCACTGTGTAAGACTTGCCTCGATACTCAAATTGCATTTCCACAAAGGTTTGGGCATCCGGCAGAGCATATTTGCTTCGGAGCATGGACGAACTGCGTTGCTCGCCGGAAGCTGTACCATAGAGCGCGAAAGTGATTGCGTCAAAAAGAGTCGTTTTGCCTGCCCCGGTATCTCCCGTTATAAGGTAAAGGCCTCGGGCGCCAAGCTTATTCATGTCCAGTATTGTTTCGCTAGCATAAGGTCCGAAAGCGGACAGCGTAATTTTTAAAGGTCTCACAGTTGTCCCTCCCAGATTTCTTCCATGATTTCTTTTGAAAGTTCGACTTGTTCCGGGCTCATCGGTTTATTGTTTTGCAGTTCGTAAAATTCGCCGAACAACACTAAGGGTGACTTTTTTTCTATTGCGCCGGGTCCCTGTATATTCTGATTGTGTCGGGTGCGTGCATTATCGTAATCCAGCTTCATTAAATTCTTGTAAATCACCCGAAGCTTTGCTACGGCATCCATGATATCTTCTTCGTCCAGCAGGGTGATATGATAATAATCTTTGGTATTCAAAGAAGTGTAATACGATTTAGCGACAAGATCGTTATAAAGACCTCGTATCTCCTTTAAATCTCGCTTTGGAAGCAGAGGAATCGTACGGATTTCAATGCTGCCTTTTTCTTTCATCTCTACCAGCAAGACGGATTTGCAATGTCCGGCTTCCGAAAAAGAATACTTTAAAGGCGAGCCTGCATACCTTATCGTGGGCCTTCCTATGTTTTGCGGGCCATGCATATGACCCAGCGCTACATAGTCAAACGGGTCAAAAGCCGCGGCATCCACGTTGTCCAGACCGCCCACCGCCATTTCTTCCGACTCGCACCCTTGGGCGCCTGTTACGAACTGATGTGCCAGCAGCACATTGCGCCCCAGACGGTTGACGTTCATATGGTCGATGGCTGTTTTTACGCCATCGCTGTAGCTTGCAATATCTTCTTCCGGAAAAGCGCTGCGCACAAAGGCAGGCTTAACGAAAGGAAGCATGTAAATCGACAGCTCGCCGTACTCATCGCTCAGCACGACCGGCGCCACCGACCCGTTGAATGCCGGCGCCAGATAGACCCGGCTGTCCCGCAACAGCTCTGCGCCGAACGAAAGCCTTTCCTGAGAGTCGTGGTTCCCCCCAATAATAAAAATCGGCGCACCTTTTTTTGAAAGGCGCGTCAAGAAATCATCGAAAAGGGTTACCGCTTCAGCCGAAGGAACGGATTTGTCGTAGATGTCGCCCGAAATAAGTATGGCGCCGGGTTGCTCTTCTTCTGTTATATTGAGGATTTTAATCAAGATATATCTTTGATCTTCCAACATGGAAAACTCATTGACGCGCTTTCCGATATGAAGATCTGCAAGGTGAAGAAGTTTCATGCTCATCCTTTCAAAAGCGGGCCGGCTGCCCGTCCCGCTCTCGTTGCGTTTACTGTACGTTCATTCTTTTTTATCTTACCATGCGCCCATGTATTGCAGCGTCTGTGCTGCACATTCACTGCCCATGCGCATGCATTCGGGTATGGTTAGCTTTTCGATAATTCCTTTGCAAAAGCCCGCGATGTAAGAATCTCCGGCACCCATGGAATCCACAACGTCGGTAGGGATGATGCCGTATCTGTAAAACTCGGTGCCATCGTATGCGATGCTGCCGTTTTCTCCCAGTGTTGCGACAACCAGACGAGGTCCTTTTTTAAAGACGGCCTGCATAAACTCCCGTAATTCGGGGCTTTCGATCTCTCTGGAAAAAAATGCGTAATCGACGGAGGGAAGGGCTGTTTCCATGACCGCTCCATCTTTTGCCGTGGCAAAATCAAAAGCGATGGGCAATCCTCGTTCTTTTATTCTTTTCAGGTCATTTTCCGCATTTCCCCACAATGCGGTATGCAGAAGGTCGTGACCGCAAAAGAAATCCACATCCTCGTCGCTTATTTTGTAATCTCCGAGCACTCCCTCGTCGTAGTCTCCAAAGACTCTTTCTCCGTTGACCAATTCCACCTGCGTGACCGCAGTTTTGCCGGCAAGCACATAAAGGTGAGAAAAATCCACGCCTTTTTCCTGCAATGCATGCTGCATAAATCTGCCGTATTCATCGTTTCCCACAGCTCCCGTATAAGAAGAACCCAGACCCAGTCGTGCGGCATACACCGCCACGTTGACGGAATTTCCTCCGGGGAACATTTTATTTTGTTTTGCGTAATAATCGATGCAGTTATCTCCGACGGTTGCTAATTTCATCATATTTCCGACTCCTGTTGCCTTAAATCATGGTGTCTTCTGCCATTGCCAAAATGTCGTAGGCATCTGCTGTCAGAGGGATAAGATCGCTCCTGTTCAGGAGTTTTACATCGAACTTGCGGTTCAAGGCGCAAAAATGGCGGAGCCCCCGATCGATGCGGTTTAAATAAGAGTAAACACCGATAGCGCCGGTGGAAAATTCGTCTGCCTCTTTTCCATAAAGAGCTCTCAGATCCGGAAGGTCTTTAAAAATTTCTCCTACAGTGGATCCATATTTTTTCAAATGCGCCGGAACATTTCCGGCCTTGATCATTTCTCCCATGGTCTTTGCGCTGGTGGCGGCCGCCATAGCCGCACGGCAAAGTCCGACGTGGGTGATGTATGGGGCGCCGAGTGCCAAGGCTTTAAATACCTGGTCTTCCATCGAAAATCCGCCGGTAATGGCAATAGCGGGAATTTCAAAACCTTCTTCTTTAAGCTTATCGCATATCGGTACAAGCAGTGCTTCCAGCATAATGGGCGGCAGGCCCCATTCGTTCATCATCCGGCAAGGGCTGTAACCCGAACCGCCGCCTGCTCCGTCAAACGTTACCATATCCACGCGAGCCTGCGAAGCCATGCGCAGTACCCGCTGAATGTCTTCGGGGTCGTAGCCTGCCATTTTGAAGTAGACGTCTTCCAGGCCCATATCCCGCAGCGCGTCGATATGGGGAATCAGGTAATCTTCCGTCCACATGGGAAGCCTGGCATAAATATAAAAATTAGGACAGCAGCCGTCTGCCTGCTTTGCCTTGATTTCCGGATCTTCCGGATCAGGATGTACGATTGCTCCGGAAGCTTTTGCTTTAAGTGCCGCCTCGTAATCAGGCACGGCGATCACCGGCTGGGTGCCTTTGGCCGACTGTCCGAACTTGAATTCGATGGCCGTGGCGCCGCATTTTGTAATCGCGTATTCAGCCAGGCCTTTGGCATCGTCTTCTATATTGCACTGCAATATAATCTGTCCGTAACCTCTGTCATATTTACGAAAGGCGTCCAACATGTCGTTCAACATGTTAAATTCTTCGATTTTTCCGTCTTTCATTTTTAGATTAGGGTCTTTGCTTTGAGCTCCTTCGCCGATTACGCAGGAGACGCCTGCCATGGCCGCGCCGCCGAAATAATCCTGCCAGTTAAGTTTTATCAGAGCCGGAAGTATAATCGGCATCGTCTGTTTTATCGGATTTAATGTACCGTACCGGTGTCCCATTTTAACGTTAAAAATCGTCGCCTTTTCCATATCGGCTTCGCAGCCATGGGCGCCGAACACCCGGCCGTTTATGTTGAAATGAGAATAATCCACCGGATAATTTTTTTCCGATGCCACCTGATTGTTGCCGGTATTGGTAGGATATACAGCCTTTGCCCCAAGCGCTGCCGAAATACCTATTTCGCAGGTGCCGTCGCACTCCTCCGTGCAGAACGAACACATACCCGATTGGGAACTGATATGTTTGCTTCGGGTTTTTGTGTCGTTAAAAGCCGATCCGAGCGATGGTGAATAAGACATGATAAACCTCCTCTGTAGCCGTGCTGTAACTTCAGAGTAATTATACACCCTTGTCCCTTATTTTTCACCTAATGCGGCAAAGATTGAGATTGATATTTTCTTCTGATCGCAACAACAGTTGTCATGCGATTCCGTGGAACAATTGCTTCCTACACAGTGAGTCGAGGGAGAGAGGAAGCCTGCGGCTCTAAACCACTGTAAAATATCGTCCCGGTCGAAGCCCAACCATACGTCATGTTGCTCGGTTTGCAGCTCTGTAAATTCGTGTTTGTCCAAATCTGTAATCACAACGCGCCCGCCAGGCTTTAAAATTCGGTACATTTCCCTTATTGCAACAAGAGGGTTCGCCACATGGTGGAGAAACATATTTGCAAAGACATAATCGACAGAATGATCCTCTATCGGCAGTGCGTCGCTGTCGCCTTCCAGACATTCGAGCTCGCTGCAGCCGGCATATTTGGTTTTTAACAAAGTCAGCATCTCCGGGGATTGGTCTACCGCAAGCACGCGAAGTCCGGCCTGCAATAAGCCATGGGTCACAAATCCTGTGCCTGCGCCGATATCCGCGGCAATTTTTCCTTCTTTAATTTCCGCGAGCCGGTAGGCAAAGTTTCTTACATCTTCCGAAAAAAAGCTTTGCTGCATGCTGTCCCATTTTTCAGCAATTAAATCAAAATATTCTTTACTTAATATCATTTTTAACCCTCCAATGCGCGATTATAAATATTCAGGGCTTTCAGTACCCATTCCATCTCGTCGTCGGTGATGCGGGCGCAGATTTTTTCAAAGCGAAGCGTCATATCCTCTTCGATGCGGCGGAACATCTCAATACCTTCGTTCGTTAACCGTATGGACACCATTCGCCGATTGCCGGGCAACTGTTCTCTTGAAATGAGATTTCTTCGGACAAGATTTTCGACGGTTTTACTGACGGTGCTTGTGTCCAGATCCAACTTTTCGGCTAAATCTTTAAGCGACGTAGTTTCCATGCGTCCGATTTCTACCAGGGCGTGGCATTGGGTTAATGTAATTTTCTCACTGCACATGCCCGAGGAATTTAACTTTCGTAAATTTCCTTCGATTTTTCGGGTCTGTTCCCGAAGTTCTTTTGAATGATTCATGCTGCACCTCCCTCTCGAAAATGAGTGTAATAAAAATAATTGCAATATGCAACTGTTTCTTTATGCAATAAAAGGCGCAAAAGTTTGTCCGCATGAAAGAAACATCCTTTTATGTCTTTCTCATGGTAAAATAAAAAAATAGGAAGATTGTTTTTACTTCGAGTGTCCGTTGAAAGGTGTATCCCATGCTGTACGACATGATTATCATAGGCGCCGGAGCTGCCGGCCTGTTTGCCGGAGCGTCCTTATGCAAACCCGTAAAAGGATTGATTTTAGATAAAGGCAGTGCTCCCGGGCAAAAGATTTTGATGTCCGGCGGAGGTCAATGCAACGTAACGCATGGTGGAAGCATAAAAGATTTTATTTCCCATTATGGTAAAAACGGCAGCTGTATCCGCACCTTGCTCTATCAATTCAGCAATCAGGATGTGATGAAGTTTTTTGAAGATCGCGGGGTCCCGATGCTGGAAAGGGAAGACGGAAAGATTTTTCCGGAATCCATGAATGCCAAAGATATTGTACATGTCCTGGAAAAGGCCTGCATCCGCAATGGTTTTCAGATTCAATACCGACGGGCGGTTACCTATTTATCAAGGGATTTAAATACGGGAATATACACAGTGCACTGTGAGCGGGCGGCCTACCGGGCAGCTAAATTAATTGTGACGACAGGCGGCTGTTCTTATCCGACTACAGGTTCGGATGGCCAATTCTTTTCGGTTTTGACGGAAATGGGATTTGAGGTCGTTCCGCCTTCCCCCGCGCTGGTTCCGGTTTATGTGGAAGAATATCCGTATAAAGATTTATCGGGAATTTCTTTTCCCGATATTGCCGTGTCCGTTTGCGGCCAAAAGAAAATCGCGGAAACAAGAGGCGATATTCTGCTTGCGCACGATTGTTTTTCGGGGCCTGCCATTTTAAATATTTCCCGATATGCCAAGGCGGGCCTTCATTTGGCGATGAACTATATTCCGGATAAAACGGCAGAGGGTTTTTATAAAGAAATGACTGCCCTTGGACAAGGGAGTCCTAAAACATTGTTATCCGTCTTATCTGCTTACTTGAACCCGGACCCAACAAAACCGAGTGCGCTTATGCCTAAAAGATTTTTGGAAACCATCTGCCGGCGTTGCGGTGTAGATCCGGGTGAAAAATTTTCCCGGATTCCCGGCGCAAAATTAAAAGAGATGGGCCGCCTTTTCACGAACGATGCTTTTACTATAAATCGTATGGGCGGCTATAATATTGCCATGGTTACTTCCGGCGGAATTTCCCTGGAAGAGGTCCAATTAAAAACCCTGGAGTCTAAGAAATATCCAGGGTTATATTTTGCCGGCGAAGTGCTCGATATCGATGGCGATAGCGGCGGATACAATCTGCAGTTTGCGTTTTCTTCCGCTCACCTTGCGGCCATGGATGCAAGCAAGGATATTTCGCCACAATAGAAACAGGGAAATCGGCCGTGCGTCGTACTATTCTTCGCTGTTATCTAATACTTCATGCGCTTTTTTCAGTTCATCCCGAATTTTCAGTTGCTGCGGGCACTTTTCTTCGCAAAGCCCGCATTCGATGCAAGCCGCCGCATCTTTAAACTGCATGTATTGGTCGATTCCGATCAGCGAATATTGTTTGCGGGCATATTCGGTAATTCCGTATACGCGATGATGATTGTATATCTTGAATATCTCGGGGATGTTTAATCCCGCGGGACAAGGCATACAGTAGTTGCATGCGGTGCAGTAAAGATCGCTCAGTTTTTTCTTTTCGGCAACGAGTTGTTCAATGTGGCTGAGCTCTTCTGCCGAAAGCGGTGTAAGATTGTCTGCGGTTCTTATATTTTCGTCGATCATTTCAAATGTATTCATTCCGGAAAGCGCAATGTCCACGTTTGGATTGGAAAACACAAAGCGAAGGGCAGTTTCCGCAGAAGCCGTGCTTGTTCCTGTCGGCAGTATTTCCATCAGTTCCGTCGGTGTTCCAAGCCTTCCTCCTCCCATGGGACCCATAAGAGAAACGCCCATGCCTTGGGATTTCGCATAAGCTATAGCCGGTTCGTTCTTCCTGTCTAAAAGATTATATTGACAGAGCATCGAGTCGAAATGCCCATCTGCGTGCTTGATGATTTCAATGATATTTTCGGGTTTGTCGTGAGACGAAAAAGCCAGATGTTTCAATACGCCTTGTCTCTGAAGATCCAGCATTTGATCGAATGGGCCGCCTTTTTTTAAACCTGTCTCAAGAAAATAATCCAGCTTCATCCCCCAAAAGTGATAGAAGTCGATATAGTCGGTGCCAAGGTCTTTCAGTGATTTCCCCAGTTGAGGCATCAAATCGCCGTTTTCCGTATCAAATTTTGTTGAAATGAAAAGATTTTCTCTGTGCCCTTTGATTGCTTTTCCTAAAATGCTTTCGCTTAATTTATTGCAGTAAGCCGGTGCGGTGTCAAAATAGTTGATTCCGGAATTGATAGCATGCTTAATCACTTGTATGCTTTTTTCTTCGTCGTAGACAACTTCCCCGTTTTTTAATTGAGAGGGAATGCGCAGTACGCCAAAGCCCAATCTGGTAATCATTTTGCCTGTTTTTCCGTATTCAACATATTGCATATAAGTCCTCCCGTGTTCTGTCAACTGCTTTGGGTGCAGTTCATATAGAATAATTCTATCATGGGCACGGCGAAATAGAAAAGCAAATCCACAATAATTCTCTTTTCCCGATAATTATTCTATTCAAAAAATGTTGAAATGTGGTAGGATGAATCAGTGATATTGTTGAAAGGATCGATCGAATGGAAAAAAAGATTACGATCAAAAATGAACGATATAAAATTCCTGCCGTATTCACTCTTCCGGACGAAAAGGGGATATTCCCCGCAGTGATTCTTTGCCATGGGACATGCTCCGACAAAGATGAAGCAGGCAGTCTGTTTGTAGCGCTGGCAGAGGCTTTGCTGCAGAACGGCATCGCTTCGATCCGCTTTGACTTTGCAGGTTGCGGAGAGAGCACAGCGCAGCCGCAGGATTTCACGTTTGGCGGAGAAGTGCGCGACATCGAAAAAGTTTATGCCCGTCTTTGCCGGGAGAAACAGGTTGACCGGCATAAAATCGCCGTGCTCGGATTCAGTCAAGGCGCGCGGGCGATGGCCGTCTTTCTTGGAAAGCATCCGGGGAAGATCAACGCAGCTGTCAGCTGGTCTGGAATCTGCCATAACGGTAAAGGTGTTTTTACGCGATGGTTTACCGACTACTATAGCGATGCGGCAAGAGACGGTTATGTAAGAATACCCCTGTCCTGGAGAGATGATCTGATTCTTCCCAAACAGTGGTTTGACGACATCCGCGGTACATTTCCGATGGACAGTTTATCCAAATATACCGGCGCGATGCTGGCGGTGGCCGGAACGAACGATGTCCTGACTCCTTATATTCACGCCATCGATATAGCAAATGCGTGCGGAGGGAAAGTTTGCGAGGTCAGAATCATCGACGGCGCAGATCACACGCTCAATGTTCTTCGAAAAGACCACTCGACTGCAATACAGGTCGTCATAGAAACCGCAGACTGGATCGCCCTTAACATTCAGGGAGAAAAACAATAAAGAAGCTATCGCAGGCACATTGATTTATTTGTCTGCATTTGCTATACTGACACTCGGCCATAAGGCCGAAAGCACAAACGAAGGAGAATGTTTTATGAAGTACAACCATTCAATGGAGACGGTGCGCTGACCGGGAGGTTTGCGAATACCATTTCCGCAAGGCCTCCCAAAAGGTATCACACTTACTTTTAGGAGGACAATCCCCATGAATAGGGAAAACAAAAGAAAATCATTTGAAAAAGGATATTATAAAAGACACGCATGCAATGAAACGTTTACCTGTAAGGTATGCGGCCGCCCGGTTGTACCCACCGGAGCCGGCAGTGATCATAGAAACCACTGTCCCAACTGCTTATCCAGCCTGCATGTAGATATCGATCCGGGCGACCGGGAATCGGACTGCGCAGGGATTATGGATCCCATCGCGATATGGGTGCGAAAAAACGGGGAATGGGCTATTATTCATCGTTGCCGCCAATGTGGAGACCTATCGTCGAATCGCATTGCTGCAGACGACAACCCCATGAAGTTGATGTCCCTTGCCATGAAGCCGGTTGCGCTTTCGCCATTTCCTCTGGAAAAAATAGAGGAGCTGACAAGGTTGATGGGCGGCGAGGGTGCCATTCGGTAAATTGCCGAAAAAGCGGGATAAATTAGTTTATTATCCGAGCAGGAGCGTGAAATCGCTCCTGTTTTTCTTATTTTCCGAAATATTTGAGGTATTTCTTCATTTCCCCCCTTTACTAAAGTTGCTTTTTATGATACATTGAACGCCGTTGTGATAAATTTTTAACAAAATAGGAGGACATGATGGAACACAATCAAAAAACGGACAATCATTCTTGTTCCAACTGCCAAAGCAGTAAATATGCCCAATTAGATCAAGTACTCAATAAATATAAAGACGTACAGGGAAATCTGATCATCATATTGCAAAAGGCACAGGAAATTTACGGTTATCTGCCAAGAGACGTCATCAAACGCATTTCGGATGTTACAGGGCACACACAAGCCAAAATTTTTGGCGTGGTCACTTTTTATGCCCAGTTTCGGCTGAATCCCATCGGAAAGTATTTGATTCTCTTGTGCCAAGGTACCGCGTGCCATGTGAACGGTTCACTCGCTGTCGAAAAAGCGATTTGCCACGAACTTGGCATCAAGGACAAAGAAACGACCCCCGACAACCTGTTTACAGTGAACAATGTGGCTTGCCTGGGCTGCTGCAGCCTTGCACCGGTCATGATGATAAAAACAGGAGACACCGAAGAAACTTACGGCAATCTGACGCCTGAAAGTGCGATCGAAATTTTGGATGACATCCGAAGAAAGGAAGGCCTGCTATGAGAATATTCATTGGTCAAGGAAGCTGCGGTATTGCATCCGGCGCAAAAAAGACCGCCGCAAAATTAAAAGAAATGATTCAGTCCAATCAAATGGATATTCCGGTGGAAGTAACCGGCTGCATCGGATTGTGTTATCTGGAGCCGATCGTAGATATTTATGACGATCATGGCAAGCTGACGCGGTATACAAAAGTTTTGCCCGAAACGGCAGAGCTGATTTTTGAGTCGCATATCAAAGGCGGCGTCCCCTACGAACCGGCTTTAATTCCCGCTGCAGGGCAGGCTTTCCTCGATAAGCAAACCAGAATCGTGCTCAAGAATTGCGGTGTCATCAACCCGGAACGCATCGAAGACTATATTGCTTCGGGAGGCTATGTTGCGCTTGCTAAAGTGATCAACGAGATGACAGGGGACCAAGTCTGCAGTGTAATCATGGACTCAGATCTTCGGGGACGCGGCGGCGGCGGCTTTCCGACAGGAAAGAAGTGGACGCAGGTCAAAAATCAGAGTGAGCCTGTCAAATACGTCGTGTGCAATGCGGACGAAGGAGATCCCGGCGCTTTTATGGACAGAAGCATCATGGAAGGCGACCCACACAAAATGCTGGAAGGGATGATCATTGCCGGTGTCGCCACCGGTGCTCATACCGGTTACATTTATGTTCGCGCGGAATATCCTCTTGCGGTTCATCGCTTGAAAATTGCCATTGAGCAGGCTAAAGAGCATGGATACCTGGGTGAACGGATTCTTGGAACCGATTTCTCCTTTGACATACAGATTAATCTGGGTGCCGGCGCTTTTGTCTGCGGCGAAGGAAGCGCTTTGACAGCCTCTATCGAAGGACAGCGCGGTATGCCGCGCGTTAAGCCTCCAAGGACAGTGGAAAAAGGATTATTCGAGAAACCTACCGTCCTGAACAATGTTGAAACTTTTGCCAATGTGCCGGAAGTCATCCTGATGGGTGCCGATGCGTTCAAAAAAATCGGAACACCTAAAAATTCTGGAACAAAGGCCTTTGCCTTGACCGGAAATATCAACAATACCGGATTGATTGAAGTGCCAATGGGCACGACGCTGCGTTCTGTCATCTTCGATATCGGAGGCGGCGTCAAGAACAATAAGAAGTTCAAAGCAGTGCAGATTGGCGGACCTTCCGGCGGCTGCCTTACGGAAACGCATATGGACTTGCCTCTGGACTTCGACAGTCTGGAAAAAGCGGGGGCCATGATCGGTTCGGGCGGATTGGTTGTGATGGACGAAGACACGTGTATGGTCAGTATTGCGCGGTTTTTTATGAATTTTACCCAGGAGGAATCCTGCGGAAAGTGCGTCCCTTGCAGAGAAGGCACACATATCATGCTGGAACTTCTGGATGACATCGTGGAAGCTCGCGCAGACAGACAAACCATCGATACGCTCCTGGATTTGGGCGATACGATTTGCGCCACGGCGCTTTGCGGCTTGGGTAAAACCGCTCCGAATCCCGTCATCAGCACCATTACACAATTTAAAGATGAGTATCTTGCCCATGTGGTGGATGGTGTATGTCCGACGGGTCAATGTCAGGCATATCGTAAATATGTCGTGAACGAAGACCGGTGTATAGGTTGCGGCCTCTGCCGAAAAGCGTGCCCGGTACATGCCATTTCGGGAAGTGCAAAGACAACCCACAAGATCGACACGAAGACATGTATTCGCTGCAACAGCTGCGTCAGTGCATGCAAATTTGATGCGATCCAAGTGATATAGAGAGGAGTCAACCAAATGACCAATCAAAAATATATGAATATAAACGGTGAGATGGTGGCTTTTGAGGATGAAAAGAACATTCTGGAAGTTGTGCGCAAAGCAGGCATCGACATTCCGACCTTGTGTTACTATTCGGATTTGTCGATTTATGGCGCATGCCGGATGTGCATTGTGGAAGACGAACGAGGCAGCATTATGACTTCCTGTTCCACACCTCCCAAAAACGGAATGAAGATATTCACCAACACCCCAAAATTGAACAAACACCGCAGGCTCATTCTAAAAATGCTCCTGTCCTCCCACTGCCGCGAATGTACGACTTGCGTCCACAGCGGAAACTGCGCCCTCCAGATTCTGGCCAACCGTTTTGGAATTACGGACGTAAAGTTTGATAAATCGGGAAAAGCTTTTAAGGACGAATACAAAATTGACCTTTCCAGCAAATCCATAAAAAAAGACCCCAATAAGTGCATCCTGTGCGGCGATTGTGTGCGCGTCTGCAGTGAAACTCAAAATGTCGGTGTGATTGATTTTGCAAACCGAGGCTGGAACCTTGAAGTGACGACTGCATTCCACCAACCTCTGGGCGAGACAGAGTGTGTCAACTGCGGTCAATGCGTATCCGTTTGTCCGACTGCGGCATTAACAGTCAAACCGGAATTTGACAAGGCCTGGGATGCCATTTATGACAAATCCAAACGCACGATCGTTCAGGTCGCGCCGGCCGTTCGCGTTGCCTTGGGTGAAATGTTTGAAATGGAAACCGCAAACGTGATGCCGCTGATCAACGCTGCCCTTCGAAAAATGGGTTTTGACGAAATTTACGACACTTCTTTCAGTGCCGATTTGACGGTCATCGAAGAAAGTGAAGAATTGATACGAAGAATCAGCAAGGGAGAGACCCTTCCGCTGTTTTCCTCCTGCTGTCCCGGTTGGATAAGCTACGCGGAAAACAGATACCCGGAACTGCTTCCTCAAATTTCGACCTGCAAATCGCCCATGGAAATGTTTTCTTCCGTCGTAAAAGAAGACGCTGCCATCAATCCTGATTTGCAGCAGGATAAAAGAGAGCCGTATGTGGTGGCTGTTATGCCCTGCACAGCAAAAAAATTCGAGGCCTCCAGAAATGAACTTTGTGTCGACGGACAGCCCCGTACGGATTTGGTCCTGACCACAAAAGAGTTGGGAATGATGATCCGTCAGGCCGGGATCCGCTTTAACGAGTTGGCTCCGGAAGCCCACGATTCGCTGTTTGGTATGTACAGCGGCGCCGGCGTTATGTTTGGCGTGACAGGCGGCGTTACAGAGGCCGTCATCCGCAGATTGATTGCGGACAAATCCAATCGCGCCATGAACAACACACAGTTTATGGGTGTAAGAGGCTTGGACGGAGTGAAAGAACTGACCGTTCCTTACGAAGGAAAAGAACTTCGCATTGCAATTGTCAGCGGGCTCAAAAATGCGGATGATTTAATTCAAAAGATCAAGTCCGGAGAAGTCCGATACGATTTTGTAGAGGTAATGGCTTGCCCTGGCGGCTGCATCAACGGCGGCGGCCAGCCGCTTGCCAGCCATGCAGAGCGCGAGGAAAGAGCTGCGATCCTGTACACCGACGACCGCCTGTCCGAGATAAGGCACTCGCAGGCCAATCCTCAAGTAAAAGTCGCTTACGACAGAATCATCAAAGATCAGCAGCACCGTCTGCTCCACGTGCATTATCACGGGAAGCACCACGAAGGATAATCTTCGGCAATACTGTCGCTTATTAACGAAAAAGAAGCACTTGCGTGCTTCTTTTTCTCTTGGTATCTCCTAGGGGAGTTTGCGTCTTTGCACGCAAATCCGCCGTCGTTCGCCTCCCCGTTCGGTCGGCTCCGACCACGGCCTGCTCAGCGATCCACCGGAGCGCTTCGCGACGGCCGTGCCCCTTTCGGGTCCGACTCCCCTAAGAGCTATACAACGAAACAGGAGCGCTATTGCGCTCCTGTTTCTCTTGGTATCTCCTAGGGGAGTCGAACCCCTGACTCCGCCGTGAGAGGGCGACGTCTTGACCACTTGACCAAGGAGACATACTTCTTTTTTTGAACATTTTACATTATATAAAGAAAAATTGTTCTTGTCCATTGTTATTTTCAGTTACAAGCCGTATTATTTTTGATAGAATGTACAGGATACAAATAAGAAAGAGGTCGATACCATGGATTACAATAAATTAGCAAACCTTCTGTTCCCGAATATCAAGAAAACTCCCGGGGAATACGAAGAGATATACCCCAAAAGAGACTTGCCTGCCGGCGCTAAAGTAACGCGCCTTGGCCCCAGCCCCACAGGTTTTATTCACCTTGGAAATCTCTATGGCGCGTTGACGGACGAAAGACTGGCGCATCAGAGCGGAGGCATCTGTTTCCTACGCGTGGAAGACACCGACGAAAAAAGAGAAGTGGAAGGCGCCGTTCCCGTGCTTTTGGAGTCGCTCAATTATTTTGGGATCAGTTTCGACGAAGGCGCCACTTTTACCGGCGAAACAGGCAAGTACGGGCCGTATTATCAAAGCAATCGAGCCGATATTTACCAATGTTTCGTAAAGCATCTCATAGCACAAGGCAAGGCATATCCCTGCTTTATGAGCGAAGAAGAGGTGGCAAAAATACGCGAAGATCAGGAAGCTGAAAAGTTGAATCCCGGAATTTACGGCGACTATGCCCGGCACAGAAATCTCAGTTTCGAAGAAGTCGTGGAACGCCTTGGAAACGGCGAAGAGTTTGTCGTTCGCTTTCGCTCCGGCGGGAATCCCGAAAAGTATTTTTCGATTGTTGACGGAATCCGCGGCGAAGTTTCCATGCCGGAAAATGTGCAGGATGTGGTCATCCTTAAAAAATCCGGTCTGCCAACCTATCATTTTGCCCATGTGGTCGACGATCATTTAATGCGCACGACACACGTCGTCCGCGGCGAGGAATGGCTGCCGTCGCTGCCGATCCATGTGCAGCTTTTTGACGCATTGGGCTGGGACTATCCGACATTCTGTCACAATACCGTGCTCATGAAAATCGACGAAGAGACAGGACAGAAGAGAAAGCTTTCCAAGAGAAAAGATCCGGAACTGTCTTTAGAATATTATAAAAAAGAAGGATACTTCCCGGAAGCGGTGCGCGAGTATTTGATGACGATTTTGAATTCGGATTACGAAGAGTGGAGAATTGCAAATCCCGACGCTTCTTTCAATGAATTTGAATTTTCGACAGATAAGATGAGTAATTCCGGCACGTTGTTCGATCTGAACAAGTTAAACGACGTTTCAAAAGATGTCTTGGCAAAAAAGACCGCTTCGGAAATTTTAGCGTTCATGCTCGGATGGGCCAACGAATACCAGCCGGCTTTAGGCAGCCTGATGGCGGATACGCACGAGATGCTCCTTAAGGTTTTTGATATTGACAGAGGCGGAGAAAAGCCTCGTAAAGACTTGATAAGCGCAAGACAGATTTTCAAATTTGTCAGCTATTTCTTCGACGATCATTTTATGATCGAGGATGATTATCCCAAAGAATGTTCGCCGAAGGATGTGAAAGAAATATTTCGCAGCTACCTGGCGGGATATAACGAAAACGATACGAACCAGGAATGGTTTGAAAAAGTCCGTACCATAGCCGAAACGATGGGCTATGCTTTAAAGCCGAAAGATTATAAGAAGAATCCCGAAGAATATAAGGGACATATCGGACACGTAAGCAACGTGATTCGCATTGCGATCACCGGCCGTTCAAACTCTCCCGACTTATGGACCATTCAGCAGATTATGGGACCCGAATCTGTAAAGAAAAGAATCGCAGAAGCCTTCGACCTGTTGGATTGACGGATTGTTTCAGACTTTACCCGTTGAATTTACAAGGATTGCGAAGAAACCGAAAGGATAAAAGCAAGCATGAAATATAACAGTACGCGTGGCGGCTCCAGAGGAAAAACCGCTGCACAGGCAATTATCAAAGGAATTGCAGAAGATAAGGGACTTTTTGTTCCCGAAAGTTTCCCTATACTTTCTGTCGACTGGGAAACCCTTTCTAAAATGGATTACCGCAGCGTCGCAAAACTCGTCCTGAAGCCTTACCTTCCGGAGTTTGACGACGCCGATTTGACTCGCTGTATCGACGGCGCATATATCGATAAATTCGAAGCACCCGAAATAGCGCCGCTTACCCAAGCTGCAGGAGCGTATTTTCTGGAGCTTTTTCATGGGAGAACCGCAGCATTTAAAGACATGGCGCTTTCTTTGCTCCCGTATCTTCTGACCACATCCATTCAAAAGGAAAAAGAAGATAAGAAAATTGCGATTCTTACCGCCACCTCCGGGGATACCGGCATCGCAGCCTTGAAAGGTTTCGAAGATGTCGCCGGAACGGAAATCATCGTCTTTTTCCCCGAAGAGGGCGTGAGCGCGGTGCAGAAGCAGCAAATGAAGACCGCCGACGGTGAAAACACGGATGTTGTAGGTATTATAGGAAACTTCGACGATGCCCAGACCGGCGTAAAAAATATTCTCAACGACGACGCTTTCGCTGCGGAGGCATTGACGGAAGGCTATAAACTGACTGCCGCAAACTCCATTAATATCGGCAGGCTTTTGCCCCAGGTTGTCTATTATGTATGGGCTTACGCACAACTCGTTTCAAACGGAGCCGTTAAAGCCGGCAATCCGGTAAACATCGTTGTGCCCTCGGGTAACTTCGGAAACCTGCTGTCCGCTTATTATGCGATGAAAATGGGGATGCCCGTTAAAAAGTTTATCTGTGCATCCAACAGAAACAATGTTCTTGCTGACTTTTTCCGCACCGGAATTTACGATGCAAAGAGAGAACTGTTTTGTACGAATGCGCCGTCCATGGACATCATCATCTCCAGCAATTTAGAACGTCTCCTTTATCATCTGTCAGCCGAAGACGGCGCATTCATTGCGTCCCTGATGAAAAATCTGGACGAGCAGAAGCAATACGAAGTCAACGCCATAATAAAGGAAGGTCTGAAAGATTTTACAGGCGGCTTTGCCACCGAAGAAGAGATCGAAGAAGTGATCGGCCGAGTATACAGAGATGAAAACTATTTGATGGATACGCATACTGCGACCGGATTTAAGGTTTATCTGGATTATCAGGCAGAAACAGAAGATAAGACGCCTGCCATCATTGCTGCGACGGCCAGCGCCTATAAATTCGCGGCCAGCGTAAACCATGCACTGGGACTTCCCAAAGATGCGGATGATTTTGCCGCCATAGAAAGACTGTCCAAAGCCACCGGAGTGCCGGTTCCTGCCGGGCTTCTGGGATTAAAAGATCGCGCAATAAGACACAAGCTTATAGTAAGCAGAAGCGAGATGGCTGATGTCGTCCGCAGCACATTGAAAAGGAAGATAAAATGAATTTAAGAGATTATAAGCATATCCATTGTGTAGGTATCGGCGGCATCGGTCTTTCTGCCATCGCAGAAATCCTGCTCAGCAGAGGCTGCAAAGTCTCCGGATCTGATGTAAAAGAAAGCCCTGTCACCCAGCACCTTAAAGATTTGGGCGCAACAATCTTTCTGGAACACAGCGCAGAGAATTTAGGCGACACCGATCTTCTTGTGTACTCCGCCGCCGTCTCCATGGAAAATCCGGAACTGGATCGAGCCATCAAGTTAAAAATTCCCATGATCACAAGAGCGGAAGCGCTCGGAGCCATCATGGCAGATTACCAAATCTCAGTGGCGGTATCCGGTACGCACGGGAAAACGACGACGACTTCCATGATATCCTTGATTTTGGAAAAAGCTCTGCTGTCGCCTACCATCCTTGTCGGAGGCATCCTGAGCGAATTGAAAGGCAACGTGAAAGTAGGAAACAGCGAATACTTTGTCACAGAGGCCTGCGAATACATGGATAGCTTTTTAAGCTTGCGTCCGAGAGTCGAAGTGATTTTGAATATCGATTCGGATCATTTGGATTATTTCAAGGATATCGATCATATCGCAAGTTCCTTTAATATCTTTGCCAACCTGGTTCCCAAAGAGGGCTTTGTCGTTGCTTACGACGCCAATCCTTTTGTTAAGGCGGTAGTGGATAAATTATCTTGTACAGTGTTGACATTCGGCTTTAACGAAACGAGCGATTACTACGCTAAAAATATACGTTTCAATGCGTTCGGCTGTCCGGCATACGACCTTTATCACAAGGGCGAATTCCTTGACTCTCTTCAGTTGGCAGTGCCCGGCGAACATAACGTGGCAAACAGCCTGGCCGCTGTCGCCACCTGCAGCAAGTTGGGTGTAGAGCCTGCAATAATAAAAGAAACTTTAGAGGCGTTCACCGGAACGCAGCGGCGCTTTGATGTGATGGGCACAACAAAAGGCGGACTCACCATTGTCGACGATTACGCGCATCATCCAACTGAAATCAGGGCGACGCTGGCTGCAGCCGGAAATGTTCCCCATAAAAAGCTTTGGTGTCTGTTTCAGCCGCATACGTACACGCGCACAAGAGCTCTTTTTGACGAATTTGCCGAGGCTCTCTCGCAGGCAGATACAGTTATTTTGGCTGAAATCTATGCGGCCAGAGAAAAAAATATATATAAAATCAGTTCGGAATCATTGGCAGAGGAAATCAAGAAAAAACACCCGGGAAAGAATGTATACTTTATTCCGGATTTCTCCGAAATGGCGAAATTTACGATGGAAAATGCCGCAGAGGGCGATATGGTCATTACAATGGGCGCGGGAGATATCTATAGAGTGGGCGAAATCATGCTGGAACTTGGAGAAAAATGAAAAGAACAGAGCGTACCTGCAGAATCATGGAAATTCTTGCAGAAAATCCGAACAAAGATTTTTCCTTAGGCTATTTTTCACAACTTTTAGACTGTGCGAAATCCAGCATAAGCGAAGATATAAAAACAGTCAGGGAAGCGGCGGCGGAAAATGGATTTGGTGTTGTTCAAACCACTGCGGGAGCAAAAGGCGGCGTACGTTATGTTCCGCACATTTCTTACGATTTGGCAAAGGAAACGCTTCAGGAGATACGAACCTTATTTCTTGAACCCGACAGGCTTCTTGGCGGCGGGTTTTTATACACGTCAGACATTATGTTCAATCCCTCTGTAGTCAGGGGCGTTGCAAAGATTTTTGCCAGGCAGTTTGCGGATAAAGAAGCCACCTGCGTGGTGACCATAGAGACAAAAGGAATTGCAGTTGCTGCGTTTACAGCAGAATTGCTCGGGATTCCTCTTGTTGTTTTGCGAAGAGAGAGCAAGATTTCCGAAGGCTCGACGCTGAGCATTAACTATTTTTCAGGTTCCACAGACCGCA
The DNA here is from genome assembly GCA_964608965.1 of uncultured Oscillospiraceae bacterium. Lineage (GTDB taxonomy): Bacteria > Bacillota > Clostridia > Peptostreptococcales > Anaerovoracaceae > UBA10908. The sequence continues at coordinate 14,293 of CAZSPZ010000008.1, read as the reverse complement.
TTCAAAAAATGTCTTTGGCTAAAAGGGCTATTAAACCGGGCGCAAGAGCGCTTGTGATCGATGATTTTATGAGAGGCGGCGGCAGCATAAAGGGAATAGAGGATATGCTGGCGGAATTTGACGCATCTACGGTAGGAATCGGCGTAGTCGTTGTGGCCGACACAAACCAGAGAAAGAAAATAGGCGAATATTTCCCGCTGCTTCTGCTGGATATCGACGAGAAAAAAGAATGTGTGAACGATGTAAAAATCAATCCTGAAATTGAAGCGTTGTGGAAACAGGAAACGAAGTAACTTTTCTTGAATAATCAGTAAAATGCTAATATAATAGAACTGCACTGGGAACCGCCATCCGTGTTGTTGACAAAAAAATATGGCAGAGAGGTGGTGCGTGTAAATGAATATTACCGATGTACGAATACGCACGATGGATAACGGCGGCAAAATGAAAGCTGTTGCATCCATCACTTTCGACGATGAATTTGTTGTTCACGACATAAAAATCGTCGAAGGCGAAAAGGGCTTCTTCGTTGCGATGCCTAGCAAGAGGGTCGGAGACACATTTAAGGATGTTGCACATCCGTTGCTTCCGGAAACACGCAAGAAGATTTCTGACGCTATCTTCGAAAAGTACAGAGATATCGAAGAGAATGTCATCGTCGCGGATCATCGATCGGAATAATTCAGGTCACAGGAACAAAACGGCAACTCATTTAATGAGAGATGTCGTTTTTTCTTTGCGAATGGCTGAAAGAATGATATACTCAATTTATATATCGGATACGGAGGATGAGCAGAAATGAAGCCCGAAATAATCAGCAGCCAGGACATCAAGGCAAATTGGGAAGCAAAGCGTCAGAGGCGCTTTTCAATTTTGCTTAAGCATGCGCAAAATGGCGTGGAATTCATAGATCCGGAAAACACCTACATAGACGAAGCTGTCATCATCGGACAGGGAACGACCGTCTATCCGGGTGTTATTTTAATTGGAAGCACTGTAGTTGGCAGCGGTTGCATTCTTGGGCATAATACCAGAATTGTCGACAGCACGATCGGAAACGGTGTGGAAATTCAAACTTCGGAAATTGTAGAAAGTTCAGTGGGAGACGGGACAAAAGTCGGTCCTTTTGCTTATATACGTCCGGGTAGCCATATCGGGGAAAATGTTAAGATCGGTGATTTCGTGGAAATCAAAAATTCCACCATCGGCGACGGAACAAAAGTGCCGCATCTGACTTATGTGGGTGACGCGGATTTGGGCGAACGAATCAACCTTGGCTGCGGCGTCGTGTTTGTCAATTACGACGGATCGCAAAAACATCGATCCACGGTAAAAGACGAAGCGTTTATCGGCTGCAATACCAATTTGATATCTCCTATCGTCGTGGGAGAAAAAGCTTATGTGGCAGCGGGAGCGACTCTTACGAAAGACGTGCCTGCCGGAGCCCTGGCTGTGGCGCGCGCCCGTCAGGAAAACATTCCCGGCTGGGTAAAAAAACGAGGCCTTCTCGATAAAAAAGTTAAAAAATAGTACAGATATATTCATGAATTGTAGTTTGAACGGAGGAAAATAAGCAGAATGAAAAACGGAATTTTTGCCGACTATAAGATTTTTGCGGGAAATGCACATCCCCAACTGGCAGAGGAAATCGCAGGCATCATGGGGCGGACACTGGGAAAGTCTACCGTCAGTAAGTTTAGCGACGGAGAAGTTTCTGTCAGCCTATGGGAAACAGTAAGAGGACTGGACACATATATCATTCAGCCGACTTGCGATCCGGTAAACGACAATCTCATGGAATTATGCATCATGATCGATGCCATTAAACGAGCCTCCGCAGGCCGTATCAATGCGGTAATACCTTACTACGGATACGCCAGGCAAGACAGAAAAGCCAAGGCAAGAGATCCTATCACCGCAAAGCTTGTGGCGGATATCATCAGCACTGCCGGAGCCGACAGAGTCGTTACGATGGATCTGCATGCAGCGCAAATTCAAGGCTATTTCAACATTCCTGTCGATCATTTAAAAGGAATGCCTATATTGGTAAAATATTTCAGGGAAAAGAATCTGGATGATTTGGTCATCGTGTCGCCCGACCACGGCAGTGTAACAAGGGCAAGAAGCATGGCGCATCCTTTCGATGTACCCATCGCCATCATAGACAAGCGCCGTCCCAAAGCCAATGTCTCCGAGATTATGAACATTATCGGCGACATCGAAGGCAAGAACTGCATTTTGGTAGACGACATGATCGATACAGCCGGAACGATTTGCAACGCTGCAAACGCTTTGGTTTCGATGGGGGCGAAAGATGTTTATGCCGCCGCCACTCATCCCATACTATCCGGTCCGGCTTTGGAACGAATAGAAGCGTCGGCAATTAAAGAAATGATTCTTCTTAATACGATTCCCATTCCTCAAGACAAAATGCTCAGCAAAATAAAGGTCTTGTCTGTGGCCCCCTTGTTTGCGGAAGCTATGATCAGAATATTCACAAACGATTCCATCAGTCGTCTGTTCGACGAATAAAAGTTAGCGAGGGCGACCCTCCGGGGGCGCCCGTAAATTTTACAGGATAGGCACATGTACATTATATGCGGGTTGGGAAACCCGGGAAAAGAATATATAAATTCAAGGCACAACATGGGGTTTCTAACCATGGATGTGCTTTCGTCTCGTCTTGGGATCCCTATTAAAAAACTGAAGTGCAAAGCTCTTATCGGGGAAGGAAGAATCGGCGAAGAAAAGCTCGTTCTCGTTAAACCTCAAACCTATATGAACTTAAGCGGCGAAGCGATCAGACCAATTATGGAATTCTATAAGGAAGACGTTTCGCGACTGCTGATCGTTTACGATGACATAGATTTGGCTGTGGGCGATGTTCGCATAAGAAGAAGCGGCAGCGGAGGCACTCATAACGGTATGCGGTCCGTGCTCTATCATCTTGGGACGGATCAATTTCCCAGAATAAGAATCGGAATCGGCGATCACGGTGTCATTCCTTTGGAAAAGTACGTCCTTATGAATTATGCAAAGGAAGAAAGGCCGATTTTGGCCGAAGCGGTTTTAACGGCAGCGGAAGCTTGCGAACTTTTTGTGAAAGAGGGCATTGACCAGTCCATGAAAATGTTTAATAAAAATCCGGCAAAAAAGAAAGCGGCAACCGAAAAAGTCGGGCCGGATACAACAGAAAATGGGTAAAATTATAAATTTATCGGGGATATCCGATATTCGAATAGCACCGATGGCGGCGCAGTTCATAGATAAAAACAAAGGACAGAGCCTGATTGTTACAACTTCGGAAAGCAGGGCGAAGCGACTTGCGCAGGACTTGTCCTTTTTTTCGCCTATTCCTGTGCTTGTCTGGCCGGAGACCGAACCCGGGATTTTGCGTTACGAGGCAAAAAGCACCGCCGAGTTGATTGCCCGTCTTTCCGTATTGGACAAAATTGCCGAAGGAATGCCCTGCGTCGTTGTGGCACCTGTTCTTGGCGCTTTAAAAAAACTACCTCCCAAAACTGAATTTTTTAAAGACTTTTTAGAAATACGCCTGGGCGGTCAGTTGGACAGAGATGATTTAATTCGCCGCCTTTCCCGAATGGGCTACGAAAGAGCAGACATTGTGGAATCGGGAGGTCAGTTTGCTGTCCGCGGGGATATCGTCGACGTTTATATTCCGGGTGTGGAAGATCCTGCGAGAATTGAATTTTTCGATACCGAGGTAGATTCCATCCGTTTGTTCGACGCCTCGACCCAGCGATCAAAGGAAAATGAAAAGCTGCTGAAGATTTATCCGGCTCAATTTCTTGTGCGAAACGAAGAGCGTTTTGCCAAAGCGGCAAAGCATATAGCAAGGGCTTACGGATCAGCCATCGCAAAACACGGGGATGCGGAGGAAGCCGAGAGACTACGGTCAAAAAGGGATTACTTAATTGACTGTATAGAAGAAGGGATGAACCTCCAGTATTTGGAGAATTTTGTCGCTTATTTTTACGAAGAACCCCAGTTTATTTGGGATTATCTGAATGCCCCAAGCTTTGTCATGGTCGACGATCCGGGTCGAATGGAAGAGGTTTTGGATTTCTACGATAAGGAAACCTTGGAAGATCGTAAAATTATCATCGAAAAAGCCGAAGGCGCCCCCGAAGATTTTCTTTCGCTTCCCAACAGGGGCGATTTGAGCAAACTTAGGGAAATGTCATCCTTCTGTGATATTTACTATTGCACGCCTTTTACGCAGCAAATTCGAGGCCTGACCAGGCTCGACGATATCGTATCCATTCCAACCAGACAGGCGCCCGTGTTTAACGGTCACATGGAACTTCTGGAAGCGGAGCTTTCGCGTTTTGCAAAGCAAGGCTATAAAATCATCATGGCTTGTTCTTCGGAAGAGCGCATCATAAACTTAAAGGAATTTCTGGACCGCGCAGGCCTTGGAACTGCCGTAGAACTTAGAAACGGAGTCTTATCTCAAGGCACGGAATACTGCGATGAAAAAGTCCTATATATTTCGGAGCAGGACATCTTCTCCCATACAAAGCAAAAGCGAACGCAAAAATCCCATAAAGGTAGAGAGATAAAAGCTTTTACCGATATAAGGAAAGGCGATTATGTCGTTCACGAAAGCCATGGCGTTGGAAAATTTACCGGGGTGGAAAAGCTCGAGATTCAAGGCAGTGTCCGGGATTATCTGAAAATTCGATACGCGGCGGAAGATGTGCTCTATGTTCCCGTCGATCAGATGGAATCCATCCAAAAATATGTGGGAAGCGACAGCGTTGCCCCTAAAATCAATCGGCTGTCCGGCGGTGATTGGCAAAAGACGAAAGCCAGAGCAAAGGCTGCCATAACAGATATGGCGCAAGATTTTCTTGCGCTGTCAGCGGAAAGAGAACTTGTGCAAGGATATCGGTTCGATGTGGATTCCGCCTGGCAAAAGGAATTCGAAGACAGCTTCGAATACGAAGAAACAGCGGATCAATTGCGTTCGGTCGAAGAAATCAAGAGGGATATGGAGAGTTCCAAAGCCATGGATCGCCTCTTGTGCGGAGATGTCGGATACGGAAAGACCGAAGTGGCGGCCAGAGCTATTTTTAAGTGTATTGAACAGGGCAAGCAAGCTGTCGTTTTAGTTCCGACGACCATTCTTGCCAACCAGCATTTTAAGACGTTCACCGAAAGATTCTCAGCCTACCCGTTTAAAGTGGAGATGCTTTCACGGTTTCGGAGCGAAAAACAGCAGGATGGCATTATTAAGAAGCTCAAAACAGGCGAAATAGATGTACTGGTAGGCACTCATCGCCTGCTGTCTAAAGATGTGGAACTCAAAGATCTTGGATTATTGGTCATAGACGAAGAACAGCGCTTTGGCGTGCAGCACAAAGAAGCGATCAAGAAGCTAAGGAAGAACGTGGATGTGTTGACATTGTCCGCAACCCCGATTCCGCGCACGCTCCACTTGTCTTTGATCGGCGTGCGCGATATGAGCCTTATCGAGGAACCTCCCGAAGATCGCTATCCGGTTCAAACATATGTTATGGAACAGGATGACCTGCTTTTGTCTGACGCGGTAAGAAGGGAAATCGGCCGCGGAGGACAGGTTTTCATCGTGTACAACAGGGTGAGAGGAATTGTCCGGGTCGCCAATAAAATCCGGGAATTGGTTCCGGAAGCCAGAGTAGCCGTAGGCCACGGCCAAATGGGCGAGAGGGGACTGGAAGATGTCATGATGGGCTTTGTCGAAGGAGAACATGATGTTCTTGTTTCTACGACGATTATTGAATCGGGCCTTGATATTCCAAACGTCAACACGATCATCATACTGGATGCGGATCACTTCGGGCTGTCTCAGCTTTATCAGTTAAGAGGGAGAGTGGGGCGTTCAAACAGACTGGCTTACGCTTACCTTGTGTATAAAAAGGATAAAGTACTTTCCGAAGTAGCAGAAAAAAGACTGCGAGCTATTCGCGAATTTACAGAGTTCGGTGCCGGTTTCAGGGTGGCTATGCGGGACTTGGAACTTCGCGGCGCAGGAAATATATTGGGCATAGAGCAATCCGGGCATATGCTCTCTATCGGGTATGAACTCTACTGCAAAATGGTGGAGGAAGTTGTCCGGGAATTAAAAGGAGAGGCCGAACAGAAGAAAGCGCTTCAGGCCGATACTTCCGTGGAACTTTCTATTCCTGCATATTTGCCGGAACGTTACATCGAAGATGAATTGACTCGACTGTCGATGTACAAGCGCATTGCTTCCATGATGAATCAGGAAGATAAACTCGAAGTGATCGATGAATTGCTGGACCGTTTCGGAGATCTTCCCAAAGAAGCGGAAAACCTTCTGGACATTGCTCTTATAAGGTCGATGGCTTCCGTTCTTGGTGTGCACAAAATTGTCTTGCAACACAAGAAGTTGGTCGTTATTTTTGAAAAGAAAAACTCATTGACACCTGAAGCGCTTGGTGTGCTCTTGGATGATTATGGTTTAAGACTTACCATATTCGGAGGGGTGGAACCTCGATTATCCTTGTCTCTGGAAAAACTCCCTGTGGCGCAAGAAGCTCTGGCATTGCTTTCATTGATCACCGATTCGATCGAATAGGCGAAAGTCGACAGATACGGCTAAACAAACCCGATAAAACAGCGATTACTCGATTGCATGGGACAAAGATTGAATATATAATTATTCTGTTATACTTTTTTAAGTGCCATCCAAAATATAAAGGCTCAAAGGAGCAGATAATGACCTCGGTTACACAAAAGAATAAGTCATTCGTAAAAGGTGCGGTTATTCTTGGAATTGCAGGGCTTGCCATCAAGATATTGGGAGCCGCTTTTCGCATCCCCCTTACGAACATCATCGGTGACGACGGCATGGGGTATTACCAGACGGCTTATCCGATTTATGTGCTTTTTCTTACCATTGCAACAGCCGGTATCCCTACTGCCATTTCCAGAATGGTTGCCGAGCGCAATGCTTTAGACAGGCCATACGAGGCGCATCGGGTTTTTCGTCTGTCCTTCCTGCTCTTACTTGCGATAGGAGCGACTTCTTCCTCAATCCTCTTCTTCGGAGCAGAAAAAATTACGGAACTCATGAAAGAGCCGGAAGCGGTCTATGCAATGAAAGCCATTGCTCCGGCCTTGTTTTTCGTTCCGCTGATGGCCTCTTACCGAGGATATTTCCAAGGCCGGCAAAATATGACGCCCACCGCTGTATCTCAAGTTGTCGAACAACTTTTTCGCGTGGTGATCGGTCTGGGCTTGGCGATATACTTCTTGCCGAAAGGTCTTCAATATTCCGCGGCGGGCGCTTCTTTCGGCGCTACCGCCGGAGGGATTTTCGGCTTTGCCGGTATTCTTATTATTTATCAGCTGAACAAAAAATCTATTGCCGCCGACTTGAAAGGCGCTGATAAAACGCCGCTGGAATCGACAAAGAAAATTCTTTGGGCTTTGCTTTTGATCGCAATTCCCATAACGATAGGCGCATCCATCATGCCGATCATCAATGCCATCGATACAGCCATCGTAAAAGTTCGTCTGATTGACATCGGATATGAATCCGCTGTTGCCAGAGGGCTTTATGGTCAGCTTACCGGTATGGCTGCACCATTGATCAACTTCCCGCAGGTTCTGACGCAGGCTGTGGCCATGAGTTTAGTCCCGGTGATCGCTTCCTCCCACATGCGAGGCGAGCTGGAATTTATGCGTAAAAATATCGCTTTGGGCTTACGATACGCTTTGATTTTGAGCATACCCTGCGCCGTCGGAATGGCGGTGCTTGCCAAACCGATCATGCTCCTCTTATATCCCATGCAAAAGAGCAGCGCGGTGAATGCCGCATCTTGTCTGGCAATTCTGGCTGTGGGCATCGTTTTTCTGGCTACGGTACAGACGCTTACCGGTGTTCTGCAAGGCGTGGGAAAACAATTGATCCCTGTCAGAAACCTTTTTTTCGGCGCACTGGTAAAAATCATTGTCACCTATGTGTTGACGGGAATTCCCTCCATCAATGTAAGGGGCGCCGCCATAGGTACTCTTGCCGCGTATTTCGTTGCTTCGGTTCTTAATTTGATGGCTGTTCGAAAATATACGCAAACGAAATTCGACATCATGCAAACGCTTTGCAAACCTTTGGTTTCCGCGGCGATCATGGGCGTTGCATCGCTGTCGACGTATAAGTTGGCTTCTCTTATTTTAGGTAATTCGCTCTCCACGGTGCTTGCCATTCTTATTGGCGTTGTTGTTTATCTTCTTATGGTTTTGACGACAAAAACAGTCACGGTGGAAGAATTAGCCACATTGCCCAACGGAGAAAAACTTTTGATTTTACTCAAAAAAATAAAGATTGTCAGGTAAAAAATGTACGAAGAATTTTACGAAAACACAGACAGCGAACAGGAAGCTTTAGCACGTTTGATTTCGATCATCAGGGTGCTTCGCGCTCCGGGCGGCTGTCCCTGGGACAGAGAGCAGACGCACGAAAGTCTAACGCGCTGCCTCGTGGAAGAGGCCTACGAAGTTGTGGAGGCCATAGAGAAAAAAGACACGCACAATCTTAAAGAGGAATTGGGCGATGTCTTGCTTCAGGTCGTGATGCATGCGCAGATCGCAGAGGAGGCCGGGGAATTCTCCATGACGGATATCGCGAATGCCGTTTCCGAAAAAATGCTTCGCCGTCATCCTCATGTCTTCGAAAAAAAAAGTGGCCAAAACCCACAGAATAACGCATTGGCGGTTGACAATGTATTGGAATTATGGGAAAATGTGAAGCAAGGTGAGAAGAAAATCTTTTCTGAAACCGACGACATGCGAAATATCCCAAGACACCTGCCGGCATTGCTCCGCAGCGAGAAGATTCAAGCGAAGGCCAAGAGAGTAGGGTTCGACTGGGACGACGTCAGCGAGGCCTTCCTGAAAGTAAGAGAAGAGACACTGGAACTGGAAGAGGCGTATCGCCTCAGGGATCAAAACCACATAAAAGAAGAACTGGGAGACCTGCTCTTCGCCGTGGTGAATGTTGCCAGGTTTTTGGATATCGACCCGGAGGAAGCTCTCAATTTTACGTCACAAAAATTCATTCAAAGATTCTCCTATATTGAGAGTCAAGCCCTGATTGATGGGCGTCGGTTGATTGACATGACTTTAAGCGAAATGGATGAACTTTGGGAGAAAGCAAAGACTTTGGAATAGTATATTTATGGCCGCAAGGCAGATGCAGGAGGAAATGATGAACAAAGCTGAATTAGTAGCAAGCGTAGCAGAGAAAACAGGACTTACCAAAAAAGATACAGAGGCTACAATCAATGCATTTATGGAATCTGTAGAAGGCGCTCTTAAGAAGGGTGACAAAGTTCAAATGATCGGTTTCGGAACATTCGAAATCAGAGACAGAAAAGCCAGGATGGGAAGAAATCCCCAGAAACCGGGCGAAGTTGTAAAGATTGCTGCTTCTAAAGCGCCTGTCTTTAAAGCCGGCAAAGCTTTCAAAGATGCGGTCAACAACAAGAAATAAGCGACAATATGTGGGGGCAACTTCGGTTGCCCCTTTTCTTTTTAAGAATGAAAGATGATGCGAATAGATAAATACTTAAAAAATTCACGTTTGATTAAACGACGTACCATTGCCCACGATGCATGTGAGCAGGAACGTATATTTCTCAACGATAAACCGGCAAAACCAGGCGCAAACGTAAAGCCCGGAGACGAGGTTTTGATTTGCTTCGGCAATTCCAGATTAAAGGTGCGTGTAAAAGCAACACCCGACTACGTTACAAAAGAACAGGCTCCCGATTTATATGAAATAATATCGGAATAAGATATATGATTGAAAAGAGCGGAAAATTTAAATTGCGGGCTCCCTATCAAATGACAGGAGATCAGCCCGATGCCGTTAAGCGTTTGGTTGCAGGAATCCAAAATGGAAAAAAGCATCAGACGCTTCTTGGCGTTACAGGATCAGGCAAAACGTTTACCGTGGCCAATGTCATTCAACAGGTCCAAAAACCGACCATTGTCATCTCTCACAATAAAACCCTGGCAGCTCAACTCTGCGGAGAATTCAAAGAGTTTTTCCCTGAAAATGCGGTGGAGTATTTTGTCAGTTACTACGATTATTATCAGCCGGAGGCGTATGTGCCGTCCACTGACACTTATATAGAAAAAGATTCAGATACCAACGAGGAGATTGATCGTCTTCGCTACTCCGCGACCGCAGCTCTGGCCGAAAGAAGAGATGTGATCATCGTGGCTTCCGTATCGTGCATTTACGGTCTGGGAAGTCCCGTAGACTACGAAAATCAGACGCTGTCCCTGCGTCCGGGCATGCGCAAGAGCCGCAATGAAATTTTGCGCAAGCTTGTGGACATTCAGTTTGCGCGCAGCGATATGGGTTTTGAGCGAGGAACTTTCCGTGTTCGGGGAGATGTGATCGACATCATTCCTGCCGGCTCCGACCAGGCTGTTCGCGTAGAGCTTTTCGGAGATGAAATAGAGTCCATAAAAGAAATGAATCCGCTCACCGGAGAAATAACAGGGCAGCGCAGTCACATTTCCATATTCCCGGCCTCGCATTATGTCACTTCCAAAGAAAACATGGAAAGGGCAATCGTCACCATCGAGGAGGAATTGGAAGATCGTCTCGTATGGTTTCGCGATAGAGGAAAGCTTCTGGAAGCCCAAAGGCTCGAACAGCGGACCCGCTATGATTTAGAGATGCTTCGGGAAATCGGCTCCTGCAAAGGAATAGAAAATTATTCGAGACACTTGATAGGGAATCCTCCCGGAGCAAGGCCATATACTTTGCTGGACTTCTTCCCCAAAGATTTTCTTATTGTGATCGATGAATCCCACGTAATGATTCCCCAGCTTCGGGCGATGCATGCCGGCGATCAATCAAGAAAAACATCTTTGGTCGAGTACGGTTTTCGTCTTCCGTCCGCTTTGGATAACCGCCCGATGAAATTTACGGAATTCGAAGAGCACGTCAATCAGATCATGTATATCAGCGCAACGCCGGCTCTATACGAAAAGGAAAAATCCGGAGGCATAGATGCTGAGCAGGTAATCAGGCCTACGGGGTTGCTGGATCCCCCCATAGAAGTCGTGCCTACACAGGGGCAAATCGACCACCTGATCGGCGAAATCAACAAAGAGGTGGCGCAGGGTTATCGAGTACTGGTTACGACGCTCACAAAGAAAATGTCGGAAAGCCTGACGGATTATCTGAAAGGAGCGGGGCTTAAAGTCCGCTACCTTCATTCGGAGGTGGACACGCTCGAAAGAATAGAGATACTCCGCGATTTGCGTCTTGGAGTTTTTGACGCCTTAGTCGGAATCAACCTTCTGCGGGAAGGTTTGGACCTTCCGGAAGTGTCCCTCGTGGCAATACTGGATGCTGACAAACAGGGCTTCCTGCGCACGGAAACTTCCTTAATCCAAACGGTAGGTCGGGCAGCGAGAAATTCGGCGGGAAGAGTCGTCATGTACGCAGACAGCATAAGCCCGGCTATGCAGGCGGCCATATCCGAGACAGACAGGCGCAGAGCGATTCAGACGGCCTATAATATCGAGCATGGCATAACACCCACGACAATCGAGAAAGCTGTACGAAGCTCCATCGAGGTTACCAGAAAAATAGAAGAAGATATAGACAGTTTTAACGGCAAGAGTTTGCTGGAGCTGACGAAAAAAGAGTTGGCGGACTACTCGAAAATGTTGGAAAAAGAGATGAAGGACGCCGCGAAGGAACTTCAATTCGAAAGAGCTGCCGTACTTCGCGACAGGCTGCTTGAAGTTCGGACAAGCCTTTAGAAAAGAAGGATAATGATAAGAATGCAAAAAGATTTAGTGATACGCGGCGCGAAAGAAAATAATTTAAAGAACATCGATATCACGATTCCGCGTGACAAGTTTGTGGTTTTGACAGGACTTTCCGGTTCGGGAAAGTCATCTCTTGCTTTTGATACAATATATGCAGAAGGACAGAGGCGTTATGTGGAAAGTCTCTCTGCCTATGCGCGTCAATTTTTGGGTCAATTGGATAAACCGGATGTGGAATCCATCGAAGGACTTTCTCCGGCTATTTCCATCGACCAAAAGACCACCAGCAAAAATCCGCGCTCCACGGTGGGAACCGTCACGGAAATATACGATTATCTCCGGCTTCTTTACGCAAGAATCGGCATTCCTCATTGCCCGGTTTGCGGAAAAGAAATCAGCAGCCAGAGCATCGATCAGATTATCGACCAATTCATGGCGATGGAAGAAGGAACGAAAGTGACTCTGCTCTCCCCGATCATAAGGGAAAGAAAAGGAGAGCACGAGAAAATCCTGGACCGCATTCGGCGGGAAGGTTTTGTTCGTGCACGCATAGACGGAGAAATCAGAAACTTGAGCGAGGATGAAATAAAGCTCGAGAAAACGCATAAGCACAGCATCGAAATCGTCGTGGACAGAGTCGTGATACGGCAAGGTCAAGAAAGCCGATTGGCCGAGAGCATCGAGCTTGCGCTGATGCACGGCGAAGGCGTCGTGGGGGCTATCGCGGAGATGGATGGAAAAGAGACGGAACTGATTTTCAGCACAAAATTCGCCTGTCCCGACCACGGTGTCAGCCTGGAGGAAATGGAGCCGAGGAATTTTTCCTTTAACTCTCCCTTCGGCGCCTGCCCCGAATGTAAGGGTTTGGGCTTTATTCAGAAAATTGACCCCGATCTGGTCGTGGACGACCCCAATTTGACGATTTACGACGGAGCATTGACCAACGTCTATGCCTCTTTAGAGTACTCCGGGTTTTATAGGCAGCTGATTCAGGCTTTGGCAGACGATACCGGCGTAGATACGTCTTTGCCTTACAAAGATTTACCGGACAGCTTTAAAAAAGAGTTATTTTACGGGACGAACGGAAGAAAACTTAATTATACGTATGTCAGCAGGACAAGCGGTTCCTCTTCAAAACGAAGCGATACGTTCGAGGGCGTCATACACAACCTTCAGCGTCGATACGAGTATACAAATTCGGATTATATCAAAGACAAGCTGGATGCTTATATGAGCATTACGCCTTGCGATGTCTGCAAAGGGAAAAAGCTGAAACCGGAAATTCTCGCAGTTACCGTGGGCGGTAAAAATATTGCCGAACTAACCGAAATGTCCATCAGCAATGCGCTGACCTTTGTGGGCGAGCTGGAAGAGCAGCTTTCTCCCAAACATAAAATGATTGCCAATATGGTGGTGAAGGAAATTACGGCAAGACTGAATTTCCTGATGGGGGTAGGACTTGATTATCTCTCACTTTCCAGAACTTCTGCTTCGCTTTCGGGCGGAGAAGCCCAGCGGATCAGGCTGGCTACACAGATAGGTTCCTCTCTTGTGGGTGTTCTTTATATCTTGGATGAACCAAGCATCGGCCTCCACCAAAAGGATAATGCAAAGCTTCTTGCCGCGTTGCGGGAGTTGACGGATTTAGGCAACACTCTTATTGTGGTGGAACACGACGAAGAAACCATGGTTGCCGCCGACCAAATCATCGATATAGGTCCGGGCGCGGGAATAGAAGGCGGATACTTGGTCGCGCAGGGAAGCCTCGAAGATATCAAAGCATGTAAAGAATCCATTACCGGGCAGTATCTTTCCGGTAAAAAAAAGATCGCCATTCCCAAAGAGAGGCGCAAGGGCAACGGGAAGTCGATAAAAATTATAGGCGCCGAAGAAAATAATCTACGGAATATCGATGTTGAAATACCTCTTGGCAAAATGGTGAGCGTTACGGGTGTTTCCGGTTCCGGAAAAAGCAGTTTAATCAATGAAATTCTCTATAAAGCTTTAGCCGGAGAAATGTACAGAGCCAAAGATAAACCCGGGAAATATAAGGCTATCGAAGGCATCGAGAATATCGATAAAGTGATCAACATCGATCAATCCCCCATCGGAAGAACGCCCAGGAGCAATCCGGCCACGTACACCGGTGTTTTTACTCATATAAGAGATCTGTTTGCCCAAACCTCCGAAGCAAAAATCAGAGGATACGAAAAGGGCAGGTTCAGCTTTAATATAAAAGGCGGACGCTGCGAGGCCTGCAGCGGAGACGGCATCATCAAAATAGAAATGCATTTTCTTCCGGATGTTTATGTGCCTTGCGAAGTGTGTAAGGGAAAGCGCTATAATAGGGAAACATTGGAGGTCAAGTACAAAGGAAAAAGTATATTCGAAGTGCTTGACATGACGATCGACGAAGCTTTGGACTTTTTCGAGCATATCCCCTCCATCGACCGGCAGATAAAAACGC
>CAZSPZ010000007.1:11963-69885 GCA_964608965.1 uncultured Oscillospiraceae bacterium | reverse complement strand
TTGATAATATTTTACAAAAGGTACATACCTATTACAACTTTATTGTATCAGCTCAATTTTGACTGAAGCACTCGTAATCGAGTGCTTTATTTGTCAGGAAGTCATATGCAGGAGAAAATATATGACGGAAAGTAATTCAAAGAATTTGAATCACCAGACGATTGAACCGGATTTTAATGCTGACTTTGAGATAACCGAAACGCTGCTGACCCGCTACAAGGGCTCGGGCAGTCATGTTATAGTTCCTTCGGGAATAAAGACTATCGGTAAAGAATCCTTTGCAGGCAAGATGTTTCTTACGGCAATCGCTATTCCAAACAGCGTCGTGAACATAGAGAGTAAAGCGTTTTTCGGTTGCAAAAATCTTCAGAATGTCGTTCTCGGGTCCGGAATAGAATCCATCGGCTCATTCGCATTTGCAGACTGCACGAGCATCAAATCAATCAATATTCCCTCTTCTTTGGAATCGATCGGAGATTATGCTTTTTCTTATGTCTTCGGAGACGGAGGAAAAGTAAGAAAACGCGATCAAGATCCTTATTATGCGGAGCTTCCCAAAGGCCTCAAAAATCTTGGTTCAGGTGCCTTTCTGGGTTGTGACGGATTGATTGCTTATCAAAATATCGACACTCCTATGGAAACATCCACGGAGTACTCCGCACAAATTTCCAATCTGAAACCACTTTCTGATTTAGGGCGTGCACTTTATGATCCGGAAAAAGAGTCGGGTCACTGGGCTGACAGTTTACGATTTAAGGCCCACGCTGTTTTTATACGTTCGTCCCAAACCCGGGAGTTGCTGTACGTCGTTTGGATGCCGTCCAGAGACGAAGAACGAAAAAATCTGCATGCGATCATGGGCTTATGGAAAAATCCTTCATCCTTCGATTTTCAAGGCTATGATAAACTTTTTAGTTCCATGATTTCTCCGGACGATAAAATTCATATGGCTTTTTATCGTCTTTTATATCCTTACCTTTTGTCCGAGCAGCATCGAACCGTTTACATGGCTTTTCTCAAGAAGCAGGCAGTACGAGCAATGCATGTCATCGCAAAAGACTATCAATCAGAACTTCTTAAGATGATGGAAGAAAACGATATGATTACAAAAGAAAATATAGAATTGATTTTTGACACAATAAATCAAACAGGAAACACCAAACATGTGGCGTGGATCATGAATTATAAGGAAAAAAATTTTTCTCTTAACGCGCACCGGTTGATGTTGTAAGTTTACTGTGGGAGAAGGAATGGAAAATAAAGAATTCGAATTATCCGGCGAAATAGTCAGACTTTCAAAAGATCAACTGGCAATTTCCATGAAACATATAAGCATCGCATTAAACCGGCTTACGTTGCAATGCATACCGAATTTAAATGGCGTGGGAACAGATGCCGACCACTTTTTCTATGATCCTCGCACAATTTTAGTCGCATACAAAAAAGAAAAAGCATCTGTAACCAGAACCTATCTGCATTCTGTTCTTCATTGTCTTTTGATGCATCCTTTTCGAGCAAAGGGCAAAGAAGCAGGCTTGTGGAGCATCTGTGCAGATATTGCGGTGGAAAACATCGCATTGGAGTTGGGGTTAAAGCAGCTGTCGACCGAAAGAGATACCAAGCAAGCGTCTTTGCTCGAAAGTTTCAAAGAAAATGTGGGCATTGTAACAGCAGAGAAGCTATATTCCTTTTTTGAATCCTCTCAAATTCAAAGTACTCAACTTTCAGATATCGCTGACCTGTTTTTTGCAGATCATCACAGCTTATGGATCCAAGGACAGGAAAAATCCACAAATCAGATTCCCGGAATGAGCGAACATAAGTCATCGGATGAATTGAAGAAGGAATGGGACAGCATCCTCAGATTGGAACGCAGTCAACTAAATGCTCAAACAGAATCCATTCCGCGGGCTCTGGCTCTTCTTCTTCAGGATACGACGATTGAACAGCACGAGAAAAGAAGTTACAGAGAGTTTTTGCAACGATTTATCGTAACAGACGAAGAAATAAAAATCGATCCGGAGGAATTTGACTACGGTCTATATTCTTACGGACTGAAATTATATGACAACATGCCGCTGGTTGAACCCTTGGAATATAAAGAAAGTGAAAAAATCAAAGAATTTGTTATTGCAATCGATACGTCCGGTTCTTGTCAGGGAGCTCTGGTTCAAGATTTTCTGCGTAAAACTTATGATATAATGAAAAGCACGGAGAATTTTTTCCGTAAAATAAATATGTACATCCTACAGGCTGACGATCGCATCAGATCTTCCTTTCACATCACATGCGACGAAGATTTCGACCGCTATGTTGCCACAGAAAAGCTCTCCGGGTTCGGAGAGACAGATTTCAGACCTGTGTTTCAACACGTAGATGAACTTCTTGCAGAGGGCAAGCTGCACAATCTAAAAGGACTGATCTATTTTACTGATGGATTTGGAGTTTTCCCGCAGGAAGCTCCCGCGTATGAATCCGTTTTTGTCTTTATAAAGGGGTACAACAATTCCAAAGATATGCCGGCTTGGATCATAAAAGCCGAGTTTAATTGATATTGGTCGACATAGGAGAATACTCGAATGATAATCAAAGACGTAAAAGAGCAAATAAAAAATACGGTTCAGGTCTATTTGAAAAAGGATGAATACGGAGATTACAGAATTCCGCTTGTAAACCAGCGACCCATATTCCTCCTTGGACCTCCGGGAATCGGTAAAACCGCCATTATGGAGCAGATCGCTCAGGAAATGGGTATTGCCATCGTTTCTTATTCCATGACACATCACACCAGACAAAGTGCGCTGGGACTTCCGATTATAGAAAAAAAGATTTATGACGGCAAAGAATATACTGTTTGTGAATATTCCATGAGCGAGATTATCGGTTCGATTTATGAGACAATTCAAGAAAGCGGGATTAAAGAGGGTATTCTGTTTTTGGACGAAATAAACTGCATATCTGAAACCCTTACGCCTTCCATGCTCCAATTCCTGCAATTTAAGCGATTCGGGAAGCATCAAATGCCAAAGGGGTGGGTTGTTGTCACTGCAGGCAATCCGCCTGAATACAATCGCTCTGTCCGGGAATTTGATATTGTGACACTGGATCGATTAAAAGTAATAGAAGTCGATTCTGATTACGCCGCATGGCGTGAATATGCTCAACAAAAGGGCATGCATAAAGCGATCGTAAGTTATCTTGACATTCACAAAAATGATTTTTACGACGTCGAGGTGTCTTCTGCGGGGAAATCATATGTTACGGCCAGAGGATGGGAAGATCTTTCTCAAATGGTTTACATGATGGAAGAGGATCGGCTCCCGATTGATGAGAATCTCATCACGCAATACATTCGAAGCAGAGAAGTAGCAAAAGAATTCTCCTTTTTTTACGAGCTGTACAACAAATATCAGGCTCTTTATAATATTGACGATATGCTGGCTGGAAATATAAACGACTCTCTTATGAGCCAGATGCAAAAGGCGAAATTTGATGAGCGTGTCGCGATTGTAAATCTCATTTTAGACAAAGTGCTGACAGAAATCGAAACAATCATGGATGATGAAACGGTTCTGGAGCTCCTTTTGCCTTTACTTAAACAAGTAGGCAATGAGTGCAATGCGGGCACGGATTGCATCACATCCATCGACCGCAAAATACTTTTCCAGAACGAAACACTGAAAAGGGCCGTACTTGCCAACAATTTATCCAAAGAAAAAAAAGAACAAATCAAGGCAAGCGAATATTTTCTTCAAGGTATAAAAAAGGCTGTCATGCTTTCGGATAAAGAAAACCCCGTAGAAGCTTACGATGTGGTGCGCAGCGAATTCAACCGCATTTCCGCAGAATTTAAAGAAAAAGCGGAAGCACTATCAAAGGAAATAGACACCTCTCTCGCTTTGATCCAGCGCATCTATGGAGAGGGTCAGGAACTCCTTCTTGTCGTCACGGAACTTACCGCAAATACAAAAAGTGCGAAATTCATTTCAAATTACGGCTCTTTATTGTATTATAAGTATAGTAAAAGTTTATTGCTTGACCGGAGAGAAACCCGGATCGACGCTGAAATGGAAAATCTGGTGCTATAAAAGCCTGGTGCAATACCATTCGAAAGGGAAATTGTCATGATGTTGAAAAAGAAAGAAGAACCTGCAAAGGCAGATGAAATCATAGTAGAGCAAGAGGTGCAGGATGTGCCTAAAACCGTACTTGCCCAGGGCGTTTTGTTCGAAGGAAGTTTTAAGTCGGACGAACCCATGCTGATTCACGGCGAAGTGCAAGGCGATATAAAATCCACAAGCAGCATTACGTTGTCCGAACAGGCAAAATACTCCGGAGTTTTAAGCTCCGACAGTATGTTTGTAGCCGGTGTTGCCGACGGCACATTTACATGTAAAGAAACGGTCGAAATCGCCGAATCGGGAAAAATAAAAGGCGATTTGGTTGCTTCCAGATTTATCATGAGCGAAGAAGCTGTATTCGAAGGGAATCTTAAAGTGAAGAAGCCAAAGAAGACTTCCAAGAGCTCAAGTGAGTTTATAGCGCAAGAGCAACCAAAAGAACAGTAACAAATATGCGTTGAAAAAATATAGAAAAGCCCCGGAAAATCCGGGGCTTTTATCATGTTTCAATATAAGCAGTCAAGTTATTTGAAGTATTCCACAGCCGATTCGAACAGTTTCATATCGTATTGGCCGTAGACATTTTTGAACGTTCCGTAGCTTGTGCGTTCAAAATGTCCCATCTTGCCGAATACTCTGCCGTCCGGCGAAGTGATTCCTTCCACGGCATAAGCAGAACCGTTCGGATTATACGGCAGTTCCATGGTGGGGTTGCCTTTCTGATCTACATACTGGGATGTAATCTGGCCGTTCTTTTCCAATTCTTCTACAAGCGTCGGGCTGCAGAAAAATCGCCCCTCTCCATGTGAAATCGGCACATTAAATATATCGCCGACGTTCGTCTTCGCCAACCATGGACTCATATTGGATGTGATTCTGGTGCGCACAATATCAGCTTTGTGACGGCCGATGGCATTGAACGTCACCGTCGGGCATTGCTCGTCGGCCTCTATGATCTTCCCGTAAGGGACAAGACCAAGTTTTATGAGGGCTTGAAAACCGTTGCAAATACCTATTATCAAACCATCTCTGTCGTTCAACAGTGCTTCCGTCTGCTCTTTGACCGCTTGATTGCGGAAGAAGGCTGTAATGAATTTTCCGGAGCCGTCGGGCTCGTCGCCTCCCGAAAAACCACCGGGAATGAAAACCATCTGCGCTTTCGAAAGCTGCCCGGCAAAATATTCTGCGGAAGCTTCGATATCTTTGGCGGTCAGATTTTTTATCACGATAATTTCCGGATCCGCGCCGGCTCTGGTCATGGCTTTGGCGGAATCATATTCGCTGTTGGTGCCGGGGAAGGCCGGAATCAAAACTTTGGGTCTGGCGACTTTAATCGCGGGATAAACACGCGTA
Source organism: uncultured Oscillospiraceae bacterium (assembly GCA_964608965.1). Taxonomy (GTDB): domain Bacteria; phylum Bacillota; class Clostridia; order Peptostreptococcales; family Anaerovoracaceae; genus UBA10908. The sequence goes on along the minus strand of CAZSPZ010000007.1, from coordinate 64,411 downwards.
CTGCTCTCGAACGAAAACTTCTTGACCGGAGCTTTTGCGGCGGCATCCGAATTGTTATAATTGCAGGGGAAAACGTCTTCCAACACAGCTTCGTAGTTGCTTTTCAGGCTTTCCATAGAAACAATTTCGCTTCCGTATGTCATTTCGGATGCTTCGCTCACCGTTCCTAATGTGCTGCACAAGACGCCCTCCGGAACCGGATCCAAAGAGCCGGAAAGTTCAAGCACAAAAGAGCCGTAATTGTAGCCAAACAATTGACTTAATGGCAAATCATCGCTGCATCGGAAGCCAAATCCGTTTCCGATGGCCATTTTATAAAGAGCTTCGGCCAGTCCTCCATACCCGGGGGTATAAGCGGCAAGCACGCTGCCTGATTTCACCATGCGATGGACAAACTCAAACTCTTTTCGCAGGCTGTCCGCTAAAGGAAGTCCTTCGCTGTCTGTTGCCGGCCTTAGCCATATCACCTGACTTTTCGCGCTCTTAAATTCAGGAGAGATGACATCGTCCACCTCTGCGGTTGTGACGGCAAACGATATCAGAGTGGGCGGAACCGTAAGATTTTCAAAGGTGCCGCTCATGGAATCTTTGCCGCCGATGGCAGCGATACCCAATTCCTTTTGGGCTTTAAACGCTCCAAGCAAAGCAGACAGAGGCTTTCCCCAACGAGAAGGATCCTCGCCCAGTTTCTCGAAATATTCCTGGAAAGAGAGATATACTTCTTTAAATTCGGCTCCGGTGGCGATTAATTTCGCAACAGATTCCACAACGGCTAAATAGGCTCCGTGGTAAGGACTTTTCTCTGAAATATATGGGTTGTAGCCCCAGGCCATCAGCGAACAGGTCTTTACTTCCCTTTCCGGATCAAAGACCTTGTGAGCCATTGCCTGCGTGGGTGTGCTCTGGTATTTGCCTCCAAAAGGCGATAAAATTGTTCCCGCTCCCACGGAAGAATCAAACAATTCGACCATGCCCTTTTTGGAGCAGATATTTAAATCCGAAACCAGTTTCTCCATGTTTTCGGAAAAATTTCCCTCTACTTCTTTATCGAAAGAAGCCGAAGCGCTTACTTTTGCCTCTGCGTGTTTTTCTGCTCCGTTGGAACTCAGGAATTCTCTTGTTATATCGACAATTTTTCCGCCGTTCCATGTCATGACAAGTCTTGGCTTTTCCGTTACAATCGCGACTTTTGTCACTTCGAGGTTTTCATCGCCCGCAAATTTGCAGAATTTATCCGCATCTTCTTTGGCGACAACGACAGCCATGCGCTCCTGCGATTCGCTGATTGCAAGTTCAGTGCCGTCCAATCCTTCGTATTTCTTTGGGATGGCATTAAGATCTACCAGCAGACCGTCTGCCAGTTCGCCGATTGCCACAGATACGCCTCCGGCTCCAAAATCGTTGCACCTTTTTATTAAGCGGACAGCATCTTTATTCAAAAAGAGTCTTTGTATTTTTCGCTCTTCCGGAGCATTACCTTTTTGAACTTCCGCTCCGCAGGTTTCAAGAGACTCCACTGAATGAGATTTGGATGAACCGGTAGCGCCTCCGCATCCGTCTCTTCCTGTTTTTCCGCCTAAGAGCAGTATCACATCTCCCGGAATAGGCTCTTCTCTTACAACATTATCCTTGGGAACAGCTCCGATCACGGCGCCCACTTCCATGCGTTTTGCCACAAAACCCGGATGATACCATTCATCCACCCGACCGGCCGGAAGGCCGATTTGGTTCCCATAAGAGCTGTAGCCTGCCGCCGCGGTTTTAACGAGTTTACGCTGCGGAAGTTTGCCTTTTATTGTATTGTTTATGGGCTCCAGAGGATTTCCCGCACCGGTCAGCCGCATAGCCGCATAGACATAAGCTCTGCCCGATAAAGGATCTCTTATCGCACCGCCCACACAAGTGGCTGCTCCGCCGAAAGGTTCAATTTCCGTCGGGTGGTTGTGCGTTTCATTTTTAAAAAGGAGAAGCCATTTTTCTTTTTTCCCATCCACATTCACGTCTATTTTTACCGTGCAGGCGTTGACTTCTTTTGATTCATCCAATTGATCTAAAAGCCCCTGAGACTTTAAATACCTTGCGTTGATTGTCGCCAAATCCATCAGAGTAACAGGTTTTGTACGTCCCAGTTCCTTGCGAATATCTAAATATTCTGCGTAAATTTTCTGCGCAACAGGATGATCGAATTCGACCTTATCCAATATTGTATTAAAAGTAGTATGACGGCAATGGTCCGACCAGTATGTGTCGATCACTCTTATTTCAGTGATTGTCGGATCGCGCTGCTCTTTTATGAAATATTCCTGACACATCGTAATGTCAGCTCTGTCCATAGCCAGGCCGTAGCTCTCAATAAACTCCACCAACCCCGGCATATCCAGGCGACGAAAGCCATCTAAAGTGGCAACAGCGTCCGGGATGTCGTAAGTGACGGCTAAGGTTTCAAACGCGGCCAGTGATGCCTCTTTTGATTCCACCGGATTGATGACGTGATTTTTTATTGCATTCACTTCCGCTTCGCTCACATTTCCGTAGAGCATATTGACTTTAGCGTTTCGAACCAAAGGGCGTTCTTTTTTTGATATGATTTGTATGCATTGTGCTGCCGAATCAGCCCTTTGATCAAATTGGCCCGGTAAGAATTCCACCGCAAAAACCGCAGTGGCACCTTCGGGAATATCCGTCGTCACAACATCGACCTGAGGCTCTGCAAACACAGTTTTTTTGCAAGATTCAAACAGCGGTTCATCGATATTTTCCACATCATAACGATTGAGCATGCGCACGTGTGTTACGCTTTTTATCTGCAGAAATTCTTTTATTTCGGAAAGAAGGCCTTTCGCCTCGATGGCAAGCTCTTCTTTCTTTTCCACATATACTCTGTAGACCATTACTTTTTACCTCCCGCAAGAGCCTTCTGCCCTATATCCGTTCTGTAATACGCGTTTTCAAAGTGTATTTTTTCTACTGCCTTATATGCATTTTCGATGGCGGCAGCCAAGTCCTGTCCCAGTGCCGTAACGCCCAAAACGCGGCCGCCTGAGGTGAGAAGTTTTTCTCCTTCTAGTTTTGCTCCTGCTACAAAAACATTTTTCTCCAGTTCCGAAGGAATCACAATTTCATAACCTGTTTTATATTCCCTTGGATACCCCTTCGACGCCATGATGACACAGCAGGCACTTCCTTTAGCAAATCGAATATCCGCCTGCTCCAGCGTACCGGAAGATACGTGCGTCATGATGTCTAGCAAATCGCTTTCCAGCAAAGGCAGCACAACCTGAGTTTCCGGATCACCGAAGCGACAATTATATTCAATGACCTTGGGCCCTTTTTCGGTAAGCATCAGACCAAAATACAAGCAGCCCTTAAAAGAGCGTCCCTCTTGATTCATCGCCTCCATGGTGGGAAGGAAAATTTCGCGCATTTCTCTTGTATAATACGGATTGGGGGCAATGGTACCCATGCCTCCTGTATTTAGTCCGACATCGCCTGTTTCCGCTCTTTTATGATCCATGGAAGATACCATCGGAACCATGGTTTTACCGTCAGTAAACGCCAATACGGAGACTTCGGGGCCGATAAGAAATTCTTCGATGACCACCTGGGTCCCGCTTTTGCCGAAAATCTTATCCTCCATAATGAGCTTTATTGCATCTGCGGCCTCGTCAGCATTTTCGGCAATGATCACACCTTTGCCCAAAGCCAAACCATCCGCCTTGATAACGATGGGATAGGCAGAAGTCTTCAGGTAATCGCGCGCCGCAGCGGAATCGGTAAAGATTTCGCAGGCGGCTGTGGGTATATTGTACTTTTTCATAAGATTTTTGGAAAAGACTTTGCTTCCTTCTATTTCAGCCGCCGCTGCGCATGGTCCGAAGCAGCTGATTCCTTCGCCCCCGAGCGCATCCACGGCGCCAAGAACCAAAGGATCATCCGGTGCGACTACGGCAAATTCTATTTTTTCCCTTTTTGCAAACTCTACAATTCCCTGAATATCTTTTACATTGATAGGCACACATACAGCCTCTTTGGCCATTCCTCCGTTGCCGGGAAGCGCAAAGACGGTTTCAACTTTCTGGTTTTCTTTAAGTTTTCGGATAATGGCATGCTCTCTGCCGCCGCTGCCGATTACCATGATTTTCATTGTGACATCCTTTCGACTAATGATGAAAAAGCCTCATACCCGTAAAGCACATGAGAATGCCGCAGGCGTTGCACTCAGCGATAACGTTGTCGTCTCGTATGGAGCCTCCGGGCTCCGCAATATAGGACACACCGCTTTTGGCCGCTCTCTTAATGTTGTCGCCAAAAGGGAAAAAAGCATCGCTGCCCAGGGATACGCCCGATATCTGAGATAAGTACCGACTTTTCTCTTCTCGCGTAAATTCTTCCGGCCGCTCGGAAAAAATAGTCTGCCATACCCCGTCTGAAAGGATATCCCGGCTCTCTTCCGAAATATACAGATCGATCGCATTATCTCTGTCCGGCCGCCCTATTTGGGGAAGAAACGGCAAGCTGAGCACTTTTTCGCTCTGACGCAAATGCCAAAGGTCTGCTTTGCCGGCTGCAAGTCTTGTACAGTGAATCCTTGATTGCTGCCCCGCGCCCACACCGATGGCCTGGCCATCCTTTGCAAAGCAAACAGAGTTGGATTGCGTGTATTTAAGGGTAATCAGCGAAACAATCAAGTCTCTTTTTGCACTCGGCGGCATGTCTTTACATTCTGTTACTATGTGTGTCAGCACACTGTCGTCAATTTTATAATCATTGCGACCCTGTTCAAAAGTGATGCCGTAAACCTGTTTGCGCTCGATGGGATTGGGAACATAATCCTTGTCCATTTTTATAATAGTATAAGAGCCTTTTCTTTTACCCTTCAGTATATCCAAAGCAGCAGGGTCATAATCCGGAGCAATGATGCCGTCGGAGACTTCTCTGGCAATCAATTTTGCAGTCGTCACATCGCATCGATCGCTCAGCGCGATAAAATCACCAAAAGAGGACATGCGGTCCGTGCCTCTTGCCCTTGCATATGCGCACGCAAGAGGAGAGTTGCTAATCCCTTCTATATCTTCGGTAAAAGTAGCTTTCAGCAATTCCGGAGAAAGAGGGATGCCGACAGCGGCAGAAGTGGGGCTTACATGCTTAAAAGAAGTAGCCGCAGGCATGTTCAATGCTTGCGAAAGTTCCTTGACCAGCTGCCAGCTGTTAAAGGCGTCCAGCAAGTTGATATATCCGGGTCTGCCGCAAAGAATTTCAAAAGGAAGAGCCGCGTTGTTTTCCATGAACACCCGTGCAGGCTTCTGGTTGGGGTTGCATCCGTATTTAAGTTCAAATTCGTTCATCTTGTTCTCCTATTTAGGCTCATGCTTATTGAACATCACATTTTCAATGGTGCCGTCAGAAAGATCGACGGACCGAACGTACAGCGAAATTTTGTTGTCGTTGTTAAGGTTGCTCCAAAGATCTTCCGCAAATTTTTTGATATCGCAGGGGATTTCTATCCGTATGGGCTCTCCTGTAAACGTCGGCAAAGGGGAACCGTCCGTTACATAGGTGGAAATAAAATGTCCGACTCCGGAAAGTGCCGGATAGGCAAATGTCTCTCGAATGCAGGCTGTCCCCTGCGCATCCGCGCTTTTTAAAATGTTCAGTTTATATGTGTACTGCTTTTCGTTCTCAAGACAAATCAATCCGCTTATTCTTGGCGTATAATTTGGCGCGTCGGGTTCAAAACACCTTGTATCCAAGGCTTCTTCGAAAGTTTTTCCCGCAGAAATCGCGCTGAATATGGTGTCCGTCTGATCCCCGTTTGTGACAATTATCCATTTTTTATTGTCCTTGCTAAAGACTCTGAGCGGAGAATATATAATTAATGACGGATCTTCCACCTTGGATATATCGTAAGGATGTATCGACAAATCTTCGCCTTGCTCGATAAAAATTCTGTTTCTGCTGTTTTCGCTGCGCCCCATGATGAAATAGACCGCAACCGCTTTGTTGCCGTCGGCGCTTTGCCCCAGCGCAATACCTCTTCCCGCATAAGGATTGGTTTTCATCATTTCCGCTAAAGAGTTTTTTTTATAGGAATCCATTTTACTTTTCCCTTCCGGATTTTAATAATTCTGACGATACTTTTTCTGCCGCGACAGGCAGCAAAATCCATTCCGCTTCTTCCATTACACGTTTTTGTAAGCTTTCGGCCGTGTCGTTTTCTAAAACGTCCACTGCCTTTTGTAATATGATTCGGCCCCCATCTGCTATTTCGTTCACAAAATGCACGGTGGCGCCGGTAACTTTTACGCCGTAATCCAACGCGGCCTGATGAACTTTTAATCCGTAAAAGCCCTTTCCGCAAAAAGACGGAATCAGAGCAGGGTGAACATTGATGATTCGATCCGGATAACCGGCAATGAAATTTTCGCTGAGGATACAAAGAAAACCGGCAAGAATAATAAGCTCTGCTTTTTCGCGGGAAAGGACTTCCATAAGCTCCGACTCAAATTGTTCGCTGCTTTTTTCCTTCCGGCAAATCACAGCCGTTTTCTTTCCATGTCTTTCGGCTCGCTTTAAGGCGAAAGCATCTTCCCTGTCTGCCACAACCAATGCTATCTCGCCGCTTGGTATTTTTCCGGCGGCTTCGGCATTCAGGAGAGCCTGAAGGTTTGTTCCGCCGCCCGACACCAGCACAGCAATGCGAATCTTATCGCTCAGCAAAGAATCACTTCCTTTTCGCCCGGCTTTATTTCGCCAAGGATATAAGCCTGCTGCCCTTGTCCTCTAAGAATTTCAAGCGCTTTATCCGCATGTTCTTTTGCTGTGATGATTGTCATGCCGACTCCCATATTGAACGTGTTGAACATGTCCCTTTCAGGAATGTTACCCGCCTTTGCAATCAGTTCGAATATGGGCGGAATTTTTACGGCAGATCTCTGGATTTGAGCGCAGACGCCTTCCTTTAAGCTGCGTGGAATATTTTCATAAAATCCACCCCCGGTTATATGAGAAATGGATTTGACATTCACCTGTTCAAGAAGAGACAGAACCGGCTTCACATATATTTTGGTGGGAGTAAGGAGTGCTTCGCCCAAAGAAATTCCGCCAAGCTCCTGTACAATGCTCTTTAAATCGATGTTTTCAACATCAAAGACTTTCCTGACCAGAGAAAACCCGTTGGAATGCACACCCGAAGACGGAAGCGCAATGATAATATCCCCGGATTTCACATTTTCTTTGTTCAGCAGCTTGCTGCGATCCACGACCCCTACAGAAAAACCGGCCAAATCGTACTCGTCTTCCGGATAAAAACCAGGCATTTCCGCCGTCTCTCCGCCAATCAGTGCGCAACCCGCCTGCACGCAGCCTTCCGCCACGCCGCTGACCACGGATGCAACCTTTTCCGGAACATTTTTACCCAGAGCGATGTAGTCAAGAAAAAACAAAGGCTTAGCTCCGCAACAGATAATATCGTTGACACACATGGCAACGCAGTCGATGCCCACCGTATCGTGCTTATCCATTAAGAATGCAAGTTTAAGCTTTGTTCCCACGCCGTCCGTACCGCTGACTAATATTGGGTTTGGCGCGTTGCTTACATCCAAAGAAAACAAGCCGCCAAAACCCCCCAGCCCTTCTTCCACGCCGGGAATCATTGTCCTTTTGACATGACTGTTCATGAGTTCAACAGCTTTGTAGCCGGCAGTGATGTCCACACCGGCTTTTCTATAACTTTCGCTATGACTTTTTTCCATATTAATCGCCCATTTCTCTTTTGGAAATTTTACCCTCAAACTTCATTTTGCTGTGATTGACAGGAATTTCCGTTGCGTATTCTCCTGTAAAACATGCGGTGCAACAGCCTGTGCACGTGCTGTCTCCCAGCAGCTTTGGAAGATCTGCCGTTTCCAGATATCCCAAAGTATCCGCCCCGATGATCAGCCGGATTTCATCGATCGTATGCTTGCAGGCAATCAGATGTTCCTTCGAATCGATGTCTGTACCGTAATAACAAGGATTAAGGAAAGGAGGAGCAGAGGAGCGAAAATGAATTTCTGTCGCTCCGGCATCCCGCAGAAGGTTCACGATTCTGGCGCTGGTTGTTCCTCTTACAATGGAGTCGTCAATAAGGATTACTCTTTTCCCCTTGACTGTTTTAGCCAGAGGATTCAGCTTAATTCTCACTTTTGCCTCTCTGGATTTTTGACCCGGAGAAATAAAAGTTCTCGCAATGTAACGATTTTTTATAAAGCCGACACCGTAGGGAATACCCGACTGTCTTGCGTAGCCCAGGGCAGCATCCAGACCGGAATCGGGAACGCCTATCACGACGTCCGCATCCACCGGATGAGACATGGCCAAACAAGCGCCGGCCCGAAGCCTTGCTTCGTGTACGGAGCATCCCGCAATCACGGAATCGGGTCTGGCAAAATATATGTATTCAAAAACGCATAATTTATTCGGTTGCTTGTTGCAATGATCGGTGATGGAACGGACACATTCTTTTTCAAAAACCACGATTTCTCCGGGGAGAATATCTCTGATCATGGTAGCGCCGACCGCATCCAACGCGCAGCTTTCAGAGGCTATAATATATGTGCCGTCTTCCGTGCATCCGTAACATAAAGGTCGAAAACCATGTTCATCGCGCACCGCAATCATCTTCGAAGGCGACATGATGACTAAGGAATAAGCACCCTTAATCCTGTCCATCGCTTTGTTCACCGCTTCTTCTATCGATCCGCACTTCAGCCGTTCGCGGGTTATCACATGCGAAATGACTTCCGTATCGCTGGATCCATGAAAAATCGAACCCGCATCTTCCAGTTCCGTACGCAATTCGAACGTATTGACCAGATTGCCGTTGTGGGCGATGGCCATTCTCCCTTTTATATGATTGACCACAATGGGTTGACAGTTTGCTCTGTCGTTTCCGCCGGTGGTTCCGTAGCGCGTATGGCCCACAGCCATGTTTCCCTGGCCTAACTTTTCCATTTCCTCTTTAGAAAATACTTCTTCTACGAGGCCCAAATCTTTGTGTGTGCGAAAAATACCGTCATCGTTCACGATGATACCGCAACTTTCCTGCCCTCTGTGCTGCAATGCGAAAAGCCCCAGGTACGCTAATTCTGCGACGCCGTTGGTGCATTGGCTATATACACCGAATACCCCGCACTCTTCATGAATTTTGTCAAACATCTCAGTGTCTCCAAACTGCATTATCGCTTACTCTCCCAGCAGACGCTTCAGAATTTCCTGATACGCGTCTTCCACATGGCCCAAATCTCTTCTGAACCTGTCTTTATCCAATTTTTCGTTCGTGTTTGCATCCCAGAAACGGCAAGTGTCCGGAGATATCTCGTCCGCCAAAACAATCGTACCGTCCGCAGTTTTTCCGAATTCAAGTTTAAAGTCTATAAGACTGACTTTCGCGTCTTTCAAATATTCCGAAAGAATTTGGTTGATGCGCAGAGAATATTCCTTGATCAGATCGAGTTCCGCTTCTGTCGCATATTCCATGGCAAAAATATGATAATCGTTCACCATAGGATCGCCCAACTCGTCGTTCTTGTAAGAAAACTCCAAGACGGTTTTTTTCATCGGGGTTCCTTCTTCCAAACCCAAACGTTTGGCTAATGATCCGGCGGCCACATTGCGCACGATAACTTCCAGCGGAATGATTTGAACTTTCTTTACCAAGGTTTCCCTGTCTGATAACTCCTCGACAAAGTGCGTGGGAATTCCTTTTCCTTCGATCAACTTCATCAAGTGGTTTGTTACTCTGTTGTTGATGATTCCCTTTCCTTCGATCGTTCCCTTTTTTAAGCCGTTAAAAGCAGTCGCATCATCCTTATAATAAACGATGCAATAATTTTCATTGTCTGTGGCATATACTTTTTTTGCTTTTCCTTCGTATAATTGTTCTCTTTTTTCCATTTCCGACTCCTTTTACACGTTATATTTTTCTGAAATAGCTTTGTCTTTTTCAAGAATACTTTCCTTGGCTGTAAGTCTGGCCTGTTCCAATCGATTGGCCAATGCAGGATCTTCCACAGCTAAAATTTGTATCGCCAACAAAGCGGCATTGGCGGCTCCGTCGATTGCCACAGTGGCAACGGGAATACCTCCCGGCATTTGCACGGTGGAAAATAAAGCGTCAAGTCCATCTAATTCAGAAGACTTGACGGGTATACCTATTACCGGCAGAGTTGTATTTGCCGCGAGGGCTCCGGCTAAATGAGCAGCTTTGCCTGCTGCAGCGATGATGACGCCAAAACCGTGCGCTCTGGCAGACGCTGCAAAGAGTCTTGCTTCTTCGGGCGTTCTGTGAGCGGAGTAAACATGAACCTGAAATGGCACATTGAAATCCTGAAGAATGCGAATTCCTTTTTCCACAACAGGCAGATCGCTCTCGCTGCCCATGATGATAGCAATCTTTTTCATAACCTACCTCGATTTCTTGAAATAAAAAAGGGCAGTCCCATGGCGTAGTGATTCTAGCCACATAGGACTGCCCAGACGGTCGGCATTTGTGCTTGCTGTTTTTTGCTCCCTTGTGGTAACCACTTTATCCGTCAGTAACAAAAAACACTATAATTGATGCGTTGATTATACCTTGTCCCGGGGAGAAGTGTCAATACATAACCCGAACAAATATTGTGAATTTATTCAGCTCAATCGCAAAAAAGGTGCTTTTCTTTCGAAAAGCACCTTTTTGTACGTATTAAATTGCCGAAACTCCGAATATTATCTCTTGCTGAACTGGGAAGCTTTTCTGGCTTTCTTTAAGCCGTACTTCTTTCTTTCCTTCATTCTGGGGTCTCTGGTTAGAAAACCGGCAGCCTTTAAAGCAGGTCTGTTTTCTAAATCCGCATGACACAGAGCTCTTGAGATGCCGTGGCGAAGCGCGCCGGCCTGGCCGGAATATCCGCCGCCTTTTACTGTGGCGATGACATCAAATTTCGTGTCGGAATTTACTAAAGCGAGAGGTCTTCTGACTTCGCTCTTCAGAATTTCCATACCGAAATATTCATTAAGGTCCTGCTTGTTGATCGTGATGCTTCCTTTGCCGGGGACAAGTCTTACTCTGGCAACGGACGATTTTCTTCTGCCTGTTCCGCAGTATTGCATTTTAGCCATTTCGTTATCTCCCTTCGATTAGAAATTCCAGATTTCCGGCTTTTGAGCTTCGTGCTTATGATCCGGACCCGCATAAACCTTCAACTTCTTGAACATCTGACGTCCAAGGGGACCCTTGGGCATCATGCCTTTTACAGCATGTCGGATGATCTCGTCCGGTCTTTTTGCCTGCAACTTCTCGAAGGTTACTTCGCGAAGACCACCCGGATAACCGGTGTGATGCGTATATATTTTATCTTCTCTTTTTTTGCCTGTTACTTCGATTTTCTCGGCGTTGATCACGATTACGTAATCTCCTGTATCCAAGAACGGTGTGTAAGTGGGCTTTTTCTTTCCACGGAGAATCGATGCGGCTTCTGATGCCAGGCGACCGAGTGTTTTGCCTTCCGCATCAATAACGAACCATTTTCTTTCAATCTCCGAAGGTTTTGCGATGTATGATGACATGGGAACCTCCTTGTCTACTCTGATGTTTCCATCTTTTTCGACGCCTACTCTGATGAATGTCGTTCATCGTTTTCGGCACTGCAAACTGTAACTGCTCGGCCATGGCAGGGTAACCCGCCTGTACCTTTGATCACTTGCGCTTATAAGTAGCGCAACGATTATAGTAATTGAAAAAGCGCGGAATGTCAAGTGAAACTATTCGTTTTTCAACCCTTCCAGCGCGGAAAGGTTCATTGCTCTCTTTGCCGGATAATAACCGGATGCAAGGCCAATAAACGTTGCAAAGATCAAAGATCCCACGGAAACCCAAAGCGGGATGACAGATACAACAGAACCGTCACCGCCCAGAGAACCGAGCAACCCTTGCATTACAGGCAATAGCACCGTATTCAACAGCAAAGAAATGATATAGCTTATAATCAGACCGACGACCCCGCCCAAAAATCCTATCATTCCGGCTTCCAGCATGAACATTTTTCGAATATCCTTTAAGTTTGCGCCGATTACTTTCATCACGCCGATCTCTTTTGTTCGCTCATAAATGGACATGATCATCGTATTGGCAATGCCAAGAGCAGCAACAAGCAGCGATATCGCGCCGATTCCCCCGAGTATGCCCTGAATCATAGCCGCCGTCTCTTTCATGCTCTCCAGCCAATCGTTTAAACTATAGGTTTCAAAGCCCATGTCGTCCCGAATGATGTCGCATACGCCCGAAACATCGTTAATGTCATCCACGTAGACCAACGCCTGGTCGTAGGTCGTCTTTCCTCCGACGATCACTTCTCCGTTCGCTTTCCTGATTTCTGTTTTTATCTCTTTTAAAACATCAATACTCATATAGACTCTATAGGACGATTCGTCGTTTTCCGCGGCTAAAAGTCCCACGCCTTGCCCTTCGTAAATTTCGTAGTGAATTTCGCCTTCTCCCTCTTGAGGCGTGCCATAGCTCCAATCTCCGGTCAAAACAAGATCGTTCGTAATGACATCCACCGTCGCTTCTCCGCCATAGCCTGAGCCTTGCTGCTGGCGAGGATTATAAAACCAGCTGGCCACATTTTTGCCGAAAACGACGGCATATTTGTCTCCGGGTTCCAGCAATCTTCCCTCCGCAACTTCGAAGCCGAATTTTTCCATGGTATCGGGACGGATGCCAAAGACAGACGCCCCGCAAACCATCTTCCCTATCCCAAGGGTAAGATATTGCTCTATGACAGGAGTTACAGCGGAAACGCCGTCCAAAGCTTCAATTTTCGCAATGGTGGCATCGTCTAAGGTAATCGTTTTGCCGTTGGCGTCGATGCCCCCGCCATAATTATAAATTTGCACGGTATGAAGATTTCCGTAGGACTCTATTTGCTGCTGATAACTGGCAGAAAGTCCAAAGCCGATTGAAAGCATGACAATGATGGCGCAAGTTCCGACAATGACGCCTATTACTGCAAGGATTGTTCTTGTTCTGCGGCGCAGGAGATTTCCCACGCACAGTTCGATAATATCCCTGTTATTCATTCAGGTTAAACTCCTCGTCCGCCGCCAGTTTTTTCTTTCTGCGGATTTTATAGCCGGCAAAACTTCCACCGACCACAGCAACCGCACCGATGACCCATTTCCATACCCCAAGGCCGCCGGCAGAAGGTTCTTCGACAGGCATGTTCGGATCTTCTTCCCAAACAACGGCTTCTCCGATATTAAAAGTAAAATCTTTCACAATGGTCTGCTCGTCGCCGGCTGCGTCTTCGAAGGTGAATGTCACTTTTCCGCTCAGCGGACCTGCAGCATTGGGGAAGAAGTTTATATTGTAATAATCGCTCTTTCCCGAGGCCATATTACCAACGTACATGGTTGCTGAGCCTTCTACGGTAAAATCTCCTTCCGTCGTGATTCTGAGGTTGGAAAGCTGCGTTTTTCCCATATTGTAATAGTTAACGTTCAAATACCCCATTTGATCTGCGGTAAGGTAGCCCGGATCGAGAATTTCATCGATAACCAGCCGCGTTTCCTGAATAACGGGTATAGAGATAATGTCAGTGGCCGTATGCGTTCCGCCGGCTGTATCCTCGTAGCTCATGCTGACGGTAATCGTGCTGGCCTTCTGTTCTGCATCCTTTCCCGCCGCAAGATGGATGGTATGCGAAACAACACTGTTTGCGGCAATGCCTGAAACGTAAAAAGCATTGCTGGTGCCCACAGGCAGAAAAGCGCTGTCGTCGCTCGTGACGGTTACTTTGATGTTCTGCAATCCGGTGCCGGAGCTTGTATTGTTAAGGCTTAAAGATAAATAAAAATCTTCTCCGGCTTTAACAGGTGCGCCTCCGTAACTGTATGCGGAAACCATCAGCTGCGGATTGACACCCCCACTTCCTCCGGTGACCATTGTTCCTGCGTACTGGGACACTGTGTTCGTACCGTCCGCATTCCCTGCCGATATTTCAAACAGAGCGTATTCTCCGCCGGTCTTTGCATTGAGCGTAACGCTGCAGGACTGTGTTGCGCCTGCGGCAATTGAACTTATTAAGAAAACATTTTTCGTCTTGTTAATGACACTTTCGGGAACTTTCAACGTGGCTTTAATGTTGGAAGCATCGTATGATCCTTTGTTTTTTATGTCGAATGTTACCGTAAAATCCTTGCCCGCAGAAACAGATTCCGGAGCGCTGACATTGACAATCTCCAAATCCAGATCTCCGGATCCGCCGGTTCCGGCAACCGGAATATAAATGGTTTCTTCCACGGTCACTTCCGCATTGGAAGAATCGAGTCCTGATATTTTCACTACGACGGGATAACTTTTGCTGGCAAGAGAAGTTTCCGCAACGATGGGGAATTCCGCAACGTAGGTTTTTCCTATCGATATATATCCGGCATTGACCGTGGCCGCGCCGCTTTTAATCGAAATCCCTTCCGGAAGAGAAAGGCTGACTCTCGCATTTTTTATCACCGTGTTGCCTCTGTTAAAGAGAGAGAGACTGAGTGTATTGTTCTGCCCGGCAACAATGCTGCTTCCGCCGGAAACGACGTAAGTCACATCAAAAGCCGCCTGGCCCGCAGAAGAGAAGCTGTCCTGATTTTTTGCCACATCCAATGTCAGGGCTTTTGTTGTAATGACAGTTCCTGTGCCGTCGGCGATCGCCTTTACCGTTAGCGTATGATCTCCGACATCAGCGGTCCTTGCTACTTTCACAATGAAAGTTCCGTCGTTGTCCGTCCCTGCGGGAAATACGCCCGTGTTTCCGGTTGTCACTGTAATGTCGCTGTCGGCGGAAGTCATCACGAGCATATAGTCGGAACCTGCCACCAATACATCCGCTTCCACCACGATATAAACGCTGTTGTCCCCTTGCGTCGCGTTAAAACCCGCAGTATGCGACAGCGTGATGGCATCCGCCGCAAAGCTGCAGAGCGGTGTCGCTAAAAGTGCAATCAGCATTCCGGCTAACGTCAGGCAAATTCGCTTTTTGCCGGGAGTTTTTTTACTATTCATCTCTTTTCCCTCTTCTTCTCTATTTTAACTATATTTCCGTCTTGTATGGTCACGATTCGATCTGCATATTCTGCAATATTGCGATCGTGTGTGACAAGGATCAGGGTTTGTCCATTTGCCTTTACCTGAGATATCATCAATTCCATGACTTCTTTTGTCGTGATGGAGTCCAGGTTTCCCGTAGGCTCATCGGCAAAAAGTATCTTGGGACTCCCCACCATGGCTCTTGCTATCCCGACCCTCTGCTGCTGGCCTCCGGACATTTGTGTCGGACGGCGGTTTTCATATCCCTGCAGGCCTACGGCTTTCAGAACCGCCTTTCCCTCTTTTAAGCGCTTTGGTTTTTCCACGCCCCTGAACGTTAAGGGAATGGTTACATTATCCAAGGCTGTCATGCTTGCAATGAGATGATACGCTTGGAAAATAAAGCCGATGTTCTTTTGTCGAAAAAGCGTCACCTGCTCTTCGTTGAGCTTGTGAATGGGGATTTTACCAATCCAAATTTCACCCCTTGTAGGCTTTTCCAATCCTGCAACCATATTTAAAAAAGTGGATTTCCCTGAACCGGAAGTGCCCAAAAAACATACAATTTCACCTTGTTCTATTTCCAGGCTAACATCGCCGAGAGCGATTACTTTTTCCTCGCCCATTCGATAAACCTTTCGAATGTGTTCAACCCGGATCAAAGTTTTTTTTGTTTCTTCTGTCATATTTTATTCCTTGCTTTTTTCTGAATTGATTCGAATCGGATTTCACAAATGCGCCAACGCTCAAAGTGTACTACCTTTTGTGGTACGGCGTCAACATCTGCCTATAAAAATGCCTGCGCCGAAAGTTTAGACGTTTTAGAAGGAAAAAAGTTCCTTGAAAGTTGACATTATGAAAAAGGGGCTTAAGATGAAAGAGGTGTGCTATGAACAGAAAACAATCTGAAAACAATATTTATAAAGGAATCGTTTTAATCATCCTCTCTTCGCTTTGCTTTGCCTTGATGACGTTGTTTGTGAAATGCTCCGGAGATCTTCCCCCCATACAAAAAAGTTTCTTTCGCAACCTTGTATCGCTTTTCTTTGCGTTCGCCATGGTACTTAAAAACAAAGAAAGTTTTAAAGTGCCTAAAAAATTCATCCCCGACTTAGTTCTGCGCGCCTCCTTTGGAACCGCGGCCGTGCTCATGTATTTTTACGCCGTCGATCACCTTATTTTATCGGATGCGACCGCGCTGAATAAAATGTCGCCTTTCTTTACGATTTTTTTCAGCTACCTCCTCCTGAAAGAAAAAATTACAAAATTTCAGGTAATCGCTGTTTTTACAGCCTTTGCAGGGAGTATGTTTATCGTGAAGCCATCGTTTTCCAATGTTGATATTTTTCCGGCTGCGCTGGGACTTCTCAGTGGAATTTTTGCCGGCATAGCATATGTGGTGATAAGAAAACTCGCAGACAGCGGTATTGGCAGCTGTTTTGTGGTGTTTTTCTTTTCTGCTTTTTCCTGTGCGGTTCTTCTTCCCTTTTTAATTTTTGATTACCACCCCATGAACGTTGAACAGCTCGGATTTCTTCTCCTGGCAGGACTGTTTGCCGGAGCAGGTCAATTTGCGGTGACCGCCGCATATTTCAATGCGCCGGCCAGGGACATATCTTTGTATTCTTTTTCTGAGATTATATTTTCTTCCATCTTCAGCCTTTTGATGTTCCGTCAGCTGCCCGATCATTGGAGCGTGATAGGTTATATCATTATCTTTGCGATGGCCGCCTTGGTTCATTTGCGCAAGGACAATCATCCATACAACACTCTTGGAGATTCGTAAAAAAAAGGCGGGTTGCTCCCGCCTTTTTGATTTTATAATAGCTCCACTCTGTGAAATGTCTTTTTTCCCTTTTTTAAGAGTATCGAATTACCTTGGAACGTCTCTAAGGTAATCTTCATTTTAGTGTCGGTAACCTTTTCTCCATCGAGCATTAAACCGCCTTGCTCTATGGTGCGAAAACCCTCTGCGTTGCTTGGAACCAATCCGCACTCTTTAAGAAGCGCGACGACACCCATGCCATCCCCTTCGAAAAGCGCTTTGTCAAAAGCCGTGGAAGGTACGTTTCCCATAGCTCCCTCGCCTCCGAAAGCCGCTCTTGCAGCTTCCTGTGCTTTTGTGGCCTCTTCTTGTCCGTGCACTAACTTCGTTACCTCGAAGGCCAAAATTTCTTTTGCCAGGTTAATTTCCTGATCTTTCAAGGACGAAAGACGATTTACCTCTTCCATCGGAAGGAACGTGAGCATGCGCAGGCACTTGTTGACATCCGCGTCCTCGGTGTTGCGCCAGTATTGGTAAAACTCATAAGGAGAAGTCTTGTCCGGATCCAGCCATAAAGCTCCCTTTTGTGTTTTTCCCATCTTCGTACCTTCGCTTGTGGTCAAGAGTGCAAAAGTCATACCGTAAACCTGCTTGTTCAATTCTCTTCTTGCCAGATCCGCGCCAAAAAGAATATTGGACCACTGGTCATTTCCTCCGAACTGCATTTTGCAATCCACGTCCCTTGCAAGAACCATAAAGTCGTACGATTGCATCAGCATGTAATTGAATTCAAGGAACGATAATCCTTTTTCCATTCGCTGCTTAAAACAATCCGCGCGAAGCATGCTGTTTACGCTGAAATGCTTGCCGATATCTCTTATGAACTCAATGTAATTCAAAGGAAGCAGCCAGGACATATTGTTGACGCAAATCGCTTTTCCGGGATCCGGTTGTTTATTTAAGAATCCTTTTCCGCGCGTGGAACCGGAAGCGGTATAAACACATTCTTCGTCGAATTCCAGGAATCGTTCGAAAAGGTGCTTAAAAATCACACAATTTTCCTGGATGACATCGGGGGTCATCATTTGGCGCATATCCGTGCGGCCGGACGGATCTCCCACCATGGTGGTTCCTCCGCCGATCAGCACAATCGGCGTGTGACCGAACTTCTGCATGTACATCATAATAATGACCTGCATAAAATGTCCCACATGAAGACAATCCGCCGTAGGGTCGAACCCTATGTAAAATCTTATTTTTTCTTTTCCCAACAAATCACGTATTTCTTCGTCGTGCGTGGTTTGTTCAATAAAGCCTCTCTCTTTTAGGACGTCGAACACATTGGTGTGTTGGCTGATATTATCCGGTATTAAATGCATGATATTTCTCCGTCGTTATAATTACTTTGTTCCGAAAAGCCTGTCTCCGGCATCGCCGAGGCCAGGTACGATGTAGGCGTGGTCGTTCAGGTTTTCATCTTTGGCAGCTATAAAGATATCCACGTCCGGATGAGCCTTTTGTAAAACTTCTATTCCTTCCGGCGCAGCGATCAAACACATAAAGATAATTTTTGACCCGCCTCTTTGCTTAATAAAATCAATGGCTGCAGCTGCAGATCCACCAGTCGCTAACATGGGATCGACCACAAATATTTCCCTTTTTTCTATGTCGCAGGGAAGTTTGCAATAGTATTCAACAGGCATGTGCGTATCAGGATCCCGATAAAGACCGATGTGCCCTACCTTGGCGTTGGGAATCAGTGCCAACATGCCGTCGACCATCCCAAGGCCTGCGCGCAGAATCGGAACGATTGCAATATCTTCGCCCTTGAGCATTTTCATTGTTGTCCTGCAGATGGGGGTTTCGATCTCCACCTCTTGCAACGGAAGGTTCCTGGTAGCTTCGAAGGTCATTAACATTGCGACTTCTTTTACCAACTCCCGAAAATCTTTGACAGAGGTTTCTTTTCTCCTCATCAAAGCCGTTTTGTGTTGAATGAGCGGATGATCAAAAACATATACTTTTCCCATGTGCTTCCTCCTGCGTATCGTTTCGCATTTTATATAAATTAAATTATTGATGATTACATTTCGTCCAAAAGGCGAATACGTCTTGCATGGCGATCTCCGTCAAATTCGCTCTCCAACCAAATATCGACAAGCTCTATGGCTTTTTCCACTGTTAAAACACGTCCTCCGAGAGCCAGAATATTGGCATTGTTATGCTTTTTTGCCATTTCCGCCATAAAGGGAGTGACGGCAACCGCACAACGCACGCCTTTCACTTTATTGGCTGCGATCGATATTCCTATTCCGGTGCCGCAGCAGGCGATACCGCAAGGAGCCTGGCCGGAAACAACGGCTTCGCCGATAAGCTTTCCGTAAATCGGATAGTCCACCGACTCTTCCGATTTTGCTCCCAGATCAATGGTTTCGTAACCTTTGCTTTGCAAATATTTTAAAAGCGCCTCTTTTAAAGTAAAGCCTCCGTGATCGCTTGCGAATGCAATTTTCATGTTTATACCTCCTCGATCCTGTATCCTGCTGCCTTCAACATCCGGTTCATCACCGAAAACCCGACAGAATCGTCTGCCGGCAGCGCAGCTGCCAATATGATATCCGTTCCGGCTTTGTCCATATACCGGAGCTTTGCAAAAAACTCTCTTGCAACCAAACGACTTTCCTCTTCCCCGTAAAGCAATACCCCCACTTTACGACCGGCCGATTCTTCCTTGTTGCGCCGACTTGTTATTGCGGCTTTGACCTTTTCCGCGCTTCCCTGAAAAAGAATCATTTCCGCTTTGGGCGCGTAATGTCGATATTTCATCCCCGGAGCTTTTGCGACAAGCCCCTGATCGGGAGCTGCCGTAATAGCAGGGTCGTATGTTACCGTATCTTTTAAAACCTTACCGATATCTTCCGGAGTGACTAAACCGGGTCGAAGAATCACAGCGTGCTGTCCGGTCAGATCCAGCACAGTGGATTCTATCCCGCCGACACACGGATCTCCCATTATGATGGCATCGATTAAACCGTCCATATCCTCCCGGACATGTTCCCATTCTGTCGGACTGGGACCGCCGGATAAATTGGCGCTGGGCGCTGCGATAACAGTGCCTGATTCTCTGATCAGCGAAAGTGCCGCTTCGTTTTTCGGCATTCTTATCGCAACGGTCTTAAGGCCGCCTGTCGTTGCGTCTGGAACCGAGCCTTTCTTCTTTAAAACCATCGTTAAGGGACCGGGCCAAAATTGTTCCGCCAATTCATAAACGGCAGAGGGTATTTCTCGCGCCAACAGTTCCAAATCAGATAACTTTGCTATATGGACAATCAGGGGATTGTCGGATGGTCTGCCTTTTGCCGCGTAAATCGCTTCCGCCGCATTGGGATTCATTGCGTCCGCTCCGAGGCCGTATACGGTTTCGGTAGGAAAAGCGACTAAGCCTCCGGCTTCGATAATTTTTGCGGCAGTGGTAATATCTTCTTTGTTTGTGCTCAGCAGTTTAGTGATCATGAATTATAGCTTCTTCATTTTCTCAGCCTGGTCGCCGGCAATCAGCGCATCGACGATTTCATCGATGTCGCCGTCCAAAAAGCTGTCCAGTCGATAAATCGTCATGCCGATCCTATGATCGGACACGCGCCCCTGCGGGAAGTTGTAGGTGCGGATGCGCTCGGACCTGTCTCCGCTTCCCACTTGGCTCTTTCGAACCTCCGATAATTCGTCGTGCTTTTGCTGTTGCTGAATATCGTAAAGGCGGGCTCTTAAAACACCGAAAGCCTTATCTTTATTTTTTATCTGTGATTTTTCATCCTGACAGGTTACCACTAAACCGGTTGGAATATGCGTTAGGCGTACCGCCGAGTCCGTCGTGTTGACAGATTGTCCGCCGTGACCGCTTGAGCGGTACACATCGACTCTTACATCGTTGGGATCCAGTGCGACTTCCACATCGTCCACTTCCGGCAAAACCGCAATCGTTGCCGCAGAAGTGTGAATCCTTCCCTGCGATTCGGTTTCAGGAACGCGCTGCACCCTGTGTACTCCGGATTCATATTTCAATCTTGAATAGGCGCCCTTGCCCTTGATAATCATCACCGCTTCTTTGACTCCGCCGATACCGGTGTCATTGATATCCGTCAACTCTGTCTTCCAGCCGCGGCGCTCCGCATAGCGGGTGTACATTCTTAAAAGGTCAGCACCGAACAAGGCCGCTTCTTCGCCGCCTGTTCCCGCTCTGACTTCCACTATAACATTCTTCTCGTCGTTGGGATCCTTGGGAAGAAGCGCAAGATTAAGCTCCGTGATGAGCTTTTCCACTTTATCTTCCAGAATATAAAGCTCCTCTTTTGCCATTTCCCGCATTTCGTCGTCCAAGCCGCTTTCTTCGAGCATTTCTTTTGTGGACTTCAAGTCTTCGGTAGCTTTTTTATATTCTTCGTACTTTGTGACGATGGGCTCCATATCACTCATCTCTTTAATGTACTTTTGCCACAAAGTTTGGTTGGATATCATATCAGGGTCCGACACGGTCAGACTGAGTTCCTCGTATTTTTCTTTTAAAAAATCAAGCTTTTTAAACATTTTCTGTTCCTTATTTTCCGTATAAATTTCTAAACATATCGAAGAATTATAGCACAGTATAGCTTAAGGCGCAAGAATCACGCGCATCGTGCAAAATTTTACCGGCGGCAGCAACCTATCATATCCGCAAGGTTATCAATTCCATATTTTTTCATTGCTGCGGGGAGATTTTCTATGATTTCTTTACAAGCGAATGGGTTTCGGAGATTCTCCGTACCTACCGCCACAGCCGTTGCTCCTGCCATCATCATTTCGATGACGTCTTCTGCCGAAGAAACGCCCCCCATTCCTATGATCGGAATCGTAACAGCGCCGGCAACTTCGTTGACCATTCTGACGGCCACGGGAAACACGGCTTTGCCCGAAAATCCGCCGACATGATTTGCTAAAATCGCTTTTCGGGATTTTAAGTCGATTCTCATGCCAAGCAACGTATTGATCAGGCTGATTCCATCCGCTCCGGCATCCTGACAAGCCATTGCTATAGAGGCAATATCTGTTACATTCGGCGAAAGTTTTATGTAGAGAGGTTTGGATGTAACCGCCCTGACCGCTTTTGTCACTTGCGCCGCAGACTCGGCGGAAGTGCCGAATGTCATGCCGCCCTGATGAACATTCGGACAGCTGACGTTCACTTCAATGATTCCCACCTGCTCTGCATGTTCCAGTTTTTCGCAGCAATACACATATTCCTCTATGGAAAAACCGCTGATATTGGCAATTACTTTTTTATGAAACACTTTTGCCAAATCGGGAAGTTCTTGATGAATCACAGCTTCAATTCCCGGATTTTGAAGGCCGACAGAGTTCAGCATGCCCGAATCACATTCTGCTATTCTTGGCGAAGCGTTTCCAAAACGCGAATCTTTCGTCGTCCCCTTGAACGCGAACGAACCGAGAATGTTTATGTCATAAAAATCCGCAAATTCCCGTCCGTAACCGAACGTTCCGCTCGCCGCCAAAACGGGGTTTTCAAGCAAAATGCCGCTGAGATTTACTCTTGTGTCCATAAAATCTCCTCTTTATCCAGTACCGGACCTTCCACACATACTCTTTTTGATCCGTTTTTTGTCATGACGCTACAGCCCATACAAGCTCCAAACCCACACCCCATACGCGCCTCCAGGCTGAATTGTCCCGGAATATCCGTTTTCTGTCCCAGAGCCTTAAGCATCGCAGTGGGTCCGCAGGCATATATAAAAGTATACGGACGATCGTGGGCGCCCGCAATGAAATCGGTAACCAGCCCTTTGCTTCCCAAACTGCCATCTACGGTGATGACGCGAACCGATGCGCCCGCCAATTCAAGATTTTGAAATTCCTTGATAAGAAAAGCATCTTCTGCTTTATTGAACCCCAAGAGAATCGTGGGCTTGCTGCCTGCTTGGGTCAAAGTTTTTGAAAGTCCGTAAATGGATGCGGCGCCATACCCGCCCCCAACCACAAGAGGAGATTCTCCTGCCAGGGAACAATTGTACCCCGTTCCCAATCCGGTCAAAACATCTACCTTATCTCCCCTTTTTATATTGGAGAGAATTGCGGTCCCTTTGCCTACCACCTTGTAAACAATCGTCAGCGTCTGCTTGTAAACATCAAATACAGATATCGGCCTTCGAAGATAGGTTCCGGGAACAGAAATATTGACAAAGTCGCCGATTGCCATAATTCCTTGTGTGTTTCCGATGAGTTCCATGCGAAATAAATCTCTGGATATGAACTGATTCGTTTCAACGGTGAATATTTCCTGTCGCAATTTATTTCCTCTCTATCCGGATTATGCCGGAAAAACAATGAAAGATTTTGGTACGTAAATTTAAAATAATGTCTTATGTTAACTTATGTTTTCGCCGGGGCGAACATTTGCCAACGGTTCCTAACGGCTCAATTTTTAAGGCTTTGTACTGTTTTCCCCACTGCGCGAAAATATTGTATACAATTTTGTCCCCTACAGCCTGTGGAAAACTTTTATAACCCGCACCCCTTTGATACCAAGGAGTTCATAGATTACATTTTAATACAATACAAAAGTTTTCCCCAGCTTTTTTTCGGAATACGCCTCTTTATTTGGCACCCCGTTCATTTACATGGTTCCGGCGAATCCGCAGCGATATCATTCGTTTTTTCTCCACGTAATTCTTTCGAATATATGATAGAATCATTTCAGTCATTTTATCATACATCTATTTACTTTTGGATAAAAAGTCCGGTCTACAAAAGAAAGAAGCGAAAGGGCGAAAAATGAAAACGATCAAAGCTTATCAGGCTGATGTCTATAAAAAAGACGGGTTATTTCAACGTCAGGAAGTAATTGAAACGGAAATTCGATGCAAAGAGCTGGGCATAAAATATATTCCGGACACTTTACTTCTGATTTTGGGCGAAACCATATTTTATCCGGAAGGAGGCGGGCAGCCCTGCGACCTCGGCCAAATCGAAGGATTTGAAGTAATTGATGTATTCGAAGATAAAGCGAAGGAAATCGTTTACCATCGACTTCCGGTCCAAGCAGCAGAAGCATTCCGAAACAAAGAACACCTTTATTGTGTTTTGAATTGGGATCGCCGCTTTAGTCATATGCAGATGCACTGCGGGGAACATCTGGTGTCGGGACTGATCTGGAAACTCTTTCAGGGGATCAACAAAGGCTTTCACATGGGAGAGAATTACCTGACAATCGACATACTCCTTGCAGAAGGCAGCAAAGATAACGAGTTTACAGAAGCTATGCTTGACGAGTTGGAGCTTTCCGCCAATAAAGTCGTTTGGGCAGATGTCCCGGTTGTCACAAAATATTGCGCTGTGCGGCAGGAAGCGGAAAACTATCCGCTCAGAAAACCGCTGGCGTTTGACGAAGATATCACGGTTGTGACAATAGGATCATCCGACAATATCTACGATTGTTGCGCATGTTGCGGCACGCATGTTACATCCACGGGTCAAATCGGACTGATAAAAATAATCAAAACAGAAAACTACAAGAACATGACACGTTTTACCTTAAAAGCCGGACTGCCGGCCTATTTGGATGCCGTTATTCGTCATAAAGCCACTACGGCTCTTTGCAACCGTCATTCCACCGAAATCGATCAATTGATGGAGCGAATCAACGTACAGGACAGCAAAAACGGAGCGGCAAGAAAAGAGCTTTACGACCTTAAAAAAACGCTCCTGGAAGAGGAGCGGAATATACTTCTTGCACAACTTGCCGAGCGAAAAGAATCAGCCAAGGAGGAAAAAGCGATTTTATCAATCTTCGTAAGCCATTACGATCGCTATTCTGCGGAAGATCTTCAGACTTTGGGACGATCTTTAGGTTCCGATTTACCTTGTCTTATCGCCCTTGTGTCAGAAAAAGAAAACACTGCAATTCTTGTTTCTTCGGGCAACCCTTCCTGTGGCGCACTGGTAAAAGAATATGCGTCTCTTTATCAAGGAAAAGGCGGGGGCAGCAATCAGCTGGCCCGCGCCATATTTCAAAAGAAAGAGAGTGTGGATACTTTTTTGGATTTGCTGGAAAAACATTTAAGATGATGCTCGCTCAATCTATCTTATAATCGCGACACGGCCTCTTTGATTTGCATCAAAGCTTTCAGAACCGTTGCTCTTGGCATAGCAAGATTCATTCTCATAAACCCATCCAAATCGGGACAAAATGCCTGGCCGTTGTTCATTCCGACCTTGGCTTTTTCAATCATAAATCTGAAAAGTTCGGCGTCTTTCATTCCAAGAGCCCGGCAATCAAGCCAAATCATGTACGTGGCCTCGGGCATCCAAAATTTGATTTTCGGGCATTCCTTTTGAAAGAAATCATAAGCCATGATCATATTACCTTCTATATAGGAGCGGAGTTGATCAAGCCATTCATCCCCCTCTAACCATCCGGCCTGCATCGCTACAAGGCTGAAACAATTATTCCTGTGAATGTCAAACCCTTCCCAAAATTTATCAAAGCGATCCTTCCATTGCTGATTCGGAAACACGATGCAGCAGCTTTGCAATCCCGCAAGGTTGAAAGTTTTGGTCGCGGAAAAGCAGCTGATTGTATTGGCAGCCACGGCAGAAGACAGTTTGCCGGTAGGAGTATACTTGTTTTCGAAAAGTTCAAGATCCCCATGTATTTCGTCCGAAGCCACGGGAACCTTGTATTTGATGCAAAGTTCCATCATCGCTCTAAGTTCTTGAACGGACCAAACCCGCCCCACCGGATTGTGGGGGTTGCATAAAATAAAAAGTTTTGGTCCCAATTTCAGCTTCTCTTCAAAATCCGCAAGGTCCAGCGTATAGTACCCATCTTTCTCCAAAAGCCTATTTTCTAAAACATGACGCCCTTCCCATGCCTCAATCACTTCAAAGAATTCCGGATACACCGGCGGTTGAATCAAAACACTTTCCCCGAATCCCGTGAACTCTCGGACCAATTCAGAAAGTGCAGGCACAATACCTACACAGCGGCTGACCATTTTGGGGTCGATATCCCATTGATGCCGGCGTTTTACCCAGCTTGCGGCCGCTTCCAAATAGCTGTCAGGTTTTGAAACGTAGCCGAATATACCTTTGGCGGCTCTCTGTTCTATCGCGTCTCTGATTGGTTTGGCTGTCTGAAAGTCCATGTCCGCAATCCACATCGGAATCACGTCGTCTGTTCCGAACTTCTTTAGCCTTTCTTCGTATTTAACTGCATATTCCCCGCTTCGGTCGATGATTTTATCAAAGTCATACTTCATTTTCATGTTTTTCCTCCCGGAGTCAATTTCATGCTCTGACTATAAATATTCTTTTAATCCTTTTAAAGTTTTCCCCCTGATTCCACTGGTGGTTTTTGCATGATACAGGGAACTGATCAGAGCTTCTTCCACAGCTTCCACCGTCGCTTCGAAAACAGGAGACAGCTCTTCGTCGTAAATCATTTTTATATCCTTAAATTTTGTCTGATTAAAATGTTCAATAGTATTAGCGGTAGAAAATGCAATGGCGATATCTCCGCTGCCATTCCCCGAATACGAGCCTGTTTTCGCCAGAGCATGGGTTGCGCGAAGAGCAACTCTGCGAAGCTGTCTGTCTATCATTGGAATATCTGTGGCAATGACAATAATGCAGGAACCTTTATCTTCTTTTCTCCTGTCGGCATCAATCCTTCTGCCGATGCGGTCTCCCCCGATCATCAAATTGTCGTCCGTGCCATAGTTGGTCATGACAATCGCTCCGACTGTATATTCGTTTTCTCCAAGCTTAAGGATACGGGATGCAGAGCCGATTCCGCCTTTAAGCGCCATCATTTCCATTCCGGTTCCGCCGCCGACCGCACCTTCTTCGAATGTGTCGGCCGCATTCCTGATTGCCTCAAGAATATGCTCTTCCTTTATATGTAGTCCTCTGATGTCGTTTAGCTCCCCGTCGTTGCACTCGGTTACAACACAATTGACCGTACCGGTTTCAATGCCGATTTCCTTGTTTTGCTCCAGCATATATTTGACGGATGCGGTGAGAGCCGTACCGACGGAAAGAGTATTCGTCATGATAATGGGGCTTTCCAGGGTGCCAAGCTCCTGCATCTGCACTAAGCCGACACTCTTTCCAAAGCCGTTTATAATAGAGACTCCGGCAAACAATTTTTCTTTAAAAAGGTTGCCCGAATGGGGCAAGATTGCTGTAACCCCTGTATTGATATCGCCATTTTGCAGTGTAACGTGTCCTACCTTTATCCCGACGATATCGGTGATCAAATTCTTTTTTCCGCTCTTGTATTTTGGGAAAAGTTGCAATTTACAATCCTTTTCAAGGCCCATATTCATACCCCCTCGGCATCATGCGATTAATTTTAAGTATATTATCGTCCATAATCGCTATTATTTCAAGCAAATTACGGCATAAGGCGAAAATGCTCCTTAATTTCACTATGTGTCACGATTTTTGCCAAAATTGCTCATTTTTTGTTGCTTTGTAACTTTGCATCGGTTACAATTGCATTGTACTTTATTTCTTTTTTTTATTTCATTCTAATGGAGGTGAAATAATGGGTTTTATGGATATCATCGACAAGATGAACGGCGTCATATGGGGACCTCCTCTTATGATTCTGCTACTCGGCGTCGGAATCACCCTGACCGTGGGCTCCGGATTTTTCCAAATCAGACATTTTGGCTGGATCATGAAGAGCACATTCGGCGCACTGTTTAAAAGCGCAAAGTCCGGCGAAGGCACACTGACACCGCTGCAGGCAGCAACTGTTGCTGTTGGTAGCGCAGTCGGCGCAGGCAACATCGGTGGCGTTGCAACTGCTATCGCTGTTGGCGGACCCGGAGCTGTTTTCTGGATCTGGATCACTGCTTTAGTCGGCATGATGACCAAGCTGTGCGAAGTTTCTCTTGCACTTCACTACAGACAAATGGACGTATCCGGCGATCGTTATGTCGGCGGACCGACCTACTACATGGAAAAAGGCTTAGGCGAAGAAAAGGGCTGGGGCGGACTCTACAAGATCCCTGCAATTATCTTCGGCGCAGGTCTTTACATCGCATTCTTTTTAACCATGCAGTGCTACAATACAGCAGAAGCTGTAAGCTCTACATTCCCCGCTATCGGCATGGTTCCCGTTGCTGCATTCTATTCGATTTTCGCCATGGTTATTATCTGGGGCGGACTGAAGAGTGTTGCAAGTTATGCTGAAAAGCTCGTTCCTTTTATGTGCATCATTTATGTTGTATTCGGACTCTTTATCGTCATTAAAAACGTTGGCGAACTGCCCCATGCAATGCAGCTCATCTTCACAAATGCATTCACCGGAACCGCTGCAACAGGCGGATTCGCAGGCGCAGCAGTATCCGTCGTTATTCAACAAGGTATCAAGAGAGCTCTGTATTCCAACGAAGCTGGCTGGGGTACTTCTCCCATGGTCCATGCTACCGCTATGGTAGACCATCCTATTCAACAGGGTCTCTGGGGCTGCTTCGAAGTATTCGTAGACACCATCATCGTCTGCTCCACAACCGCTCTTGTTATCATGAGCACAGGTCTTTGGACTTCCGGTCTTGGCGGCGCATCCCTTACTCTGGCTGCATTCGAAGACGGCATTGGTTACGCTGGACGTGTTGTTATAGCAATATGTACTTTCCTGTTTGCTCTTACTACAACAACAGGCTGGTTCTCTTACTATGACACACTTCTCAGACATGCATTCGGAGAAGATTCTGCTTTCAGAAGAAACATTCTGTTAGGAATCAAGGCAATCTATGTTCTCCCCGGCTTCCTGGCAGTATTCTTAACCATGAACAGTGGTTTCGCATCCTCCAGAGTATGGGCGATTGTAGACCTTGGAACCGGCGTTCCTACCTTCGCAAACCTGTTTGCACTCGTATTCCTGCTTGGTAGGTTCTTCCAACTCTTAAAGGATTACAAAGCACGTTACATGGGCATCGGCGAAGTAGATCCCGACTTCTGCATTTGGTACGAAGACAAGAAAAAGCTTGCTGCTAAATAGTAACGCTTGCTCTTGAATCGCAATAGAAAATCCCCGGCCTTTCGGTCGGGGATTTTTTTATCGGTCATTATATGCCGGCAGCTCTTTTCAGTTCCCCCAGATATATCTTAAGTTTCTCCGGAAGCCTGTCGAATTTGGCATAAAACTGTTCCATGCCTCGAATTTCCTTCTGCCAAACTTCGATGTCCAAATCCAGCAGCCTCTGAACAGTATCGGTCGTTATGCCATCCAATCCTTCGATGTTGATGTCTTCAGCGTAAGGGATATAGCCTACCATACTCTCTCTGGCGGAAAGCTTTTCTTCGCAGCGGTCCAATATCCACATGATCACACGCATGTTTTCCCGGAATCCCGGCCAGATAAAGCCTCCGTCTTTATTTGTTCGAAACCAGTTCACATTAAAAATCTTCGGGGGATTTGTGAGCTTCGTTCCCATATCAATCCAGTGCTGAAAATAATCGCCCATGTTATATCCGCAAAACGGGAGCATCGCCATAGGATCATGCCGTACGACACCTACTTCGCCTTTTGCCGCAGCCGTAGTCTCCGAAGCCATTACGGAGCCCACGAATACGCCGTGATTCCAACTTTTTGACTGAAAAACCAACGGCTCTGTTCTCGCTCTTCTGCCTCCGAATATAATGGCGGAGAGAGGTACGCCTTCTCCCGTAAAAAATTCTTCGGCTATACCTGGGCAATTTTCTGCAGGAGATGTAAATCTGGAATTGGGGTGGGCGCCCCTATCCGCTGATGTTTTTCCGTTCCACGGACATCCCAGCCAATCTTCGCCGTTTTCCGGCGGATTTTTATCTAAGCCTTCCCACCAGACGGTATTATTATCTACATTCCTTGCGACGTTCGTAAAGATTGTGTTTTTTTGGGTAGAGGCCAAAGCGTTGGGGTTTGTCTTTTGATTCGTACCGGGAGCAACTCCGAAAAAACCGTTTTCGGGATTTACCGCGTAAAGCCGTCCGTCCTTTCCGGGGCGAAGCCACGCGATATCATCACCTATTGTCCAGGCTTTGTAACCTTTTTTTTCATAATATTCCGGCGGAATAAGCATCGCTAAATTCGTCTTTCCGCATGCACTGGGAAAAGCGCCTGCGATATATTTTTTACTGCCATCGGGTGCTTGAATGCACAAAATCAACATGTGTTCTGCCATCCAACCTTCTCTTCTTCCTATATTTGAAGCAATGCGCAGAGCAAAAGATTTCTTTGAAAGTAAAACGTTCCCGCCGTAGGCGGAGTTAATAGAGCAGATGGTATCTTCTTGTGGAAAATGTACGATGTATTTTTCTTTTTCGTTAATATCTGCTTTCGCGTGGAGACATTTAACGAACTCTCCTTCTTCGCCCAATGCTTCCACGACGTCTGCGCCGATACGCGTCATAATGGCCATGTTCAGCACGACATAGATGGAGTCGGTAATTTCAATGCCGATTTTTGCAAATTCGGAATGAACGGCGCACATGGAAAAAGGGATCACATACATCGTGCGCCCTTTCATGCATTCTGAATACAAGCCGTCCAGCTTCGCGTGCATTTTAGCGGGATCTGCCCAGTTGTTTGTCGGGCCTGCCTCTTGCGGAGTATCGGAACAAATATACGTTCTGCCTTCGTCTCTGGCTACATCTGTTGGTTTGGTTCTATAATAATAACAACCCGGTAAAAGTTCCTGCGACAACTTGATCATCTCTCCGGTTGCAACAGCTTCTTTACGCAGCATTT
This sequence comes from uncultured Oscillospiraceae bacterium, assembly GCA_964608965.1. Classification (GTDB taxonomy): domain Bacteria; phylum Bacillota; class Clostridia; order Peptostreptococcales; family Anaerovoracaceae; genus UBA10908. Next base: position 33,763 of record CAZSPZ010000007.1, on the reverse strand, counting down.
CCAATTGTCCTTCGCTTCCGTCTATCCAAAGAATCCGATCGGGCTTTGTCAAGTCGGCACAGGCAGCCACCCATTGCAATGCTTTTTTATGTTGTATGATCACAGCCGAACCCTCACTTTCTTGCCCATAAATTCAATGGCTCTCTCAGCCAAAATTTCCATGGGGTCTGCATAAAAAGAATCTAAAGCCTCTTCCGATTTTATGACGGAAAGCTCCGTGCAAGCGAGCAATGCGCCGCAGCAGCCGCTGCTTTTCAGTTCGTTGTCAATATAAGACAGTGCATCCCGATCGGCGGGTTTTCCGTTTTTTATACAATCATAAATTAAATGCATGGTCAATTCCTGACTTTTGGGGCTTACTATATAAGGAGTTATTCCCTCTTGTATTAAGGCTTCCTGATAGAGCTTTGTTTGAATCGTTCCGTCGGTAGCCAGAATTCCTACGCTGCAGCCTTTGTGCAGGCGTCCCATTTCCTTGGCGGATTCGCGAATCATACTCAGGATCGGAATGCCTACTGCGTTTTCGAATTGATGAACAAAGTAATGGGCTGTATTGCATGTGATGACAATCGCCTTACATCCTGAACTTTCCAAGACTTTGCAATCTTCCAGAAGCAGCTCGTACGTTTTTTTCGTGTCTCCGCTCAAAATGGCTTCCGTACGGTCAGGCATTGTCGCATGATTGAGTATCATCATATTGATGTGATCCTGATCTTTTTCCGCCGCTGTTTTTTCGGTGATCATCTTATAAAACAACTGTGACGCCAACGGGCCCATGCCGCCTAAGACGCCTAACATATTTTCCATAACACATTCCTTTGCTGATGAAGAAGGGGCGCTTCGCGCCCCTTCTAAGGTTTGATGCAAAACTCTATTCTTCTTCCTTATTCTTTAACTGTCGTTTGCTGCTATGTTGTTAAGAAAATTGGGGAATATCAGACCCGTTTTCTTGCAACCAACTCTGTCAGAACAAAAGATGCTACATCTTCGGCATGGGTTTCTCCGCCAAAACCTGCATCAAATCCCAATTCCTGGGCCAGTTCGTGGGAAATTCTGGGTCCGCCGCAGAGAAGCAGCATTTTATCTCTTATTCCTTCCGCTTCGCAAAGCTCGATCATATTGGTAAGGTTTGCGATATGAACATCCTTTTGCGTAACCGTCTGAGAAACTAAAATGGCGTCTGCCTTTACTTCTATGGCTTTTGCGATCAGTTCTTCGTTGAGCACTTGAGATCCCATGTTAATGGCATTGATCCCATGGTAACGTTCAAGCCCGAAATGTCCGTGGAAGCCTTTCATGTTCATGATAGCGTCAATCCCGACAGTGTGGGCGTCTGTGCCTGTGGAGGCTCCAACCATCGTGACGGTTCTCTTAATATTGTCTTCGATGTACTTTTCGCATTGAAGGCGATCCATCACATCCACTTCGACTTTTGTAACTTTAATGGAAGTGTAATCCACTGTGTGCTGACACTTTCCATAAACTATAACATAAGTGTAGCCTATGCCAAGGTCCTTATGGAAAACTACGGCAGGCTCGTCCAAACCCATTTTTTTAGCTAATATTTTTGCCGCTTCCCATGTTTCTTCGCCGTCGGGCACCGGTAAAGTAAAGCTGGTCTGAACCATGCCGTCGTTAAACGTGTCGCCGTAGGGCTTGATCTTGGTAAGATCGATTGTGCTTGCCGCCGTTGTATTCAGATGACTCATCTCTTAGCCCCTCCTAACATTTTTTCTATGAATGGATTAAAATACATCTCGTCATTTTTACAGACTCCGTTTAATCCCTTTCCTCCGTTAAACGGACGCTTGACAGCCGCAAATTTTCCCGCTTCGATCGTGGGGAAGAGACCGTCTTTTTCAATTTGATGGAGAAGCTCGTCGGCATCTTTCAGAACTTTCTGCGCTCTTTTTTGAATCATACCGTCTTTTTTATATTCGACTTCCTCGCCGATGTCTCTTGCATTGTTGAACACATATTTTGCGTTTTCGATGGAGAGCATTCTATCGTGAAGATGGGGTGTATGCAGCGCTTCTGTAAGCATTCCAAGCAGCTGCAGAGATTGTCCTGTCCATACTGCAATCAAATTGAAGAGCGCATCCTGAATATGGCCGCGGAAAATGTTTCCGGTCATGAACTTTGTGGGAGGCATGTACTTAAGTGATGCATTGGGGAAAATTTCCTTTGCCATCTGCGCCTGGGAAAGTTCCAAAAGGAAGCCGTTTTCTGTCATCGGGTCCATTTCGAATGCATGGCCGAGTCCCATTTGACCTTCCGGGATATTTGCAAGAACAGCGAATTGCTCATTCATAAATTGGGAAGCCAAAACGGTATGGGCGGATTCGATCGCATCGTCCGTCGTAAGATAATTGTCTTCTCCCGAATTGAAAATCACTCCGCAGTAACCGATAATCACTCTGGAAAAATATTGGTCTATAATGGTTCTTTGCATATTGATGTCCCGGAACAAAATTCCGTAGAGAGCGTCGTTTAACATGACGTCCAAACGCTCTAATGCGCCCATTGCCGCGATTTCAGGCATGCAAAGGCCCGAGCTGTAATTGCATAGACGTATATAACGTCCGATATCTTCGCCTACTTCGTCCAAAGCTTTCCTCATGATACGGAAGTTCTCCTGCGTCGCGTATGTTCCGCCGAAACCCTCGGTAGTCGGGCCATAAGGCACATAGTCAAGAAGAGATTGCGCCGTGGTTCGAATAACAGCAATAATATCCGCGCCTTGTCTTGCAGCAGCCTGCGCCTGAATAACATCTTCGTAAATGTTCCCTGTGGCTACAATTACGTAAAGATAAGGCCTTCTGCCTTCTCCGATTGTTTTGAGATAATTATTTCTCGTTTCTGTTTGCTTCCGAATTTTTTCAAGAGATTCTTCCACATAGGGAGCAATTGCCTTGGCGGCATCTTGTACGCTACCGGTTTCCAGCTTCATAAGATCTAATTCGCCGCGACCCACAGCTTCCGCTATTTCCTGCGGTGTTTTTCCGGTCTTTATAATAGCATTACCGATCCAATAGGCGATTCCCCTGGGAAGTCCGCCTGCATCCCTGACAGCATCGACAAGCACGTTTGGCAAGGGTCTTTCCACATCGTCAATCCCATCCACACCAAGGAGCCTTAAAATGGTTCTCTCCGTTGATACCGTCGTATGCTTGTTGATAAATTCCTGCATACTTTCAGCAATGTGAGCAGCCGATGTCCTTGCGCTGTCGATGACCTTGGGGTCTAAATTAAGTTTGCTAGTCATCCTTCTTCTCCTTCATCCATAATATATATTGATAATTATACACTGATAACAGTCGTTGCGTTACATCAAATACGTTTTTGCAGCTTCTATAATTTCGTCGTAAATTCCAAGCATTTTTGCGATATTCAGCGCTTCTCTGGGCACTTTGCTTGTACCCTCCACGCGATGCAGCCTGTAATCCATGTATTTTCCGATAATTTCGATTCGCTCCTTGCGGCTTGCACCGGCTATTTCTTTGGAGAGTTTGGTGAAATCGGCGCCGGATAAACCCATCACCTGGAGATTTGTTATATTTTCCCCTACCGTCGCATAGTCGAAATGGGTTGTGATTACAGTAATGTAAGGCTTCGCGGCAAAATATGCGATAAAACTCTTTGTAAGCGCCAATCCCTCTGTGGGATTGGTCCCGGAGGCAATTTCGTCGATCATGATAAGCGACCGATCTTTGCCATGGTCCAATATTTCCCGGAGCTCTTCCATTTCGCTGCCGAAGCTGGACAGCCCTCTTTGAACATTTTGACTGTCCCCAATCAAAATCTGCACGAAATTCGACAAGCCGATCTCCGCTTCCCTGCACGGCACATAAAATCCATATTGCGTCAGGAGAGCAACTTGCCCGAGCATTTTTAAAGAGATTGTCTTGCCGCCCATATTGGCACCCGTTATAGCGGATACACCATCGGAAAGTTCGATGCTCACAGGACAGTATTTTTTGTTTTGTTTTTTCAGGATATCTTCCACTGCCAAATTTCGGCCGTCTATGATCTTAATTTTATGCTCCTGCAAAATGACAGGCCTGCGACACTCGTGGGCAACGGCATATCTTGCTTTTCCCAAACCAAAATCCAAATTCCCCAAAATCGTGCAATTATAGCGAAGCGCCTCTTCTGATTCTGCGATTTTATCCGTCAGATATTGACGGACAAGCAATTCCTCCTGCTCAATTTTTTCCTCGAGCAACGCTTGCTTTTTAATTATTTCATCCATTTGGGCAGTCGGGGCAACTGTAAAAACAAGACTCATATAGTCTTCGTCGATTTTTTGAAGCGCGGACAGGTTCAGCGCCGTATCTAAAAGATTCTTATCTGCCTTGGGAACCAGAAGTTCGCATTTGGGATTCATGCGAAATCCATATTCCTTTTCCAGTTTTCCACCGATTGCTTTCTGCTCTCTCCTTAAGTCCAAATCCAGTTGGCGCTTTTCTTTGCGCAGACCGGCAAGCGTGGGGCTGAAGGCGTCATAAAGATAAAAAGTGTCTATTCTTTCTCCGGAGGGATCAAGAACATTGAGCAAATCAACCGTATCTTTCAGCGTATAACTTTCCGGTACACTGTGCAAAAGAAGTTTCAGTATTTCAGAAATTTTCTTTGTATTTAAAAGAAAAGTTTTGACATCGAACAGTTCCACTACCGTCAACGTTTGATCCAGGGACCTTGAGAGAGTAAGACTCATCTCTTTGATTTCCCATAAACAAGCGATGAGTTCATCCACCGGAGCCGAATGGTTTTCTGCCAATCGACAAAGAACATCTGTATCGTCGTATTCCGACTTCAAAAATTCTTCCTCTCCCGGAAGAAAAGGTTTCAGGTCTTTTTTCCTTTGCACTCCATACGGCGTACACATTTCAATTTCAGAGAGCACATGTTCGAAACCCGTTTCATTTCGGGTTTTTGTGTTTGCAAGAAGTTTTACGGCAGTCGTGCTCATGAATCAAATCCTCCTACCCTAACGTCGAAAACAGGTATATAAGGCAACGCCTTCGCTACGCTGTTTCTAAGCTCTTCGTGATCGAAAGCATATCCTGCAGGCGCATAAGGATTCACGGTGACAGCAGCAACTTTGATGTTTTTTAACACTTGGATATGCAGGCCTTTTTTCTTTAACTGCTGCCACTTGATCGCGCCGATAAAGACTTTTGTGGGGTCCGGCAGAATAATTGTAATATCCGTCAGCTTCTGAGGGTTGATCCCCGCTACGATGCTTTCGGTAAAAGCGCCCGGTATATAAACAAATTTTGTGTGCTGATTGATTGCCTGATCCAGCAGTGCGCTCGATCCAAGACCGGTGCGAACAGGCAGCACGCTTTTGTTGTATTCGTCGTCTATCAGCATGATCCTGTGATTTTCGGAACGTTCCGGTTCAAGGATGGCAAATGCTTTTTCGTCTGTTAAAATTTCTGTGTTGTAAACGGACACAATGTGAACCGTTTCTTCCACGACGACCTTTAGGCTTCTGGATAACACAGCTCCCGTCGCCAGGATAATGGCATCGGACGTCTCCGGAGAGGCAATGGATTTTCGATCGATTGCACCGTCTATAAAAACAATATCCGTTCCGAATTGTTCCATATCCGCACAGAGCTTCTTGTGTTCTTGAATGCTTCCCGGGCCTGCAATCTGAACGTAACCGCTTTCAGCAACGCGGCAAATCAAAATATTGCCCAGAGGAGTTCTGTACACCGTGCGTTTGAGAATCTCAAGGCCCGTTTCCGCCAGCTCATAAAGTTTGACGGGAACCGATACAATCGTATCTTCGAAGAGGAAAACTTTGGGTTTATCTGTTCCGGTCACTAAGTCCGTACTTTCTCCGTCGCGGCCGGTGGACGTGACGCCCACAACAAGTCCCTCGTCGAAAGCTTCTTCCAAAAGATAGTTTAAGGCTGTCGTCTTGCCGGAATTTTTTGCCATACCGACGATGGAAAGGGTTTTATATTCATCTGCCAGACGACGAAGAAGACTCATGCGACCTCCCGATAGTTGCCTAAAGACTGAATCGGGCGGATATGCTCCGCCCTATTCCAGTCTCTTTTATAAGTTTTGTTATTTCTTGTTGCGTTTGTGGCGAAGCAGATTTTGAGGTTCAAGCGCAAGTCTTTGACCTCTGTGGAGCCCTTCTACGCCTTCGTATTCGTAATGTTTCTTTCCTGTGCAGTAATCGCAAGTGCAGTCTAACTTAGGCAGCTGCGGTTCTGAGTAGGTGGTGATCACGCCTTCGTAATTTCTGAGTATTACCTTTTCGGGCGACTGAGAAATCATATACTGGGGCATGACAGGAATTTTTCCGCCGCCGCCGGGAGCGTCCACAACGAAAGTGGGAACCGCATAACCGGACGTATGGCCGCGAAGACCTTCGATAATTTCGATGCCTGCAGAAACTGAAGTTCTGAAGTGCTCGATTCCAAGGGACAGGTCGCATTGATAAATATAGTAGGGGCGAACTCTGTTCTTGACAAGATCGTGCACCAAATCTCTCATGATGTGCGGGCAATCGTTTACGCCGCGAAGCAATACGGATTGGTTACCGAGGGGAAGGCCGGCATCTGCAAGTTTTCTGCAAGCTTCCTGTGCTTCGGGAGTCATTTCTTTGGGGTGGTTAAAGTGGGTGTTCAACCATAACGGATGATATTTTTTGAACATGTTGACCAGATTGTCTGTAATACGCTGAGGGCATACCACAGGAGTTCTGGATCCCATTCTGATGATTTCCACGTGGGGAATTTCTCTTATTTTCTTGATGATATATTCAAGAACGTCATCCTCGACCAAGAGGCAGTCGCCTCCGGAAAGAAGAACGTCTCTTACGACCGGTGTATTTCTGATATATTCTATACACTTGTCAATATCCTCCATGCTCCTTGCTCCGTCTGTTTCGCCGGCAAGTCTTCTTCTGGTGCAGTGTCTGCAATACATGGAACACTGATCTGTGATCAAGAACAAAACTCTGTCCGGATATCTGTGCGTAAGCCCGGGCGCGGGAGAATCTTCGTCTTCGTGAAGGGGGTCGAGCATGTCCGCATCGCTTCTGTGATTTTCTGCGATGACAGGGACCGCCTGCATTCTAACAGGGCATCTTGGATCGTCCACATCCATAAGGGATGCATAATAAGGAGTGATCCCCATGCGGAAGTTCTTGGAAACTTCTGTGATGTCTTTTTCTTCCTGCGGTGTAAGGTTGATTACTTTTTTTAAATCTTCCACTGTGGTGATTCTGTTTTCAATTTGCCAATGCCAGTCGTTCCACTGCGCATCGGTTACATCTTTCCACAGCTGGATGTCTTTAAAATTTCTGCGTGCCATTTTATTCTCCTAACTCTTACCTTATAAAGATTACTTAGAAATATGTATCTTTTTTTCGGATTATGCGTAGAGCTCTGTGAATACCTTTCTAAGGGCTTCGCTTTCTCTCATTACTTCCAACGCGATGTTTGCGTGGTTTTTGCAATAACCGTTGCCGACGATCATGTTAATGTCTTTGCCGACGCCTTCTGCACCCAAAGCAGCTTTTGTAAAGCTTGTAGCCATGGAGAAGAAATAGACGGTGCCGTCTTCTTTGCAGCAGAGAATGGATGCCATCTCTGTATTTTCGATGTTGACGCAGTTAATAACAACGTCGCAGAGCTTTCCGTCTGTAAGTTCCATCACTTTTTCGTACATTGCTACAGCATCTGTGGAGTCGCAGGAGAAAACTTCGTCTGCAAGGCCAAGATCCAATGCTCTTTGTGTGCTCTTGGAAGAATGTGCAACGCAGATAACTTTGCCGGTCGGGCCTGCTTTTTTCTTTGCTTCGTAGAGGCAAAGCATGCCGGATTTCCCGCCGCCGCCGATGACTAAAACGTTGTCCCCTTCTTTAACCAGTCTCTTTGTCTGAGCAGGAGCGCCTGCAACGTCCAGCACGGAAAGTGCAAGAGTTTCTGCCATATCTTTGGGAAGAACAGCGTAAATGCCGCTCTGGAAAAGAATTGCGTGGCCTTTGATATCCACTTGATCGATGTCCGGGCGAATGGCAAGAATTTCGTCGATGACCAGCGGAGTAAGAGATAAAGATACAAGTGTGGCAATTTTATCGCCGACCTTTAAATCTCCGACATAGTTTTCTCCGATTTTTTCCACGGTGCCGATGAGCATTCCGCCCGAACCGGTTACCATGTTTTTGTGTTTGCCCTGTACTTCGACATTGTGAAGCATGATTTTCTTGATTTCTTCCAAATCACCTTTTGCTTGTTCTTCGATTTGTGTAAAGGAAGCTGAGTCGATGTTGAGAGTCTGGACATTGATTAAAACCTCGTTGTCGTACAGCTCATTCATGTTGTTGTCAACCTTTGTTGCCGGTTGGGGCAGTACTCCTTTGGGTTCGATAACTCTGTGTGTGCCAAATGGGCTACCTTTCTTCTGCATTGTCTTATCCTCCTATAGTTTTTTATTTGATTGACGGAACGATCTTTGACCATTCCCTACCTTAAACTTTTTCAAAATATTGCTTGTGAAAAAGTGGCATTTCCTTACGCTTGTATTATAAAGCAAATTGCGTGCCAAGTGAATGTAAATGAAATGTTTTTTTGAAAAGATTGTATTTTTTTTAACAATATGAAGATGTACTTTCAATATACCGCAACAGGAAGCACTTTCGCTCTGCCACAGCATAAAAAAAACAGGGACAGTTATGAACATCTGCCCCTGCGCGCGCGAATAAAAGATAAAATGAACCATTTTGCGTGCATATCGCAAATTATGTGAACCGATTTTGAATCACTGGCCTCCGAGTCCATATTTATTCTTCTTTCGAAGGTACTGCGTCTGGCTTATGCCAAGTCTTTTCGCCGCCTTTCTGGAGGAACCGTACTTTTCGGCTGCGTGTCGCAGTATTCCCTTTTCAAAATTTTCGACCATGGCATCCAGAGACATTTCTCCTCCGGAGAGTTCTTCGGGTTGCGCATCCATCGCAGGAACAAGATCCGAATGAAGTTCCCGCATAGCGTCCAAAAGCGTGATGGTGGCCGAAGACGCATTGATGATCAGTCGTTGAAGCGTGTTTTCCAGCTCCCGTATATTGCCGGGCCATTCGCAGGAGGAAAGATAGCTTACGGCGTCGCTTTCCATCAGCTTTTGTGTGCCGAACTTTAAATTGTACCGCGCCAGGAAATGTTCCAGCAGAGCCGGAATTTCGGCGCGCCGTTCGGCTAAAGCCGGAACTCTTATAGGAAAGACATTTAAGCGGTAGAAAAGATCCCGGCGAAAAAGCTTTTGCGCCATAAGATCTTCCAGGTTTTTATTGGTAGCGGAAAGGATGCGCACATTGCTTTTTATCGGCCTAGTACCGCCGACGCGGAAAAATTCTCCGTCCTGAATAACGCGCAGAAGCTTTGCCTGCATGTCTAAAGGCAATTCTCCCACTTCGTCCAGGAAAATGATTCCGTTATCGGCAATCTCAAAATATCCCTTTTTCCCAGAAGCGTTCGCTCCGGTAAAAGCACCTTTTTCATAGCCGAAAAACTCCGACTCAATCAGATGTTCCGAAATGGAAGCACAGTTAATTTTAATATACGGCTGGTTGTTTCTCGTGCTGTTTTTCTGAATCATGGAAGCTACTTTTTCTTTTCCCACCCCCGTATCGCCTGTGATGAGTACATTGCAGTCGTACTTTGCAACCGATAGGATTTCCTCCAAAACAGCTCTCATGGGCTTGCTTTGGCATATGAAGTCATCCGTCACACCTGCCTGATCCAAAGTAACACGCTGCTGTTTGATGTTCTTTCGCAACGCGTATGCCACATTGTCGGCTAGCGTATAGCCATCCAGGCTGCCTTCCGGAATGTAAGGAGAAATTTCGCGAAGCAACTCTATGTCAAATTCCGCGTAGTGCGGCTCGTAACCTTCTCCGCAGCGGATATCAATATGGCGCCTTATCACTTCGGTGATATAAAGTGCGATGTTGTAATTGTTGATCATGTTCGCAAAATAAATGATCCCGTCATCCTTTGTGGAGAGAATATTGATGGTCTCCGCGCCGGCAATGTCCGCGCAGTTAACCGAAAGATCAAAAAGCCCTATATCCAAATTGCTCAGGCATTCCACCGGCTTGACGATATTGACGTAGTGTATGGAGGAAAATGTCTTTTCAAGGAGCGTTCGAAGCTGGTTGCTTTTAGCTCCAAGGTCTGTATTGTTATCAAAAAGGCAAACGATTTCGGCTTCCGGCCCAGCGGATTTTCTTACAGCCTGTCCAAACAATACGTTTGTTATCAGACTGTTCCCGACAATCAGGCACCGCTTCTTGTCGGCGGCGCACTTATGCACCGCATAAAGCGTACCCGATTCATCCAGCGTGTAAAGGAGGATACCCGTAAGAATATCTTTAGGGCTTCGAATGACGGGAAGGCTTTCATTGATGATTGCATAGCCGGAAGCTTCAATTTGACAAAGGCCGAAATGCACTTTGTCAATGCTTTGCAAATGGAGAGGAATGGCTGCGAGCGACGCGTTGCATATCACTTCTTCCCCCACCTTAAGGTGAAGCGGATTCATAAACTCGGCGCCGATCTCTTCTACGATGCCAAAGACTAAGCCGCCCGTATCCGTAATAGGATTATGAAGCTTTCCCCTCTTGATGACCACATCCCGGATTCTTTCTTTTATGCGTTCTTCGTCGTGGCCCGATTCCACTGAAATCTGGCGAAAGCTCGCGCTTTCTATGTGAATGCGTCTGATGGAAAGGCGCATTTCATCAGGATAAATTGCCCGGTGACTGTCTATTTTCCAGGCCGATATAGGCAGAACCTCTTTTGGTTCAATTACTCTTCTAATGCCATAATGTTTTTCCATAAATGCCTCGGTTTTCTGACCGGCTTCGACTTTGGTGAAACGAAATCGGTTCGATTTTTAATTATTACAAGCATAGCGCATTGGCACACTATTTGCAATAATATAATTTGATTTATGATATACACCGAATGGACCATTGTCTTTCGGTTTAATGGAAGAAAAGGAGAATTGAAAATGGAACAGAAGATCACATCCACCATTCGTCTGAGAATGTCGGCAAAAGATGCTCACTACGGCGGGAACCTCGTTGACGGTGCACTGATGGTACACCTGTTCGGAGATGTAGCAACAGAACTTCTTATCAAGCTGGACGGAGACGAGGGTCTCTTCCTTCGCTATGACGAAGTGGAATTCTTATCACCGACGTATGCGGGAGATTACATTGAAGCATACGGAGAAATCACAAAAATCGGGAACACTTCCAGAACCATGGAGTTTGTAGCGAAGAAAATCGTAGCGGCACGCCCCGATGTCAGTGCTTCCGCCGCAGACTTTTTGGAAGAACCTATCGTTGTATGCAGAGCCAAGGGCGTCTGCGTTACACCTAAAGAATCAAAGAGAAAGTAAAACAATGAGACTGAATAAGTATATTGCTGCGGCCGGCATAGCATCCAGGCGAAAAGCCGACCAGCTGACAATAGACGGTCAAGTCAAAATAAACGGCTCAATTATGCAAACGCCAGGCTACGACGTTAAACCCGACGATATCGTTTCTGTCGCGGGGAAGGTCATTACGGGAGGCGAAACTTTGGCATATTATGCGCTGAATAAACCGCTTGGATACATAACGACCACGGCAGACGAAAAAGGCCGCCCCACGGTGGTATCGCTGCTTACGGATGTATCTTCGCGGGTGTTTCCGGTGGGGAGGTTAGACGCCGCAACAAGCGGCCTGATCATCATGACAAATGATGGGGATCTTTCCTATCACTTGTCTCACCCTTCCCAGCAAGTATATAAAACCTATGTGGCAAATGTGAGCGGCACGCTATCGAAGGAAGAACTTCGCATGCTGCAGAACGGAGTCCTTATCGAAGGATATACCACAGCACCCGCAAAAGTCGAAATCCTTAAGGAAACGGCCAGCTCAACCATTCTTGAAATCCAGATTTACGAAGGAAAAAATCGCCAAATTCGAAAAATGTGCGAGGCGGTGGGGCATCATGTGTTGCAGCTTGAACGGGTTGCTATAGGAAATGTGCACTTGGGAAGGTTGAAACCGGGACATTACAGAAAATTAACGATACAGGAAATTGATTATTTGAAAAACTGTTAAAAAAACATGCGACCCCAAAGGGTCGCATGTTTTTTATAGGTCGAGTAATTCTTTTAGGGCATACGCCACACCGTCTTGTGCATTCGTCAGCGTAATGTAATCTGCAGCGTCTTTTACTTCGGGCAGCGCATTTCCCATGGCAACGCCAATCGCGGCTTCCCGTAACATGGGTGTGTCGTTTACGCTGTCACCAAAAGCCATGATGCTGTCTTCTCCCGTGCCTAAAATTTCGGCAAGAACTTTCAGGGCTTCCGCTTTGGATGCAGACTTTCCGCCGATTTCGATGTCGTCTGGACAAGAGCAAAATATCGAAAGATTGGAATTTTCTTTTAGTTCTGATGTAAATCTCTCCCGCTTGATTAAATCGGTAAATGTCAAATTTATATTCTCTAGACATTCTATTTTTTCGTTGATTAAATCGATTGTGCTATCAACTGGTATTCTTGTGGTGCGAACATAATTTTGTGCCCATTGACTTACAACTCCATATCGAGGCAAATCTCTTAGGCAATGCTTATCGCTATAAGCATTATTATCACAAAAAACTTCTTTCATGACATCCGGATCTGCTATCCAGGGCATAATTCTCTGCACTTCCTCTTTATCGAGGTAGTTTGTGTAAATCGTCTGTTGCGTGTGCGTGTCGGTGATGCGGGCGCCGTTGGAAGTGATGGCATAGCGAATGCCGTCCACGGCGAGCACATCTTGGGGAAGCGCAGTAAAGACTCGCCCTGTGGCAATCACGACATGATATCCTTTATCCATTGCGCGCATAATCGCCAGACGATTTTGATCCGAAAGAACACTTTTTTCATTTAAAAGCGTATCGTCCATATCAAAGGCTAAAATTTTTATTTTTGCGAGCGCTTCTTTGGAAATCATCCGTCTTTCTCCTTTGTCTTTATATTTCCAAAAGTATGGAAAGGGCATCGGCAACGCCGTCTTCCTCGTTCGTGCTTGTAATATAGTCTGCCATTTCTTTTAATTCCTGCACGGCATTGCCCATCGCAACGCCTATCTGGGCGGCGGACAGCATTTGCGCGTCGTTGGTGCTGTCTCCAAACGACATGATGTTTTCATGCCCTAAACCCAGTCGTTTGGCAAGCGCGTTCAAGGCCGAGGCCTTGGACGTGGTTGCGCCGCCCAGTTCAATGTTGAACGGCATGGAACTTACGACAGTTAAGCCCGAATGGCTGCTCAACTCTTCCCAGTATCTCTTTCTTTTTTCTTCGTCGGAAAAAATCAGATTGATGTTTTCCAGACGCTCCGCATGTTCTTTTACCAAGGCAATCGTATCTTCGACCGGTTTTCGGGTTTCAAGCACATACTGCTGGCTTTTGGGAGAGACAATTCCATAGCGCTCCAAATCGTCCATGCAGTGCTTATCCGCATAGACGTCGTGTCCGAAAAAAACCTCTCTCATGATATCCGGGTCCGAAATCCAGGGAAGGGCAGCTTCTACGGCCTGCCGTGTCAAAAGATTCGAATAAATGGTCTCCTTCGTGCTCATGTCGACAATATGCGCCCCGTTGGACGTGATGACATAACGAATCCCCTCGACCTGCATGACATCTTTGGGCAAGGCCGAATATACTCTGCCCGTGGCGATAACGATATGATAGCCCTTTTCCAACGCCCGAAGGATACAGGCTTTGTTGACTTCGGACAATACCCCTTTATTATTAAGGAGCGTGCCATCCATATCGAAAGCCAGTATTTTTATTTTATTTAATATCGCATCGGATAATTTTATATTCTTCACGATAGGTTCCTCTCTGTTTCTTTTTTCACTAAAACCTCGGTGTTTGTTTCCGATTTCTCCAGCGCCAGCAATATTGCCGCGCCAAGAACCAGAATTGCTCCGATCATGCTTCGAAGCCCGAACGGCTCGCCGAGGAGAAGCGCCCCCATTAAAACTGACGTTACAGGTTCAAATATGCCAACAATACCTGTAACGGTCGGACCCACGCGATTCACAGCCGCCGGTATCATTGCATTGCCAAGCAGCGACACAAAGAGAGCTGTTCCCAAGATGTAGGCCCACGCGCCCGAATTCATCACTCCCGAAAACCTATACCCCATTATAGCGCCAAACAGAAAAAGTGAAATACCCGAAAAAATACAACAGTAAAACGAAAGTTTGAAACCGTTCATCGATTTTAAATTCCACTTATCCATCACAATCAAATAAAATGCATAGCCAAAGCCCGACAGAAGAGCGGTAAAGATTCCAAACGGATTGATTGAAACGTCGCTCTCCAGAAAAAATAACATTCCGCCGACACCCAGAATCAATATTTTAAAAACAAAAACATAAATGAAAGCCAGAATGATCGGATAGCTGAAGTGTATGCATGTGGTAAGCCCCACAGAAATATATTGATAAGAAGTATAAATCAACACTCCTGTTATGCAACCGCCCAACCCGCCCATAATAGCGAGTCCCACGCATTCCTTTTTAGTGATTTTCATGGAAATTCCAGCCACTTTAAGCAATAAAAAAAGCATCGGAACGGAAATCATATTGCGATAAAACGAAATTGTGACGGCATTGCCGTCACCAACATAGGACATTTTCCCCGTTATGGAGGAGACGCCGTAAAAAAATGCGGCGCCCATCGCAAAAATTATTCCCGCTCTCTTGCTCATGGAATGTATACTCTCTATTCTTCCTCTAAGGAGATTGCGATCTGCTGCGTTGTCAATTCATCGGATGCAAGAAAACTATCGGAAAGAACCAACGTGCCGATGTCTTCGATTTCGGGAAGATCTTCCAGACTTTCAAAACCGAATTGAGCCAGGAAAATCGATGTGGTCCCGTACAAAATAGGCCTTCCTATGGCATTGCTGCGGCCGCATTCCGTCACCAATTCCTTGCGCATCAACCCTTCGAGCACCCTGTCGCTTTTTATACCGCGGATGGAATCGATTTCACCTTTTGTCACAGGTTGTCTGTAGGCGATTACCGCCAGAACTTCCAGTGCGGCCTGGGAGAGTTTCTTCTCTTTAATCGGCGTGCATAGCCTTTGAATATAGTCGTCATTTTCGGGATTTGTGCACAGTTGAAAGCTTTTATCCATCTCCCTGATGCGAAGTCCGCTGCCTCTTTCTTCGTAATCGCCCATCAGTTCCCGAAAGCACTGCAGCATATCCGGCACCGGAAGATTAAATAATTCTGCTGCGACTTTTGCTTCCAAGGGATCTCCCCAGACAAAAAGAAGAGACTCTAAAGCGGATTTTATATTTTTGCTTGTGGACATGTCTATTCCTCCGTATCTCCTATATGTCTGCGTTTGCGTCGTTTTTTTTCAATGTCATCTCGATATCCCCAAAGCGTTGCTTCTGCTTTGCGGTGATGGTCGACTGTTTGACAAGTTCTAAAAGAGAGATGAAAGTTAAAACCAGATTGTATGGGCGGCCATCCGTGCTCACAAGCTCCGAAAACTTAACTTTCGACTTCTTTAGAAAAAACCCTCTGATTTGATCGATCCTGTTTTCTATGCTCATACGCTGTCTTTCGACCTGCTGATAATTTTTCTTTATTTCTTCTAATTTCTGCTTTTTAAAGAGAAAGGCTCTGAATGCTTTTACAAACTGATTCATATCGGTTCGTAAAAATTCGTCGGGCTGTCCGATATAGACGGAAAGGTCTTCCTGCGGCTTTCTGTGAATATGCGAATTCACTTCTTCCTGTTCGGCAAAAAACTCCGCCATATCTTTAAAGCGCTTATATTCTATAAGTTGCGCGACCAGGCCGCTTCGAGGGTCGTCCTCCCCTTCGGGAAGCGTTTCCTGCACAGAGCCGGGAAGGAGCAGTTTTGATTTGAGTTCAATCAATTCGGCGGCCAGTACCATAAATTCCTGCGCGACAGAAACATCCTGCTTTTTGAATGCGTCGATATACGATAAATATTGCGTTGTTATCTCTGAAACGCGAATGTCATATATGCTCATGCGTGCATGTTCTATCAGATAGACCAGCAAATCGAAAGGGCCTTCGAAGACATCCAATTTTACTTTGTAGGCCATAGCCACCTCGAATTTTTTCTTATCTGTAAACTTGGGGATCGAAAACTTTGCTCCCCAATTCCGGGGCAGCTACTTTAGGCGCATCGGATACCGAGCTTGTCTGGAAGGTATTGCTATACCCTCCCTTCGTAATCCATGCGTCTATAACACCTTGGTTTTTTATGCATTTTTCCGCAAAGCCGGTTTTGTACACGCCTGCACTTACCGTCTTAATCCCTTGATTATAAGCGGCGAAAGCTTTTATCAAATCTCCGTCGAATATCCAAATTCTGTCCCTGATATATCGGGTACCGAACTCTACATTGATGTGCGGATCTTCCAATTGCAGTGCTGTTATTTGATAAGCGATAGCCGTTTGAGGCATAATCTGCATCATGCCGACGGCGCCGGAGGCAGATGTGATATGTGTCTGAAAAGAACATTCCGTCCTGGATAACGCCATCAGAAGCTCTTGGTCCGTCTGGTACACATCCGCTTCGTGCCGAAATATGTATTCGTAATAATAAGAATCCGAAATGCTTAATTCCGGTCGAATGCTGCGTATGTAAGAAGCACGCCCCTCTATATAAGAGGCATTGTTTTCGCTGTAATAGCTTTGAGCCGGCACATTGGAGTCGGTGCTGATATAAAGCCCCGTCAAATCATCGTAGTAAGCGTCCCACCCGAACAGTTCGCTGTTCCGAAAAGCGGAAAGCGGCGCATAGAGGACTTCTCCGACAAGAAGAATTTCATCTTCCCCGAGCAGAAAAACCTCTGCGCCCTCGGTCGATTCTACCGTGGCGTTTGTGACAGCATTGATCAGCCCGTTCAGCGACCATACGACAGGATTGATCGTCTGCTTCCATTTTTGAGAAAGAGCTGCCGCATCTTCGCTGTCAAACTCTCTGACAGCAGCCATCACATAATTATACATGATCAGCCCTTCTTGATTCTGAAGATTACATGCCAGCTCGCCATTCTTAACGGCACCATAACTTGGCTCGGTTTTAAGAAGTTGAATAAGTCGTTGATCCTGATTCATTAAAACCTGAAACCCTAAAGCTTTGCCCATGTCGGCAGTCAATGGCAAATACGTTTCGCCTTCCCTGATGACGACCGGATATGTCAACTCGTAATTGTTCACTAAAACACCGTTTAAATATATATCTTTTTTGAGGAACGACAAGTCCACTTCCTCTTTTGCAACGATGGGTATGCAGGAAAGGAGAAGCACGGCAACCACGATCATTGTGGCAACGCTTTTCCTTATCAGTTTGCCTTTTGTCATACTTTTTTCTTCCTTTCTATAGCGAAGTGAACATATTTTAACATATTTCCTCCCCATTTGGTGATATTTTTGCTCCTTTTATGTTATAAATGAATTATCAAAGAATAAGGAGAATTCGTATGCTTAAAATATTAGTCGTCCTCCCGGTTCAGCCGGAGCAAAAGAAATTATTGGAAAGCAAGGCGCCCGGAGCCGAATTTATTTACAGAGAACAGAAAACCGTTCCCGCAGAAGATGTGATGAAAGCGAATATCATCATAGGTAATGTGAACGATAAAATCGTCGAGAACAGCACCAATATAAGGTGGCTGCAGCTGGATTCAGCGGGCTCGGATAAATATGCGGCCTTACCTGTTTTTAAAAACGGCAATGCCCTGCTCACGAATGCTTCAGGATCTTACGGATTGATTATATCAGAATATATGATAGGCGCTGTTCTGCTGCTTAGCCTTGGGTTTCACCTCTACCGCGATCAACAAAACAATCATATTTGGCGTGACGGTCCCCTGGCAAAAACAATCAGCGGATCTGACACACTTGTGGTTGGATTAGGCGATATCGGCAGCAACTTTGCACGCCGCATGCACGACCTTGGCAGCAATGTAACGGCGATACGCCGAACGAATACGCCGGGCGAATCCTATGTGAATTCCACGCACACGATGACAGAGCTATCGGATCTTTTGCCGGGCGCAGACATCGTCGCCTCCTGTTTGCCGAATTCACCGGCCACGACGAAAGTTTTCAACGCGCTGACGTTTGCCCAAATGAAAAAAGGAGCATTCTTTATCAACGTCGGACGCGGATCTGCCGTGGATCAGGACGCATTGGTCCATGCGCTGAACAGCGGCCATTTGGGAGGCGCAGTGATAGACGTTACCGTACCGGAGCCGCTTCCGGAAAACCACCCGCTTTGGGAATGCAAAAACCTTCTTTTAACGCCCCATGTCGCAGGATTGGACGAACAACAGGATGCCTTCGAAAAAATCATAGCGCTTTCCGCACGCAATCTGGAAAATTATATGAGCAATCAACCTCTGGCTAATGTTGTCGATCCGGAAACAGGGTATCGCAAGTTATAGGTCAAAATAGGACAACATACCAGAAAAAGCGCGTTCTTATGAAATACATCCCAAATGACAGGTGGTATCCGTCACTTGGGGTGTTGTGCGTTGATGGGTAGTGTTTTCTTTTTTATAGTTTTGGAATGCTGTCAAATCCCTTTTGAAGGTCTTCGTCCGAAGGAATATAATCGCTCATCGTACCATCGTTATAGGATTGATAGGCGGAAAGGTCAAAATAACCGGTTCCGGTCAAACCAAACAAAATTACTTTTTTCTCCCCGGTTTCTTTGCATTGAAGCGCTTCATCTATGGCGGCCCGAATCGCATGGCTGCTTTCGGGTGCGGGAAGATATCCCTCGATACGCGCAAAATTAACCGCAGCATCAAAGACTTTCGTTTGCTCGTAACTCCTGGCTTTGATATATCCGTCATGATAAAGTTTGGATACAATCGCGCTCATTCCGTGATACCGAAGGCCGCCGGCGTGGTTGGAAGAAGGGATGAATCCATTCCCCAGCGTGTACATCTTAATCAGCGGGGTTGTCATTCCTGTGTCGCCAAAATCGTAGGCGTATTTCCCTCTGGTAAGTGTGGGACAGCTCGCAGGTTCCACCGCTATAAATTCGATGTTGTTTTTATTTTTAATTTTGTCCGCCATGAACGGAGCGATCAGGCCTCCGAAATTTGAACCGCCGCCGACACATCCGATGACCATATCAGGTTTAATATCATACTTGTCCAGCGCAATTTTACTTTCCAGACCGATAACGCTTTGATGCAGAAGAACATGATCAAGAACGCTTCCTAAAGCATAGCGGCAATTCGGGGTTGTTACGGCAATTTCCACGGCTTCGGAAATAGCGCAGCCAAGACTGCCGCCGGTACCGGGATTTTCCTGCAGTATTTTTCTTCCGATCGCTGTGGTTTCCGAGGGCGAAGGGATGACTGTGGCGCCGTATGTTTGCATCACAGCTTTACGATAGGGTTTTTGTTCGGAGGAAACCTTTACCATATAAACGATCAACTCCATGCCGAAAAATCCGCAAGCCATGGAAAGGGCTGTTCCCCACTGACCTGCGCCGGTTTCGGTCGTCAAAGAAGTCAGTCCTTGTTGTTTTGCATAATATACCTGAGGTACGGCCGAATTGAGTTTGTGGCTGCCGGAGGTGTTCGTTCCCTCGAATTTATAATAAATTTCGGCCGGTGTATCCAAATACTTTTCTAAATTGTACGCCCGCACCAGCGGCGAAGGACGGTACATTTTGTAAAAATCTAAAACCGCCTGGGGAATTTCGATATGTTCATCTGTCGTATTTAATTCTTGCGAAATGGCTTCGTCACAAAACACCGGACGTAAATCCTCTGCGGTAACCGGCTTTCTTGTTCCGGGATGGAGCATGGGATCCGGCTTTTTTTCCATGAGCGCACGCAAATTCAGCCACGCTTTGGGCATCTCTTCTTCGGTAAGATAAATTTTGTAGGGAATGTTGTTGGTACTCATGATGGTGTTCTCCTTTCATAAGTGACTGCGTGCAAAGAGGCTTGAATCCAAATAAAAATGCTCTTGCCTCTGCAAAATACTCTGCAGGGACAAGAGCTTACACTCCTGCGGTACCACCCGGCTTGACGCCAAAGGCGTCCTCTCTGTGCGCACTGTTATGCGCCGGATTTTGATAACGGAAATCCATTTCCGTCGCGCCTAATGAACCTTTCGGTCGTTCGGGTTGCCCTCCCGGATCCATTCAACAATGTCGTCCGTACCGCGCTTCCACCTGCCGCGATTCTCTGGAACAAACCAACACTGCTTACTTACTTCCGGTCAACAGTTTATACTTTTATAGCACAGTCGGTTCCTATTGTCAACATGGCCGACTATAAAAAACCGATTTCTATATGTTTTGCCAGGCACTATCCTGCGGATTTGCGCGAAAGGTCAAAATGCGATGAATGTCTCTTTCTTTGATGTAACCTTTTTCTGCGGCGACTTCCACCAGAGAATCCAGGTTTGAAAGCGATACATTCTTAAGATCAGCATCTAAAAGCCTTTCTTTTCCCTTTTCCATGTTGTAAGAAAATATTGAAACAATCCCCAAAACTTCGCACCCTGCGTCTCTGAGCACATTTGCGACATCCACGCAACTGCCGGCTGTGGAGATCAAGTCTTCGACAACGACAACCTTTTGACCCTCTTCGAACTTGCCCTCGATTTGATTTGCGCGGCCATGGTCTTTGGAGCCGCTTCGAACGTAACCCATGGGCAATTTCAGAATCTCCGCAACCAATGCCGCATGAGCGATGCCCGCAGTGGATGTGCCAAAGACTGCTTTGCATCCCGGATAATTTTTTAAAATCAAATCCGCCAAGCCGCGTTCCACGTCCGCCCGAACCTCCGGGTAAGACAAGGTCAAGCGGTTATCGCAATATATCGGACTCTTTATACCTGAAGCCCAGGTAAATGGATCATCGGGCCTTAAGAAAACTGCCCCGATTGATAAGAGGTGTTCTGCTATCTTTCTTTCCGCGCTTTCCATTTAGGCCTCCGTAAATTCTTTCAGGCAGCGGCTGTAAGCCTGTACCGGATCCAATGCCTGTGTAATAGGCCTACCTACCACGATGTAATCCGTGCCAGTTTTTCCTGCATCGGAAGGTGTGGTTACCCTTACCTGATCCTCCGCATCGCTTCCCTCGAATCGAATTCCCGGCGTTACCGTTATAAAGCCGCTTCCCAATTCTTTTTTTATGAGACTTGCTTCTAAAGGAGAGCACACGATTCCGTCCAAGCCTGCCTCCTTGGCATTCTTTGCATAATGAAGAATAGTTTCGTCCATACTCGTATGAATCAACAGCTCTTCGCGAAGAATATTCTGACTCGTGCTTGTCAATTGTGTGACGGCTACCACAAGAGGCCTGGAGCCATCGGCCCGGAAAGTTCCCTCTAAAGCAGCTTTCATCATGGCAGTCCCACCCGAAGCGTGTAAATTGATCAAATCAACACCCAGGCCTGAAATGCTCCTCATTCCGCCCTTCACCGTATTGGGAATATCGTGAAGCTTCAAATCCAGAAATATTTTATGCCCTCTTTTTTTTATTTCTTTTACAATGGCCGGCCCTTCCGCATAAAAGAGTTCCATTCCTACTTTTACAAAAGGTTTTACGCCTGCGAACCCGTCAAGAAAATCCAATGCGGTTTTCCCGTCTTTAAAATCCAGGGCTATAATGACATCTCTCATGATTGTACCCTCCTTGTCGGTGCATCCGCATCTATTGTCCCCTCTTTTAGAATATAAAACAGAGAACTTTC
>CAZSPZ010000007.1:0-11953 GCA_964608965.1 uncultured Oscillospiraceae bacterium | reverse complement strand
GCATCTATTGTAGATACGGGAATGGTCATTTCCTCCAAAACATTCAAAAGTACATTGACCGTTGAAAGGCTCGTAAAGATTCCTATGTTATTTTCCACTGCATAACGCCTGATCATAAAACCGTCCATGTGCGTTCCTGCCGTGATGTCCTGGGTATTGATCACGTAGGTTACGTATCCCTTGGTAAGGCTTTTAATAATATCGTCGCTTCCATCGCTTATTTTCTTTTTTGCTCTTGTCTTTATTCCGTTGCGTTTTAAGAAGCTGGCAGTGCCTTCCGTCGCCTCGATGTTAAATCCAAGGTTATAAAACCGCTTGATCAGAGGCAGGGCTTTCTGCTTGTCCTTATCCGCAAGTGTCACAAATATTGTTCCGTAATTTTCCACTTTTACACCGGAGGCCTGCAGCGCTTTAAAAAGAGCTCTGTTTAAGCTTACATCGTAACCGATGGCTTCTCCCGTGGATTTCATTTCCGGAGAAAGATAGGCATCCAGTCCTCTCATTTTGGAGAAGGAGAACGTGGGAGCCTTTACATACCAGCGATGTCTGTCTTCCTGAATGAAAGTACCGTAACCCAAGTCTTTTAATGACTGACCCAGCATCACTTTCGTAGCGACGTTTGCCATGGGAATTCCGGTGGCTTTGGAAAGGAAGGGAACCGTTCTGGACGATCTTGGATTGACCTCGATCACATAAACATCGTCTTTTTCATCCACAATGAACTGGATGTTGAACAAGCCTATAATGCCTATGCCAAGACCCAGCTTATTCGTGTATTCTATGATTGTCTGCTTCACTTTTTGAGAGATGGTAAAGGCGGGATAAACGCTGATGGAATCTCCCGAATGAACACCCGTCTCTTCTACATGTTCCATGATTCCCGGGATAAAGACATCCTTTCCGTCGCATATTGCGTCGGTCTCGAGCTCTTTTCCCGCAATATATTTATCCACGAGCACAGGCTGATCTTCGTCCACCATAACAGCGGTTTGAAGGTATACTTTCAAGTCCTCATCGCTGCGAACGATTTGCATCGCTCTTCCGCCCAGCACATAAGAAGGGCGCACAAGGACAGGGTAACCGACTCTGTTGGCCACTTTGATTCCGTCTTCGATATTTGTAACGGCTGATCCTTCGGGTTCGGGAATTCCAAGCTTATGCATAAGCACTTCAAAACTGTTGCGATTTTCCGCCTTGTCAATGGCCTCCACACCGGTGCCTACAATTTTAACGCCGAGGTCGTGCAGTTCCTTGGCAAGATTAATGGCTGTCTGACCGCCCAAAGATACAATGACTCCGTCCGGCTTTTCAAGGCGAACGACATTCATGACATCTTCTACCGTAAGCGGCTCAAAGTAAAGTTTATCGGCGGTGGTGTAGTCCGTAGATACCGTCTCCGGGTTGTTATTGATGATGATGGCCTCGTAGCCGCATTCCTTGATTGCCCAAACCGCATGGACAGTCGAATAGTCAAATTCCACACCCTGACCGATTCTGATAGGTCCGGAGCCTAATACTAATATCTTTTTCTTGTCTGTTATGATGCTCTCGTTTTCTCCTTCGTAAGAAGAATAAAAATAGGGAACATAATCCTGTTGGTATTTAACGTTGTCGACGATTCTATAAATGGGAAGAATATTGTTTTTCTCGCGCAGCTTAAAGAGTTCCGCTTTGCTCATGCCCCACGTGCGGGCCAAATAACTGTCCGATATTCCCATAGCCTTGGCTTTTCTTAAAATCTGAGCATCTCCGTTGCTGTTTTTAATGACCGCTTCGAAATCCACGACCTCTTTCAACATACGGATAAAAGGCAGAACAATTTTTGTGGCGTCTTCAATTTCCTCGCAAGTCGCACCCTTCCTGAGCGCTTCGCACAGGGCGAAAAGCCTTTCGTCGGTGGGCGTTGTTATGATTTTAATCAGCTCTTCTTTTGTATTGCCGGAAAACTTTTTCATTTCGAAGTGGTCTGCTCCGATTTCAAGGCCTCTTACAGCTTTCAATAGTATTTCCACGACAGATTGACCTAAACTCATCACTTCTCCGGTGGCTTTCATCTGCGTGGAAAGCTCATTGGAGGCGGCTGCAAACTTGTCAAAGGGGAATCGAGCCACTTTCGCAACTTTGTAATCGATGGCGGGTTCGATGGAAGCAGGTATCCCGCTGACGGATATTTCATCCAAAGTAAGTCCTACGGCTATTTTAGCTGTAACCCTTGCGATAGGATAGGCAGTGGCTTTTGAGGCCAAAGCAGAAGATCTGCTGACTCTGGGGTTGATTTCTATCAGGAAATATTCCATGGTATCGGGCTTCAAGGCGAACTGTATATTGCATCCACCCTCGATCTTCAGGTGCTTCAGTATTTTAAGCGCAGAAAAGCGGAGCATGGAAAGCTGATCTTTGTTCAACGTCTGGCAGGGAGCGAATACGATGCTGTCTCCCGTATGAATTCCGACGGGATCAAAATTTTCCATATCGCAGATGGCGATGGCTTTATCGGTCTTATCCCTCATCACTTCGAATTCTATTTCCTGATATCCTTTTAAACTTTTTTCCACAAGGACCTGCCCGACAGGAGACAAGCTGATAGCGTGCTCCATCATCGGAATAAATTCTTCTTCGTTGTTGGCAAAGCCGCCGCCTGTGCCGCCCAATGTATAAGCCGGTCTTAATACGACAGGATATCCGATGCGACCCACTGCATCCAGTCCTTCCTGCAAGGAGTGGACTATTTCCGAAGCGATAATCGGCTCGCCGATTTCGATGCACATTTTCTTAAAGAGCTCTCTGTCTTCAGCCTTCATGATCGAATCCACGCTCGTTCCGAGCACTTCAACCTGGCATTCATCCAAAATGCCCTTTTGCGCCAGTTGAACACAAAGGTTCAGTCCGGTTTGGCCGCCTAAACCGGGTACGACGGCATCAGGACGTTCGAATCTAATGATTCTGGCGACATACTCCAATGTAAGCGGTTCCATATAAACTTTATCGGCCATCTTCGTGTCGGTCATGATGGTGGCAGGGTTTGAATTGATCAAAACAACCTCGTAACCCTCTTCTTTCAGCGCAATACATGCCTGCGTTCCGGCGTAGTCAAATTCTGCGGCTTGTCCGATGACAATGGGGCCGGATCCTATGACGAGTATTTTTTTGATGTCTTTTCTTTTTGGCATTTTTCTCCTCTTTTCTTGTGTCTCGTGCACAAAGTTAAAAAGCTATATTTTTATAAACGATGTTTCCATCGAATATTGTCAACAATACCTCTCCGTAAAGCGTACTCCCGTCGAAAGGTGTAGAGCGGCCGAGCGATGAAAAGGACCTTGCATCCACTTTTATTTCTTTATCAAGATCGGCCACCATAAAATCTGCCCGCTGTCCTACTTTTATCCCATGGGGGAGCCCGAAAAGCTTTCGGGGATTTAAGCTCATTTTTTCGACAAGTTCCTCCAGACCGATATGTCCGGCTTTGCATAAGTAGGTATACATGGCGGCAAAACTTGTTTCAAGCCCGACAACACCCATGCTGCTCCGCAAAAGTCCTCTGCTTTTTTCTTCTTGCGTATGGGGGGCGTGATCGGTGGCGATCACTTCCAGCGTTCCGTCTTTTATTCCTTCTATCAGTGCGCGCCTGTCTTCTTCGCCGCGTAGGGGAGGGTTCATTTTAAACCGACCGTCATCGCAAATATCTTTGTCGCAAAACGCAAGGTAATGAGGTGCGGTTTCCGCGCTGACCGAAAGTCCTTTCTTTTTCGCCTCTCTGATTGCATCGACAGATTCTTTACAGGAGACGTGGCAGACATGATAATTGCATTCGACTTTTTCCACGAGAGCCAAATCTCTTTTCACCTGAACATATTCGGAAGCGGAAGGTATTCCGATCAAGCCGTGTTCCCTGGCATAGGCTCCTTCGTGGACGCAGGCCCCTTTGGGGATGAAAGAGCAATCTTCGCAATGCGCGACGATTGTCTTACCCAAAGCTTTTGATGAACGCATGGCACGTTCCATCAGGAAATCTTGCTGAATCCCTTTTCCGTCGTCGGAATAAGCAAAACAACCTTTGGAAAGCGCTTCCATGTCGACAAGAACGCTTCCTTCCTGATTTAAGGAAATGGCGGCATAGGGCAACACTTTAATCACTGCGGATCGATCTATGATTTCCTGCTCTATTTTCAGGTTTTCAGGGCAATCCGGCACAGGGCTCAGATTAGGCATGGAACAGACAAGTGTAAAACCGCCTTTTGCTGCGGCACGCGTTCCTGTGGCGATTGTCTCCTTATAAGAAAAACCGGGTTCCCGCAAGTGGACATGTATGTCTGCAAGACCCGGTAAAATATGCTGATTTTTCAAATAAACAATGGGGGTGCCGACGGGAGCGTCTATTCCCCTCCCGACAGAGACAACGATTCCGTCTTTGACCAGAACGTCTGCATCCTGAAGCTTGTTTTCGTAATATACTTTTGCGCTTTTAAAAAGCATGTCCATCATTTATTGAAAGCCCTTTCGATGACGGCCATTCTTACGAACACACCGTTTCGCATCTGTTTGAAAATCCTGGATTGATCGCACTCGACAATATCGTCGTTGATTTCCACGCCTCGGTTAAAAGGAGCGGGATGCAAAATGATAGCTTTAGGCTTCATTTGGGCAACTCGACTGCTGTTTAATCCGAAGAGCCTGTTATATTCCTCTTTGCTCATCTGCATGGACTCGCTGAGTCTTTCGTGCTGAATGCGAAGGAGCATGATGACATCCATTTCCCGGACAGCGCTGTCAAAATCGATATAATTCGAATTCCCCTCGCGGAATTCCTCGGGTCCTGATGTATATACTTCCATGCCCAGGCGACGCATCACTTCCATATTAGTATGCGCTACCCGGCTATGGGCAATATCTCCCACGATACAAATTTTCAAACCTTCAAAATGACCGTAATCCTGCTTTATGGTCAATAAATCAAGCAAGCTTTGTGTCGGGTGATTTCCTGTACCGTCGCCGCCGGATAAGATGGGGACGTTTATTCCGGCAAGCTGTTTATAGTATTCATTCTCTTTATGTCGAATGACCATCGCGTCTGCGCCGATCATTTCAAATGCCTTTACTGTATCGTAGAACGTTTCTCCTTTTTGCATGGAGGATACTTCCGAGTTAAACGTTAAAACTTTTGCGCTTAGACGTAGGGCGGCCATGGAAAAGGATTGCTGCGTTCTGGTGCTGGGCTCAAAAAAAAGGCTGGCAATTACTTTGTTCTCTGCCGCCTTACTTTGTGCGCCGACTGCAAATTCTTCGGCTCTGTTCAATATTTCTTCTATTTCCGCGACCGCAAGGTCTGCGAGATTGAATAAACTTGCCATGCTTTCACCCCTTTTCTGAGATTTTTACCATTATAGCAAAAAGAACTACCTAAAACAATAGACGGAGCTTAAAAAAACATAATAAAACGGAGCCGTTTTGCGCTTGAAAATTCTTGAACACATCGCAGGCTCCGTTATACATTTTATTGTTTATATTCGTCCAAAGATTTTTTCGTGGCCTCTCTTTTTTCTTTAATCGCTGCCGCAACCATCATATCCTTGACTTTCATCAACCTTGTTTGATTCCCTCTTTCGTTTTCATCCAATTTCATTCGGATGTAACGTATGGTTTCCGTAAGCCTTGGAATCATGACATATTCCAAAGCATTGACACGACGCCGGGTCTTCTCGATCTCCTGCGCCATCAGATCTGCCTGCTTTTCTTTGCCGGCAAGCTCCAGAAGGTGAGGAAAAGCGGAAGAAAGACTTTTAATGGCACTGTCCAATTCTCCGGATGTGCCTGCGAAGCCATAAGGGTAAATATTACTCTGACCTTCCTCTGAAGGCTTAAAACCGAACACGGGAACATTAACGCTCATCACATTTTTGTTGCCCACATCGATAGCAACCCCCTGCGTCGGGTACATTAACGCTTCGCCCATCAGCTGCGGACTCATCACTGCGCTTGCAATCGTAAAACTTCCGTAGACTTCCATGAGTTCTGCTTCAACCTGCTCTCGCAAAATCTTATTTTCCCGGGCAAGCTCCAGGAACTGTTTCATCAGTTCGTCTCGCTTGTCTTTCATCAACTTGTGCCCGCGCGTCGCAACCACAAGTTTCTTCTTGAGGGAGGTGAGAACCATCCTTGTCGGATTTACATTCATTCGTGCCATGCACTATACCCCCTTTTATCTTCCAAGGAAACTATCTTGGGGATCGATAGGACACGCTTCCCCATCCATTGTGCCGGGAAGATAGCGATCCAGGAATTCATCTCTTATACGCTTCAGTTCGCACCGTGGGAGAATGCCCAGGAGCTTCCAGCCCAGATCAAGTGTCGCGTCGATACTTCTTTCGGTTTCGTATCCTTGAGACACATATACTTTTTCGAATTCATCGGCAAACTTCGCATAAAGCAAATCGACTTCCGTAAGAGCAGCTTCGCCTAAAATAGCCATCAACTCTTTACTTTGCTTTCCGCGTGAATACGCGGCAAACAGCTGGTTCATCGTATCCGCGTGATCCTCTCTGGTCTTTCCTCTGCCGATACCCTTATCTTTAAGCCTTGAAAGAGAAGGAAGCACATCGACGGGAGGCAATATTCCTTTGCGATAAAGATCTCTTGAAAGAATGATTTGCCCTTCCGTAATATAGCCGGTAAGGTCGGGAATCGGATGCGTCTTGTCGTCTTCGGGCATGGTAAGAATAGGAATCATGGTGATAGAACCCTCGAAACCTTTTTTTCTTCCTGCTCTTTCGTACAGCGTAGCCAAGTCTGTATACATGTATCCGGGGTAACCGCGACGTCCGGGAACTTCTTTCCTGGCCGCGGATACTTCTCTGAGCGCTTCTGCATAATTTGTAATGTCAGTTAAAATAACCAAAACATGCATACCTTTTTCGAAAGCAAGATACTCTGCAGCCGTCAGGGCAAGACGCGGTGTGGCAATACGCTCGATGGCCGGGTCGTTGGCAAGGTTTGTAAAAAGTACGGTTCTGTCTATTGCACCGGTTTTCTTAAAATCGCTGATAAAAAAGTCGGCTTCTTCGAATGTGATTCCAATTGCGGCGAACACAACGGCGAAGTTGCTTTTCCCGCCAAGAACTTTTGCCTGCCTTGCAATCTGAGCGGCTAAGCTGGCATGCGGCAAGCCGGATCCGGAAAATATAGGAAGTTTCTGTCCGCGGACTAACGTGTTCAATCCGTCGATGGCAGATATTCCTGTTTGAATAAACTCGGCAGGATAGTCTCTTGCAGCCGGGTTCATCGGAAGACCGTTAATATCCAAATGTTTCTCGGCTATGATTTGCGGGCCTCCGTCTTTGGGCCGTCCAAGACCGTCAAAAACTCTTCCCAACATATCTTCGGAAACAGCAAGTTCGATGCCTCTCCCGAGAAAGCGCACTTTGCTTTCTGCCAAATTAATGCCGGCAGCGCTTTCGAAAAGTTGAACGAGAGCATTCGCTCCGTTAACTTCCAATACTTTGCATTGCCTTACTTCGCCGTTTGGCAGGACAATTTCGCCCAGTTCGTCGTAAGTTACTCCTTCGACGTCTTGTACCAGCATTAGGGGCCCTGCAACTTCCGAAATGCTTTTATATTCTTTAATCATCTGCATTTTCTCCCTTGCTTATAAGCTCACGAACATCCTTTGCCAGTTCTTCGGAGATGTGTTGATAGTAAACTTCCGACTCGTCTTCCTTAACATACTTAAAACGTCCTATGGATTCCCTGACCGGCAGGCTTATCAATGAATTGTAGTTTGCGCCACGATCGATGGCATCTTTTCCCAAATCATAAAACGCAAGAATCAAACGAAGAAGTCTGCATTGCTTTTCTAAAGAAGAATATGTGTCCACTTCGTGGAAAGCATTTTGATGCAAGTAGTCTTCCCGTATGGATTTACATGCTTCCAGTTTTAATCTGTCTGCAAAAGAAAGTGCGTCCTGTCCTACGAGCTGTACGATTTCCTGCAGTTCGGCCTCTTCTTGGAGCATTGTCATCGTCTGTTGACGAAGAGCGGGGAAATCTTTATCGATATTCTCGGCATACCACGGCATTAACTTGTCTATGTAGAGAGAATAGCTGGACAACCAGTTGATTGCCGGGAAATGTCTCGCATAAGCCAAAGATGAATCCAGGCTCCAGAATACTTTTACAATGCGCAGCGTAGCCTGCGAAACCGGCTCGGATATATCGCCTCCGGGAGGAGAAACAGCTCCGATGGCAGAAAGCGCACCTTCTCGTCCCTCTGTTCCAAGAGCGATGACACGACCGGCCCTTTCATAAAATTGAGCAAGGCGGGAGGAAAGATAAGCCGGGTAACCTTCTTCTCCGGGCATTTCTTCCAAACGGCCTGACATCTCGCGCAAAGCCTCTGCCCAACGGGAAGTGGAGTCTGCCATGAGTGCTACCGAATAGCCCATATCGCGAAAATACTCGGCAATCGTTATTCCGGTATAGATAGACGCTTCTCTTGCCGCAACCGGCATATCCGAAGTGTTTGCGATCAGCACGGTACGCTTCATTAAGGGTTCGCCGGATTTAGGATCTTTCAGCTCCGGGAATTCCATCAGCACGTCCGTCATTTCGTTTCCGCGTTCGCCGCAGCCGATATATACTACAATATCTGCATCCGCCCATTTAGCCAATTGATGCTGCACAACGGTTTTTCCGCTTCCGAAAGGTCCCGGAACAGCGGCAACACCGCCTTTGGCTATTGGGAACAACGTATCGATAACCCTTTGCCCTGTGATCATAGGCATTTCGGGAACCAACTTCTCCTTGTAAGGCCTGCCTTTACGAACCGGCCACTTTTGCATCATAGTCACTTCTTGTGTCTTGCCGTTTTCTGTTTCTAAAATACAGACCACGTCCTCCACCGTAAAACTGCCCTTTTTAATTTCTTTAACGACGCCGCCCATTCCGATGGGAACCATGACTTTATGAACGACTGTTACAGTTTCCTGAACCGTTCCCATAATGTCTCCGGTTGTTAAGGTGTCGCCCACTTGAACGATAGGTTCGAAATCCCATTTCTTATCTCTTGGCAATGCCGGCACGTTTATTCCACGGGTAATATTAGGACCGGCTTTTTCCAACATGGCGTTCAGAGGTCTTTGTATTCCGTCATATATATTTTCTATAAGTCCGGGTCCCAGTTCTACGGACAGCGGCGCTCCGGTTGTAATGACAACTGCGCCGGGTCCCAGACCTGCAGTTTCTTCGTATACCTGAATTGATGCCCGGTCTTGATGCATCTCGATGATTTCGCCTATAAGACCATGCTCACCGACTCTTACGACGTCGAACATATCAGCATCTTGCATGCCGTCGGCTATAACAAGCGGTCCTGAGACCTTGACTACTTTTCCTTGCTTCACTTCTGTGTTCACCTGCCTTTTCTATCCTTGGTTGCCGTAGATGATATCTACGCCCACAGCGCGCTCTACAGCCCTTTTTGACCGCCCCACGCCAATTCCGTGACTTCCGTCCATACCGGGAATCGGTATGATTGCCGGCAGTTTTACATCTTTATATTTTTCAAATTCTTCTTCCATGTCTTTACAATAATTTTCCGTAACGTAAACAATCGCAAAGGCCTCCTCTTTTACAAGCCGATGCAACGTCTCTTTGGCTTTATCCAAATCTTCGCAAGGAAAAACCGCAAGTCCGACTGCAAGAAATCCGGAAACGCTTTGCTTGTCTCCTATGACCCCTATTTTATACATAAGTCCTCCTTACGCGCGAAGCTAACTGTTCAGAGGTAAGCCCCTGATCAATGGCCGCCAGGATGATACGAACAAGTCTTATTTCGCCTTCCTTGGCAATCAAATACGCAGCCGGCACATCCAATCCGTATGGAACATACTTCGCATTGCTTGCAAAGCTCATGACGGCATCATCGCACAGGCGTTCAAGTTCTGTAAACCTTCCGGTTTCCGAAAGCTGCATTCCGCCTTTTGTCATGACGTCTTCGAATGTGTGATAAGGTTTGAGTTTTTCGGCAAAATGCGCGTAATCTTCGTCAAAGCCGCCCACAAAAAGACTTTCCGCAATTTTCCCTCCGGGAAGAAAGACTTTATTGAAAGCAAGCCAATCCGCTTTCATCTCCCGTATCCTTGCAAACGTTTTCAGGTTGATCGTGTCGATAAGCAGCGTGACATAATCTTCAAGAAATTGGCAGCCGCTCTTGACCGCTTCTGCTTTCATATTAAGATAGCATGCCCTGTCCATGATGAAATCAATATGCTGCGGATCTTTTGATTTGGCAAAACTCTCCAAAGTATACTGTATCGCACTTTTCATCATAAAAGACATGGTGATAAAATCGCGCTCTTTTATCATGTGGGCAAGGAATTCTTTTGGAATGGTACCGATATCTATGATGGAATCCGAAGGGTCTTGATCGGCCATTTCTCCTTTAATGAAAGCTTTAATATTATGATAATCGTAAACTAAAAGAAGCGTATCCAACGCATGTTGATTGGGTAGCGTTAAAATAATCTGTCTGTAGACTTTCATCAGCTCAGAAGAGAGCATCCTATCGACAAATCCGCTGTCTCCGCCTTTGTTCGCATCTTCTGTGTCATAACCCATCTCCGCCAGAATTCTGATGGCTTCCTGCTTGGATTTCGCACCGGTCATTCTTGCAATGGCTTTAGCATCCAGCAGGTTCTTCTCTTTGCCGCGGGCACACGAGGATGCGAATATATAGTCTTCTCTATTATATGACAAGATATCCTCTCCTTTCTTGCGCAAATTTAAACGCGCTCATCCGAAAAGAACGGATACGATATCCGCCATAACGCTCTCTTTGGTCGAAGAGACCATCATTTCCAAGGTTGAATCCATTTCAACAAGGCCTACGCGAAGAATAAAGCCTCCCGCCGCATCCAAGGTGTCCTTAGAAAGAGTAAATTTCCCGTTCTTTGCATTCGCAACGGCAAGAAACTCGCTTCCTATGGATTCAAGATCTTTCTTGTTGAGAATAATCTCTCCTTGGTCCACGCCGATTTCAGCAAGTTTTTTAGACAGCAATCGGATATAGTCCTGCTTGGGCATGTTGCTGATCTCTGAGAG
The DNA here is from genome assembly GCA_964608965.1 of uncultured Oscillospiraceae bacterium. Lineage (GTDB taxonomy): Bacteria > Bacillota > Clostridia > Peptostreptococcales > Anaerovoracaceae > UBA10908. The sequence goes on along the minus strand of CAZSPZ010000007.1, from coordinate 862 downwards.
CGCTTCGCTGAAACAATCGGAAATCACCTTTTGCTTTGCGGAAAGCCTCATTTTTCGAGCCTCCAAATTAGCCATGGATTCTCTCCGGGACTTGAGCGTTGTTGCATCTTGGGTAGCCTTATCTTTGGAAATTTTGACTGTCTGCTCTGCTATACGCACAGCTTCGTATACCTTGTCTCTGCTTTCCATTCTGCCCTTGTCGAAAATTCGCCTGGCGTCATCTATGGAACTCTTTAAGATTTTATCTTTTATTTGGTCTATGCTCATTGCATTCATTCCTTTTTATAGCTGTATGGTGTTAAGCATCAAGAAAGAGATCAGAAGGGAGAGAACAGCATAGGTTTCAACCATGGCAGTATATACCATACCTTTTGCAACTTCCTCCGGTCGTTTGGAAATAAGCATAATTGCAGAAGCGGCGCACTTACCTTGAGAAGATCCGCTGACGATTCCAACCAAGCCCACCGGTACAGCCGAAGCCATGATGTACAGACCTTGCGCAACAGTGATATCTAAAGCTCCGCCGCCGCCCATCAGACCTACTTTGTTTAAAATAACGAACGAAATCAACAATCCGTATATGCCTTGCGTTCCGGGTAAAGCCTGCAGCAACAAAGCCGCCGCAAATCTTTTGGGATCTTCGGAAACCACACCCGATGCAGCTTGCCCTGCAATACCTATTCCCATGGCGCTTCCGCAACATGCCAGGCCTGAAATAGCAGCGCCTACCATCGCAAAGAATATACCATCAAACATGAGACCGACACCTTCGGTTATACCGTTCATTTATAGTTCCTCCTTTAAAATTTTAACGTATTTTGTATTTTCGCAGAACGGCTTAAAGCTTTCGCCCCCGCCCTGA
>CAZSPZ010000006.1:0-73230 GCA_964608965.1 uncultured Oscillospiraceae bacterium | reverse complement strand
GCCAAAGTGCTTGAAAAAGCACATCGCCATTACAATTTTACTTGACCAGAACAAATATCAGTATCGGATGCTCTCCTGATTCAAATTTCGGTGGGTGAATTTATCTAAAAATCGTTGAAAACATTCTCGTCGATGGAACGCTCCGAAGCACTTTGAATTTCTCCGCGTACCGCAGCGCCTGTTTCCATTCCTACGGTCATGGAACGAATGTTGCCGGCGACTAAAGATTCGCTGCGCAGGGTTACTATTTCGTCTATGATAAAATTGCCTTTGCATTTTCCGTTGAAGTCGATGTTTTGTGCATTTACATCTCCTACGATAACAGTCTCTGTGTTCACTTTGATGTCGCCCTTGGCAAATATGTCGCCTTTGATTCGGCCGCCCATAATGACAATATCCTGACCTGAAACGTCACCGATAATTGTACCGGTTATGAGTACATCGCTCGCAGACGAAAGGTTGCCGTTGATCTTACCATCCAAAATTATGCTGTTTTCGGAATTGATCGAACCGGTAATCTTAGTGGTCGGGCTGATATAGGTTTCGGTTTTCTCCGAAGCCGTGATGGGTCTCTGGTGTTTCAATTGCGATTCCTCCTTAATTAGTCTATAACAAATAATTGTAAATTGACTTCAGATGTTAATAATTTATCATTTTAGTGGATTGTTTGCAAGTGTTTTATTGATATTTTACGCTTTGGCAACCCAATCGTAAACACCGGGATAGGGCACGTAAGTTTTATCAAGATTACTGGTTGTCAGGAATCTCCAAAAATGTGATAATAATAACAGCTTATTATATACGAACGGTGGTCCAATGAAATACGAATTCGGTTATGCTATAAGTGCTCTGGCCTTTCTTTCAGTCGTTGCTTTCCATTTTTTCAAGAAAAGGCGCTATCCCAACCTTCAGAATCGAATTTATGCGGTAGTAATGGTTCTTGCTCTTTGCGACTTGATATTAGATATCGCCGGGTCCTATACTATAATGAACGCAACGCAACTTCCTCCCTGGGTCAACCATTTGCTGAACACGCCCTTTTATTTTATTCAGAGCGTGATAACGGCTTTTTTAATGCTTTATGTGATGGCCGTCGCAGATGAGATTACCAGGGAAAACAGGATCAGGATTTTATTTACATTGATTCCTGCCTTTTTGAGCGCTGCTGTTTTGTTCACAAATCCCATGACGGGTTTGATCTTTTATGTTGATGATAAACTCGGATACATGCGTGGGCCGATGTTTAATTTCCTTTATACCGGCACAGTGTTCTACTTTATTGCTGCAGTGGTGGTGCTCTTTTGGAATAAGCCGAAATTCAGCAAAATTCAATATAAAACCATAGAAGTATTGGTTTTGTTTTGTATCATCGGGGTAAGCATACAATATTTTTTCCCTGAATATCTCCTCACAGGCATGGTCATTGCTCTTTCGATTACGATGCTGTTCTTTACGATGCAAATTCCTGAAGATATGCTGGATGTGACGACCGGAGCGTTTAACTTAAATGCTCTCCTGGAATTTATTGATAAAGGATATAAAAGCAAACGCAAATATATCGGCTTTGCTGTAATTTTAGACGACCTGTTCAACATCAGCGAAAACTTGGGATTAGCTTCCGGCAACGAAGCGCTGCGCAGTATGGCCGAATATCTTTCCAAAATTGCAAACAAGGGATGGGTTTTTCGCATGAGCGGTTCCATTTATGTTGTGCTGACGGAGGATTCAGAGTGCTATAACGAAGCTCTCGCTAAAATATCCGGCCGGATAAACCATGCATGGAATATCCTGGGAGAGGAAATTATACTTCCGATATCGATCTGCACTTTTTCGGATCCGAAGTTTGTGACCACCTCGGCAAAGTTTACCCGACTTATAGAGACGAGCTTCTACACCGCAAAGATTCAAGGAAAGACAGGCGTCACAGAAATAAGCGCAGAGGCGGTGAATGCTTTGGACCGGTATACTCAAGTCGAAATGGGTATGAACGAAGCACTCGCAAACGACGGCTTTGAATTATACTTGCAACCGATATATTCGACAAGAGAAAATCGATTTGTGTCTGCGGAAGCCTTGTTGCGTTTTAATCACCCCAAGCTTGGAAAACTTTCTCCAGAGGAATTCATTCCGATAGCTGAAGCAAACGGCACGATTATCAATATTGACCGATACATGCTAAAGAAAGTAGTTCAATTCATAAAGAGCTACGACCCGATAAAAGAATTCAATCTTGAACTTATCGAGGTGAATCTCTCCACCATAGATCTTTTACAGGATTCCCTTTACGAGGATATCATTAAAATCATAGAAGAAGAGCAAGTGGATTTTGGGGCCATCGGGCTGGAAATCACGGAATCGGGGGCCACAAAATTCACAGATGCAATACTTTCATGCATTCGGGCCTTGGACGGAAAAGGTATAAAAATTCTGCTTGACGATTTCGGCGCAGGGTATTCCAATATATCTAAAATATCTCACTTGCCACTTTATGCCGTAAAAATGGATAAAAGTATGTTCTCCTCTTATTTGAGCAGTTGGCAAAGTGCAACGGTTTTCGAAGATATTATAAAAATGTGCAGGCGTCTGGGATTCTTAATCGTCGTAGAGGGTGTGGACACGGAAATTCAGGCAGAGTTGCTTCATAAATTGAAAGTAGATTTAATACAAGGTTTCTATTATGCAAGGCCCATGCCTGCAAAGGAGTTTATCGAATTTTTAAAACAAAGGAATAGCTGAATGTACATATTATTATTCTCTTTATGGTTAATATTTAATGCGCAGGTCACCGTTGAAATAATTGCCTTCGGTTTGTTCTTTTCGGCGGCAATTTTTTGGTTTTTGTGCAATTATATGGGCTATAGCGTTAAGAAAGACCTGCAGATTATCCGTCAGTTTTTTTACATATTACAGTATATCGCTGCCTTATTGATTGAAATTATTAAGGCAAACATAGGTTCGATACGCTTTGTTGTCGCGCGTAAAAAAAAGCCAAGTCCACTGATTGTTAAATTCCGAACAGATCTCGTTACGGGAACTGCGCGGGTTCTCCTTGCCAATTCCATAACATTGACCCCCGGAACCATAACCATATCTCTGGATGACGACATATTTACCGTGCATTGTCTTGATGCTTCCATGGCAGATGGACTGCAATCTTCGCGATTAGTGCAATTGCTGCGACGGATGGAAGAGGTGAGTAAAAAGTGACATTGAATCAGACGGGATTGGAAAGAGCATACGATGTATTGTTTTTAAGCGCTTTGCTTCTTTTGGCGATTCTATTTGTATTTTGTATCCTTCGTGCTATTAAGGGGCCAAGAATCGCTGACAGGCTTCTCTCCATCAACATGGGCGGCACCATGACCATAACCGCCATAGCGATTCTTGCGGTATTTTTAGACGAAGATTATCTTGTGGACATCAGCTTGCTTTATGCCATGATCAGTTTTCTGGCTGTCGTGGTTTTATCGCGGATTTACAGGGGCGTGTACCTTGCACGCAAAGATGCAAAGATGTCGGGCGCTACGGAATCTCTCGAATATAAAGACGAGGAGGAATCGAATGTATAGCGAATGGATCCGGTTCTTCGCCGGCGCATTTTTCCTTGTCGCGGGGCTGGCGATTTTCGTCATCGAAATTTACGGAAATTTTCGATTCAGTTATGTTCTCAACAGAATGCATGCCGCATCGATAGGCGACAGCATAGGAATCGGCCTGTGCTTAATGGGATTAATGATATTCAGCGGATTCTCTTTTGTAACGTTTAAGCTGGTGGCCGTCTTGTGTTTCCTGTGGTTCTCCACTCCGGTTTGCTCGCATTTGGTGGCAAAACTGGAAGCTGAAACAAACGAAAAACTTAGCAAGGAATGCGAGGTGGAGAACGAATGCAGGAATTGATGGCCATTTTACTGGCGCTGCTTGTCATAGCTGCTCTGGCTGTTTCCGCCTCTAAAAAATTGCTGCCGGCAGTGATTATCTTTATGTCGTACAGCCTTATCATGTCTATCGTTTGGCTTCTTTTAGAATCTCCGGATTTAGCCATAACAGAAGCTGCAGTCGGTGCGGGAATCACATCGGTGCTGTTCTTTATTGCATTGAAGCGCATAAAGGAAATGGACAGGGATCTGGCCGACGACGAGCGGGAAGTCATCGAATATTTTGAAGAGGAAGCCCAGAAGGAAAAGCAGCCGAAAGGAGAGGCGGATGTATAAAGGGACGCGGATGGATAGTCTGTATAAGCTTTTATGTATATTGTTTACCATGCTTTTGATCGGCATACTTCTTTTTACCGTTTCCGAACTTCCGGAGGTCGGCGATCCGCTGCATCCTGCAAACAACGAAGTGGCTATTCATTATTTGGAAAACGGTGCAAAGGAAACAGGTGCTTTGAATGCTGTGGCCGCTATGATTTTAGATTATAGAGCCTTCGACACATTAGGCGAATCCTGTGTGCTTTTTGTCGCTGCCTGTTGCGTCTTTATTCTTCTTCGCGTGGATGCCACCAAGGAAGAAGAGGAAGTGGAAGCGGTCGATCGGCGATATGAGCCGAAAAATAATCCGATTCTCAATAAAACGTTTTTGTTCCTGATTCCTGCGATTTTCATGTTTGGGATATATATTACGGTCACAGGACATTTGTCTCCGGGCGGAGGTTTTTCGGGTGGAGCGATTATAGGCGCAGGGTTGCTGCTTTATCTGAATGCATTCGGTCTGGAAAAAACAGAGCGCTTTATGAACAGAAGAATCTACAGGCGATTAACCTGCTCTGCTCTCGGGTTTTATTGTATAGCAAAAAGTTATTCATTTTATACCGGTGCCAACGGTTTAGAAAGTCATATACCCATATCGGCAGAAGGTAAAATTCTTTCAGCCGGTCTGATTATGCCCTTGAATGTATGCGTGGCTATCGTTGTTTCTACGACAATTTATGCGATTTATGTGATGTTCCGTAAAGGGGGGTTCAATAAATGAACAACTACCTCATTACGAATCTTCCCGAAGTTGCTGCCATCATGCTGTTTGGCATAGGTTTTTCAAATTTACTTCTTGCCCGCAATTTAGTAAAAAAGATCATTGGGCTCAATATTATGGATACAGCCATCTATTTATTTTTGGCTTCAAAAGGATATGTAGAAGGGTCTTCCGCTCCGATTGTCTCTCCCGGGACAGTCGATGCAAGTCTCTACATTAATCCTGTGCCCAGCGGTCTGGTTCTTACTGGTATTGTCGTCTCTGTTTCTGTTACAGCGGTTTTACTCGCTTTGACGCTGCGATTATACGAAGAGTTCGGAACTCTTGACATAGAAGAAATTGTTCATAAGTTACGCAGACAGGATAAGGAGGAATTGCTGTGAGTTTAGTTCAGAACATTCCTGCCGCATCCATCTTATTCCTTATGTTTGCCGGCATCATTACGCTTCTGCTCCCTGCAAAATCCGCTCGAAGGGTTGCAAATTTCACAATTTTTTCAGTTGTCATCCTTTCTCTGATTTTGCTTGCATATTTCAAAGAGAACGCTTTGCCATATACCTACAGCATGGGACATTATGGTGCTCCTTTGGGAAACGAACTCCGCGCCGGAATTTTGGAAACGGCAATGGCTGTCATGTTTTCGCTTGTAACAATGCTGTCGCTGATGGGCGGCCGCAACCATCTTAGAAGCGATATCGGCAGGAGCAAAGTAAATTTATATTACATTTCAGTGCTTTTTTTGTTGAGTTCCATGCTGGCGCTCACTTATACAAACGACCTGTTTACCGCCTATGTTTTTATTGAAATCAACACGATAACAGCTTGCGGAATCGTGATGAGCAAAGAAGATAAATACACGCTGGCTGCTTCGATGCGCTATATGATTATGAGCTTGCTGGGTTCCGGATTATTCCTTCTTGGAATATGTTTGGTGTACGGTTTTACAGGTCATCTCCTTATGCCCAATATACAGGAATCAATCAGCGAACTTGTTGCTTCGGGTTCTTATCTTGTGCCCTTGCAGGTTTCTATCGCTTTGTTCGCTGTCGGATTGGCGCTCAAAAGCGCGCTCTGGCCGTTTCACTCGTGGCTCCCGGATGCTCATAGCAGCGCGTCTGCGGCATCAAGCGCCATTTTGTCCGGCCTCGTTTTAAAATCTTTTATTTTCCTTTTGATAAAAATATTTTATCGCACCATGGGCGTGGAAGTGATCAAAGGGCATGCAATTCTTAACCTTTTCCTCGTTTTTGGCATTATGGCCATGATCATAGGATCGCTCAATGCGATGTTTGAAAAGGACATCAAGAGGATGTTGGCTTTTTCAAGCGTAAGTCAAATCGGTTACATTTTTTGCGGGCTTGGCATAGGAACAACGGCCGGCATAGTGGCAGCTTTAGTGCAGGTTGCGGTTCATGCGACGACGAAGCCGCTTTTGTTCGTGGCGGCCGGAGGCCTTATGGATGTCTCTGGCGGAAGCAAAAAATATAAGGACCTTGTCGGAGCAGGAAGGCGAGATCTTTTTGCCGGCGCTGCATTTATTGTGGGTACTTTTTCCATGGTAGGCATACCGTTTTTCGGAGGCTTTATCACGAAGCTCACCTTGGTGACCGCCGCCGCAGAATGCTATGACTGGCGCATGTATGCTTCGATGTTTTCGATTATTATTTCCACGATTCTTACGGCGATATATTACATCAGAATCCTTTCTCTTCTCTTTAGAAGAAAAAGCGAAGAAGGCGAAGTCTACGAACCGGTGAGCAGAGAAGAACTAAGGCTTCACTTTAAGCGGCACTTGAAATTTGATTCGGAATATATCGTTGCCGTTTTGATTTTTATAGGGATTAACCTTTGGATAGGTTTACAGTCTGATGATCTTGTATGGATTATCAACACAGGGCTTTCCACTTTTAAATAGAGAGTTACGTCGACAAACCGGGACAACGAAAGGAGAAAAAGAAGGTGGACACACGTCATGTACAACTGTTTCAACTGACAGATAAATTGACTATAGAATTTGCGGCAGACAAGCTGGGAATGTCCTTTTTATTTCTTGTTGTCTTCATGTGGATTCTTGTGGGCGTGTACGCTTTGAAATATAAAGATCACCAGGAGCACAACGGACGCTTTTTTACATTTTATTTGTTGACCTTAACCGCTCTTATCGGATTGTCCTTGTCTGCGAATTACATGACGATGTACTTGTTCTTTGAAATGACGACTTTGCTCTCCGTTCCGCTCGTATTGCACAGCGGAACGCCCGAAGCGGTAGGCGCCGCCAGAAAATACCTGTTCTATTCTATCTTCGGGGCGACGTTAGGCCTTCTCGGTTTATTTTTTGTCAACGTCTACGGCACTACGCTTGCATTTATTCCAGGAGGCGTCCTTCCCGAATCAAATGTGGCCGATAACGAAAACCTTTTATTGGTCGTCGCTTTTCTTACTGTGGTGGGTTTTGGCGCAAAGGCAGGTCTTTATCCGCTGCAGGTTTGGCTGCCTGCGGCACATCCTGTGGCTCCTGCTCCGGCCAGCGCTGTCTTGTCGGGTGTGATTACGAAGGCCGGAGTATTCTGTATTGTTCGCGTGATATATTATATCTTTGGCATCGACCTTCTTCTTGGAACCTGGGTACAGTCAGCTTGGATTATTTTAGCGCTTATCACAATTATGCTGGGTTCGGTCATGGCTTACAATGAAAACAGATTGAAAACCCGTTTAGCATACTCCACGGTCAGCCAAGTTTCGTATATATTGCTGGGATTATTTTTTATGAACAAAATTGCTTTTATCGGCGCTCTTTTACATGTGGCTTACCATTCTGTTATCAAGAATGCTCTTTTCATGTCGGCCGGCAATATTATTTACAGCACGAAAAAAGAGACGGTTGATCAGATGTATGGAATCGGAAAACAGTTGCCGATCACCATGAGTTGTTTTACTGTTGTGTCCCTGGGCTTGATCGGTATTCCGCCTTTTCCGGGATTTATAAGTAAGTGGGACCTTGCTCAGGGCGCCCTTTCTTCCGGACTATGGCCGTATTCGTGGCTTGCGCCTGTCGTTTTACTTGCAAGCGCTCTTTTGACTGCAGGTTACCTCTTGCCGATTGCAATCAACGGATTTTTCTCTGACGCAAAATCAGGTTCTATAAAAACAAAAAAAATTGAAGTATCTGCTCAAATGTATATGCCGATCGTGATTTTAGCTGTTCTGTCAATTATGCTTGGAATTTTTGCCGATCCTTTGATTGAACAAATGAATTCCATCGCTGAAATATTATTTTAGGAAAGGAGACTGAGACATGCATTCTACGTGGTGGATCATCACAGCCATTCTGCTGCCTATTGTTGGTGGTTGCATCATCCCGCTGCTGAATTTTCGAAATCGAAAAGCCAGAGAAATTTATGTGATGGCCGTTGTTTTGGTTACAAGTTTTATCACGCTGAGCCTGCTGGTTAAAAAACCCGAGGGAGTGATTGACTTTGTCAACCTTACAAGTACCATCGACATAAGCTTTTATGTGGACGGCCTTGGCTCGGTGTTTTCGGCCATGGTAGCATTGCTTTGGCCTTTGGCGACTCTTTACGCTTTCGAATACATGTCTCATGAACACCGCGAAAACACTTTTTTTACCTATTACACGATTACATTCGGCATAACGCTTGGTGTCGCTTTTTCAGCCAACCTTATCACGATGTATTTGTTCTGCGAAATATTGACCTTTATAACGCTGCCGCTTATCATGCACGGTCAAAGCAAAGAGGCCGGCGTTGCCGGTGTAAAATATTTAGTTTACCTTATTGCCGGCGCGACAGCCGCTTTTATCGGAATCATGATTTTTTATGTCAACGGCGGATCGTTTGATTTTACGCCGGGTGGAATTGCAACGAAAATCAGTTTTAAAAACACAAATATATATTATTTGGCGTTCCTGCTGATGTTCTTTGGCTTTGGAGCGAAAGCTGCCGTTTTTCCCATTCACGACTGGCTTCCCACAGCAGGTGTCGCCCCGACCCCGGTCACGGCTCTTCTCCACGCTGTCGCAGTCGTAAAGTCGGGCGTATTTGCCATTGTTCGATTAACGTATTTTAGTTTTGGCGCACAATTTCTTATCGGCACCAAAGTGCAGAAAATTGCTTTGGTATGTGCCATTGTAACGATAATGTATGGTTCCGTTATGGCCTGGAGAGAAATGCATTTTAAGAAGAGGCTTGCCTATTCTACCATGTCAAATCTTTCTTACATGCTGCTGGGCACGATGCTTCTGACACCTGCCGGCCTTGCTGCCGGACTGCTGCACATGGTTTTTCACGGAGTGATGAAAATCACGCTGTTTTTTGTGGCCGGCGCAGTTGCCTGTCAGAGCCATCGATACTATGTGTCCGATCTTTGGGGCTTCGGCAAAAAAATGCCTGTTACTTTTGCCGTGTTCACCGTGGCTTCTTTAGCTTTAGCCGGAGTTCCGCCTCTGTGTGGGTTTATGAGCAAATGGTACTTGGCCCAGGCAGCAGTAAGCGTCGGCAACGGTTTTGCTTATGCGGGCATCGGAGCTATCCTTTTTGCGGCGGTGTTTACGGCGGTATATCTTTTTACTATCGTCATCCGCGCATATTTCCCTCGCATCGGTTTTGACCCTGCCGAATTGGAAGGGGTAAAAGATCCGGGCAAATATATGCTTGTCCCGCTCGTTATTTTAGCTGCGGTTATGGTTTTATTCGGTTTTCATTCCGATTTGATGATGACGTACATCAACAGCGTTGCTTTGAGCGCGTTTTGATTTTAATTTTGTTGCCAGTTGATTCCATAAGAAAGGAGTTGCCGTATGCCTGATATCCTTTGCGGCTTTGGTCTTGAATTTTCATTGACAGGTTTTCAATTGCTGTTCGCAGTCATTGCTTCGTGCATGTGGATCAGCGTACTTTTGTTTTCTTCCGAATCCATGCGGAACAGCAAACATATGTACCGATATTACATCTTTATGTTCCTTACATATATTGCAACGATGGGAGTGTTTCTATCGGCGAACTTTATTACAACGTTTATTTTCTTTGAACTCATGTCTTTCACCTCCTATGTCCTTGTGATTCACGAGGAAACTCCGCAAGCCATGCGAGCAGGACAAATTTATCTGGCCGTAGCCGTAATCGGCGGTATGGTGATGCTTATGGGTCTTTTTATGCTATATGACATCTTCGGAACTTTAAGGTTCCAGGATTTATATCGCTTGTCCGCTTCCTCTTTAGATCAAACCGGCCTTTACGTGGCGGGCGCTCTCGTTTTTACAGGCTTTGGCATAAAAGCAGGCATTATTCCGCTGCATATATGGTTGCCGGACACTTATACAATGGCGCCGGCTCCCGTCACGACTCTCCTTTCGGGTATTCTCTCTAAAACCGGAATCTTTGGGATAATATTACTCACGTGCAGAATATTTTATGAAGATGCCCCGTGGGGAAATGCTCTTTTGGTGTTGGGTGTGATCACAATGTTTGGAGGAGCGGTCTTTGCATTGCTTTCGGTGGATTTAAAGAGAACGCTTGCATATTCTTCGATATCGCAAATAGGATTTATTACCGTCGGAATAGGAATGATCTGCCTGTCGGGCGATGTAAGCGCAATGGCCGCCAGAGGAACTATATTATATATGGTCAATCACTCTCTTATTAAATGGGTGATGTTTTTAGCGGCAGGCGTCATATATATAAAAATTAAAAAGATGAATTTGAATGATATAAAGGGCTACGGAAGAAAAAAACCTTTGTTGGCACTTTTATTTTTATCCGGAGCTTTAAGCATCAGCGGGCTGCCTTTTACGAGCGGATATGTCAGCAAAACTCTTTTGCACGAAACGATCGTCGAATATATCGAACACGGCTTGCATTTGGGACAAGACATGATGGCTTTTCAAGCCGTCGAGTGGATGTTCTTGCTTTCAGGCGCGATAACGTTAGCCTATATGAGTAAGTTGTTTGTCTGTATTTTTATAGAAAAAAACGCGAATCCGACGGTTCAAAAGCAATACGAACAACAGAACGGACACTATATGAACCTTCGTTGTTTTGCTGCGATTGTCTTGCCTGCAGGCCTGCTCGTCTTTATGGGCCTTACTCCTCAATTGTCAATGGATGCCATAGCAAATTATGCGCAGGATTTTTTCGGTCATTACGAAGTCGAGGCGAGCTTTCACTATTACACGCTTGCCAATCTTTCGGGCCCGTTGATTTCCATGTTGCTGGGTGGGGGCATTTATGCTTTCGTCGTGCGTCTCATGTTTGAAAAAGGTAGTTCAAAGGAGAACAAAACCTATGTCAGCCTTTGGCCTGAGAATTGGAATCTGGAAAGAATGTTCTATCGGCCGCTTCTAAGATTCCTCCTTTGGTTATTGAAAAAATCGTTTACTTTCCTCGGTTCAATTGAAATTCATAATCGCTATATCAAGCAAATTGAACCCCACGAGGAAAGATTTACTCCGATGGATTGGATAAAAAATCATCCTCTCTCCGACAAGTGGCGCTCTGCCAGAGAAGCGGTTCTGGAAGTTTCCGAAAGCATGTCTTTCGGCCTTCTTGCAGCGGTAATCGGCCTTTGCACCGTTTTGATTTATCTGTTATAATGGGGGCGCTATGTTTGGAATTTTAACCGGAACAATCGTAAACGCTCTGCTTGTGGTTGCAGGAACCGCAGCAGGGCTTATATTTAAGACGGAAAGACTGCAGGCGATAGGGGGACGTATATTCCAGGTTTTCGCCCTGTTTGTTTTAGCTATGGGCGTTTCGGGAGCTTCTGATCTCTCTCGCCCTGTTTTTATTTTAATATCAATCGTTGCGGGCGTCGCTGTAGGGGAACTTGTGGATCTGGATGAAAAATTTATCCGCCTGGGCCACTTTCTTCAGGATAAATTCGCAAAAGAAGGTGACGGCAATTTTGCAAAAGGCTTTATACAAGCCTCCCTACTGTTTTGCATCGGCTCGATGACCGTTGTCGGCGCCATGCAATCGGGCATGGACAACACGCACAGCGTTTTGTATGCGAAGGGTCTCATCGACGGGGTCTCTGCCGCCACGTTTGCTATGGGCATGGGAATAGGCGTTGGATTTGCGGCATTGTCCGTATTGATTTACGAAGGCGGACTCACTCTCTTGGCCGGCGTTGTCGCACCTATTATGAGCGAAGAGATTGTCGCGCTAAGCTCTACAATCGGAAGCCTGTTTTTAATAGGTATGGCTTTGAATATGCTGAAGCTTACAGACCTTAAGATCGCTAATTTTTTACCTGCCATGTTCGTGCCGATGATTTACGAGGCAATCAGACTGTTGATCCTTTCGTTGTAAAGCGAGGCTCTGCGTCAACCTTTAAAATAATAAAGATTTCATTTATAATATATGTGTTACGTATTGCTCTTATATGATGCGGGTAACTGGAGGGTATATGAAAATAGAACAAGTAAGGGAGATTTTAGATGCATCGGTGCTGTGCGGCGAAGAAATGCTTGACCGGGAGATTCTTTCAGCCTGTGCGGCAGATTTAATGAGCGATGTATTGGCCTATGTCAAGAATGAAGCACTCTTGCTTACAGGTCTTGTAAATACCCAGGCTATCCATACGGCGGACATGATGGATATCAACTGTATCGTTTTTGTTCGAGGGAAAATTCCTTCTCCGGAAATCATTGAATATGCCAGAGAACGAGGCATGATTCTGATGAGCACTCCTTATAAAATGTATTATGCGAGTGGTCGCCTTTATTCGGCCGGCCTTCACGCTTAAAGGAGCTGTATGGATAAGTTGCACTTGAATTACATCGTAGAAGGAAATGATTTTGCCGCCGCAGGGCAGGCATCCGGAGAAGTCAAGCGCGCTCTCCGGAAAATAGGAATAGATTTTGAAACCATCAGAAGATGTGCGATTTGCATGTACGAAGGTGAAATCAATATGGTAGTCCATGCGGATGGCGGAAAAGCGGATGTCTACGTGGAAAAAGATAAAATCACCATCATTTTGGAAGATACGGGTCCGGGCATTTCCGACATGGCCCTAGCGATGCAGGAAGGTTATTCAACTGCCTCCCAAAGTGTCAGAGAATTGGGTTTTGGCGCAGGTATGGGCCTTCCCAACATGAAGCGATATTCTGATACGCTCGATATTGACAGCCGCGTGGGAGAAGGCACCAAAGTTACGATGGTCATCAATATTCCCCAATAAGTTCGTAAAGGTATTCTTTTAGGAAGCACGTAGCAAATGGGAGAAACACATTGAAACATTCCGTTACTCTAGATAAAGAAAAATGCAAGGGGTGTACCACCTGCATCAAGCATTGTCCTACAGAAGCTATAAGGGTTCGTCGCGGGATTGCCAATATACTGGAAGAGCGTTGTATCGACTGCGGCGCATGTATAAGGGTTTGTCCTCATAAGGCAAAAAAAGCGGTATGCGACGGACTGGAACGCTTGCAGGAATTCGAGTATACGATTGCTCTGCCTGCGCCTTCTCTTTATGGACAATTTCGCAACCTTACGGATATCAATATTATTCTGGAAGCTTTTCTGAAAATGGGATTCGACTATGTCGAAGAGGTTTCCCAAGGCGCCGAAATGGTCTCCAGCCTTACAAAACAGATGATGGACGCAGATCCGGATATGCCTAAACCTTTGATATCTTCTGCCTGCCCGGCAGCGGTTCGCTTGATATGCCAGCGCTTCCCAAAACTCATCCCGAATATTTCTAAAATCAGCGCACCTTTCGAAATCGTCGCTATTCTGGCACGGAAGGCGGCGGTTAAGAGAACGGGTTTATCCCCGGATAAAATCGGCATATTCTTTATCACACCTTGTCCTGCAAAGGTCAGTGCCGGTCGCAATCCCGCAGGCCTTTCGGCTCCGGTCGTGGATGGTTTCATTTCAATCGCTGAAATATACAAACAGCTGCTTACAGCGATGAAGTCGATCAATAAACCCAGGCAGCTTTCTCATTCCGGATTGATAGGGGTTGGTTGGGCTCATTGCGGAGGAGAATCCAATGCGGTCATCCAAAAACAGAATCTGGCCGTAGACGGAATAGACAATATCATAGAGGTTTTGGAAGATTTGGAAGACGGTATGCTTCCCCATCTTGATTTTTTGGAATTGAATGCATGCAATCAAGGCTGCATAGGAGGCTGTCTTACCGTAGAAAATCCTTATGTGGCGCAGACAAGAATAAAACAACTGATTCAGCATATGCCGATCAGCTTGAACAAAGTTGCGATGGACCCGAATCCTCCCGAATATATGCTGGACGATAAGCCGCTGGAGGCTTCGCCCGTCAATGTACTGGACGCCGACAGAGAAATTGCCATGCAGAAATATGCGCGCATAGAAGAACTGAAGGCGACTTTGCCCGGACTTGACTGCGGAAGCTGTGGCGCGCCTACCTGTCAAACTTTGGCCGAGGATATTGTTCTGGGTTATGCTTCCGAGGACGATTGCATATTCCGCATGAGAGAGCGCATGCAATACCTGGTGGGAGCCGGAGATGCGGATGAATATCTTCCTCTGCCATTCCGCAAGAGGAGCGAAGAATAACGAGAGCTTTAACAGAGAGGAGAGCAAAATGACAGTAAGCGAAGTAGCAAAAGAGTTGAATTTAACATGCCATGTGTCGGGCGAAGCAGAACGAGAAGTGTTATGCGGGTATGTGGGAGACCTTCTCAGCTGGGTCATCAGCAGAGCGGGAGCCGGAAGTGCTTGGATTACCATCATGTCCAACCCAAATGTGGCGGCAGTCGCATTGCTGGCGGATACCTCTATGATTATTTTGGCAGAAGGAGTAAAGCCGGACGAAGAGTTGATTGCCAAGGCAACGCAGCATGAATTAGGGCTTTATACCGCTGCGGAAGGGGCCTACGAACTGGCTTATAAACTTCACCATCTCATCGGGTAATTGTTTGAAATAACAAGAGCTTATGTGGAAGGGCAATCAGATGAAACTAAAGTACGATCTGCATCTTCATTCTTGCCTGTCTCCTTGCGGAGACAGAGATATGACGCCTGCAAACATTGCCGGGATGGCTAAACTTGCCGGACTTTCAGTGGTTGCGTTAGCAGATCACAACACGACAAGGAATTGCTCTGCCTTTTTAAAATGTACGGAAAAATATAACATTCTGGGCATTCCCGCCATGGAATTAAATACAAAAGAAGAAGTCCATATCCTCTGTTTGCTTCCCACTTTGGAAGCGGCGGGGGATTTCGATGTTTTTGTCTATCATAAGCTTCCCGATATAAAGAATCGAGTCGATTTTTTCGGACAACAATTGGTGGTAAATGAAGAAGACTTCGTTGTAAAAGAAGAACAACGATTGCTTACCACTGCGACAGACGTGAGCATTTATGAGGTATGCGATGTTTTAGAGCGCTATGGAGGCGTTGCCGTCCCTGCTCATATTGACAGATCTTCCAATTCGGTGTTATCCAATTTGGGATTTATATCAAAAGAAATGGGGTTTTCCACCGTGGAAGTTACAAGACGAGCCGATCTCTTTGCGCTGGCTGCCGACCATTCTGCTCTACGCGGCATCCCATATATTACCAATTCCGATGCGCATTATCTTCATGATATTCCTGATGCCGAGTTTTCCTTGGAGGCCATAGGGGCAACGGCAGAGGATGTAATTAAGGCCATAAAAAATGGCTCCGGGTTAAGTCGTATGTAATGCGCTCC
Organism: uncultured Oscillospiraceae bacterium; assembly: GCA_964608965.1. Lineage (GTDB taxonomy): Bacteria > Bacillota > Clostridia > Peptostreptococcales > Anaerovoracaceae > UBA10908. The sequence goes on along the minus strand of CAZSPZ010000006.1, from coordinate 57,567 downwards.
ATAAAACCTCAAATATCATGAAAAATAAGCGAATATAGGCAAAAGGACTGGTTTACAACACAAGGCGAATATGTTAAAATTATGACGATGTTAATGATTCGTTTTTATTTTATGTTTTTTTAGTTATAAGGAGGTTCTGACACATGCCCAATCTGAAAACGCTCATCCCGTTCGAGGGGACAAAAGAGCAGGAAGATCGGCTGAGAGAGGCTATCGCCAAGCACAAAGGCGAAAAGGGCGCGACGATGCCTATCATGCAGGAAGCCCAAGAGATTTACGGCTATCTTCCCGAGGAAGTGCAAGAAATTATCGCAGAGGAATTAGGTGTTCCCCTTTCCGAAATTTATGGCATTTCTTCATTTTACGCCCAGTTTACGCATAATCCCAAGGGCAACGTCCAAATTAACGTCTGCCTTGGAACCGCCTGTTACGTTAAAGGCGCGGGAGATGTCCTTGCAAAAATCTGCGAAGTGGTAGGCTGCAAAGCCGGAGAAATTACCTTGGACGGTAAGTTTTCTATCGATGCGACTCGTTGTGTCGGCGCTTGCGGTTTAGCTCCGGTCATGATGATCAACGGCGAAGTGTACGGCCGACTTACTCCGGACAAAATCGGAGCCATTATAGAAAAATACAGGTAAGCCAAGGCGATGAAAGAGCTATCGCTAAACATATTGGATCTGGTACAGAATTCCCTGACAGCAGGGGCCAGTAAAGTAACTATTGAAATCATGGAATCTATCCGGGAAGATCAGCTTCGCATCAGTATTTCTGACAACGGCTGCGGAATGGATCCGGACTTTTTAAGCAGAGTTACAGATCCCTTTACCACAAGCAGAACGACGCGAGCCGTGGGTATGGGGATTCCGTTTATGAAGATGGCAGCTGAAATGGCGGCAGGAAATTTCGAGATAGAGAGCGAAAAGGGCAAAGGTACCCGGTTATGTGCAACGTTTTGCCTTTCCCACGTGGACAGGCTTCCCATAGGGGACACAGCAGGTACCATGACTGTATTAATCCAAGGTTCGCCGGATGTGGACTTCACCTACATTCGTCAAACAGACACTGACAGATTTGAATTTAAAACCACGGAAATTCGAGAAGCCCTTGGTGGCTTGCCTCTCGGAGAACCCGAGGTACTGGATTGGATTCATGACTACATCATCCAAGGGGAAACTCAGGTGATGGCACAGAAAGTTTAGTATCGAGAGGATGGATAAGTATGAAAACTATAGAAGATCTGAAGAAGATTCGCGAAGATATGCAGTCTAAAATCAGTCTCCGCAAAGAAGACGAAGGTAGCTTGCGCGTTGTTGTCGGCATGGCTACTTGCGGTATTGCGGCGGGAGCACGGCCGGTGCTGGAAGCTTTGGTAAACGAAGTGGGCCGCCGTCAACTTAAAAACGTAGTGGTAACACAGACCGGCTGCATCGGCGTCTGCCGATTGGAACCGATTGTAGAAGTTTTTGAGCAGGGAAAAGAAAAAGTTACTTATGTCAAGATGGACGCAGAAAAAGCGCGCCATATTGTCAGCGAACATCTGGTGAACGGCAGGGTGGTAGAAGAGCTTACCATCGGCGCTGCGGAATAAGGAGGATGAAGGATGAATTTTGTTAGATCTCATGTCCTGGTCTGCGGAGGAACCGGATGTACTGCCTCCAAAAGCCCGGAAATCGTGGCCGAATTTAATGAGCAGTTAAAAAAAGCCGGACTGGAAAGCGAAGTACGCATTGTTCAGACCGGTTGCTTCGGACTTTGCGCATTGGGCCCCATTGTGGTTGTGTATCCGGAAGGAACCTACTACTCACACATTACAATAGAAGACGTGGAAACTATTGTACAGGAACATTTGCTAAAGGGACGCATCGTCCAGAAGCTCCTTTTCAAAGAGTCGGATTCCCATGGTGTGGAACAATCTTTAAACAATACGGACTTCTATAAAAAGCAACACAGAATAGCACTTCGCAACTGCGGTGTCATCAATCCCGAAGAAATTGACGAAGCGATTGCTTTCGATGCATATAAAGCGCTGGCGACGTGCCTCACCGAAAAGACACCGGCACAAGTCATTGATATCATCACCACTTCCGGTCTTCGCGGCCGCGGCGGTGCGGGTTTCCCGACGGGAACAAAATGGAAGTTTGCAGCTGCTTCCGAGGGCCCGACCAAGTACGTATGCTGCAATGCAGACGAAGGAGATCCCGGTGCATTTATGGACCGTTCCGTCTTGGAAGGAGATCCTCATGCGATTATTGAAGCGATGGCCATCGCAGGATACGCTATCGGTTCCAACCAGGGATATATCTACATCCGTGCAGAATATCCTCTTGCCGTCAAACGTTTAAAAATTGCGATCGAGCAGGCCAAGGAATATGGTTTGATCGGTAAAAATATTCTGAACACAGGATTCGACTTCGACCTGGAAATTCGTTTGGGTGCAGGCGCTTTCGTGTGCGGCGAAGAAACAGCTCTTATGACTTCCATCGAAGGACACAGAGGCGAGCCCAGACCTCGTCCGCCTTTCCCTGCAGTAAAGGGACTGTTCCAAAAGCCCACCATTCTGAACAATGTCGAAACATATGCCAACGTGGCATGGATTATCAATAACGGACCCGAAGCGTTTAATTGCATGGGTACGGAAAAATCCAAAGGCACAAAAGTTTTCGCCCTCGGCGGCAAGATAAAAAATACAGGCCTTGTGGAAATTCCCATGGGAACAACATTGCGCGAAGTGGTCGAGGATATCGGCGGCGGCTGCCCGGATGGGAAGAAATTCAAAGCTGCACAGACCGGCGGACCTTCCGGCGGTTGTATTCCCGCTTCTTTGATCGAAACTCCCTTAGATTATGAAAGCATGGCGGCTATTGGTTCTATTATAGGGTCCGGCGGTCTGATTGTTATGGACGAAGACAACTGTATGGTTGATATCGCAAAGTTCTTCATTGAGTTTACCATGGATGAATCTTGCGGCAAATGCTCGCCTTGTCGTATCGGAACCAAGAGAATGTACGAGATTTTGGAGAAAATAACAGAAGGAAAAGGCACTTTGGAAGATTTGGACCTTCTGGAAGAATTAGCACAGCATGTAAAAGACAACTCGCTTTGCGGTCTTGGTCAAACTGCTCCAAACCCTGTACTTTCAACCCTTCGCTATTTCCGCGACGAATATGAAGCTCACGTTGTGGACAAAAAATGTCCTGCCGGCGTATGTAAAAACCTACTGACCTATAAGATTATCGCAGACAAATGCAAAGGTTGCACTGCTTGCGTACGAGTCTGCCCGGTCAATGCAATTTCCGGTAAAGTCAAAGAGCCTCATGTGATTGATGCTTCGTTGTGCATCAAATGCGGTTCGTGCATCGCTGCGTGTAAATTCGGCGCAATTATTAAAGAATAGGTGGAAGGAGAAATAGAATGAGTACTGTTAAAGTAAAAGTTAACGGCATAGAGATTGAATGCCCATCCGGATCCACCGTTCTGGAAGCTGCACGCATAGCCGGATTTCGGATTCCCACTCTCTGCTATTTAAAAGATATTAATGCAATAGGCGCTTGCAGAATGTGCGTTACGGAGGTAAAAGGCAGCAAAGCTCTCGTCGCTGCATGCGTGTTCCCCGTCGCCGAAGGTATGGAAATTAATACCCATTCCAAGAAAGCGTACGATTCTCGCAGAAGAACTCTGGAACTGATCCTTTCAAACCACCGGATGGAATGTCTCACATGTGTTCGCAATCAAAGCTGCGAGCTTCAGGCTCTTGCTCAGGAATATGGAATAGAAACTGTGCGTTTTGGCACACCCAAAGAAATGCTTCCAGATATGGAATCATCTACTGCTCATTTGGTTCGTGATAATTCCAAATGCATTCTTTGCCGTCGCTGTGTTGCGGTATGCAAAAGTCTGCAGCACGTTGCTGTCCTTGGACCAAACGACAGAGGATTTAAAACCCACATCGGCTGCGAGTTCGACAGAGATCTTGGCGAAGTGGGATGTACGAGCTGCGGCCAGTGCATTACGGTTTGTCCTACCGGCGCTTTATCCGAAGTTGACTGCACCGGAAGAGTATGGGAAGCTTTAGCCGATCCCAAGAAGCATGTTGTAGTCGGTACGGCACCGGCAGTTCGTGCGGCATTGGGCGAAGAGTTCGGCGATCCGATCGGCACAAATGTAGAAGGAAAAATGGTCGCGGCATTGCATCGCCTTGGCTTTAACGGAGTTTTCGATGTGGATGTTACTGCCGACCTTACCATTATGGAAGAGGGTACGGAGTTCATCAATCGCTTAACAAAAGGCGGCGTTCTCCCAATGATTACTTCCTGTTCTCCGGGATGGATCCGTTTCTGCGAGCAGTATTATCCGGAGTTTATTCCCAACCTTTCCACCTGCAAGAGTCCCCAGCAGATGTTTGGCGCCATGATGAAGAGTTATTATGCGCAGAAGATGGGATTAAAGCCGGAAGATATCTTTGTGGTAAGCGTAATGCCATGTACTGCAAAAAAATATGAAGTCAGAAGAGACGACCAGTCTTCCGTGAACGAACTTTGGGATATCGACGAAACCATCACCACCAGAGAATTGGCAAAGATGATCCGCAAGGCCGGCCTGGACTGGCATACTCTCCCCGAAGAAGAATTCGATCCGGAGTTCGGAGAATTTTCCGGCGCCGCAGTAATATTCGGCGTGACCGGCGGCGTTATGGAAGCCGCTCTTCGAACAGTTGTTGAAATCGTTTCAGGCAAAGAAGCGCCGACTTTAGATTTCATGGATGTCAGAGGTATCGAAGGAATAAAAGAAGCCAGCTACGATGTGGCTGGAACTATTGTAAAAGTCGCGGTTGCCAGCGGACTTGAAAACGCCTCTAAACTTTTAGAGAAAGTGAAGTCGGGCGAAGTCGAATACCACTTCATCGAAATTATGGGTTGCCCCGGCGGCTGTGTAAACGGCGGTGGTCAGCCTGTCCAGCCAGGCAACGTAAGAAACTTCCTGGATCTTCGTTCAGAACGTGCAAAAGCGCTCTACAGGGAAGATGCGGCGATGAAAATGCGCAAGAGCCACGAAGTACCGCTCATCAAAAAGATTTATGCGGAATTCCTGGGAGAGCCGGGAGGCCACAAGTCTCACGAGCTTCTGCACACCACCTATCAGGCAGGGTCCAAGTATCCGGGATTGGAAGCTGATAAGAAGGCGGCTAAAAAAGGAAAGTAAAGACCAGGATTAACTGAAAAGAGCAAAGGCCGCCCTGTCGGGTGGCCTTTGGTTTCTTCGTTGACATCGAAGGAATATAATTCTATGATGAACTTGGGCGGAGGAGGATTCCTATGAAAATCGGCGTGATAGCGGGAACGGAAACGGATACGAAGCTTGGAACGAAGTATGTGCAATCAAAGGGTTATGATGCCATCGGTCGCCCTTGCAGCAAAGATCCGACCATACAGTTGGATATGCAGCTTCATCATCCAAAAGAATTAGCGGATCTGGTCGTCCGGCTGGCAAATGAGCTGATTGCAGAGGGTGCGGAAGGTATTTACGTGTACTGCAATTCTCTATCTACAGCCATCGATTTGGATTACGTAAGAAGTCGTGTCCTGCTCAAAATAGTAACTCCTTTAGATGTATATGCCGAATGCGCAAAGATGTATCGGCATATTTTTGCAATCGTTGCCAACGGGCAGAGTCTCGCAGGAATAGAGCGTGTAATATACGCGCACAATCCCGATTGTCGATTTTCCGGCGCTGCGCTGCAACCTTTGGTCTATGCCATAGAAGATTTACTTCCTCCGAAGCAGATATGCGATGATCTGAATCTTCGAGAATTTCTTCGATATTTTACAGGGATGAATGCGGAAGTGTTGATACTTGGCTGCACACATTTCCCTTATGTTCTTGAGCAAATCAGGGGTGCTGTAAATGTTCCCATCATTGATCCGGGCAGCAGAATGCTCGAAATGCTGCACCGGGAATCGGAACAAAATGAGCAGGTAAACAGTCTAAAGTAAAAAGAAGTAGAGGGGTGCAAAACAATTGAAAAAGAATAGTAAAAGAATTTTAGTTCTGTTGTTGGTATTTACGATGGCTTTCACCGGCTTTCCCGCAACAAGCTTTGCCGGGGATGACGAACCTGTCCTTGTCGATATCGACTGGAACGGGCAGAACAGTTCCGACATTTCGGGGAGTGATATCGCAGTGGAGGTTCCATATAATTTCGGAATCACCTTCGATACAGGAAATCCTTCCAGTCATCAGGTCAGCAACGCGACAAATCCTGAAGGCGGCCCCTTGTACACGGGCGTAACTTTAAGCGGAGGAATCATTGCTCTGGATGCTGCGGCAGGCGCAACAGCGACAGGGGATCTGGTTGCAAGCTACACGCACAATGTGACGAGCGGTTCTGCGATAAGCAGCATCTCCACATATACAGTAACAGTAACCAGAGCTGCAAGGCAAAACCCGACTTTTACCGGAAGCGTTAATATAAGAAAAACACTCGCTGCTGGCTATACGTTTTCAGCATCGGATTTTACAGGGTTTTACGATGCCAACGACGGCGGAGCTTTGTCATTTATCTCTATAAGCACAGCGGCCGGCGGATCTGCCGGTGTTACCCTGATGTACGACAATGCGCTTTATGTTGAAAACACTTTGATTGCCATGAGCGCGATCACTGCCGGAAGATTGAGAATAGCGGCTTCGGCCGCAGGGACAGCAACGTATACGGTCAGCGGTTACGAGGTGGGGAATTCCACAACGCCTTACGGCAATGTCTCTGTCCATGTCAATATGCTTTCAGACAACATCATCGAAACAAGCGCTGCCGGAGCGATATCTCAACTTTCCACGGCACCCATATCCATCCCGAAAGATGATATGAATGCAAAGTTTACAGCGAAGATCGGCGAAAGCATCGAACACGTTAAGTTTACACTCCCAAGCAGCACACAAGGCATTTTGTATGCGGATTATCCTCAGACCGCTGTTTCCGCAGGTACGGGATACAGCCTAAACGCTTTAGAACATGTTGTTTTTGTTCCAAACAGGGAATATAGCGGAACTGTCAATATTGCTTATAAAGCATACGACGCAGACGGAAATGAATTTACGGGCATTGTAACAATCATTGTGGCAGCCGAAGCCTATTCGGTAGCTGCACAGACAGCTACGGTAAAGCAGACGGAAACTCTTTTTCTCAAAAACACGAATGTTGCGACAGCCTTTGCCACCGCAGCGGGTGCAGCTTTAAACAGCATAAAGTTTATTCTTCCGGATGCCGCTCAAGGAACTTTATACAGAAACTATGTTTCTGCTTCGAACCCCGGAACAGCGGTGGTTCAAGGCACCGAATATTCCCTGACGGATTATAATACGATCAGTTTTGTTCCCAAATCGACTTATATCGGGAATTCTGTTATTTATTATACAGGCAAAGATGCCGGCGGCAATTCATTCAACGGAAAGCTAACTCTGACGATCAAGGCAGCATCCGTAGCAGAAATCACGTTGAGCGTTGCGCAAGATGAAGTGTCGATTCTGTCTTCTTCGACATTGAACACCAAATACAAAGCAGCATCCGGCACAGACTTCAGTTATGTGCAATTTACTTTGCCCTCGACTTCTTACGGTACTCTGTATTACAGCTACAGCTCTTCTGCCAGTCCGGGCACTGCGGTCAGAGCCACGGATAAGTATTATCGCATCGGAACAGGCAAGCAATTGGATGATGTGGCATTTGTTCCCAAATCAACGTATACCGGCACTTTTACCATCGACTATATTGGCTACACCGCAAGCGGAGAAGCTTATCCGGGTACTGTAAAAGTGACGGTCACCGGTTCGACGAGTGACATCGCTACATTATCCTATTCCATCGAGCAAGGCGCAAAACTATTGCTTTCCACGACGGACATAAACAATGCATTTAAAGCCGAAGTGGGTAGCAGCCTGAGCTATGTGAAGTTCACATTGCCTTCCTCCACATACGGTGTCCTGTACTATAACTACACATCCACGGGTTCCTACGATGCAAAGGTCAGTGCTTCGACAAAATATTATCGCTCCGGAGATACAGGCGTCAACCTGCTGTCTCTTGTCAGTTTTGTTCCCAAAAGCACATATAGCGGTACTTTTGCTATAAACTATGTTGCTTACGATACAAGCAACAACGATTACAGCGGAAAAATTCAAGTGAATGTAAAGAGCGGCAGCGAAGATATTCAACTTCTCACCTACAATATAGACCAGGACGAAGTGCTTACATTTTCCAGTGCGGATTTTAATGAAAATTTCCAGGATGCGGCGAGCAACACCTCTTTCAACTACATTCAATTTACACTGCCTGCTTCAACATACGGAATATTGTATTATGATTACATCTCTGCAACGAAACCCGGAACTGCGGTAAGAGCATCAGATAAATACTATCGCACGGGAACTTCCAACAAACTGTTTGCCGATGTATCCTTCGTGCCTAAAAGCGGATATGCAGGATCATTTACTCTTACCTATACCGCATACGACTCGTCCGGCAACAGTTTTGTAGGTAAAGTTTCTATTACTGTGGGAACGAACAATATAAAAACTTTGACGTACAGTATAACGAACGGAGAAGTGTTGACTTTTTCGGATACGGAGATCAATACGGTGTTCAAGCAGCTTGCAGATACGAGTTTCTCCTATTTGAAATTTACTCTCCCTTCCACAACTGCGGGTAAATTGTATTATGGATACGACTCTCCGGAAGACTTAGGAACCGTTGTTTCAGCCTCGACAAAATATTATCGAAGCAGCGAGCCATATGTCGACGATGTAAGCTTTGTGCCCAAATCCACTTATACCGGCACATTTGAATTGAAATATGTCGCTTATGATTCCGACAATGATAATTACGACGGGATAATTAAAGTGACAGTTACAGAACAAGATACATCAGATTCAAAATATTTCAACGATGTCCAAAACCATTGGGCCGCAGGTTTTATTGACTACCTTTATGCAGAAGACATTGTGACGGGCGTAACCTCTACGACATTTAGTCCTTCTTCCAATATTACGCGAGGCGATTTTATGTTGATGCTCTACAGGGCTTTTAACCTTAAAGGCAGTACGACTTCTAATTTTTCCGATGTTCCTAAGAGCAGCTACTATTACAACGCAATCGCAATAGCAAAGGCTCTTGGTATCGCACAAGGAAGTGACAGCGGAAAGTACTATCCGAAGGCTTCCATCACAAGGCAGGATGCGGTATCCCTTTTATACAGGACAATGACAGCCACAGGGCAATCCCTGACCGGAGCCACCAGTCAGCTCAACAAGTTTTCTGACAAATCCAGTATTGCAACGTATTCACAAGTTGGCATTGCCGCGTTGGTTGCAAAAGAAATAATAGACGGATATCCAAACGGTACGTTTAAGCCGTTGGGCAACATGACCAGAGCAGAAATGGCAGCAGTCCTTTACAAGGTTGAACTTCTTTAAAACGAAAAGAGCCGGATATAATCCGGCTCTTTTTATTTCTGTTTTCTATTCTAACACACCAGGTGGGACATCCTCGGGGTTGATCAGCCGAGCTTTGTATTCGGCAAAAAAAGCCTTTTCGCGAATTTGTTCCGGTAAAAGAATTAGTCGTGCCAAAAGGCATAACGTTAAGTTGTCGCGCAGAGCGTCGATGTCCGCATCCGTATAAGCGTTGGCGATAATGTCTTCCTGCGAAATCAAAGCGCCTGCTTTATTTTGAATGTCCTGTGGAAAATCGCTTATCGGCGATACGATGTTTATGCCTACTCCAAGAATGACTGCGGCGGGTTTTCCGTCTTTATCCACGACAGCTTCCGCCAAGATGCCGGCGATTTTTTTGCCGTTCAGATATACGTCGTTCACCCATTTTACATCCGCTTTTTGACCTGTAATCTGCTCTATGGACTGGAGCGCGGATACTGCGGCGCCTACTGTCAGAAGCTCATCGTTTACGTAAGGAAGCAGTACACTCAAATAAATTCCGCTTTTGGGGGGCGAATAAAAACTTCGGCCGAAGCGCCCTCTCCCTGCGGTTTGGGTTTCTGCCTGAACCCCATCCCCGAATTGGACTTCTCCCGCTGCGAAAAGTTCTTTTAGCTTATCTTGCGTTGACCCTAATTCATCGTATTTATAAAGCATAGTTCCTCCCAAATACCACAAAACACACTATGATTTTAACTGCCATTAGTATATAATATTAAAATTACGAATAGGAGATTATTTTATGAAAAAAAAGAGAATAATAGGTAACTTGCTGCTGTTGCTTACCGCTTTTATATGGGGGACGGCCTTCGTTTTCCAAAGAGTAGGCATGGATTATATACAGCCCCTGACTTTTGTCTCAACAAGAATGCTGCTTGCAACATTTGTATTATACATTGTCGTGCGTGTTTCCGAGGCAAGGGACAGGAAAATAAATGCACCGCAAACCTTAACCCCGGAAGCGGTTGAACAACGTAAAAAGGACACCATCATCGGCGGAATATGCTGCGGCGTTTTTTTAACATTCGGAACATCCTTTCAACAGATGGGTATCGTGTATACCACGGCGGGCAAGACCGGATTCATCACGGCACTGTATATTATATTTGTACCTGTGATCGGTTGGATTTTTCTAAAGAAAAAAATAAGTTGGCTCGTTGGTGTGGGTGTAGCGCTCGCCACTGTGGGCATGTACTTTTTATCCATCAAAGAAGAAATTATGCTGACAAAAGGCGATACTTTCGTATTTATCTGTGCTATATTTTACGCCTTGCATATTCTGTGCTGTGATTATTTTGTTAAAAAAACCGATGTTTTGAGACTGGCGTTGATCCAATTTGCGACGTGTTCGCTTCTTGTGGGAATATTCGCTTTTATTTTTGAAACGCCTACCGTCGAGAAAATCGTCAATGCGGCTGTACCCATACTATTTACAGGTGTCCTGTCGGCTGCTGTGGGATACACGCTGCAAATGATTGCTCAAAAGTACACCGACCCGACAGTAGCATCCCTTATTATGAGTTTGGAAGCAGTATTCGGGGTACTGGCAGGATGGCTGATTCTTCAGGAAATCATGTCCCCCAGAGAAATTATCGGCTGCATCATTGTGTTCATAGCCATCATCCTTGTACAAATCCCGCTGCCGGAAAAGAAAAGAGGAATATAACTTGAAATTCATATTTGTTCGCCATCCGGAAACCTATGCGCTGGCAAATAAAATAATATACGGACAAACGCATTCCCCTTACACAAAAAAGGGGGAGTCCAGTGTCCCCTGGGTATCGGACCAGTTGGCAAGAGAAAACATTAAGTCCATTTATTCCAGCCCCTTGGATCGCGCCAAGGTTTTGGCGGGCGGAATCGCAAAGCCGCATGCCGGATTGACCGTAAAAATAGACGACCGCCTGACAGAAATGAGTGTGGGGATTTTCGAGCAGATGACATTTCAGGAGGCAGATGCCGCACACCCTGAACATGCGCGACCATTTTTGGAGGATTTCGGCAATTACAGAGTTCCGGGAAGTGAACTTTTTTCCGAAGTAAAGGAGAGAGTCTCCGATTTTCTAAAGGAAGTCATCCAGCAGGAAGACGAAGAGGGAAAGGAGGAGCATCCTGAGAGACCTATTATAGTGGTCTCTCATGCCATGGCCATCCGCGGTGCCCTTTCTTATCTGTTCGATGTGGAACTTTCGGATTTGTGGCACTTGCACATCAACCCCGCGTCCATTATAAGAGTTAAATATAAAGACGGGTTTGCTCAACTTTTAGGCATGAACGACCCTCATGATATTTTATAGACGAGTCCTGTTCTCATTCGAACAGGCAGAAGGAGAAGAAGATGACAAATAAAAAGACATTCTATATATCCACACCTATTTACTACCCCAGCGACAACCTGCATATCGGGCATACGTATTGCACGGTCATGGCAGATGCGATGGCCAGATTCAAACGCTTAGCCGGTTACGACGTCATGTTTTTGACCGGTACGGACGAGCATGGTCAGAAAATACAGGAAAAGGCCGAAGCCAAAGGAGTAACCCCCATACAATACGTGGATGAGATTGTGGGGAACATTAAAGAACTTTGGAAAACGATGGAAATTTCTTACGACGACTTTATTCGTACAACCGAGCCCCGTCATGAAAAGCGGGTGCAGGAAATCTTCAAAAAAATGTACGACAAAGGGGATATATATAAGTCCGAATACGAAGGATGGTATTGTACTCCCTGCGAATCTTTTTGGACTGAAAACCAGTTGGTTGACGGCAAATGCCCCGACTGCGGCCGGCCTGTAGAGAAAGCGAAAGAAGAGGCTTATTTTTTCCGCCTTTCCAAGTATGCAGACAAACTAGTCGAACTTTTTAAAACCACAGATTTCCTTCAGCCGGAAACCCGTGTGAACGAGATGATCGCATTCATCGGGCAGGGGCTCGAGGATCTTTGCATATCCAGAAGCAGTTTCGACTGGGGAATTCCTGTTCCCATAGACCCCAAGCATGTAATTTACGTATGGCTTGATGCGCTTTCGAATTACGTGACGGCGCTGGGATATCCGCAGCTCCCCGGAGAAAGCACTGAAAAGTATGACAAATACTGGCCCTGCGATGTTCATCTTGTAGGGAAAGAAATCGTCCGTTTCCATGCCATCATATGGCCTGCCATGTTGATGTCGATTGACGCACCTATTCCCAAGCACGTTCTTGGACATGGGTGGATACTGCTGGAAGGCGGTAAAATGTCAAAATCCAGAGGAAATATCGTCGATCCCGTCAAACTGATCGAGCGGTATGGCGTGGATGCGTTAAAGTATTTTCTGCTGCGTGAATACACGTTCGGACAGGATGGTTTGTTTACAAACGAAGTGATGCTGAACCGCCTGAATTACGACTTGGCAAACGATTTGGGCAACCTTGTTTCCCGGACCGTCTCCATGATCGAGAAGTACAACAACGCCGTCGTTCCCGCTGTCGGCCCGGAAGAGGGTACCGATGCAGAACTGAAAACGCTTGCGAGCAACTGTTATGCCAAAGTGGATAAGCACATGGATAAGTTCAGCTTCAGTCTGGCCTTGGAGGAAATTTGGACTTTAATAAGAAGAACCAATAAATATATCGACGAAACGGCTCCATGGATTTTAGCCAAAGATGAAGCAAACAGAGACAGGCTTAATACCGTGCTTCACAACCTTGCCGAATCTTTAAGAATTGTGTCCATCTTGATTTTCCCGTTTATGCACACGACGTCTACAGAGATGAGAAAGCAATTGGGGCTCTGGGTAGCCGAGCCGGAATGGAAAGACGCCAAAGTATTTGACATGCTGGATGGAAACATTGTAAAGAAGGGCGACCCGATCTTCCCGAGAATGGATATCGAAGAAGAGATAAAAGTATTGGAAGCAATGAAAGGACAGCCCGAGATCCAGGAGGATTTGGCTCCGGATATTCCCATAAAGGAAGCCATCGATTTTTCCGATTTCGAAAAAATCGACTTCAGGACTGGGATTGTCGTTTCCGCGGAAAAACATCCTTCTGCAGATAAGCTGATTGTCTTCCAGGTGAAAATGGGCCGCGAAACCAGACAGATTATCTCCGGTGTGGCAAGCAGCTATAAACCCGAGGATTGCATAGGCCAGCATGTGATTGTCGTGGCCAATTTGAAACCCCGCATGTTAAGAGGGCTTGAATCCAACGGAATGTTGATGTTTGCCAACGACCACGATAAGTTCACTTTTGCAAAGACCGATGCCAGAGACGGAGAGGTCGTAAGCTGATGCTTTTCGATTCACATTCGCATATTAGCGATAGGCGATTTGATGTCTGTCGAGACGAGCTTTACAAAGAAATAAGAGAGTCCGAGCTTGCATTTGTGATGGATGTAGGCTCGGACCTTGCCACTTCCTTAGAAGCGACAAGAACGGCGGCGGCAAACGATTTCTGCTACGCGGTTGTGGGTTGTCATCCTCACGAAACCAAAGATTTCGACGAAGAACAGCTTTTGATGATAAAAGGTCTTGCCGGAAAGCCGAAAGTAAAAGCCATCGGAGAAATAGGGCTGGATTATCACTACGATTTTTCGGAACGAGACGTACAGCGTTACTGGTTTGCAAGGCAAATCAAAATGGCTTGCGAGCTTGGGATGCCGATTGTGATTCACGACAGAGAGGCAAGCGAAGACGTGCTGCGCATCCTTAAGGAAAACGGCGCGTTTTCCTTACAGCGCAAAGCAAGCTTTGCGCCGCGACCCGACGGGTCGGAGGATGCCAGAGTTCTCCTGCACTGCTATTCAGGGAGCGCAGAAATGGCAAGGCAGTATGTAAAACTCGGCGCCACCATCAGCATTGCAGGTCCCATCACTTTTCGCAATGCCAGAAAAGCCATCGAAGTGGTTGAATCAATAGATATTCTCCACTTGCTTGTAGAAACGGATGCCCCTTATTTGGCGCCGGAGCCTTTTAGAGGGAAGACGAATAAACCGATTTATGTGGAATACACAGCACGCAAAGTTGCAGAAATAAAAAGCATTTCTTACGAGGAAGCTTCGATGCAGACATATAAAAACGCATGTAGATTTTTCGATATAGAGGAGTAAAACGATGTATTGTGTAAAAAAAGTAAAAGAAGATATGTATTGGGTTGGCGGAAGCGACAGGCGATTGGCGCTCTTTGAAAATGTTTATCCTATTCCCGAAGGTATTTCATACAATGCCTATCTGGTCATGGATGAAAAAACAGTACTCATCGATGCGGTCGATAAATCCATCGAGGGACTTTTTTTCGAAAATGTGGAGCACGTTTTAAACGGAAGACCGCTCGATTATCTGATCGTCAACCATATGGAGCCGGACCATGGCGCTGCGATCGGCGATCTGTTTAAGCGCTATCCGGATTTAAAAGTTGTAACAAACTCCAAAAGCATCAATATGATTAAACAGTTTTTTACTTTCGACATAGATGCCCATTGCATCGTGGTGAAAGAAGGCGATATCCTCCAAACCGGCCGCCACTCTTTTTCTTTTGTGATGGCGCCGATGGTTCATTGGCCGGAAACCATGGTCACTTACGACGCAACGGATAAAGTTTTATATTCAGGAGATGCATTCGGCACCTTTGGCGCAATCAACGGAAATCTCTTTGCGGACGAAATGGATTTTCAGGCTACACGCCTGGATGATGCCAGAAGATATTATTGCAACATCGTGGGCAAATACGGACCTCAGGTTCAGGCGCTTCTTAAGAAAGCCAAAGAACTCGAAATCTCGTTACTCTGTCCTTTGCATGGACCTGTCTGGAGAGAAAATATAGATTGGTACATCGGCAAATACGATCAGTGGAGCACATATACTCCGGAAGACAAAGCGGTCATGATCGTCTTCGGTTCCATTTATGGAAATACTGAAAACGCCGCGGATATCCTGGCCTCTGCTTTGGCTCAAAACGGTATCAAGAACATTGCAATGTACGACGTTTCTTCTACGCACATGTCTTATATCGTATCCGAAGCTTTTCGCTGCAGCCATATCGTGCTGGCTTCTTCCACCTATAATGGAGAGATATTCGTCAATATGCAGACGCTTCTTCTGGATTTAAAAGCTCATAACCTGCAAAAAAGGAAAATCGCCATCATGGAAAATGGCACATGGATGGCTTCTTCCGGCCGGTTGATGACAGAGATTGTTTCAAGCATGAAAGACATGGAAATAATCGGAAGTACGGTAAGCATAAAATCTTCGCTGAAAGAAGATCAACTGGAATGCCTCGGGGCACTGGCTGACGAAATAGCGAAATCATTAAGCGTATATAAGAGATGAAAGCAGAGCAAATCGTAAGAAGAACAATTCAAGATCACGATTTGATATCCCCCGGCGACACTGTTATCCTGGGACTTTCCGGAGGGGCTGATTCCCTGTGCCTTCTTCACATTTTGACCGAGCTCCGAAACGAGCTTGGTTTTTCATTATCTTGCGTTCATATAAACCACCTTATGCGAGGAGAAACGGCCACCGAAGATGCGGCATGGCTCACCTCTCACTGCGATTCTTTAGCGGTGCCGCTTACCATCTGCTCCTGCGATGTACGCGCTTTGGCAAAAAAAGAAAATATATCGGTGGAAGAAGCGGGCAGACGTGCGCGGCATCAGGCACTTTTTAAAGAAGCCGGCGACATAAAATTGCAGAAACGATCGAATGTCCGTATTGCTTTTGCACACAACAAGGACGATCAAGCCGAAACTGTTCTGATGCGGCTGCTTCGCGGAACAGGGATTCACGGCCTTTCCGCCATGGAGTATATGCGGCCGGACGGAGTCATAAGGCCCTTGTTGGATACGCCCAGAAAAGATATAGAAGAATATTGCGCGTCTTACAATTTATCTCCCCGCTGGGATTGCACCAACGCCAGCAAGGAATTTACCAGAAATCGACTTCGCCTGGACTTGATTCCCCTGCTGGAAAAGGAATATAACCCCAACCTTAAAGACACATTGGCAAGGCTTTCCGATAATGCGCGAGAAGATGATGCCTTTTTAGAAAAACTGGTCAAAGAAAAACTCTCGGAGAAGGTCGAGGTGTTTAAAAGCGCGGAAGACGACGCAGATACCATCGCCTATTCGACTGCAGATTTGGCTTCGCTTGATCCCGCATTAGGCAAACGCCTGATTAAGTCGATATTTTGCCGGTTAGGGCTTGTCGAGGATATCGGACATTCGCATTTAAATTCTCTGTGGGCTGCGCTTCAAGACGCCTCGCACGGAACCGTCATAGAGTTTCCGCAAGGATATAAAACGGAAATGTCCTATGATAAAACTGTTTTTAGCAGGCCGAAAGACCTGAACGTCCAAGATTTGAATGGCGGCAAGCGGTTCGTTCTTAGCCAGACGTTCCTGCCTCGGAGTACGATAGAAGATATAAAGGCGTTGCCTTCGGGACAGAAAGCATTGGATGCAGGTAAGATAAAAAGCTTAAACGCCCCTATTGTTTTGCGCACAAGGCTGCCCGGAGACTACATTCAGCCGTTGGGTTTTTCCGGAACAAAAAAACTGCAGGACTATTTCGTGGATGCCAAGGTGGAAAAGCGGGTTCGGGACAATGTGCCTCTCGTGTGTGCAGGCAGCGAGATTCTCTGGATTTTCAACGGACCCGTCAATGAAAGGTTCAAGGTGACCGAAGACACGGAAACTGTGATATTGCTTGATATACACCAGGAAATATGCTAAAATGTTGTGTCTTTGTACAAAAATGGGTAAGTGGTATTAAAAAATTAGAGATTATATGGAGGATTTCTGTCATTGAATAACAAGAAAAGTAATGCATTAAGAGGCGTAGGAATCTACTTTCTGATATTTGCAATCGTGTTGGGTTTTGCTTGGTTTTATCAAGGAACCATCGCAGACAACCAGCAGTCTGTCAAAAGCTTAGAATTTTCCGAATTCGTATCTTATTTGGCTGACGAACAAGTGAAAACCGTAAAAATAACCGAAAGTTCCCGTCGATACGAAGGAGAACTGAAGGATGGTACATATTTTCTGACTTATGCACCAACCACGTACGATATGGAAACGGTGAGCACAACTTATATTATCCCTCAATCAGGAACCACGTTGATTGTCCAGAGCGTTAAACCTTCCTCCATGGCTGCATGGATGAGTTGGCTTCCGACGCTGCTGCTGATCGGTGTAATGATATTTTTCTGGACGAGTTTCATGGGCGCGAACGGAGCCGGCGGCGGCAACAAGAGTGTCATGAATTTCGGAAAAAACAGGGCGCATATGTTAAAAGACGGCGACTTAAAGAAAATTACTTTCGATGATGTGGCCGGACTGGACGAAGAAAAAGCAGAGTTGGAAGAAATTGTAGACTTCCTTCGCAGCCCCAAAAAATATATGGAATTAGGTGCGCGTATCCCAAAGGGTGTCCTTCTTGTAGGGCCTCCGGGAACGGGCAAGACTTATATTTCCAAAGCTGTGGCCGGAGAAGCCGGCGTACCGTTTTTCTCGATAAGCGGTTCAGACTTTGTGGAGATGTTTGTCGGCGTGGGCGCTTCCCGCGTAAGAGATCTTTTCGCGGAAGCAAAGAAAAATGCGCCCTGCATTATATTCATCGATGAAATTGATGCGGTCGGAAGAAGAAGAGGCGCGGGCATCGGCGGCGGAAATGATGAAAGAGAGCAGACCCTTAACCAGCTTCTCGTAGAGATGGACGGTTTTGGTATTAACGAAGGCATCATCATATTGGCAGCCACGAACAGGCCGGACGTCTTGGATCCCGCAATCTTAAGACCCGGAAGATTCGACAGAGAAGTGTCGATCGGCATTCCCGATATTAAAGGCAGAGAAGCGATATTCAAAGTCCATTCAAAAAACAAGCCGCTGGACAAGGGAATTGACCTTAAAATCCTTGCAAGAAGAACACCGGGATTTACGCCGGCCGACATAGAAAACATGATGAACGAAGCGGCGCTTCTTACTGCAAGAAGGAATGGCAGTGAAATTCATATGGATGATTTGGAAGAAGCAATCACCCGTGTTATAGCAGGGCCGCAAAAGAAAAGCAGAGTAATAAGCGATTCGGAAAAAAAGCTTACGGCATTCCATGAAGCCGGCCACGCCATTGTAGCCAGAGCGCTGCCTAACACAGACCCGGTTCACCAAGTTACGATTATGCCAAGGGGAAGAGCCGGTGGCTTTACAATGACGCTTCCCAAAGAAGATAAATACTATATGACGAAAACCGAAATGGAGCAGCAGATTATGCACCTCCTCGGGGGTCGTGTGGCAGAACAACTGATGTTGAAAGATATCAGCACAGGTGCAAGCAACGATTTGGAAAGAGCCACTACAATAGCTCGCAATATGATTACAAAGTACGGCATGAGCGACAAGATCGGACCGATCAATTACAGCGACTCCGACGAAGTCTTCTTGGGAAAAGATTTTTCTTCCCGCAGAAATTTCTCTGAAAGCCTGGCTTCTCAAATAGATTTGGAAATCAAAGCGATCATAGAAACCGCTTATAAAAACACCGAAGAAATATTAACCAAATACACAAAGGAACTCAACCTTATAGCAGATGCGCTTCTTGAGTTGGAAACGATAGACGGAAAACAGTTCGAATTACTTTTTACCGGCGAGAAGAATCTGGAAGAAATCGCAAAGATTAACGAAGATCAAATGAAAGCCAAGGAAGAAGCGAACAGGGAGGAATCCCTTAAGAGAGCTGCCGCGGAAGAAGCCGAAAAAAAAGCGATTGAAGATCAGCTGCGGGCGCACTTGGAAAAAGGCAAACGCGTCGCGGTTGTCGGACAGGACGGACGTATGGTATTTCAGGACCTTTCAAATCTTCGCGAAAAGCAAGATATTGAAAGGCAAGAGGAACAGAAAAAGAAGGAAGAATAATGGCAGAAACTTTTTCCAACAGCCTTATAAACAATAGCATCTACCACCTGCTGAACTTTGAAAAGTACAGCAGTTTTCCTGTTGCCATTCGCGAAGCTGCTATCAACAATAATTTTCAGGTCGTTTTGTTCTCCAGCGATTTCAACACCGTATTTTCGGTAGAAACACGCCATATCGTATCCATAGAAGATGTCGTAAGATTAGGCATTGAACAGGATATCGATAAAAATACAAAAAACACAAGGCTGGATTACAAAGGCCTTACCACTTATTGGGGCCCAATAACAATCAGCGGTGTCAAGTATTACCTGATGCTTGTGGATAACGATGAAAATTATACGCAGGACGAAATCGTAAAGCTCGCGGAGATTATCGAACTTTCCATGGGTATGTGGAATTTTACGCCTGAGCGGGACACGACCGCAGAATTCATCAGAGCTCTGCGCAGAGGGAACCGAAGTCTGGCGTATACGCTGATGCAGGAGTTGGATTTGACAGGCGAAATGTGCAAGGGCGTATTTTTCGTCCCGGGTGTACAGAAGGAAGACGGATTAAAAAAACTGGCAGCCTTCGAAAAAGAATTCGACATCAGGACAATTAAAGTAACAGAGGGTGATGAAATTTCCGGCATCCTCTTGGATTCTCCCGATGCGAAAGAATATGGAGAACCCGAATGGAAAGGTCTTGCCCGCCAGATGTTCGAGGCGGGAGCAGATAAAACGTTCCACGTTTCGGGGTTGGAAGGCGTGGAAGGCATGTGCAACGCATTTCAGATCATCAATGAAACCGAAGCATTTATTCAGCTTATATTCCCGCACAAACATTCCTTTTCAAAATACGAATTGGCGCTGGCCAGCAACTGTGTAAATATTTGCATGAAAGGCGGATCCGTCAAAAAAAACTATTTGGATTTAATCAAGCCTTTTAAAAACGCGAAAGATGCCAAGGGAAAGCAGCTGATGGAAACTCTGGAGACATTTGTTTTAGACGCCGGCCTTTCCACGGCAAAGACAGCAAAAATTATGAACATCCACGCGAATACGGTACAATATCGGTTGAAGCGAATAAAAGAAGTCTTAGGCGTAGATATCACCGGAAACACGATTGTTCCGGGACTCATGATGGCTCTGGCAGTGGCCAGAATAGAAAAAGAAGTGCGTTCTTTCTAGATTTAGGAGATGGGTATGCTTTTAGCATTTGACGTGGGAAACACAAATATCGTTCTGGGCGTATACAAGGATAGAGAACTCTTGCAGAATTGGCGTCTGGAAACCGACAAAAATAAAAGTGCGGATGAATATGGCATGATTATCAATCAGTTGTTCATTTACGAAGGATTATCCATTAAGGATGTTACCGAAGTGATTATTTCGACGGTAGTTCCTTCCATCATCTATACGCTGCAGCATCTTTCACAGAAGTATTTTAACACAAAGGCGATTGTCGTAGGCCCCGGAGTAAAAACCGGACTCATTGTAAAATATGATAATCCAAAGCAACTTGGAGCCGATCGTATCGTGAACGCAGTTGCGGCTTTGGAAAAATATCATGCACCTCTCATCGTGATTGATTTTGGGACCGCCACCACCTTTTGCGCCATTACGGATCAATCGGAATACCTTGGAGGCGTTATCGCTCCCGGCATAAAAATTTCTGCGGACGCTCTCTTTGAAAAAACGGCAAAGCTGCCGAGAGTTGATTTGGAAGCGCCCGGACACCTGCTTTGTAAAAATACGAGCGAAGGGATACAGGCCGGTGTGGTCTATGGCAATATGGGTATGGTTGAACATATCATTACCAGGATGAAAAGCGAAATATGTGAATATACAAAAAGCGATAAGCCCATTACGGTAGTTGCTACGGGAGGCCTGGCGACACTTATCGCTTCGGAAATCTCGTGCATCGATCACGTTGATAAACTTCTTACGCTTACCGGTCTTCAGTTGATTTACGAAAAAAACTGCCCGGGAAGCAAAGGGAAAAGAAACAAGAAAAAAGAAGGCGGCAATTAAAGATTTGAAAATAGGCGGAATCGCATTGCAATCGCCTTTTGTGCTGGCACCTCTGGCGGGCATCACCGATGGTGCGTTTCGCCGTCTGTGCCACGAGCAAGGCGCAGCGCTTACCTATACTGAAATGGTCAGTGCAAAAGGAATATATTATAAGAGCAATAATACGGAAGCGCTTCTCTCCATTACAGAGGAAGAAGGGCCTGTAGGGATACAACTTTTCGGGGCGGAACCGGAAATGTTGGCTTATGCGGCAGAATACCTCAGAGAAAGGCCGAATGTTCTTTTGGATGTCAACATGGGCTGTCCCGTACCGAAAGTGGTCAGAAATGGAGAAGGATCCGCTTTGCTCAATCGCCCTGATTTGGCCAAGCGTTGCGTTCGCGCAATTGTCGATAAAGCAGGAAAGCCTGTAACCGTAAAAATGAGAATCGGTTTTTCCGACGAACCTTTCGATTATGCCAAGTTTGCCTGCGACATGGAAGCCGCGGGTGCCGCTGCACTCGCTGTCCACGGGAGAACAAGAGAACAATATTACTCAGGTAAAGCTGATTGGAATAAAATCACGGAAATAAAAAGCGCTTTGCGCATACCGGTTATCGGAAACGGAGATACGTTTTCGGCAGAGGATGCAGTAAATATGCTTTCCCGGACAGGCTGCGACGGCGTTATGATCGCTCGAGGTGCCTTGGGAAATCCCTGGATTTTCAGAGAAACTTTGGCGCTTTGGGAAGGAAAGCCCATTCCTCCAAGGCCCGAGACAGACGAAATTCAAAGTATGATAGAAACTCACCTAAAATTGACCATTGCCGACAAAGGCGAATATGCGGCAGTACGGGAAATGAGAAAGCATGTGAGTTGGTATATAAAAGGAACGAAGCGTGCTGCAGAGTTGAGAAGAGAAGCTAATACAGCGGCTACCGCTGAAGAGATGTTGGATATAGTAAGCAGGTTAGGCCGTTAAGCAGCATGGCTTAAGATAAAACAGAAATGAGGATTACAGAAATGACGAGTGAACAAATTTTAATGACCCAAGATGGTTACGACAAGATTGTCAAAGAACACGAATACTTAGTATCCGTAAGAAGGGGCGAAGTCGCAGAGCGCATTAAAGAAGCCATTTCTTATGGAGATATTTCCGAAAACGCCGAATATGATTCTGCTAAAAATGAACAGGCAGAACTGGAGGATCGTATTGTAAAGCTGGAAAACATGATGCGAAAAGGCAAAATAATCAATGAGAACGAACTGACAGGAGAACATGTCAATTTGGGACTTTGCGTTGTTGTCAAAGATACAAAAACCAAAGAAAAGTTCGAGTACACCATAGTGGGTGCGACCGAAGCAGATCCCTTCGCAGGTAAGATTTCCAACGAATCTCCCGTAGGTAAAGCTCTTTTAGGCAAAAAGGTAGGCGATTCCGTGGAAGTACAGGTTGAAGTGGGGACTTTGTCATTCAAAGTCATGGAAATCAGGAAGTCATAGACTATCGAAGTCCGGAGGAAAAAGCAATGAGCGAAGAAGAAAGAAGAGAGCAGCAGGAGTCAGCGCCGGTTGCCGCGGAAGAAGAGGTCCTTGATATCGGGGAACAGCGTCTTATCCGCAGAGAAAAGCTTGCAAAACTGCAAGAGATGGGCCGCAATCCTTTTTTGGAAGAAAAGTGGGACATCGATGCTTACAGTCAGGATATAAAGGAAAATTTCGATGCCATGGAGGGAAAAAGTGTTTCCATGGCGGGTCGTATCATGGCAAAACGTCAAATGGGCAAAGCTTCCTTTATTGATATTCAAGATAAACAAGGACGCATTCAGTGCTATGTCCGTCAGGATGTTTTGGGATTGGAGGATTATGATATTTTCCTAACCTATGATTTGGGCGACATCGTGGGAATCAAGGGCGAAATTTTTCGTACCCGCCACGGGGAAATCTCCGTGCGTATAGAAGTGCTTACATTGCTTTCAAAATCGCTGATGCCCTTACCTGATAAATGGAAGGGTTTAAAAGATCAAGACCAGCGGTATCGTCAAAGATATGTCGACCTTATCGTCAACCCCGAAGTAAGGGAAATGTTCGTCAAGAGAACGAAAATCATCCATGAGATAAAGAGAGTCCTGGAAGAAGATTTCGGTTATCTGGAAGTGGATACACCTATTCTGACCGTCATAGCGGGAGGAGCTAACGCAAGGCCGTTTTCTACGCACCACAACACGCTGGACATCGACATGAAGCTTCGTATTTCAAACGAGCTTTATTTAAAGCGCCTGATTGTAGGGGGTTTGGACAGAGTATATGAAATGGGCAAAATGTTTAGAAACGAAGGAATGGACAGAAACCACAATCCGGAGTTTACAAGCATGGAATGCTACATGGCTTACGCTAACATGGAAGCTGTCATGGATGTTACGGAACAGGTCGTGGCGAAAGCTGCCCTGGCTGCAACGGGTTCCATGAAGATTACTTATCAAGGCAAAGAATTTGATTTGACTCCTCCCTGGCGAAAAATTGACATGGCGGAGGCAGTCAAGATGATTACGGGTGTAGACTTTTCTACAATCGACACAGATGCGGAGGCAAGAAGCGCCGCCATCGAAAAAGGTATGGATAAGGACGAAATATCCAAGATGTCCAGAGGAAAAATTATCGCTGAAATGTTCGAAACATTCTGCGAAGATGAACCCGGATTTTTAGATGGTCCTGTGTTCGTGACAGGCCACCCGGTAGAAATTTCTCCTCTGTCAAAAAGAGATCCGATGGATCCCAGAATAACAAGACGTTTCGAAGCTTATATCAACGGATGGGAGATCGCAAACGCATTTTCCGAGCTGAATGACCCCATCGATCAATTGGAGCGCTTCAGCGTGCAGCAAGCCCAGTTGGATACAGGCGAAGACGAAGAGGCACATCCGATGGACGAAGATTTTGTCAACGCGCTCGAAGTGGGACTTCCTCCCACAGGAGGCCTTGGCATAGGTATCGACAGAGTGATTATGCTGATTACGGATGCTCCGAGCATCAGAGATATTATCCTTTTCCCGACAATGAAACCACTTTAAATTCAAATTACAGAGGTGACGATATGAAATATACAGAGGTAAGAGCGCTATACAAGGATACGCAAAGCCATGCAGGCAAAATGGTAACCGTGGCCGGTTGGATCAGAACAAACAGAGGGTCAAACAAGTTTGGTTTTATCGAATTGAATGACGGTACATTTTTTAAATCTGTC
This sequence comes from uncultured Oscillospiraceae bacterium, assembly GCA_964608965.1. Classification (GTDB taxonomy): domain Bacteria; phylum Bacillota; class Clostridia; order Peptostreptococcales; family Anaerovoracaceae; genus UBA10908. Next base: position 32,958 of record CAZSPZ010000006.1, on the reverse strand, counting down.
CAGGTGGTTTATGACGAGGAATCTCTTGATAATTTCAACGAAATCGCCAAGTATCCCATCGCTTCGGCTTTGGTCGTCACAGGCGAGCTCGTTCTTACGCCGGAGGCGAAGCAACCCTTCGAAATCAAAGCGCATCAAATCACTTTGGAAGCTCCTTCCGACGCGGACTATCCGCTTCAAAAGAAAAAGCACAGCATGGAATTTTTAAGGGAACAGGCACATCTTCGCCCGCGTACCAATACATTCAGTGCCGTTTTTCGTGTGCGCTCCATCGCAGCTTACGCCATACATAAATTTTTTCAGGAAAGAAATTTTGTGTATGCCCATCCGCCGATCATCACTGGCAGCGATGCCGAAGGTGCCGGCGAAATGTTCCAATTAACCACGCTGGATTTAAAGGATGTCCCTAAAACAGCAGACGGAAAAGTCGATTTCGACAAGGACTTTTTCGGAAAACCAGCAAATCTAACAGTAAGCGGTCAGTTGGAAGCTGAAATCTTTGCTTTAGCCTTTAAAAATACCTATACGTTTGGGCCGACTTTCAGGGCGGAAAATTCCAATACGGCAAGACATGCTTCTGAATTCTGGATGATAGAGCCGGAAATTGCCTTTGCCGACCTGCAGGATAATATGCGTCTTATCGAAGATATGGTTAAATATATCATAAGCTACACGCTGGAAAATGCGCCGGAGGAAATGGCCTTTTTCAATGAATTTATAGACAAAGGTCTTTTAGACCGCTTAAAACATATCGTTGCATCGGATTTTGGCCGCATCACCTACACCGACGCCATTACGCTTCTTCAGAAATCCGGAAAAGAATTTCAGTATCCGGTGGAAGGCTGGGGAATCGATCTGCAGTCCGAGCACGAACGCTATATCACGGAAGAAGTGTTCAAGAAACCTGTATTTGTAACCGATTATCCAAAAGAAATCAAGGCGTTTTATATGCGTTTGAACGAAGATGGGAAGACGGTGGCTGCCTGCGATCTTTTAGTGCCCGGAATCGGCGAAATAGTCGGAGGAAGCCAAAGAGAGGAGCGACACGATGTTCTTCTGGAGAAAATTCGTGCAAACGGCCTGAACGAAGCCGATTACTGGTGGTATCTTGAACTTCGCAAGTACGGCGGAGTAAAACATGCCGGATACGGACTCGGATTTGAGCGAATGATTATGTATTTAACCGGTATTTCCAACATAAGAGATGTTATCCCATTCCCAAGGACGCCTAGAACCGCTGAATTTTAAACTTTACGCCAGTTTAGTCATTATGCTATAATTTAACCGTTGTAACAAAATACTTTTAGGAGGATGCTTAAAACATGAAAGGCTATACAAGTGAGAACATCAGAAATATTGCGCTTGTAGGACATGGCGGATGCGGGAAAACGACTTTTCTCGAAGCTGCACTTCTTGCAACCGGAGTAATCAACAGGCTTGGCAGAGTAGAGGACGGAAACACCGTATCCGACTTCGATAAGATGGAAATCGAAAAAGGGTATTCCATCAGCGCATCGATCGTACCGGTGGAGTACAACAAAACAAAGATAAATTTTATCGATACGCCGGGCTTCTTTGATTTCGTTGGAGAAGTCAATTCCGCTATGAGAGCCGTGGAAGCTGCAGCCATTTTTGTGGATGCCTCCTCCGGATTACAAGTAGGCACAGAAAAAGCATGGAATTCTTGCAAGCAATTCGATATTCCCAGAATGTTCATCGTGAGCAAGACAGACAAAGAGAATGTGGATGTCAAAGCAGTCATCCAGGCAATCAAGGCGAAATTCGGAATATCTGCTGTCACGCTGGACGACAAAGACGCTGTGAACGAAGCGATTGCAGAGACAGACGAAGCCCTTATGGAAAAATTCTTCGAAGGGAAAGAATTTACAGACGAAGAATTCAGCAAAGGATTGCTTATGGGTATTGAAAATTGCAGTATTGCGCCCATATTGGTATGCTCGGCAACAAAGGGAGAAGGAATCAAAGAAATTCTGGACGCCATCATTAAATATGTCCCCGCGCCCACAGACCATGCCCCTTATAAAGCCAAAGACGCAAAAGGTAACGATATCGAAATCAAATGCGGCAGCGGAAGTGCTTCTGCTTTCGTTTTCAAAACGATCGCAGACCCATTCCTCGGAAAAATATCCTTGGCAAAAATTATTACGGGTAAATTGACTCCCGGTCAGGAAATATATAATGTAAGAGCAGACAAGCCCGAAAAACTGGGCGCTATGTTCTTCCTTCGCGGTAAAACGCAAGGAGAGTGCCCCAGCGCTTCTTTTGGAGATATCATAGCTCTTGCGAAGCTTCAATTTACGAAAACCGGAGACACATTATGTGATAAGGCTACCGTTGTTGAATACCCCAGAGTTCAATTCCCACAGCCCACACTGTTTGTGGCCGTTGAGCCAAAATCAAAGGCGGACGACGAAAAAGTAGGCGCCGGGCTTAAGAAACTGATGGAAGAAGATCCCTCTTTTATCGTGGACAGAAACTCTGAAACGCACCAGATGCTTATCGGCGGTCAGGGAGAAATTCAAATCAATATTATTACAGCGAAGCTTAAAGATAAATTTGGTGTCGACGTCATCACCGTTCATCAGAAAGTTGCTTACAGAGAGACAATTAAAGGTACCGCAGACGTTCAGGGCAAACACAAAAAACAGTCCGGCGGAGCAGGGCAGTATGGCGATGTATGGATCAAGTTCAGCCCTTCAAAAGAAGAATTTGAATTTGCCGAAGAGTTGTTTGGCGGATCCGTTCCTAAAAACTATGTACCCGCCGTGGAAAAAGGACTTCGCGAATGTTTAGATAAAGGACCTCTTGCCGGCTGTAAAGTTGTCAATGTTAAGGCGGTTCTTCACGATGGTTCTTATCACGATGTAGACTCCAACGAAATGTCTTTCAAAATTGCGGCATCGCTCGCTTTTAAGAAGGGAATCGTCGAAGCAAAACCGTGCTTGCTGGAGCCTGTTATGCATATGGAAATTACCGTACCCGACGATTATACCGGAGACGTGATGGGCGACATGAACAAACGTCGCGGTAAAATCCTTGGAATGGAACCTTTGGGCGGCGGACTTCAAAAGTTGATGGCGGAAGCTCCGCAGGCAGAGCTTTTCGATTATCCCATCGTGCTGCGCTCCATGACACAGGCCAGAGGAAGTTTTACACTGAGCTTCAACCGCTACGAAGAAGTTCCGGGAAATCTTGCGGAAAAAATTATCTCTGCCCATAAAGCGGAAGTCGAAGAAGAAAAATAAAAAGAAAACGATTGAAAAGGAGGTGCGTTGCACCTCCTTTTTGCTGCTGTGAAACGCACAGCGCATTACAGCAGCAAATGCCGCAGATAAAGGGTAAGCGGCTGAAATATTAAAAAATTCGTAATATACTTTTCATGGCATGTGTGTATAATAAGTAGTGTACTAACCAAAATAATACAGTTAAAAAGGGGTAAAGTTTTATGGAACAAGAAATAAAAGAAAAAAAGCAGAGTCGCATCAAGGCAATAGCTTTAAAGTGGAAGGGGCTTTCCAAAAAGAAGAAAGTTGCATGTGTCGTTGGTTTGGCCGTTCTATTGATGCTTGGAAATGCATTGCTGGGGGGAATGGGACAGGCAGAAGCACCGGTCGCTGTCAAAACAGGGACTGCTGAAAAAATGGAGCTTCGCCAAGAAGTCAGTGTAAAAGGCGCCGTGTCCGGAACGGACTCAGCCGCTGTATACTCTTCGGCAAATTATCGAATAGCTGAAATCCTTGTAAAGGAAGGCGATGTTGTTACCGACGGGCAAGTCCTTGCAAGATTGGATGCCGAAAACCTCCTGAGCCAATACAATCAGGCGGCCATAGCGGCAGCGGATGCGAAAAGATCTTATGATACAGCAGCTGCGCTCTATGCAGGAGGTGCTATTTCAAAAGAAGACTACTTAAGTGCGCAAAGTGCTTGCAGTACAGCCAACCTTACTCTTCAATCCTACAATATAGAAGAAAACGCGAATGTTACAAGCCCTATAGCAGGAACGGTTACAAGGGTGAATACTTCTGTCGGAAAGTTGGCCAACGGCTCTGTATCGGAAGCTTTGTTTGTGGTGGAAAATCTTGAAAAGCTTCAGATGAAAGTAAGTATAAGCGAATATGATATCAGCAAAATAAAAGTCGGCCAAACGGTTACCGTCACAGCTGAAGTGCTGGGAGACGAGACCGTCAACGGCATCGTGTCGGCAATTTCCCCCACAGGGGAAGTGAAAAGCGTGGGCAGCACCGAGATGGTTATTCCCATTGTCATCGATGTGGATAAGGGCGAAACGAATCTTATCGCCGGAGTGACGGCCAAAGCAACCATTCTTACCGATATACTTGCGGATGCTCTGACCGTTCCGATCGATGCAATTCTGGAAGATTCACTTTTGGGAGAGGTCTCTGTCTTTACGCTTAAAGACGGAATCATAAGCAAGCGTCCGGTGACCATTCTTTTGGAAGGTGATTTTTATGTTGCCGTAGAAGGAGATTTAGCCGTCGGGGATTCTGTTGTTTTAGCGCCTAATTTTGATATGGTCGACGGCATGGCTGTCACCGTGTATTAAGGTGAATGCAATGGAAAACAGCAAACAAGAAGTTATTCATTTAAGCGAATTGAGTAAAACTTATCGAAACGGCGACATCGAAGTATGCGCTCTTAAAGATTTGACGCTTTCTATTTGCAAAGGTGAATTTGTTGCGATTATGGGTGCTTCCGGCTCCGGTAAGTCGACGCTTATGAATATTATAGGCTGTCTTGATCGAGCAACGGAGGGCACTTATATTTTGGATGGAACCGATGTGCGCGATAAGACGGACGACGAGCTTTCGCTCATAAGAAATAAAAGTATAGGGTTTGTTTTTCAATCTTTTAATCTTATTCCAAGAAACAGTGCTCTAAAGAACGTGGAATTGCCTATGGTTTATGCAAGGATGCCTGCAGATTTTCGTTCAAAGAGGGCAAAAGCTTTGTTGGAAGAAGTGGGGTTGGGTGACCGGGCCGAACATATGCCAAACGAATTATCCGGCGGACAAAAGCAAAGAGTTGCGATCGCAAGGGCTCTGGCTAACAATCCCCCTATTATTTTGGCCGATGAACCTACAGGGAATTTGGATTCGCAATCTTCCATTGAAATCATGGATATTTTTTCAAAGCTTAATAAAGAAAAAGGCAATACCGTTATTGTCGTTACGCACGAAAGAGACATCGCTTTGTTTGCGGACAGAATTCTTACATTTAAAGACGGGCACATGATTCACGACGAAATTAAGGGAAAGGAGAACATGTGATGCAATTTTTTGAGAGTATGAGCCTGGCAATTTCCGCGATTAAAGCAAACAGGATGCGATCTTTTTTAACCATGCTGGGTATTATTATAGGAATCAGCTCTGTTATTGCAATCAGTGCCATCGGTTCTTCTGCGCAAGGAGCGATCAACAAAGAGTTCGAGGGCTTTGGTGCAGGATATATGTATTTGATGCCAAACTGGCAGCTTACCCAAAACGGCGTCTCCTCGGAGGATCTTATCAATGCAGACGACATGGAGGCTTTGCAAAATCGATTTCCCGGAGAATTACTATATTCGGCTCCTTACGCGACAGTCACCGCTCAGTCGACCGTAGGCAGGCAAGAGTCGGATATTAAAATGTATGGGGTCAACGCAAACTACGACGAATTTGCAAAAAGTATAGAAATAGTTTCCGGCCGGATGATCAATGAAAGCGACATAAAAGGCAGAAGAAGCAATTTAGTGATCGATGTGAAAGCTGCGCTGTATCTTTTTGGAACGGAAGATGTTCTTGGAGAGACTTTACCGCTGATTATCGAAGATTCGTTGATGGATGCGACAATCGTCGGTGTCTACAGTACGAAGGAGGGCTTATTCAGCGGAATGGATACGAGCACTGCTTACACGTGCTACGTTCCGTATTCGATGATTGTCGGCGCCGATTTTGTTTCCTATTATCTTGAATGTTACGTGAACCCCGACAAGGACGTAGCCGAACAATGTGCTTCAATGGCTGCGTATCTCAATAGAATTAAAGACAAAGAAGACGAATTTTTCATTTATGAATCCGCAGAAAGCGAAATGGATACCATCAATCAAGTCCTTACCATATTGTCTCTTGCCATAGGTGCCATTGCCGCTATTTCTCTCCTGGTGGGCGGCATAGGAATTATGAACATTATGCTGGTTTCCGTGACGGAGCGAACACGGGAAATCGGAATCAGGAAGTCTCTGGGTGCAAGAACAAAAGATATATTGACGCAATTTTTGATCGAGGCGATGATCCTTTCTTTGATTGGAGGCTTTATCGGCTTGCTTTTAGGCCTTTCATTGGCAGGTATCGGTGCGTTAGTTGTGGGCGTAAGCCTTGTTATTTCACCGTTTTCTGTTGTCGGCGCCATCCTCTTTTCTGCGATGGTAGGTATATTTTTCGGCCTCTTCCCTGCAAAAAAGGCTGCAAAATTGGACCCGATAGAGGCTTTGAGATACGAGTAACTGCGCTGTGCAATACATTCTGCTATTGATACTGTTCAAACCTGCCTTGCGGGTTTATAATCGAAGAGTAAAAAGGAGCGGGAATGAATATAGAGATCGGACGCCCGTTTACCGGGACAAAACTCGAAAAACTCAAAAAATTCCTTGCGGACGCAGGCCTGGATTACGATGGCAACGTCCGGTTTTCAGTTTGTCTCTTAGAAGAAGACGAGATTTTGGCTAGCGGTTCTCTGGATGAAAATGTTTTTAAGTGCATTGCAGTCCGGGCAGACCGGCAAGGAGAAGATCTGACAGCAACAATCCTTACCGAACTCCGAAAAGAAGCTGCTGCCCTTGGAAAATCTCACCTTTTTCTTTTTACAAAGCCTGAAAATATTCGCATGTTTTCCGATTTTGGGTTTTATAGAATAGGTTCCACACAAGAAGCGCTCCTTATGGAAAACCGGAAGAACGGCGCCAGAGATTTTGCGCGGGCAATGGCAGAAAAAAGCGAAGGCACAGTCGGCTGTGTTGTCATGAATTGCAATCCATTTACGCTGGGGCATAGATATTTGGTGGAAAAAGCTTCTACCATGTGTCAACTGCTCCATGTGTTTGTTCTGACAGAAGATAAAAGTGAATTTCCCGCAAAAGCCCGTTTGGAAATGGTGAAAGCAGGGACAGCCGATCTTCAAAATGTCAGAGTGCACGAAACAGGGCAGTACATGATTTCCAGCGTCACTTTCCCAACGTATTTTATTAAGGATAAGGCGAAGAGCGAAAATATAGCGTGCAAATTGGATCTGGAAATTTTCGCAAGCATTTTTGCGAAAGAGCTCAGTATAAAAACCAGATTTGTAGGAACCGAACCCAAGTGTATGGTCACTTCTGCGTACAACAGGGAAATGCAGCGATACCTTCCCGGACAGGGGATCGACGTAGTTGAAATACAACGCAAAGAGTTGGACGGCATACCCATCAGCGCGAGTCGTGTAAGAGAATTGATTTCCTTGGGCGATTTGGAAAAAACCAAAGATTTGGTTCCCGAATCGACCTACCGATACATTATATCAAATTACAGTAAGGAGAGAAAAAATGAAGTACTACATCGTTGATGCCTTTTCCGACAAGCTTTTTGGTGGAAATCAAGCCGGAGTCTGCGTTTTAGATGCACCGATCCAAGCAAGCCTGATGCAGAACATCGCGATTGAAAACAACTTTTCCGAAACAGCATTTCTTGTAAAACGAGATGGATATTACGATTTGCGCTGGTTTACTCCGGGCGGAGAAATTGATTTTTGCGGCCACGCGACGTTAGGCTCTGCTTTTGTAATAAAGAATTTTCTTGAACCCGATATCACAACAATCAAGTTCAAAGCATTGTGCGGAGAATTGACAGTAACTTGCGAAGGGGATCTGCTGAACATGAACGCTCCGCGTTGGCTTCCCAAATCAATCCCAGTTCCGGAAGGTTTAGAAGAGGCGTTGGGCGTAAAAATCTTGGAGTGTGGACAAACAAGAGATACATTGATTGTTGTTGAAAGTGCGGAAGTTGTGCAAAATATGGCTCCCAGCATCGAGAAACTGGCTAAAATTGAACAAGTAAAGTGTGCCATTGTTACGGCAAAAGGGACAGACACTGATTTTGTTTGCAGAGTATTTGCCCCTGCTTATGGTATAGACGAAGACCCGGCTACCGGTTCGGCGCACAGCACCCTTATCCCATACTGGGCAGAAAAGTTGGGCAAAACAGAAATGACTTCCCATCAGCTTTCCAAGCGGGGAGCAGCATTTATCTGCAAAGATCTCAAAGAAAACGAAAGAGTCGAAATGGCCGGTAAAGGTGTATGTTATCTGATCGGCGAACTTCAAATTAAAGGATAAATCGTTAGGAGGTTTCGATGAACTGGGGAATTATACTTCCGATATTGTTTGGAATAGCAATCGGCGCAACGTACATGCAATTTAAAAATAAGGATTGATTCTATGAATGACATGATTGCTGCTGCCAACATACCGCAGAGTAGTATATTGGCCATGTGGGTTACGTTTTTGATCACCATGGTTCTGCCTTTGATTATATGGATTGTTTTAGCAAGAAAGTGGAAAGGTGCGGGTACCGCTGTACTGGCCGGGTCTTTGGGGTTTTTCATACCGCAAATGCTGATACGAATTCCACTGATGTCCCTTCCCACCGTCAGCGAGGCGTTGGCAGGCATTTATGCCGTGAATCCGATTTTTTACTTTCTCCTTCTTGCCGCTACCGCTGCTATTTTTGAGACAGCCGGACGACTTTTTGTGTTCAAATCTCTCTTAAAAAATCGCCTGAGCTATCAGACTGCTTTATCTGCGGGATTTGGTCACGGGGCGATAGAAGCGATTATTCTTGTGGGCATTTCTTATGCCGGCAACCTGTATTTCAGTTACAGCATCAATGCTGGAGCCATGGATTTTGGACAGGAAATGATGGGACAGGTAGCCGCGCAACTCATGCAAACTTCCCCTGAACTCTTTCTTGTTGGCGGATTCGAACGTATATGCACCGTACTGTTTCATATAGCGCTTTCCACCCTTCTTTGCTACATGATGACCAAGGGAGAAACATGGAAAGGTGTTTGCTATTGTTTGGCGGCTCACGGAGCGATAGATTTTATTGTGCCGCTCATTCAAGTAAGAACCGGATCGTATATCATCACGGAAACGGTCATGCTATTTGTCGCTATCGGCGGATTTTTGCTCATAAAATCACTCAAAGATAAGTTTATAGTAACAGAAATTCCCGAAGATCCGGCAAAAGAAGCCGCTGACCAGGGGTATTAAAACGTGCGATGATTGCGGAGCAGGAATAAATTACTTTATAGGATAAATCACGAGAAAGAGGAGACGGATATGTTATTGGTAACAACAGAGAATATCTCGGGAAAAACTTATAAGACATTGGGATTGGTTAAAGGACAGACCGTACATTGCAAGAATATCGGCAAAGACATTGCGGCAGGCCTTAAGACGTTAGTCGGCGGAGAACTGACCGGTTATACGGACATGATGGCCGAAGCCAGAGCACAGGCTACAAAGCGCATGGTCGAAGAGGCAGAAGGCTTAGGCGCCGACGCAATTGTGGCTGTAAGGTATGCATCTTCTGCGATTATGCAGGGCGCCGCAGAAATGATTGCTTATGGAACCGCTGTAAAACTAGACTGATTCGAGCGGGAAAAAAACTTTAGAAACAAAAATGATTCATCATTTCTGATGATCAGACAACCGGAAACGCATCAAGGAGAACAAAATGGAAAAAATGACAGCACAAGAAATAAAGCAGCTTGCCTTCGACTTAGGCGCAGATTTCTGCGGTATTGCAAGCAGCGATCGCTTTGGCGGCGCACCCAAGGGATATTCTCCTCTGGATCTGATGCCCACATGTAAATCGGCAATCGTCATCGGTCGAAAATTCCCCGCAGGGTTTATGCAATGCAACGACCCCATGGTCCCGTATACAGTGATCAGAAATGTTTTGTCCAATATGCTGGATGTACTTTCCATCAATATGATTGCTAAATTAGAGGAAAAAGGCATCGTTGCCATTACGACGGGTGCCATTGATCCCACGAACTTCGATGTAACGACAAAACGGATGAGACAAGTCGTCTCTGCCAAACATTGCGCACAAGCTGCGGGACTTGGCGTTATCGGAAAGAACACACTTTTAATCAATGAAGATTATGGTAACATGATCTGGATGGTTGTGGTATTGACAGAGCTAGAGCTGGAAGCCGACCCGATGATACAGAGAGACTATTGCAAAGACTGCACCAAATGTATTGATATCTGCCCTGCAAAGGCTACCGGAGTGCTCAGCGAGACCGGCGATCCCACGCTGATGCAGTTCCAGTGCAAAGATTATGCATTCGGATCTGTCGACGGCGGAGACTGGCGTGTAAAATGCTTCCGCTGCAGAGTGGTCTGCCCCTTCGCTCTTGGGAAAAAGAACAGAGGAATTCAGCGCGATCCCATGCAAATTTATGCGGGTGGTTATATGGACGGAGCGCAAACTCCCGAACAAGAGCAATAAGCCACAGATATTTCATTCATTGTTCAAAGATGCGGCATCGGCGTATGCTGCGCTAAACACTACCCTTTATGCACGGTATATGGTACTATAAGGGTAGTTTTTATTGGAGCGAATGAGATGAGAAAATGATAAAGCTGCAGAAGTATTTAATCGTTGCCGGTGTTTTTTGCGGCTTATATGGCCTGGGTGTTTTAAGCATAATAGGAATGAATCACTGGTTTAACTTTTTTGGATTCATTCTGTGTGTTTGTTTTGCAACCTTCGCTTTATTTTTACCGCACTTAAAAAGATTGCCGGTTATCATCAAAAAATCTATGGTGGTAGTTACAGTCCTATGCATGGCAGTTTTTCTCTTTTTTGAAACTTTTATTATTTTGGAGGCACAGAGCGAACCGGAGCAGAATGCAGCTTATGTTGTTGTTTTGGGCGCGAAAGTAAACGGTACGGAACCTTCTCTTACGTTGTCCCGACGAATCGCATCGGCCGCTAAGTATATGCTGGAGAATCCCGACTCAATTGCGGTTGCAACCGGAGGGCGCGGCGAGGACGAAAGCATTGCAGAAGGCGAAGCGATAGCCCGGGGTCTTGTTGCCTTGGGAGTGGATGCACTGCGTGTTTTACAAGAGACAACCAGCACCTCTACAAGAGAAAATTTATTTTTTGCGCTCAAAATCATCAAAGATCATGGTGGAACGGCTTCTGATAGCGTGGTCATTGTATCTTCCGCTTTTCATCTTTACCGAGCAAAGAGGCTTGCACAGACAATCGGGTACGAAGATATAAGCGGTCAAGGTTCTTCTTCCATGCTTTATTTGGTCCCGCACTACTACTTGCGGGAGTTTGCAGCTGTCTTTAAAGAAAGAATAGAGGGCAATCTTTAGTAATATTTATAAATTCATTTGTCGATGCGAGAGGATTATTATGGCAAAAAAATCAAACACTGTTTTTGTCTGCCAGGAATGCGGATACGAAAGTCCTAAATGGATGGGTCAGTGTATCTGCGGAGCGTGGAACACCTTCGTCGAAGAAAAAGTGGTTGAGAAAGACGAAGGCGATGTAAGGCGCAGGGGAAGCGCTTCCGCAAAGAACGCGAATGGGAAAAGCAATAGTGCAAAGGCCGTCAGAATCAACGAGGTAACCTCCGGTCAAAATACCCGTTTAGATACAGGTATAGGGGAACTGAACCGTGTGCTTGGAGGAGGACTTGTTAAGGGTTCTTTGACGCTCATCTCCGGAGAGCCCGGAATTGGGAAATCCACGATTATTATACAAGCTGCGGCAAAAATATCTCAAAAATACGGCAAAGTTCTTTATGTTTCCGGCGAAGAGTCAGAAGAACAGATAAAGATGCGGGCAGATCGGGTGTGCCATGCAGATATGGATAATTTATTTCTCCTGGCTGAAACAAACATGGAGACTATACTGCAAGTAGTGGAAAATATTCAACCTGTATTTTTAATTATCGACTCGATACAAACGATGTATTCCGAAGATTTGGATTCGTCACCGGGTAGTGTTTCGCAGGTAAGGGCGTGCGGAAATATATTGATGAATGTTGGCAAAACCGGCAATTTACCTGTGTTTATTGTGGCGCATGTAACAAAAAACGGAGAGTTGGCCGGCCCAAAGATTGTGGAACATCTTGTGGATGCAGTATTGCAATTTAACGGAGAGAGAAATCAGGACCTCAGAATCTTAAGAGCTTTTAAAAATCGCTTCGGAACGACCAGCGAGATCGGTGCGTTCGAGATGAGAGAAGAAGGGCTTGTCGAGATAGAAAATCTTTCGAAAAGTTTTTTGGAAGGCATGGAAAACAGTACAGAGGGAGCAGTTGCAACAGCTGTTTACGAAGGAACCAGGCCGCTCCTATTAGAGGTTCAAGCCCTGACCGCACCTACAAATATAGGCTTTGCAAGACGAAGCTCTATAGGCGTCGAAAATTCGAGATTGAATATGATCATTGCCGTGCTGGAGCGAAAAGCCGGTCTATCGTTAATAAACAGAGATGTATATGTAAATATAGTCGGAGGATTGCGCCCGGAAGGAACTTCCATTGATCTGGCGGTGGCATTGGCCATCTATTCAAATGAAAAAAATATAAAACTATCCCCCAAGATGCTCGCAGTCGGAGAAATCGGCCTTACGGGCGATCTTCGGCCGGTTCAAAATGCCGATAAATTGGTCAAAGAGGCGGACAGGATGGGTTTTGAAATGATGTTGCTCCCTAAAAGAAGCAAAGAAAAGCTTGTTGAACAGCCTAAAAATCTGAAATTAGTGGGAGTGACGACCTTAGCTGAAGCGATTCGTCTAGTATGACACGAAAAGAATTGATCGATATTTCAATCTGACACAACGACAGATTTTTAAAACCGTTTAAACGGAGGATAGCATGAGCACCATTCTCGAAGCAAAAAACTTGATAAAGACATACAAGATGGGAGAAGTTGAGGTCAACGCATTGCGAAGTGCCAGCTTTTCTGTGGAAGAAGGCGAATTTGTCGTCATTTTAGGACCCTCCGGATCAGGGAAGAGTACATTGCTTAACATTCTGGGCGGAATGGATGTACCCGATTCCGGAGAAGTAATCGTCTCCGGCAAGAAAATTACAGATTTGAATGAAAAAGAGCTGACTCAATATCGCAGAATTCAAGTAGGCTTTGTTTTCCAATTCTATAATATTATGGCAAGCCTTACCGCAAGAGAAAATGTCGAGTTGGCCACGGAGATTGCCGTGGACCCGTTGGATATTGATGAAATCATGGAGGCGGTAGGTTTAAAAGAAAGAGCAGATCATTTCCCTTCTCAAATGAGCGGCGGAGAACAGCAGAGGGTTTCCATAGCACGTGCGATTGCCAAGAATCCCGATATCCTGCTCTGTGACGAGCCCACAGGAGCTCTTGATTTTGCTACGGGCGTAACAATACTTTCTCTTTTAGCAAAAATAAACAAAGAGATGAAGAAAACCGTCATCGTTATCACCCATAATTCAAGCATCGCAGATATGGCAAATCGAGTAATCCGAATGAGAAGCGGTGAAATTATAGAAGACAGACTCAACGAGACTCCTTTGGATCCGGAAAGAATATCCTGGTAGCAGCCGTGAAAAAAACAGATCTCATGCTTTGGCGCATGATAAAACATTCAAAAGCGCAATTTACTGCGGTGCTCGTCATCATTATGGTCGGCATTGCTATTTTTACTGCCATTTCTCTTGCCGGTGTCAATCTGGAAGACTCCAAAAATCAGTATTACAAAGAAAACGCCTTTGCAGATTTGAGTATTACCGTACAGAAAATGCCGGCATCGTTAATCAGCGATTTACAATCCGTGGAAGGTGTTGCGCTGGCGGAAGGGCGCTTGACGGCGGAAGTTCCTTTCATCGGCGAAGATGAGGAAAGAGTCAATGTAAAGCTCCTCAGTATTCCCTCTGCCGGTCAGAACGTGAATATTCTGCTTCTGAAAGAGGGAAGGTTTATTAGAAACGTCAACGAGGAAGTTATTGTCCTCTCTCAATTCGCCGAAGGGCGGGGTATCGTTCTTGGAGACGAAATAGCTATTCAGGTAAACGGTGTTCGCTGCGAACTGGAAGTGGTTGGCATAGCTTATAGCCCGGAATTTATATATCTGATTGAAAGTGCTCAGTCCATGATGCCTGCTCCGGAAAATTACGGAGTAATATACGTGGATGAAGCTTTGGCTATGCAGTTGATGGGGATGAGCGGTGCATACAACGAAGTATTTTTCCTTTACGAAAACGATAAAAACGGAGATATCCCTAAGGAGTATAAAGAAGAGGATATCATCGACGACATAGAAAAAATAGCGGAGCCTTATGGTTTGACATATACAACAAAGCAAGAACATCAACTCTCAAACGCCCTGATAGGAGAAGAGATCAACAGTTTAAAAAAATCCGGTGTCGCCTTGCCCATGATGTTTCTTTTAGTGGCGGCTCTGGTCATTGCCATGATGCTTTCAAGAATGGTTAAACGCGATAGGATTAAAATAGGCGTAATGAAGGCAATCGGCTATTCGGATGCAACTGTATTGGGACACTATGTCAAGTATTCTCTGGCTGCCGGTTTAATCGGCGGTATAGCAGGTATTTTAGTCGGATTTATGATAGCGGATTACATGACCGGTATGTATGCGGATTTTTTTGAAATACCTCGCTACGGCATGAAAATTTACTGGAATTATATTTTCGGAGGCGTTCTTCTTTCCTGTTCATTTTGTATGGCATTCGGGGCATACGGAGCGCGCGGCGCAATGAAAATAGTGCCTGCCGAATCCATGCAATCCGAGTCGCCCAAAGAAGGCAGGCGGATCTTGTTGGAATCGTTTCCCGCGTTTTGGAAAAAATTGAGTTTCAGTCGAAAATTGATTATGAAAAATGTTTTCAGAAACAAAAGACGTTCGCTTTTTGTTCTTCTGGGCGTATCCCTTACCTTCGGTACGATCATGTTTACGATGAGCATGCCGGATGTGATAGACGATATGATTGTCAAGCAGTTCGAAGAAGTTCAGACAATGGATTACAATGTAAGCTTTGCAGTCCCGGTCTTAAAGACAACCGAAAAGGATATGGAATACGAACTATCGGAATCTGCATATGTGGAAGGACGGATAGAATATCCTTTCGAAATTTCCATAGGCAATAAAGCCAAAACCGTCACGATTATAGGAATAAAAGAAGACAGTCACGTCATGAACCTGACAAACCTTGACGGGCAGGCAATCTATCCTGTTAAAGAACAAATTTTGCTCACTGAAAATCTTGCAAACGCTCTGGGTGTGGGCATCGGAGAGCGGGTGCTTGTGGAATCATATATTCCGGACGGGAAGGATTGTTATCTTGTCGTTCAAGATATTGTAAAACAGATGATGGGCATGAATGCATATATGAACATAGAAGACTTGGGGAAGAACCTGCTTGAGCCGGGAATAATAAACGGAGTTTACATAAATTCCGACGATTCCGAGGTCGTTTCCACTTTGCGAAAAATGGACAACGTATCCACAATCCTTTCTTCTGGTGATATGCAAAGCATGTACATGGACTATATGGGTCTGATTATAATGATGCTTGGAGCATTGGTCCTTCTTTCCGGAATATTGGGCTTCTGCATTGTTTATAATGCCACAATTGTATCTTTGGGCGAAAGAGAAATGGAATTTTCGTCTCTAAGAGTTATGGGATTTGCGAAAAATGAAATATTCAGGATGATGCTCTCGGAAAATATTTTAATATCTATAGCCGGTGTCTTATTGGGGATACCCATGGGCTTTGGAATGACTTCCTATAGTTCTGCGGTATTCAGCAACGACCTCTATACCCTTTACATGACGCCGACTATCTCTGCAGCTCTATCTTCTCTGTTTTTTACAGCGCTCTTTCTTCTTGTTGCGCAGTTTGCCACCTACGAGAAAATCAGAAAACTGGATTTCCTTCGAGCCCTGAAAAACAGAGCATCATAACGACTGACAAAATTTATAAAAGCAAACATATCAATGAAACGGTTCTTACAAATTATTTGAAGCTCAGGTAGACCTATGCTAAACTATGAGCGAGGAAGGCAAAATATGATAAAGCTTAAGACATTGACAAAAAAGAATAAGATCATTGCAGGAATAGCGATAACGGTCATCCTTTTAAGTTCCGCGGGTGCTTATCTCTCCGGGAGAGAAGAGGTTACGTTGGGAGAAGTTGCGCAGCGTGACATCCGCAAAATCGTAGAAGAATCCGGAAGCGTTGAATCCGAAAGCGCTGTTACCATCAGCGCAAAAGGTTCAGGTACAATCGGTGAAATCCTCGTCGAAGAAGGACAAAAAGTAGAAGAAGGAGATTTGCTCATTTCTTTTTCGGATTTTTCTTCTGCTTCGGATGTCGCCGGTATCAAAGCACAAGCCGCAGGTGTATACGCACAATACGCTGCCGCCAAAAACCTTTCTGACAACAACAAGATTCTTTACGAACAGGGAGCAATAAGTTATATAACCTACAGTCAATCGCTTGCCGCAACGCAGCAACTGTCAGCTCAATTGTCCGCCCTGGGCTATTCCGCCCAAAGCGTTTCCATTGCAACCGCCGCAGACGGTATTACTTCACCCATAGCGGGCGTTGTGACGGCGATTTATGTAAAGGAAGGCGAAACGGCGGGCTCGGGAATACCTCTTGCAGAAGTAGGCGGGGTGGATGATCGTATTGTTTCGCTGCACCTTATCTCTACCGATGCGGATTTGCTCGCTGTCGGCATGAAAGCTTCCGTATATGCAGAAGAGGATTTGATTACCGACAGAGCCAATGTCAGCAAGGTTTCCATAAAGGCCACTGATTACATCTCTTCGCTGGGAATCGCACAGAAGCGCGTCTTGGTCGAAGTAGCTGTGCCTAAGGATGTTACGCCAAGATTGGGTAGCAGTGTAGACGTCCAAATCGTCGTGGCGGAGAGAACGCAGGTCCTTTCGGTTCCCGAGAATTCTCTGTTTACCATCGAAGATAAAAACTATGTCTATGTTGAAAAAATGGGGAAAGCAGTTCTGACGCCGGTGGACATCGGCCTGGAAGGCGAAGATTATACCGAAATAATGGAAGGTTTATCGGAAGGGATGCAAGTGATTATTTCCCCCTCCACAGCCATCGGAGACGGGGTAAGGATAAAAGAGAAGAGATAGCGACAGCGGTATGAGACGAAGCGTTTCATACCGTTTTTATCTTATATTCACACGTTCAACATACTTGACCGGTACAATAAAATCAAAGAAAGAGGTATGGTATGGCTAAAATATTAGTAGTGGATGACGAAGCAAAAATAAGAGCGGTTATCCGGGAATATGCGGAATTCAACCATCATGACGTGGTCGAAGCCTCGGATGGCATGGAGGCTGTGTCTATCGCGTTAAAGGATGATTTTGACTTGATTGTAATGGATATCATGATGCCCAAGTTAGATGGATTTACGGCTTGCAAGGAGATCAAGAAGGGAAAAGATATCCCCGTCATTATGCTCTCCGCAAGGGGCGAGGAATACGACAAACTTTTTGGCTTTGAGCTGGGTATAGACGATTATGTGGTGAAACCTTTCAGCCCCAAAGAATTGATGGCACGGATCACTGCCGTTCTCGCCCGCAAAAATCGAAGCAGCGAAGAATTGAATGCGACGCAATTTATCTCCGGAGGCCTGGTGGTGAACGCCGCAGGCAGGACTGTCACCGTAGATGGGGAAAAGGCTGAGTTGACTTTAAAAGAGTACGAATTGCTTTTGTACCTTATTCAAAACAGAAATATCGCAATGTCCAGAGATAAGTTGCTGCGAGATATATGGGGTTATGATTTTTTCGGCGACGACCGAACGATTGACACCCATATAAAGAATCTTCGAGGCAGGCTTGGTCCATACAGGGATAAAGTCGCAACCGTGCGCGGAATAGGTTATAAATTTGAGGATTAATGTAGGCAGCGAAACCGGAAAAACAAAACACAGCATTGACCCAAGGAGTTTAAAGTTTAAGCTGACCTTGTATTTTGTGCTTTTTGCTGTATCACTTATGGCGATTTTATGGCTTCTCCAAATTGCTTTTTTAAATTCTTATTATGAAGTTTCTATGCAGAAACAAGTAAAGTTCATGGTGAACGCTCTTGGTAAAACCTATTCGCAAAGTGAAATTTTAGATTTGGACGCCCTTTATGCGGAAATTTGGGAACTTTCTTTTGAGAATGATACTTATTTCTACCTTGAAACGGCAGACGGATTGCTGCGCATCACTTCTTCGATTCAAGCGGATGGGCCGGGACGAATGTTTGTTGGCGGGGCGGCGGAAATGGAAAAGGCAAAAGAATTGGTTCTTTCCAGCACGGACGGAACGATTCATTTTTATGTCGAGGATCAAGGCCGCAAAAGTAAAACCTTAGTCTATGCATCCATTGCAGAAAGTAGCTATAGAGAAGACTTATTCATCTATGCGTTTGCCCCTCTTTACCCTGTGGATACCACGGTAAATATCCTTGCGCGTCAGCTTTTGCTTGTGACTGTCGTATCTTTGACAATCGCAGGAATATTGGCCTTCTGGCTTTCGACAAGACTGTCAAAACCTTTAACGAATATCAAAAATAAAGCGGAATTGTTGGCAGAAGGAAATTACAACGTTACGTTTGAAGGTGGCCATTACACCGAAATAAACGATTTGGCAAACACGCTGACGTATACTGCCGAGGAACTTTCAAAGGCAGACAATCTCCAGAAAGATTTGTTGGCAAATGTCTCCCACGACCTTAGGACACCGCTCACCATGGTAAAGTCGTACGCCGAGCTTGTACGGGATATATCCGGCAACAACGAAGCGAAAAGAAATGAACATTTGGGGGTTATTGTAGAAGAGGCTGACCGGCTGGATGCACTGGTCGGTGATATATTGACGCTTTCTAAAATACAATCCGGGGTGGATGTCATGAAGAAAAACCCTGTGGATATACAAAAGTTGACAGAGGGAGTCTTATCTACATATAAGGTGTTGGAAGAACAGGAAGGCTATACCTTTGAATTCAATCGAATACCCGGAAATGTTATTGTTCATGGTGACGAGCGAAGGCTTTCTCAGGTGCTCTATAATCTTATATCGAATTCCGTTCAATACAGCGGTCAAATAAAAGATATAAAAGTTACAATCGAAGCGGAAAACGGCAAAATGAAACTCTCTGTCATTGATAAAGGTATTGGCATTCCTGCTCCGGAATTAGAGAACATATGGAATCGTTATCACAGAGCCAGCAAGCAAAACAGCAGGGTACTGTCGGGTGGATCCGGGCTGGGACTTTCAATCACAAAAGAGATATTACAGCTGCACAATGCTGAATTCGGAGTGGAAAGCGAAGAGGGAAAGGGCAGTGTTTTCTGGTTTATGATGAACTGTGAAATTTCCTATTGACATGCATATTATCGTATGATAAACTACCATTTATTTTTGTTTGGTTGACTATTCACCTCCCGGCATATATAATATGGTCAGGAGGGAATTTATGTTTGTAATCGGAGATAAAGTCGTGTATCCTATGCACGGTGCCGGAATCATAGAGAATATAGAAAACAAAGAGGTCTTGGGCGAAACAAGGTCGTATTATATTTTGCATATTCCTTATGGCAACATGCAGGTTATGATTCCCGTGGCAAATTCCGACCAGGTGGGCATAAGACCCATAGTCTCCTCGGATAAGGTAGATGAAGTTTATAAACTTTTACGCGAGGGATCAACCGAAATGGACGAAAACTGGAATCGCCGGTTTAGAGAGAACATGGAAAAGCTAAAAAGCGGCGATATTTTAGAAGTTGCAGAAGTAGTCAGAAACCTCATTCGTGTAGACAGAATTAAAAAACTTTCCACCGGCGAGAAAAAAATGCTGGCCAATGCCAGACAAATACTGGTGAGTGAGATTGTTCTCACAAAAGAGTTTAGCGAGACTGAGGCAATTGCAATGATCGACGAGGCGGTATAACAATCTCGGACTGCTTTGGACGATTACCTGAGTGCATCATATACAATTAAATATGAAAGGGGGGGGGATATAAATTGTTAAATAAGGTGTTTCGCGCGGTTTTTACTCTGTGTGGGATGCTGTTTGGTTATGGAGTATCGATTTTTCTTCTAAACCAGGATCTCGCCGCAAAATGGGGAGAGAAATGGGCTATGACATACAGCGAAAAGACATTAATTTCTTTTGTGCTCGTATGGATATTCGGACTTTTTTTCTTTTATTTTTACGCGGTACTTCGAAAACGAGGCGAAAAAATTGCCAAAAACATCGAGTCGGATATTTTAAAAATTCCGGCCAACGAGATGTTGCCGGCAGCAATAGGTCTGATATGTGGTCTTGTTATCGCTTACTTGGTCTCGCAGATTATTAATGGGATCGAGGTGTTGCAAACAGCGTATATCAACACTATTCTATCGACTTTGCTGTACTTCTTCTTCGGATCTTTAGGCGTGAGTATTTCTCGCAAAAAAAGCGGAGAAGATGCAAGACCCGCATGGCTATCAGGATTGTCTCAAAAAGATCAAACAGCAAAAGGCAAGGGTAAAGCAAGAACTGCTGCCCCGAAAATTTTAGATACCAGCGTCATTATCGACGGCAGAATCGCAGATGTCATGAAAACCGGATTTATAGAAGGTAATATCGTGATTCCTGAGTTCGTACTGGTGGAGCTCCGCCACATTGCGGATTCCTCTGATACGCTTAAGCGCAATCGGGGGCGTCGCGGTTTGGATGTTCTCAATAAAATTCAAGGGGACTATGGCATAGAAATATACAATACGGATACAGAAAAGGCATTGGATGATATTCCCGAAGTGGATGTCAAACTCTTAAAGCTGGCACAGATTATGAAGGGAGTTGTGGTTACAAACGACTTCAATTTAAATAAAGTTGCCGCATTAAAAGGAGTTGGTGTTCTAAATATCAACGAGCTCACGAATTCGTTAAAACCCGTGGTGCTTCCGGGCGAAGATATGCAGTTGTTCCTCGTCAAAGAGGGAAAAGAAAACAACCAAGGGGTCGCATATCTGGATGACGGCACGATGATTGTCGTGGAAGACGGGAAAAGATATATCGGTCAAACAATAGAAGCCACGGTGACAAGCGTGCTGCAGACATCGGCGGGACGAATGATATTTGCAAAGCCGAAACCTTTCCAATAAAGAGGGTTTGCCTATGATTGCAAACAAAAAAGTAGCGGTCATTATTGCTGCTGCCGGTTCAGGGAATCGAATGGGCAGCAGCGTTTTGAAACAATATATCAGAATCGAAGGTATCCCAATGGCCATCAAGGCCACTCGGGTATTTTTGGCTTGCAGCGAAGTGGATTGCGTCGTTTATGTGACAGAACCAGGCTCTGGCGTACGTGTAAAAGATTTTGGCGATACCGAAAAAGAGATAGTCATTACGGAAGGTGGTTGCCGCCGTCAAGATTCAGTATATAAAGGTCTGTCCGCGGTTCCTCTTGAAACAGACATCGTATTGGTTCACGACGGTGCCAGACCGTTTGTAAGCCAGGAAATCATCCAAAACGTAATACAGGGCGTTCTTCAGTATGGCGCCGCAATCCCGTGTGTTCCCCCTAAAGCTACGATAAGAACAAAAGACAGGACGCTGGATCGCTCGGAACTCTTCCAAGTTCAGACTCCTCAAGGTTTTGAGAAAAAACTGCTGATGGAAGCTTTTGAAAAAGCGTTAGCCGAAGATATTAGTGTGACGGACGAAGCTTCTCTTTTGGAACATTTGGGAATGAAGGTGGCGATTGTGCCGGGCAGTTACACAAACATAAAAGTCACAACAAAAGAGGACTTACCCAGAGAATTCAGGACCGGCTTTGGCTACGATGTGCACCGATTGGTTTTCGGCCGGGAATTGTGGCTGGGCTGCGTAAAAATTCCTTATGAAAAAGGACTTTTGGGCCATAGCGACGCAGATGTAATCGTACATTCCATCGCCGATGCGCTTCTTGGCGCAGCAGCGATGGGCGATATAGGAAAGCATTTCCCCGATAACGATAATGCATATAAAGGCATGGCAGGCATGGATTTATTGGCTCGCACGCGCGAGCTCATAGAAGGGGAAGGCTTTACAATCTCTTTTATTGATGCTACACTTGCCTGCGAACAACCTAAAATCGCGCCTTACACAGAAGAAATGCGAAAGCAAATAGCCTCAGCGCTAAACTTGAATATGGCTTCCGTGAGTATAAAAGCGACGACACAAGAAGGTTTGGGTTTTGTGGGCAGAATGGAAGGAATGTCTTCCACCGCAGTTGCCACTATTACAAGATAAACTTTTTTGATATATAATCTCAGTAAAAGGAAGAAAGATATTATGAAAGCATCGAATATGTATCTACACACTTTAAGGGAAGTACCCGCAGAAGCAGAAATCGCCAGCCATATATTGCTGCTTCGAGCCGGAATGATCAGGAAGCTGGTATCGGGAGTATACGGGTTTCTACCTTTAGGCATCAGAACTCTTCGAAAAATAGAGAGCATAGTAAGAGAAGAAATGGATACTGCCGGAGCGCAGGAAATTCTTATGTCTGCAGTTCAGCCTGCAGAACTGTGGCAGGAGTCCGGTCGATGGTTTGCGTATGGGCCGGAATTATGGAGACTTAAAGACAGAAATGAAAGAGACTTTTGTCTGGGGCCTACGCATGAAGAAGTGTTTACCGATACCGTGCGCCAAAATGTAAGCTCTTACAGACAACTTCCTTTCAACCTTTATCAAATACAGACAAAGTACAGGGATGAAGCAAGACCGAGATTCGGCCTTATCAGAAGTCGCGAGTTTATCATGAAGGATGCTTATTCCTTCGACAAAGATGAAGAAGGTCTGACAAAAAGCTATCAGGATATGTACGACGCCTACAAAAAAGTATTTGACCGCTGCAAGCTTATTTACCGGCCGGTCGAGGCAGACACAGGTGCCATCGGAGGAAGCAATTCCCACGAGTTTTGCGCCCTTTCCGAAATAGGGGAAAGCGAAATAATTTATTGCGAAAGTTGTGACATGGCGGCCACTTCCGAAAGAGCTTTATTCCAAGACGAGGCGATGCCTGCCGAATCTGAATTGCCCATGGAAGAAGTATATACACCCGGCACAAAAACTATAGAAGCCGTAGCCGACTTTCTAGGCCTGCCCCAAAATAAGACAATAAAAGCATTGCTGTTTTCCGTTTATAAGGGCGAGGGGCAAAACTCAGAATTTGTTGCAGTATTTATAAGAGGAGACCGTCAGCTTAATAAAATCAAATTGATCAACGCTTTGAATGTCCCGGAATTTGCTTTGGAATTTGCGGATGAAACCGCAATGCACGATGCGACGGGCTGCGTGGGTGGATTTACCGGTCCTGTAGGACTGCACGATTGCAAAATCATTGTGGACAGCGAACTGGTGGCAGCTAAAAACATGTGCGCCGGTGCATGCAAGGAAAATTACCATTTAAAAAATGTAAACTTTAACAGAGATTACACTGCGGATATGGTTGTGGATTTGAAGCTTTTGCAGAAAGGTGATCCCTGCCCTGTTTGCGGAGCACCTGTAAAAACGGCAAGGGGTATTGAAGTAGGACAGGTTTTTAAACTGGGCACAAAATATTCTGAATCCATGCATGCATATTACAAAGACGAAAATATGCAGGAACATCCTATCGTCATGGGCTGTTACGGAATTGGCGTCACCAGAACGATGGCTGCTGTCGTGGAACAGCACCACGATGAAAACGGCATCATTTGGCCGGTTTCTCTTGCGCCATATCATGTGATGCTCGTACAGGTAAACATGAAAGACGAGACGCAAACAAAAGTAGCCGAAACAATTTATCGGGAATTAACAAAAGCCGGGTTGGAAGTTTGTCTTGATGACAGGGATGAACGCCCGGGAGTCAAATTCAAAGATGCGGATTTACTCGGTTTTCCAATCAGGATAACAGTAGGTAAACGTGCATCGGAAGGAATGGTCGAGTATAAACTCAGACGAGAATCCGGTAATTTTGAAAAGAATATCCAAGAGGCAATTACTGATGCCATCAATTTAGTCAACGCAGAGAAAAGAGGGTAGGAGATGTCTAAGAAAATCGTAACCATAGAAATGGAAAACGGCGAGATCATGAAGGCGGAACTCTATCCGGACTTGGCACCGGAAACAGTTGCAAATTTCGAAAAGCTCATTAAAGAAGGGTTTTACGACGGGATAATATTCCA
Source organism: uncultured Oscillospiraceae bacterium (assembly GCA_964608965.1). Taxonomy (GTDB): domain Bacteria; phylum Bacillota; class Clostridia; order Peptostreptococcales; family Anaerovoracaceae; genus UBA10908. The sequence continues at coordinate 8,650 of CAZSPZ010000006.1, read as the reverse complement.
TAGAGTCATACCCGGATTTATGATTCAGGGGGGAGATCCCACGGGAACAGGTATGGGTGGCCCGGGGTATTCTATAAAAGGAGAATTCTCTTCCAACGGCTTTAAAAATGATATATTCCACAAGGCCGGTGTTCTTTCCATGGCCAGATCTGCCAATCCGGATTCTGCAGGTTCGCAGTTCTTTATCATGGTAGGTGATGCCCCGTACCTTAACGGACAATATGCGGCTTTCGGCTGCCTGACAGAAGGATTGGATGTTGCAAAGAAAATTGTAAGCGTGCCCAGAAACAGGCAGGACAGACCAATAGAAGACCAAAAGATGAAAAAGGTAACCATCGATGAAATTTCCTAATATAGGATTGGAAGGCATTGGGTCCGTAAAGGCTCGATGTAAAATCCATAAAAATAAGATTCTGTTTACCGGATCGCTTATAACAACCCTTGTCATGCTTATAATTTCGTTGATGTGGACACCTGCAGAAGCAGTATTTACCACCGAAGGTTTTGGAATTTATGTTGATGAACAAAGAATTGTCTCCACGCTGACCACCGCTCAGGCCAATGCAATCCTGGATGGTGTTGCGGCCAATTACGCGATAGAAGGAGCAACGATAACAAGCTCCGGCTATCTGGAAGATGTATCCGTTCGGGCTTGCGAAGTAGTGGCGCAGGAAACAAAATCAATCGCGGATGGAATTGCATATATCATTGATAGAAAAACTCCCCTGTTAACCATTTGCTCTACGCAACGCTATACTGTCTCAGAAGATATCGTCCAAAGCGACGCCAACGTAGCAGCGTATAATTTTTATGATACAACGAACAAAATTAAAGCAGAAAAGTACAAAGGCGTCAGGTCCTATGCAGTTTTACTTACTTTAGAAAATGATCGGGTCATAGAGCGAGAAATCATTGACGAAAAGCTTATCGTAAAAGCCGAAGAAGAAAAAGGCTACAATACAAAGGGTTTTACAGACGGTGATGCTCTGACAATGACAGTCGAATTCGAAGAACCTGTGGAGATGAATATCACTTCCGCTTATGGGGATGAACGAAGTGAAACCGGGTATCATTTGGGTGTGGATTTATATAATCTATCCGGAACTCCGATTATGGCGGCTGCAGAAGGCGTGGTTACCTACGTCGGGTACGAAAGCTCCTACGGTAACCTGATTATCATCGATCATCGCGGAAATGTTGAGACATATTATGCTCATTGTGCCACGGTCAATGTAAAGGTCGGCGATCAGGTATCTTCCGGAGATTATATCGGAACGGTGGGAAATACCGGAAGGACCACAGGTTACCATCTTCATTTTGAACTCCGGTTAAACGGCGCCACCCTGGATCCCATGGATTACCTATAAAACCAACCCATAGCAACGCTCTGTATGATCTGGATATCCTTAAAGGAGGAAGCCATGAAAGTATATAATACACTTACAAGAAAAAAAGAAGAATTTATTCCTATCGACAAGAACGAAATCAAAATGTATGTATGCGGACCTACTGTCTACAATTACATTCACATAGGGAACGCAAGACCTTTTGTAGTATTTGATACGATGCGAAAGTATTTGGAATACAGAGGGGAAAAAGTAAAATTCGTCCAAAACTTTACGGACGTTGATGATAAAATCATCAATCGTGCCAGAGAAGAGGGGATCAGCCCTTTCGATGTCGGCGAAAAATATATCGCAGCGTATTACGAAGATGTAAAAGCGCTGAACGTAACGCCCGCAACGGTTCATCCCAGAGTGACGGAAAACATACCCGAAATCATTGAGTTTGTAGAAGGATTGATACAAAAGGGACTTGCCTACGAAGTGGAAGGCGATGTTTATTTCAGCGCAAGAAAATTCTCCGAATACGGAAAGCTCTCCAAGCAAAATATCGAAGAATTAGAATCGGGATCGAGAGTCGATGTCGATGAACGAAAGAAGGATCCTTTGGATTTTGCCTTATGGAAAGCCAGAAAAGCGGATGACGAAATGGCTTGGGAATCGCCCTGGGGCATGGGACGACCCGGATGGCATATCGAATGTTCCGCTATGTCAAAGAAATATCTGGGTGAAACGATTGATTTGCATGCCGGCGGTCAGGATTTGCAATTCCCTCATCACGAGAATGAAATCGCTCAGTCCGAAGGTTATTCGGGACGCCCGTTTTCTCATTACTGGATGCATAACGGCTACATCACCGTTGATAACGAAAAAATGTCTAAATCACTTGGGAATTTTTTTACGGTAAGAGATATTCTCAAAGAGTACGACGGAGAAGTTCTTCGCTACTTTTTGCTGTCCGGGCAATACAGAGGGCCGATCAACTTTAGCCGGGATTTGATGGAGCAGTCGGAAAATGCGTTGGAGAGAATGAAAAATGCGAAAGCGAACCTCCTTCACCTAATAAGCACAGGTTCCGGTATGTTGAACGAAGAGGAAAGAACAAAGCTTTCTTCGTACGACAAATACAGGGAAAAGTTTATTAATTCCATGGATGATGATCTGAACACAGCGGATGCGATCAGCGCGATCTTCGAATTGATTAGAGATATTAATACGGATACAAAGGACGGAGCTTCCAAGGAATTTGCCGAAGGTGCTCTTGGCATTCTGGACGAATTAACGAAAGTTCTGGGCCTTTTGCGCAAAGAAGACAGTGCCGCTTTGGATCAAGACATTGCACAATTGGTCGAAGAAAGGCAAAACGCCCGAAAGAATAAAGACTTCGCAAGAGCCGATGCGATACGCGACGAGCTGGCAGCAAAGGGCATCACGCTCAAAGATACGCCGCAGGGCATACAGATCATCAGAGGATAATGTGCGATACCTTGTCATAAGCGACACGCATGGACGGGTAGAGGCTGCCATGCAAGTCTATCGTAAACACAACGAAGAATCTCCCATAGATGCCATCATCCATTTGGGCGATTTGTCCAGCGATGCGAAAGCTCTTGCTGTTCGTTTGAAGGCGAAAGTAATTTCGGTAAAAGGGAATATGGATGGTGCATGTTCGGATGCCGACTACGAAATTTTGAGCGAAAAGTTCGGCTCGATTCTTTTGATTCACGGGCATATGCAATCTGTAAAGGTTTCCACACAAAGGTTGCTGTACAGAACCGAAGAACTGGGATGTACCGCGGTCTTATTCGGGCATACGCACGAACCGTTGATACAGAACGTCAACGACATCTATATGTTAAATCCCGGCAGTATCTCTTTCCCAAGACACGGCCAAGGCAGCTATGCCATCTTAGATACAAGCCGCGGTTTTGGCGCGACAATCCTGTTTTATGATCCAAAACCCGAAGTGAAGGGCGGACATTTATACGATATGTTGAACAACAGTGACAGAGCTTAGAAAGGCAGAGCATGTTAGATCCTCTAAAAATGAATACGACAGCGCTGGCTTATATGGGTGATGCGGTTTACGAGTCTTTTGTAAGGGAACACGTGATAAAAAGCGGGCAAGTACATGCGGATCGACTGCATCGCTCCGGAGTGCAGTATGTCTGTGCGACTTCGCAGGCCAAAGCGATATACTCTCTGCTTGCATCTCTTTCTCCGGAAGAAGATGCTCTTGTCAATAGGGCAAAGAATCACAAGATAGCAACGAAACCGAAAAACACCGATCCGATAACTTATAAATGGGCGACGGCATTTGAAGCGTTGATAGGCTACCTTTACCTTTCCCGGCAAGAAGAAAGATTACTATATATTATGACTTCGGCGTTGACGATCATTCAAGCCAAGGACAGTACGCAGATTATACAGAAGGATCGGTAACAATCATTGAACTACATCAATCAGTTCCGCGGGCTTCCAAGGCAGGTTTATTACGTGTGCCTTTCCCGCATGATCATAGGCATCGGAAGCATGATTTTTATGTTTTTTTCTCTGCTTTTGACACGTGTTTTAGGCTTTAGTGAATTTCAGACAGGTATGGCTTTTTTCCTGATGAGCCTATGTACCGTAGCCGGTGCTATTATCGGCGGTAAACTGGCAGATCATTACGGCCGTAAAAAAGTATACATGACTTGCATCTCCATCACATCCTTGCTTTACGTTATGACTTCGTTTGTGGCTGGAACAAGGAGTATGATTCCTCTGCTTTTTTTAGCGTCATTTATCGGAAGCGCATCGTATCCTATCCTGTCGGCAATGGTAGCAGACAGTGCGCCTGAAAAACAGAGAACGGAATGTTTTTCCCTGTTATATCTGGCGCAAAACTTAGGGTTTGCATTCGGACCTTCTATAGGCGGCCTCCTATTCTACCATCATATGAATTTGCTTTTTTTGCTGCAGGCAGGCTTATTTATGCTGGGGGGAATTTTTCTATGCGCCACAACTACAGATGTTTATTCGCTTCGAAAAGCAGAGTCGCTTGGTATTCAAGAACAGACAGCCGATGTGATAAAGCAGGAAAAAGTCCCGGCAAGCAACACTTTCCATATTCTCTTTTCCAATAAGCCTCTTTTTGCGTTTATCGTTTCATTGGTATTCCTGACGATGTGTTATCAAATGATAGGATTTATGCTGCCCTTGCAACTGTCCGAGATATTCGGGCTGGAAGCGGGTTCACGTTATTCCGGTCTTATATGGACCGTCAATGCGCTTTCTGTCGTCGTGGGAACGCCCATCATCATCGGCTATACAAAAAGGCACCACCAGCTTCGCAGCACTGCCATTGCCACCATCTTGTATTGTGTCGGCTTCGGCGTGTATTCTTTTGTCAATTCGCTTCCGTTCTACTATTTGGCAGTTTTAATATGGACGACGGGAGAAATTATGATTTCAACGGGAGCAGGAGTTTTTATCGTTGAGAATTCTCCTCCTACCCATCTTGCGCGCTTTCAGTCACTTTACGATATGGCACGTTCTCTTGGTCGGGGTTTCGGACCACCGGTTTTCGGACTCTTGCTCTTAAACATATCGTATCGACAAGCTTGGATTGTAGACAGTGTCGCATGCCTTTTAATCGGAACATGTCTTTACGCGGTTTACAGGTTCGAAAAACACAAAACAGATAAAGAATGCGGTAACTAGAAACCCGCATTTCTAGGACGCGCCCAAAGATACGCATGGCAACGGCAACCGCTGAAGTGCACAGGCTTGCAACACCGGGCATAGTAGTTTATTCTAAACGTATCGACTTCGAAATGAAAAGTATACAAAAAAAGGAGGGAATGCCTTTATGAGCAAAGCGGATATATTGTTTATCAACATGTGCAGAGATATTTTGGACAACGGCTATTCTACGAAAGGACAATCCGTTCGTGCAAAATGGCCGGATGACGGTATGCCCGCCTATACGAAAAAGCGTTTTGGTGTCGTAAATCGTTATGATCTTTCAGAAGAATTCCCCGCGCTTACGCTGCGACCTACTCCGATGAAAAATGCAATCGACGAAATTCTTTGGATATGGCAAAAAAAATCCAATAAAGTTGCTGAACTCGGCAGCCGCATCTGGGATGCCTGGGCCGACTCGGATGGCACAATCGGTAAGGCGTATGGTTATCAATTAGGCGTAAAATACAAGTTTCCCCAAGGAGAAATGGACCAGGTGGACAATGTTCTTTGGCAACTTAAGAACAACCCTGCAAGCCGAAGAATCATGACGAATATTTTTAATTTTCAAGACCTTCATGAAATGGGGCTTGAGCCTTGTGCGTATAGCATGACATTCAATGTAACGGATAACAAACTGAATGCTATTCTCAACCAGAGATCGCAAGATATTTTAGTGGCAAATAATTGGAATGTTGCGCAATATGCTGTGCTTGTCCACATGCTTGCGCAAGTTTCCGGACTTGAAGCCGGCGAATTGGTTCACGTGATAGCCGATGCGCATATCTATGACAGGCACGAGCCGATTGTAGAAGAATTGATTGCCAGACCGCAGTACGCCGCACCCAAGTTTATACTCAATCCGGATATCAAGAATTTTTATGATTTTACTTTAAATGATTTCATGTTCGAGGAATATCAGGCGGGTCCGCAGATCAAGAATATTCCCGTTGCGGTATAATCATCGAATAAAACTCGGAGGGTTTTCAATATGAAAGCGATTGCAGTCGTCGATAAAAATCTTGCGATAGGCAAAAACGGAAATCTACTTTGTCGGCTGCCAAAAGATTTGGCGCATTTTAAAGAGGAGACGTTAGGGAAAACTCTTATTATGGGCAGAAAAACCTTGGAATCTTTGCCGGGAGGAAAGCCGCTGCCCGGACGCAAAACGCTCGTTCTTTCTAAAAGTGAAAAAATAGGCGTTCTTTTCGATGACGGAAAGTATAAGAGCTTTATGCTGACATCCCCGCAGAAAGTACTCGAATATATAGCTGAAAACTGTGCCGATGAAAATGTATTCGTTGCGGGGGGAGCGCAAATCTACAGAGAATTTTTTGACTATTGCGACGAGCTCATCTTAACGGAACTGGATTGTGAATTTAAGGATGCAGATGCTTTCTTTCCTGAGTTCCATGACAATTTTAAAATGATTCGCCAAGGAGAAGTAGCAGAAGATAACGGATTTTTATACAGGATAAATAGATATAGCAGAATTTAAAGAGCAGCGTGCGATATTTCGCCGGCGAAAGGGAATATATGTCCAAAAGAGATAATCCTCGTTTCAAGGAACGGGAAACAGAAAAAAAGAAGAAACCATCCGCAACGTCGGGAAAGACTTACGGAGCAGCATCAAAGAGCCAGAAGACTTCCGCCCAGGCTCCAAGGCCAGGCAAGAGCGCAGAGGGCTCCCGTTCTTCCGATCGTCCGAGCAGACCTTCGGAAGGTTATCGTTCTTCCGATCGTCCAAGCAGACCTTCGGAAGGCTATCGTTCTTCTGATCGTCCAAGCAGACCCTCAGAGAGCTCCCGTTCTTCCGATCGTCCGAGCAGACCTTCGGAAGGCTATCGTTCTTCCGGTCGTCCGAGCAGACCTTCAGAAGGCTATCGTTCTTCCGGTCGTCCGAGCAGACCTTCAGAAGGCTTCCGCTCTTCTGCCCGGCCGGCAAGACCCGCAGAAAGTTATCGTTCTTCTGATCGTCCGAGCAGGTCTGCAGAAGGTTATCGCTCTTCGGAAAAGACTTTTGAAAACCCCAATATGATTATAGGTCGCAACCCTGTTATGGAGGCGGTCAAATGTGGCCGAACTATCGATAGGATTTTAATGCAGAAAGATGGGGAAGGCTCTATAAAAAAAATAGCCTCGATGGCAAGAGAAAAGAATATACAGATTCAATATGTTGAAAAAATCGTACTCGATAAATTGTGCCCGGGAAGACCGCATCAAGGAATTGCCGCTTTTGCCGCAGTGCACGATTATGTGGATGTGGACTTCATACTCAAAGCTGCTCAAAGCCGCGGAGAAGATCCGTTCATCATTCTTTTAGACGGTTTGGAAGATCCTCACAATCTGGGAGCCATCTTAAGAAGCGCGGACGGAGCAGGTGCGCATGGAGTCGTGATACCTTCTCGCCGTGCCGTAGGACTCACTGAAAGTGTGGCAAAAGCTTCCGCCGGTGCAATCGAGTATATACCGGTAGCAAAAGTTGCAAATATTGCACAAACGATGGATGAACTCAAGAAGAAAGGCCTTTGGATAACGGGTCTGGATATGGACGGCACACATTACAGCCAGGCGGAACTGAAAGGTCCGATCGCTCTTGTTGTGGGCGGAGAAGGAAGTGGTGTCTCCCGTCTTATACGCGAAAAATGCGACCATGTAGTTTCTATACCGATGAAAGGCAAGATTGAATCATTGAACGCCTCCAACGCCGCGGCTATACTGATGTACGAAATCCAAAGACAAAGGGATCTTTAGTATTCGGGGGGATTTATGGGAAAACACTTTCAAAACATGACAGACGAAGAACTTGCTGCCTTGGCTATCGGAGGAGATTCGTCCGCATCGGAATATTTGATTCAAGCGTATAAAGAATTGGTGAAATCCAAAGCGCATCTATATTTTATGCTGGGTGGCGACAGAGACGATATCGTACAGGAAGGTATGATCGGCATATTCAAAGCCATAAAGAATTACGACATAGAGAAGGGGGCATCTTTTAAGACCTTTGCGGACCTGTGTGTAAATCGCCAGATCATCACAGCCATAAAATCAGCAGGAAGGCAAAAGCATTCGCCGTTGAACAGTTCCCTTTCTTTGGATAAACCTGTGAGCGAAGGGGAATATTCTCAGACGTTAGGGGAAACGCTGGCAGCCGGTATCGATACAAACCCGGAAGCAGTATACTTAATGGGGGAAATGGCCGAATTGCTTCTTGCAAGCGAAGACGGTTTTTTGAGCGCTTTTGAACGTTTGGTGCTCCACGAAATGATGAGTGGAAAAACGTATCGCGATATTGCCAAGGAGCAAGGCAAGAGTGAAAAATCCGTGGATAATGCAATACAGCGAATAAGGCGAAAATTACGTCTGTTTTTCGGAGGGATATCATAAAAGACATACGGATTGAGATACTATATTATCCGGCGAGATGCCAAGCCTAAATCCATGCTTCATCCCTTTTGAAAAAGCACAAAACTGTTGACACAAGCGAAGGTGACACAGTATAATGTTAAACGGTGCAAATTGCACCGTGTGCTGTTGTAGCTCAGTCGGTAGAGCACTTCCTTGGTAAGGAAGAGGTAGGCAGT
>CAZSPZ010000005.1:74142-80317 GCA_964608965.1 uncultured Oscillospiraceae bacterium | reverse complement strand
TACGTTATAGACATCGTCTCCGATGGTGGTTGCGGCATAGAACGGATATTTTGCTATGAGTGCGGCTGCGCCGTCGCCGTCGATAGGAACAACAACAATCTCTTTCATTGTGGATAATTCCACGATGGCATTATTCGGCAACGCAGAAGTTGCAAATGCTGCGTCCACTGTACCGTTTTGCATGGCGGTGGAAGCTTCGGAGAAGGACAGATATTGTACATCGAAGTCGTCGTACGTTAAACCATAGGCTTCCAACACTTGTTTTGCATTGGTTTCAGAACCGGAGCCCTGATCTCCGACACAAACTTTTTTTCCGGCCAAGTCAGCAACGGACGTAATGCCGGAGCTTGCAAGCGCCACTAACTGGACGGCTTCCGGGTACATGGAAGCAATCGCCTTGAGTTTTGGCATGGCACCGTCGGCAGCCATCGTTTCAGTTCCTGTAACGGCATACCCTAATACGTCGTTCTGCATAATTGCCAAGTCTGCTTCGCCGTTATTCAATGAACGGCAGTTCGCAGCAGATGCTCCGGAAGTGACTGCGGTGATTTCCACGTTTTCAATTTTAGAGGTCATAACACTTGCGATAACACCACCAAAAGCGTAATAAGTGCCCGAATCTCCGCCTGTTACCATTGTTAAACGAGTAACCTCCGCAGGAGCCCCGCCGCCGCACGCGGCAAGACCCAATGCCATGGCTAAAATCAAAAAATTGCGATTACTTTCCTCATAATTGTTCCTCCAACGAATCAAAATCATGTGTAAAATGCCAGATTGGCCACATTGCCTTTCCAATTTTGTATAATTGTACACTGGTATGAATTGTATTTCAATAAAAACTTCGGCATGTCGGAAAGTATTGACTTCTTCCGGACATGGTTTCTACCTGTCCATTGCCTTGCGCTTTTGCTTTTTTCCCTTTATACTGAACCTATTCGATAAGCAAAGAAAAGGAAGCCTTATGAAAAAATTGTTACCATTTTATAAAACTCAAGTTTTTCTCGCCCTGCTGATATTTACGCTCTTTTCTGCCGTATTATTTGCACAAGAACAGATTTATGCGGCAGACGAAGAGTATTTACCTGTAGAAATTTCTTACGACGGAAAAATTGTTTCTCATGACGGATACCTATATAGAGGAACGCCCTACATTCCGGTTTCGATACTATCCAAATACGGAAACACTGCTGCGTTTTCTATTGATTCCACAGAAAAGCAAATCAATTTTTCCCTGAAAAACCTGAATATTTACGTCGGAGACGCTTCGACGACTGAGTATATTAAGACTTATGCCGGCACCGTCTACATTCCGCTCAAGGAAATCGATGATGTGCTTTATGCTCCTATAAACACCCTGTGCCAATTCGCAAAACTCGGCTATTCGACAGACGAGACGACCATTTATCTGGCTGATTTTTCTTCGGCTGGCCACATGGGAAGAGTCGCCGCTGAATCGGCCATGGCTGCCGGATCTCTGGCAGATGGCTCCGGAGAAAATGTTCTCCTTGCAAAAGGGGAAGTGGTTTTTATACGAGACGAAACCGCTTCGTATTACAAAGTCGAGACTTTAACAGGAGAGCTCGCTTACACCATGAAAAACAACATTGATATTGCAGAACCGGGAGAAGCGCTGCTCGATTATCAATACAGCGCAAAACGTAAAACAAACTTTTCTTCCCGGAAAATCAATCTGGCTTGGCACTATGCGGGACAAACAACGCCACAGACACCCGAAGAGAACCGTGGCATAGATATTTTAGCGCCCACGTGGTTTGACCAGATCGTGGATGGGAACGGCAACGTTGACAACAGCGCCGATCTTGGGTATACGGATACGGCCCACGAACGCGGATTTTATGTCTGGGCTACGATCACCAATAACATGAGCACAACAGGATCCACGAATTATACGACGAAAGTCCTTGCCGATACGGCACTGCGGAATAAAACCATCGCTCAATATTTATTCTACTCCTGCCTGTACGATGTAGACGGAATCAACATCGATTATGAAACGGTGAAAGTCAGTGACAGCAACAATCTGACATCTTTTGTAAGGGAAATGCGAAAATACACAGAACGATTGGGACTGACACTGTCGATAGACACGCTAATCCCTGCACCATGGAATAAAGAATACGACTACGAAGCATTAGGGAAAATTGTAGATTATATTGCTGTGATGACGTACGATGAGCATTATTCAACAAGCCCTTCTGCAGGCTCAATATCATCCTTACCGTGGGTAATGGCTGCTATAGAAGATCTTCTTACCTATGTGGACGGTGATAAAGTATTGATGGGCATCCCCCTTTATACCCGCGTTTGGACAGTCAACTCTTCGGGAAAACCCGTGGGCAACAAAGCGCTTACGATGACAACCGCCAGGGGAATAATAGAAAACAAAGGACTTACGCCAACTTGGCTTTCCGATATAGGACAATATTATGCGGAGTATCCAAATGGGGCAAATACCGATAAGATATGGCTGGAAGACGCCAGATCGATAGCGAACAGAATCAGATTGGTTTACTCTTTCGGGTTGGCAGGTTCGGCTTGCTGGCAATATTCCCAGGGAGATGAATCGGCTTGGGATGTGTTTGAGGCCATATATAAAGACGGCGCTTCTCCCGGTTCATTTAAGAGCGCATACTGACATGGCGGGTGTACAGAAAGTACGATATATCAATTTAGAAAAAGGTTTCCCGACGGTGGATCTGGCCGTGCGCGATATGGTGGGCCAGCTTGGAACGTACAAGCGACAGGGTTATCGGGCTTTGGTTTTTATTCATGGCTGGGGGTCTTCGGGAACCGGCGGAGGAATAAGAAGCGGCGTGCGCAGCAAGCTTAAAGAACGCAGTCTGTCGGGTCTTGTTCAAGATTTTTGCGAAGGAGAAGACTGGATTAATAAAAAGCAGCGCTACGTCGATTACTGCAGTCAATTGGCTCAGTTTGACAGAGAAATCTCCGGCAACCCCGGTGTAACGGTCGTATTGCTTAAATAAGGACTAAAAGATTAAATAACAATGAACCCCCTTTCGTCAGACTTTTGGTCGATGAAAGGGGGTTTATTTCACTTAGAATCTTATTGTTTTTTATCTTTGCACTCGTCCGGAGGCATTCCCTCCGGCCAAAGCTTCCACTTCGGACACGGAGACCAGATTGTAATCTCCCTCTATGGAATGTTTAAGGCAGGAAGCTGACACGGCGAATTCCAGAGCAGCCTGTGCGGACTTTCCGGAAATGACGCCATAAATCAGGCCGGCGCCAAAACTATCCCCGCCTCCTACTCTGTCTACAATTTTTATGTTATATTCCTTCGAAAAGTAAGCTGTTCCCTCTTTATACAGCATGGCTGCCCAGTTGTTTTCGCTCGCGGATACGGAACCTCGAAGCGTAATCGCGACAGCTGAAAAACCAAAGCGCTCTGTAAGCTGGCGGGCAACACTTTCGTAGCCTGCGTGGTTTAAATGCCCGCCGGCAATGTCGTTGCAGGGCGGCTCTATTCCGAAAACATCTTTCGCATCTTCCTCGTTGGCGATGCAGACATCTACATATCGGCAGAGCTGCGTCATGGTCTCTCTTGCTTCCTTTGTTGTCCAAAGCTTTTTGCGATAATTCAGGTCGCAGGAAACGGTAAGGCCTTTTTCCTTGGCAACTTTGCATGCCTGCTCGCAAATCTTTGCCATTCCGGGACCGAGGGCCGGCGTAATACCGGTAAAATGGAACCAGTCGGCTCCTTCGAATATTTCATCCCAATCGAAGTCCGTTTCCAAAGCCGTTGCGACGGAAGAACCGGCCCGGTCATATATCACTTTAGACGGCCGCTGCGAGGCGCCTTTTTCAAGGAAATATATGCCGACTCGCTCGCCACCTCTTGCAATAAAGGTGGTGTCAACACCGAAGCGGCGCAATGTGTTGACGGCGGCCTGCCCGATTTCGTGTTCGGGGAGCTTGGTAACATACCTGGAGTTCAATCCGAAGTTTGCCAGAGAAATGGCGACATTCGCCTCTCCCCCTCCATAAATTGCGTTAAAACTGTCCGCCTGTAAAAAACGGGAATATCCCTGCGGGGCAAGCCTTAACATGATTTCTCCGAATGTAACGACTCTTTTATTCATTGGAACGCTCACTTTCTGTATTTTTTGACCACAGCCACGGCCTCTTCTGTAAGCCTGGTTATTTCCTGGAAATTGCCGGCATCGATGAGCTCTGGCTTTACCATCCAGGAGCCGCCGCAAGCGACAATCTTTGAAAACTGGAGATATTCTCCGATATTGCTTTCGTTGATACCGCCGGTGGGCATAAAAGTCAACTCGGGATAAGGTCCGCTGACGGCCTTAAGAAAAGCCACTCCGCCGGCTTCCTCTGCGGGAAAGAACTTTACGGTATGCAGTCCCAATTCGATGGCCGCTTCCATTTCGCTCGGCGTACATGTGCCGGGCACAATGAGCACGCCTTTTTCAATGCAATAACGCACCACTTTGGGATTCAGACCGGGGCTCACGATAAATGCCGCTCCTGCGGCAACGGCCGAGTCCACCTGATCCGTCGTTGTGACAGTTCCCGCCCCAAGGAGCATTTCAGGGAAACCTTCGGATATATTTTTTATAGCCTCTGCAGCCGAAGCAGTTCGAAACGTTACTTCCGCGACAGGAATGCCGCCTTCGTACAAAGCTTTTGCCAAAGGTAAAGCATCTTTAGCATTCTCTATTTTAATAACCGGCACAATACCGATTTCCTTTATACGTTCTAAAATTTTATGCATTGTTCAGACTCCTTATTTTTTGTTGCACTTTGTAATCGCTTCCCAAAGCCCGTTGATGTAAGCAACGCCTAACGCTCTGTCGTAAAGCCCATAGCCTGCGCGCCCCTTCTCTCCCCATATCATCCGGCCGTGGTCCGGGCGCACATATCCTTCGTAGCCGATATCGTAATAAGCTTTGAGCATTTCATACATATCAAAGCTTCCGTCCGAAGATAAGTGTGCGGCTTCCTGAAAGCTGCCGGGTGCATGAATCTTAAGGTTCCTGATGTGCGCGAAGTGAATGCGCTTACGCCCGCCGAACTCTCTTATAATGGACGGCAAATCGTTTTTCGGGTCGGCGCCAAGCGAACCGGAGCAGAGCGTCAATCCGTTGTATTCGCTGTCAACTAAAGACAGCAGTTTTTCCAGCGAGTTCCTTCCTGTAATAATCCGGGGAAGACCGAAAATATCCCAAGGGGGATCGTCGGGATGAATCGCCATTCGAATGTCGTATTGCTCGCAAACAGGAATAATCGCCTGCAGAAAATATTTTAGGTTTTCAAACAAATCCTCGTGAGACACCGACTGATACTGAGAAAGAAGTCTTTTTACTTCTCCCATGCGTTCCGGTTCCCATCCGGCCATTTCAAGGCCTTCTGTGCTGTTTTGAATCTTATCCGCAAAATCCTGCGCATCCTTTATTTGATCGATAACGGACTGTTCGTAAGCCAGCGCGGTGGAACCGTCCGCCCGAAGTTTGGCAAGATCCGTGCGTGTCCAGTCAAACACGGGCATAAAGTTATAGCATATAACCTTTACGCCGGCTTGACCAAGGGCTTCGATAGTTTTGCGGTAATTTTCGATGTAAAGATCTCTTGACGGCAGGCCAAGCTTAATGTCTTCGTGAACATTGACGCTTTCAATCACCTCTAAGTCCAGCCCCGCCTCGTTTACTTCTCTTTTTAAATTGTTAATGCGATCCTTTGGCCAAAGAGCGCCTGCGGGTAAATCCATGAGTGCGCTTACAACGCCGGTAACGCCCGGAATCTGCCGTATATACTGAAGCGGTATAGGATCAAGCGCGCTCCCATACCACCTTAAAGTCATTTTCATTCGATAGGCTCCTTAAAATATTTGTGCTGATTGGATGAATTATATATTACATGACAGTGCCTGGTTCTATACGGCTAAAAAGTCATGCAATGTCTTTTGAACCGCATCGGGACCCGCAATCATAGCTTCCAACTGTAAAATCACTTTTTCAGCCAAGCCGGCTTGTGCAAGATCCACGCCGAAAAGTGCGGAATTGCTTAGAAGTGAAATCAATTTATCATCTGTAGGTAACGGCTTTCCCAACTCGATCCCTTTCAATGCCTCGGCAAGGAGCGGCAGCATAAGCTCCCGCATCTGGGGATGGGCGGGGGTATC
>CAZSPZ010000005.1:69501-74132 GCA_964608965.1 uncultured Oscillospiraceae bacterium | reverse complement strand
CCGCGGCCTGATCTCCGTAGGCGTGATCTCCGCCTTTATCGTCTATGCCAAGCAAATAGCGCAGCCAGACAGAAAGAACAAAAGGAATAAAGCGCAGGGAACTGATATTCAAATCTTCTCGCTCCGCATATTTTTTTAGTGTTTCGCCAAAGCGCACGGGTATTTTTTGCGAAGTGTCTGTTGCAATGCGCCGGGGCGTATCGGGTATATATGGATTTGGAAAACGCTTTGAAATCACTTCTGTCATAAAAGCACGGGGATCTATTATTCCCGGATTTTCAACCACAGGCATCCCCTCTTCTTCGGCCATTCTTCTTATAAATTCGACAAGATCTGCATTCTTCATTTCAGATGAAATAGAAGGATATCCAAGCAGGCATCCCATCAATGCGAGGGCTGTATGGAGTGGATTAAGGCAGGTGCCGACTTTCATTTTTTCAGCTTTTGCTACAGTTTCTCTGTCTGTAAAATACAAGCCTGCGCTTTGAATAAGTTCTCTTCCGCCGGCAAAGCTGTCTTCGATCACCAGATAGCCGCTCTTCTCCGCATTGACAAAAGGAGCGATGATCGTTCCTCTTTCTGTCTTTGTGATTTCCATATGGGTAACGCCTAAACTTTTTAAATGTTCCAGCACTTCGCCGGATGGATTGGGTGTAATTTTATCGATCATAGTCCAGGGGAAAGAAACTTTGGTCTTATCTTCCAGATAGGTCAAAAACTGTTCTTCTACATGCCCGTTCTCTTTCCAACCCTCTGCGATAAATAAAATCGCATCTCTCAGCTTGTCTCCGTTCCTTGCGCAATTATCCATGCTCACCATGCTGAGCGGAAAGCCTCCCGTCTGATACCTTTTATAGAGCATGGCAGCGGCTACGGACATCGTGTGTACGCAAGCATCCGGACCTTGATCCCTATCGTGTTGAATGGCGCCTAAGATCTTCCCGTCCATATCTTTGACCCCATAACCCTTTTCTGTTATGGTAAAGCTTGCCATTTGAAGCGACGGAGCTTGGAACACTTTTATTAAGGCATCCCAGTCCGGATTGTGAAAGTCAGCCGTCAACGTACGCGTTATACTGGCTATCACCTCTTTATTTAAAGCTCCATCCGCATCCATGCTCACGGAAAGACATAGATTATCGTAAGGCTCAAAACAAAGTTTAAAGGTCTCTGAACCCGCTGCCCCTGCGGCAATGATACCGGTCTTTGAAAGCCCTTCATTTATAAACTTCTGCTGCAACGGAGCTATAAAAGCCCTGAAAATATTTCCGGCGCCGAAATGAATCCATCTCGGCGCTTGATCGGTTTCTTTAATAACTTGATTGATGTCGTATTGCGGCAACAAAATACCGGCAGCCGCCCAGGAGCTTTTGTCCAGCAGGCCTTGCCTTGTCAAATTCAGCATCTTCTATTTGATTTCTCCCGGATATCCGTCACAGCAGAGTTCAAACCAAATGTAGTCGTATACATCGCCTGCGGCTGCCTCTGAACCATGATAAAAGCCTGTAGGAGTAAAGCTTACATCTCCGCCTGCCATTTCGTGGTGCTCGCCGCCCGCAGTATAGGTAAGTTTGGAACCCGGAAGCGGAATATACCACTGAACCAGTTCATTGTGAATATGCTGGCCTATGACAGTGGGCCCTTTGCCAAGGACGGCGCCCATGGAAAGACGTCCCAAATTACGGTGCTCCAGCAGCATGACGGATTTTGTTCCCTCTTCTTTAAAGTTTTCAACATATTCCCAACCTTGCGAAATCGGACGAAAACGGGGAAGCTTAATGCGGGCTTCGATCAGACAAGTCTTGTCGTAATCATTCAATTCCGTTACTACATGGATGTATTCCAATGGCTCTTTGCTGTCTTTGGAAGCGGTGATCGTAAAACGTTCCGAATCAAATTCCGGCACAAAAACTGCCACTTCCCGAATATTAAAGGCTTCTCTGGGAGTCGTAATATAACCCTTTCCTTGCAAAAACAGGAATATCTGGTTGTTTTGTTTGATTCCGTACACTTCGGGAGTGACCGAACTTCCCGGCATAAGCGAACACTTTTCAAAGCGTGCCTGATCGTAGGCGCCTTCTAAAAATGGCATTGCCGAATATCCGTCTTTGTATTCGTGTTTAAATTCTCCGGTGTGTGCGATTTTAATTTGTGACATTTTGTGCCTCCTTTTAGCAGATAAAAGCCATATTGTAAGAAAATTTATAAATCAAACCCAAAATAGTTCACGCTATTTTGGTATGAAATATCGGTAACAAGCTGCTCCAATGTCTTCTGATCCTGCGGATATTCTCCGTTGTCCACGAGCGAGCCGATATAGTCGCAGAGAAGCCGGCGAAAATATTCATGACGGACGTAAGAAAGAAAACTGCGGGAATCTGTAAGCATCCCCACGCAAGCGCCCAGAAGACCCATGCTCGACAAAGAACTCATATATTCTTTTATGCCTGATTTATGATCGTTGAACCACCAGGCTGCGCCGTGCTGAATCTTGCCCATGATCCCCGGAGCATTGAAACAGTTTACGATGGAGTCTATGACAGGATTATCGTTTGGATCGATGGAGTAAAGAATCATCTTTGGAAGGCAGTCCGCAGCATCGAGTGAATCAAGAAATGCCGTAATTGACGGATAAGAGATTCCGCCTCCGATACAGTCAAACCCGGTGTCTGCTCCCAAGTTTCCAAACATAGAACTGTTTACATTCCGGTTGACGCCAAGATGCAGCTGCATGATCCACCCTCTTGCTGCGTAGGCGGAAGCCAAAAAAGTCAGAACAGCTGTCCTGTATTGATTGATTTCTTCTTTTGAAAGAGGCTTTCCGGCCAAAGCTGCCGAGAAAATATCGTCGATTTCTCCCGGCGTTACGAGAGCGTGGGAATAAGATGACAATGCGTGATCCGAAATTAAACAGCCTTGCTGCGCAAAAAAATCCATGCGGAGAGCCAAAGCGTCTTTTAGCTGAGAAAAGTTTTGGATGAAAATGCCCGAAGAATCCGACAAATCTTTGATATGAACCGAAAAATCAAGGTTTTCGATATTCAAAATTTTATCCGGGCGAAAAGTAGGAAGAACTTTTATGTCGATTGATTGATCTGAGGCAATTGCTTTATGCCAAGGCAGCGAAGAGATAGGATCGTCCGTGGTGCAGAGTAGCCGGACACCGGATTGCTCCAGCAAAGACCTGACGCTCCTGCCCGAACCAAGCGCAGCCATGCAGAAATCCCACACCTGCTTTGCGTTGGAACCGCATAAATATCCTTCGTACCCAAAATACCTTTTAAGTTCCAAATGACTCCAGACATACAACGGGTTTCCGATTGCTTTTTCCAGAGTTTGGGCCCATTTTTCAAACTTTACATAATCATCTGAATTTCCGGTTATGTAAACTTCCGGGATGCCGTTTGCCCGCATAAGTCTCCACTTATAGTGATCTCCGGAAAGCCATAGTTGCGTTGGATTATAAAAAACACGATTTTCCGCTATTTCTTTGGCATCGATGTGGCAATGATAATCCACGATGGGAAGCGTTTCTGCCACATCGTGATACAACCTTTTTGCAACTTCGCCGTGAAGCAGAAAATCGTCGTTAAGGAACAAATTCATCGTATACAACTCCGTTATCCATGCAGCTTTGAATCGTTGCACTCCTTAAAATATACTTGACTCCATGAAAAAAGGCAAGGGATGATTTACCCTTGCCTTCTTGTGTTTTTTCTTTTCAGTCCTTGTAACCAAGCATTTTCAGTATGGTCTCTGCTGTTTCGCCTGCAGACATTCCCTCCGTCTTCAAGTTGATTTCCGCATACTTTTCGTAAAGCGGGGAACGTTCGGAATATAAATCCATAAACGTCTGATTTGGCTTGAATACGATACCTCTGGACTCCAGATTTGTGACACGCTTTTCTATTTCGGAGAACTGAACGTTTAAATAAACGATATCCCCTATTTCAGAAAGATGTGCCATTGCATTGGGATAATACACCGCACTGCCTCCGGGAGAAATAATACTTTTCTCATAAGTGATACGAGAAAGAACTTTATCTTCCAGAGTCTTGAAATAATCGGTGCCTTCGGCATCTATTATTTCCTGTAGCTTCCTACCCTCTGCATCCTCTATGATGTTGTCCCCGTCCGCATGGGCCATGCCCGTTAAGCGAGACAATTCGCGACCTACTGTAGTTTTTCCGCTGCCGGGCATACCTATTAATACGATATTGCTCTTCATAGGTACCCTATTGCATTGCTGCTTCTATTGCAGCGATCATCTCTGCATTCGTAGCTTTTGCGGGAAGCTCAATATTGTGCTCTTCTGCATATTCTACCAATTCAGCCTTTTTCATGGACTTAAGAGAAGGTGCCGATTTTTGATCGTCCGATTCAACTTCCGCTGATTCCAAACCTTCTTCTGCGATTGCATGAACGGGTGTTTCATCTTCCGGAGCATCCTCTTGAGCGGATTTTGTGTTTTCTACTCCGCCGACCGGCATTTCCAAAGTCTCTTTTATACTCAGAGAAATTCTGCGTCTTTCCTTGTCGATTTCAAGAACTTTCGCTTCGACTTCTTGTCCGATGGTCAGTTCGTCTGAAATTTTATTGACTCTCTTATGGGCTACTTCGGAAATGTGAAC
>CAZSPZ010000005.1:52705-69491 GCA_964608965.1 uncultured Oscillospiraceae bacterium | reverse complement strand
AGTTGTTTTACTGATAAGTTAAGCTTGCCAGCTCCCTCATCAATTCCCAACACTTTCACTTTCACTCGGTCACCCAATTTGAAGTAATCGTTAGGATCATTTACCTTCTCCCAAGAGATTTCGGAAATGTGAACCAGTCCGTCTAAGCCGGGAGCCAATTCGACAAATGCGCCGTACTCTTTAATCTGTACAACTTTGCCTTTTATAATCTGGCCTTCCTGGTACTGTTCGTCGATCACCGACCAGGGTTCCGGAGCATTTTGTTTTAAGCCAAGAGAAATCTTTCCTTTTTCAGAGTTCATGGAAAGGATTTTTACATTGACCGTCTGCCCGATAGCAAGCGCTTCTTGCGGGTGCTTCAGTTTTCCCCACGAAATTTCGGATATGTGGAGCAGTCCGTCTAATCCGCCGATGTCAACGAATGCGCCGTAATCAGTGAATCTCATGACTCTGCCTTCTACCACGTCTCCGACGTTGAGAGTATCCCAAATCTCTGCGATTTTCTTATACTTCTCTTCGTTAAGGAATGCCTTGTGAGAGAATACAGCCTTGTTTCTCCGCTGGTCAACTCTGGTTACCTTAACAGGCAGAGTTTTTCCAACAAATTCCGCAGCACTTTCCACATAGTGGTCTGCTAACTGCGACATGGGAATAAAGCCGGACACTTCCTTGTATGTGGCAATTACACCACCCTTGACTTCCTTGACGACAGTAGCGTTTACAACTTCTTTACTATCTAAAGCTGCGTTAATCTCGTCCCAGTTTTCTCCTGACTGAAGCTTTTTCTTGGAGAGTAGAATATTTCCGTCGCCGTCGTCATTCTTGATGACTTTTGCCTGGATCTCGTCTCCTTCTTTAAACAACGCAGTCAATTCCTGATCGTCTTCCAGAACCATCTCGCTCTTTGGCAGCATTCCGTCTTTTTTGCAGCCAAGATTGACGACAACGTAATCCTTTGTGACTTGTACGATCTCACCTGTGATCACTTCGCCTCTTGATGGTAACCTGAGAGATTTTTCAATCTCGTCCATGTAGTCGGACATTTCATTTGATTCTTCTGTTTGCAAATCTTTAGTGAATTCTTCACTCATAGTAGCAATAACCTCCTTAATAATGCGTTCAGGTGCGGATGCACTTGCCGCGACCCCTATTTTACAATACTTTCTGATCTCTTGCAACGGTAAATCGTTCAAATTTTCAATAAAAAGGACGTTTTTGCATACTTTTTCGCATATTTCGTAAAGTTTTTTTGAATTTGAACTGCTTTTATCGCCTATCACCAACATTAAATCGGATTTTTTTGCCAGCGAGTAAGCCGCATTCTGCCGCTCTCTGGTGGCCTGGCATATCGTGTCGTACACGATGACATCCTTACATTTTTCTTTTATCGCATTGACACAGTGATCAAACTTCTCTTTTGTGATCGTCGTCTGCGCAACGATGGTTACAGGTTTGTCTTTCAGATTTTCGCCAAGAGAAGCGACTTCTTCTTCCTCGCTCACAATATAGGCTTTATCCATCGCCCAACCGGATATGCCTATTACTTCCGGGTGCAAAGCATCGCCCACGATGATAATTTCTCGGCCCTCTTTGCTTGAATCTGCTACAAGTTGATGTATTTTAGAGACAAAGGGGCAAGTGGCGTTAATAAGGTTCAATTTTTTTTCCTTGGCGAGAGCATATGTCCGGGGTGGTTCGCCGTGAGCCCGGATCAAAACCCGGGAACCGTCCGCCACCTCGCTAAGGTCATGAACCGTCGTCAACCCCTTTTGGGCCAATTCTGCCGTGACCGCAGCATTGTGTATCAATTCTCCAAGTGAATAAAGAGCACCGCCGCAATCCGTGGCGTCATTTAATGTCTCCGTTGCCTTTCGGACAGCTTCCCCGACTCCAAAGCAGAAACCTGCATGATCGGCCAATGTAACCGTTCTCATTTTCTCAGCTCCTCCAGGAATTTTTTGAACAATGCTTCTCTGCCGTTTTCGGTGGGATGATAGTATGTGATGCCCGACTTGGCAAGGCTATGCGGCAAATACTGCTGTTTCACATAACCGCCATACGCATGGGGATATTTATATCCGACACCAAGTCCTCTGTCCTTTGCGCCCGAATAGTGCGAATCCTTTAAATGATCCGGAACATCATCGATTTTTTTCTTTTTCAAATCGCTCATCGCCTCTTCCACCGCGACAATGACTGCATTGGATTTTGGGCAGGTGGCTAACAGTATGACGGCTTCGGCCAGCATAATGCGAGCTTCAGGGAAACCGACCATCTGGCTGGCCTGCACGCAGGAGGTGACGATGGAGATTGCAGAAGGAAATGCCATTCCGATATCCTCCGAAGCGCAAACCATAAGCCTTCTGCCGATCGTAAGAATGTCCGCATCCGCCTGTATCAATCTGGACAAATAGTGTATCGCAGCATCCGGATCGCTGCCACGCATTGATTTTTGTAAGGCGGAGAGCAGGTTGTATTTATCTTCGCTTCGATCGTAGAAAGTTGTCTGCCTTTGCATGGCTTCGCCGATCACTTTAAGATCCAGATGCGTTCCATCCATATTTTCCGCTACAAAGCCTAACGTGTCCAGTGCGATGCGCGCATCGCCGTTGCTGCGATCTGCTATCATCGTAAGCGCATCTTCGTCGATTGTCAGATTTCTGGCGCCCAGCCCCTTTTCTCTGTCGCGTAAAACATTGCGGAGTATTGCAATGATATCCTCGTTTTCTAACCTTTTAAACTCGTAAATTGCGCGTACACGACTCAAAATGGCGTTGTTGACGGCGAAGTAAGGATTCTCCGTCGTACTGCCGATAAAGCGGACGGTGCCATCCTCCAGTGCCTGCAAAAGAGAATCCTGCTGGAGCTTGTTCCAGCGATGAAATTCATCGACATAAAGATACACGTTCCCCTTTTGAAGGCCGAAGAATTTCACCTTCGCCGAATCCAGAACCTCTTTTAATTCCTTTATTCCGCACGTGGAAGCGTTGAGTTCATGAAACTCGGCCCCCATTTCGGACACGATAATACGAGCCAGCGTAGTTTTTCCTGTGCCGGAGGGGCCAAAGAAAATAGCAGACTCGAAAGTCTTGTTCTTGATTGAATTGTAAAGCAATGAGCCTTCCTGCATAAAATGCCGCTGTCCGAAGAACTCTTCGATGCTGGTAGGTCTCATCCTTGTAGAAAGTGGTATCATACGATTGATTATAACCGAACAGAAACGGATTCACAAGAAAAAGCGCCGCCCAAGAGGCGGCGCTTTTATTGTTTTTAGTCAAAATATCCTCTAAGTCAGCTGCTTATTTTGAAGCATATGAGAAGAAGAAATATCCAAGAGGCGAATAATACCAGCCTTTAAGGGCATCTGCGACCATGTATGGCTGCGTGTAGAAGAAGATCGGGGCTACAACTTTGTCTCCCAGAAGAATATCTTCCGCATCGTGCATCGCCTGCATTCTGACAACAGGATCCGAAGACGATTTTGCTTCGGTAATCAATGCGTCATACTCGGGTCTTGAGTACTGGGCGTCATTGTTGCCGCCGCCTGTTACCCACATGTCAAGGAATGAAATCGGATCGTTATAGTCTGCAATCCAGCCGTTGCGAGCGATGGAGTAATCTCCGTTCTTTCTCGTGTCTAAGAATACAGCCCAATCCTGATTTACAATATTCACCTGAACGCCAAGCTCTGTCCACCACACCTCCCCTGTCGTAAGCGGCAATACACCCCATCGTAACGCCAAACAGAACCGCGATCATTAACGCGATCATTCCTATCTTTGCGGATACGGGGAACATTTCCATAATAATCGTAGTAACAGGGCGATTCTTCTGCATCTTGATAGACACGCCTAAATCCCCTTGAAAAAGATGTATGATGTAATTTTTCAACTGAACAGGAACAGGCTTATCCAGACCGTACTTTGCCTCCATAGCGGCAAGAACTTGAGGAGAAGGAGACTTTTCGCTTAAAAAAGGACCACCCGGCACTAAATTCATTAAAAGGAATGTAAGGCAGGTGATTAAAAGGATGACGACAAGGGCTTGAGCTACACGTTTTGCGATGAATTTCATCATAGTTGCTTCATCTCCCTATAGATCATTTGAGAAGTACCATATGTGTCATTATAACTGATTCCTGAACGATTCACAATAAAATTGCTGTTGTAAAAAAAACATTTACAATTCTTTGAAAGTGAGATATCATAACCCTCAAGAGATATTTATGAAGCACAGAGACAGATTTCGTTGAGTTATCCCCGATCTTGCCAGTAAATATTAGTATCCGCTATTAACACGAACACAAGGAGAATCAAACCATGGAAGAAAAGACATTAATATGTCAGGACTGCGGTCAGCAATTCGTATTCACTATCGGTGAACAGGAATTCTATCAAGAAAAGGGTTTCGACAACGAACCAAAGAGATGCAAGGAGTGCAGAGACAAGAAAAAGGCTCAAAGAAGAACATTCAGAGGAGAACGTACTTCTGACTAGTAGAATATCTCTCAAACAAATTGACATCAAAAAGCCGGGCGCACGCCCGGCTTTTTATTGATGATGAAAGAGGATGCCGTTAACCCAATTCGTATTCCCAAGAAGATAACAATCTCAAAACGGCCTTCCGATCCAGAAGACATTCTGCATTAACGCGCAGCAAACGCTCTGCGATCACATCGGCATTGCTTCGCGGATCCAAAGAAAATATCTCCATACATAAAAGCTGAAGTCTCTCTATGAAACCTTTTTCAGAAGGATTTAACAGCAGCAAAGCCCTTCCTTTTCTTGTTTCAAAATAAATGAAATCAAGCTCAAGGCCTATGCTGTCAAAGGGTATAAGGTATTCTTCCGCAAGATCAAGCGCCTCCAAAATCCTTCTCAGCCAGCCAAGAACCTCTTTAAACAAATGAAGGTTGCCATCGGAACGCTCTCCGGGAGAATTTTGCGCCGTTAAGAATGTTCGAAGATGAAATAGCCCTGAAACTGCCGCTGTCATTTGCAAACTTTCTTTTGTCTGAATATAACTTGCCCCGACCATTCCCCGGCAGCAACCTCTTGTCACCACTTGCAGCTGGTGATCGGAAATGGCTGATCCGGGCAAAGCGTATACTAATTTTGTCAATTGCCTCCTCCGCATATCCGGCAAGGCGTATATCCTTGCGATATAGCCTCTCCTTTTGGTATACATATGTAACGTTTTGTGATGGTCGGACACGATTTCTTGTGATAAACATCGCTGTTGACGCTGAACATATAAACTTTTGCTCCGTTCGGCAATTTCTCCGGACTACAACTCTTGCACGGATTTTTTTCCTCCCTGAGTTTTGACGTCAGCAAAACTTCAATATTGCCGTCTCTCAAAATATAACACGACGCCGAATGATATCGCTCCCCTCTCTTTGGAAAGACATACACGCCTGTCATATCGCCGGCCGTATTTTGAACGGATTCTCCCACAAAAGGCCTAAACACCACATTCTTTTGCGAAGCCGGGTCAAGTGTGAAATATTCGGGGAAAGGAAGAAACGTGAGCACTTCACCGGATGCATAGACAACATGGTCAATGGAAATGTTTCCCTCCGGCAAAATCGTATTGTTTTCAAAAGAAAGCTCTGTAATTTTTACGTCAGGATGCTCGCCGCCCCACTCTGAGAGAAGTATGCTTTCCCATTGCACTTTATAAGTTGCCGCTGCAGCCGGTATTTTTATCTCTTCATCTGAAGCGACTGCATAAGTTCTTGCGCAGGACCTGGCACTTTGTGTCAGAGCATATTGCATTGTTTCCTCTATGCCCGCTTGTGCAATCAGAAAAAGCAGCATGCAAATGCCTATAATAAATACCGGCATGCAACAGGCGGCATCGACAATCAGAGAGCCGTTTTTTCTTTTAATATGCATGTTCTTGCTTGACAGTGCCGTTTCTGTCAGGTTGAAATCTGTTTCCCGGAAGGTGCATTTTCTTTTGAAATACCGCGCACAAAGAAAAACCATAGGCGTAATCCCGAAAACTGAAAGCGTCTCCTTCGATATTGGCAATGTTGAGTTGCATGACATCCATGAGCCTGATTAACTTTTCTTCTCTGGCGGAGGTAAGGAGAAACAAGCGAAGATAATCATCATAATTACCCGACTCCGAACTCGAAGTTTTTAAAGGAACGCTCTCGCCGCTCACGGATCCCGTCAAACTGTAATACCAATCGCTTTCCCCCTTAATAAAAGGAACGTTATCTCCTGCCATCAAAAGCTTGACGTCATGCTGCGCCTCCACGCCCGCCCATATCGAGGCAATCATAAACACGGCAAGCGGAAGCGGAATCATGGAGAATACAGAAGCTGCCATTGCGTTCACTTCCGCAAGCTTATTGCGGTCAGAATAGATGTAAGAAACATTGAAAGCACTGCGGAGCCAGAACAGGCTCTTTTTTATTTCTTTCTCATTTTCCCTGTCCGAGAACCTGCCATACAGAATATACTCGACTTCCAATGCTAAAAATGTATTCTTCCGCTGCGCTGTTGCAAAAGAGCATCGATCGATGATGTATTCATTTTCGGGCAATTTCATCACATCGATTGCTATTCTTTTAAAAAGCAGCGTCCTTGTCTGTGGAATCTGCATTAACGCAGAAGGGAGATTCGCTTTGATTGCAGCGTCTGTGACAGCTCTGTTCAAAGACGACCCGGCACTCTCTTCCTGTTCAATGCTGCGGTATCGTCGAAGCAGACTTTCCGCCTGTTCTTTAACTTGGGAGCCCTCTTCCTGTTCTTCTTCGTTTTCCGTGCTTTCGCCGGGGATTGATACTGCAGTCAGTCGTTGCAGGTCCTCCAGTGATGTATCTTTCATGGGTTCAATCGATTCGAATGTGTCGACCGTCTTATCGTAAGAATCTGACAACTCCTGCCCGTTCATGACCTTTTCTGCAACAATCAATAGTGCCATCTCCCTGATTTGCGCCGAAAACGCTTCCGTGTCCAGAGCGGGATATTTTTCGCTCGTCGCATCGCAAGACAATAATTCGGCGGAGAGAAGGTTGTTTCCGTCTGATTTCAGACTTTCGCTGATGTAAAACCTGCTCATTTCGGTCAACTTTTCATCGGAAGATTTCAGGGCGAACACACCGTATTTTTTCCAAAGGTTTATCTGATATTCGGACAATACGGACTCTCCGGAAACCATGCATAAATTTTCTGCGACACTTCCTACGGCATAGCCTGCGGCAGCTTCGATCACAACGAGCACAAAAAAAATCAGCGAAGTCAGGATGATAACAATATAAAGCGATGTAAAACCGGATTTATTCATTTCAAAACCCATTCAGCTCGCATGATCAAGCAAATGTCCGCCCCGGCAACATTGCTTTGAGATAATACCGCACTGCGATGCAGCAAACTGTCGCCTTTCACTTCTTCGTACATTGTCAAAGCGCCGCTGATCATGCCGGCGATGATCAATATCAAAACCGGAAAAATCATCGCTGCCTCTACAAAAGTGCTGCCTGACTTGCTCCGCATCAAAAGTCACTGCTTAATAAATCTCCGAAAATGTTGTTTACGAATTGCCCGATCTGCGCTTTAAAAATCAATCCAAGGGTTATCGCTATAGCGATAAGTATTGCCACCTGAACCAATTCCATTCCTTGTTTGTTGTTTTTAAGCATTTTCACTCTACCCACGTCGTCCTTTCGATTGTTCGTTTGAGCTAACTTGCCGTCTTATTACATATCCATCAATGCAGGAGACACAGATATTACAACAAGCACCAAAAGGAGAAGCATAAGCGGAAGGCAAAGCTTCGTGTCGGCTTCTCTGGCTTTTGCTTTAGCTCGCTGCAACCTGGTTTCCCACAATTGATCTCGCTCCCTTTCAAGTTTATTTACCAGCTCACTCCCCCGCGTTTCATGGTCTGCGACCATTGTTGCAAAGCGAAGCAAATTTCGATTACCGGTCATTTGAGAAAATGTATAAAATGCTGTTATAAAAGATATATTGCTTTGAGCGCTTTGCCTGGACAGCGTCCCCAATATAACGTAAAGCGGATGGTTGCTCTCCTCGTTCTGACGCAAAATTTCATCGAAAGCTGTATTGGCCACCAAGCCGGCATTAAGAAGCAATATAAGCTGAAGTGCCAAATTGGGGATTTCTTCTTCTATAACCTCCTTTTTACGCTTTGAAGCCCTAATGAGGCGATCATATCTGGAGAAGTATGCTATGGCGAGCAACAGAAGCCCAAGCGGGACGAAGAAGAGCGGTACACCTTTTTCAGGCAAGGACCACTTTACTTTTATGCCTTCTAAAGTCGCCGATGGCAAATGAAGCTCTCCCCCCTTTGTATCTTTGTTTAAATCTTCCTGCAGCTTGAGTAAGCTTTGTTGGATGCCGGAGATGTAATCCGTTGAATCCGAAGAGATCAACTGCACAGAATAAACGCACTTCTTCTCCGATTCGCCTATGGAAAGCGTTGCCTGAAGCGTTATTTTTTCAGCCTTTTCGATATCGATCAAGTTGACTTGACCGTCAAGGTCTACGCGTGTAGGGTCTGTACTGAACCAGGAAAGAGTCACTCCGCTGCGTTCATGATACGTGATCAAATTTAAATTTCCGCTCACTTGAGCAAGACTTTCGTTTTCCTGTAACATCTCGCTTTCCAGAAGCGCAGCGCACAGGTCCAGCCTTTGTTTCTCTTCCATAGAGCTTAATTCCTCTGAAAGAACATAGAGGTCCATTTGCTTTTCTGTTTTTGCTCCTCTATATTCAGCCTCCGCATTCACCAGCACATGCTTTGCCGGACCTCCATATGCAGCGCGAGATAACTGTTCCTCTAAATTTGGGCTTAAGAGAGACGACACAGTACAAACTGCCATGACAAGAATCGTTGCACAGGCGAGTATGGCTGCGGTGCGCCAAAATCGCTTTCCGGATGCCAGCAATTGCTCTTTGATGCTTATGTCGCCGTAGTATAACCATTCCCGATCGAAAAATTTACTTTGCATGCTTTTGAGATGTCTCGACTTATATGCTTCCATGGACGCAATCCACATTTTATGCACGGGTGCAACCCGTTTTTCATGCACGCGCGCGATCCACTTGTTCATAGAGCGACCTGGATTAATTTGAGACTCCAAAGAAGTGCGACAATTATGAACAACAAGCACAGCGTCATAATCACCCGACCCATGATGCTCGTATACAATACAGTTAAATATCCCGAAGATGTTATATTTAAAAGCAACAGTATGATGACAGGCATGGATATCAAAAACAGAATATCAAGCTTTTTTTGTGCCGTAAGCATCTTTACTTCTCCGCGAAAGCTTATGCGGTCCAGCAGAAGGTTCGCACTTTTTAATGCCACGTCTTCCATATCTCCGCCATTATGGCTGCAAATGCGATAAACAACAGCAAAATGAAGAATTTCCGACAGCCCGCTGCGCTTCCCGAAGTCAGCCAAAAGAATATCTACAGCGCCGTGCGCTCCTTCGTAAACGCGCACGATGTTTAAAAGCTCCAATGAAATATCTGCGTTTTGCCCATAGGTTGCCGTCACTTGCTTATAAGCATCCGAAATAGCCAGAGGCATTTGCCTTCCTGCGGCGATAGAGCCTGAAATGCTGTACAAAACATCTCTGAATCCTTCTAACAGAACCTCTTGTCTCAGACCGCTCTTATAGCGTGAATATTCTTTTTCCAGCGGCTTCGCCAATACAGCACATAGAAGAGAAAGCCAAATGCTTTTGTAAAACAGGTAGCCAAGAAACGCCAGCAAAAGACCGGAAGCGACGTAATATTTGAGCCTTTCACTTTTCGTAAGAACATAAATTCTGTAATCTGTCATTGGTTGCCCTCTTGGCTGTGATTTTGCATTTTATCGGTATGAAGCAATGGATTTCCGGTTGAAACCAAACCCTCTCCGGCTTTGTATTTATAGAGGGAATTCAAAATAATTTCACCGCCCGCATACCCTTCTATCTCTGATATTTCGAAAACTCTTCTCTTTCCCTGCGCCGTTCTGCTCAAGTGAACAAAAATATCGATTGCCTCCGCGATTTGTCCGCGAACGGCCTCCATCGGAAAGTTGGACACAGAAAGAAACATCGTTTCCAATCGGCTCAACATCCCCTTGGGCGAATTGGCGTGGCCTGTAGACAGCGACCCATCGTGTCCGGTACTCATGGCGGCGAGCATATCCACAACTTCTCCGCCTCGAACTTCCCCGACAATGATACGATCAGGTCGCATCCTTAAACTGGTTTTTATAAGATCTCGTATGGTTACTTCTCCCTTTCCCTGAGCGTTTGGCCTTTTCGCTTCCATCCTTACGAGATTTTCGTGCATTCTGATCGATAGTTCGGCAGAATCCTCTATCAGAATCACTCTCTCGCCAGGCGGAATAAAATCCGACAAAATATTTAAAAACGTTGTTTTACCTGAACTGGTTCCTCCGCTTACAAAGATATTGTATCCGCACACGACAAGCTGTTTTAGAAATTCTGCCGCCGGACGACTGATATCTCCTTGTTCAATCAGATTTTCCATCGTCATGTGACTACGGTTAAACTTCCTGATGGTAAGAATTGGCCCGTTGATTGCAATGTTTTTATTGACGGCGTTTATTCGCGAGCCGTCAGCTAACCTTGCATCGACGATAGGATTCAGTTCATTCATTTCCCTTCCTACTTTTGCCGCAAGCCTTTGTATCACCTTTTCGAGGTTTTCCTGATTTTCAAACTGCACATCTGCTCTGAAAACAATTCCGTTTTTTTCTATAAAAACGTTATCGATTCCGTTAACCATAATTTCAGTTACGTCAACATCATCGGCCAGGTCTTGAAGAATTTCCAATTCCCGGCGCAAAGAGCAAAATACAAGGCGTATCACACCTTTTTTCTCGCCTGCGTTTAACTTCTTTAATTTGGGATGTTTCAGCAGGTATTCTTCGGCTATAATCAGAACATCCTGGTCCGAAAAATCCGTTGCATTGCCGGCCATGAGTTGTCGTACTTCGTCTGCAAGCAGGCCTATCGATTCGACTTTGTTGTGCTTATCCGCTTTCCAATCTGTCAGCAAGTTCTCTCACCTCGGCTCCCAACTGTCCGTGAATATCGACATCGAACCCATGTTCGCTTATGATAAAACTATCTTCATCCCGGAGCGTGCGCAGCTCTAAGATTCGATCTTCCGCATTTATATGGCCAAGTTCGCAAAGCTCTTCCATCTCGCCTTTTGCTCTGTCGCTCGCGACATGGCAATGCTCTCTGAAACCGTAATGAATCACTTGTTTTTCACACAGTCTCATGATATTTTTCCAATAAACGAAGTCAAACGGAACATCAAGCACGACTCTGTCATAATTGCCGTATTCCGCTATCACGCTCAACAATTGAAAAACATCATCTTCTGTACCTAAAGCCAATGGGTTAAGGCAGGATTGGACAGACATGGCATAAAGACCATAGGAATCCTTTCCGGCATATTCATTGATCAATTTAAAACACGCGCAGTCCCCGGTGCTTATTCTGTAAAGTAAATGATCCAGAGGAAGGTTCGGGCTTTCGAAAGAAAACGCATAATCGAAGGGGTTTGACCGTTCAAAAGCAATGTATAGCGTTTTTCTTGAGTAGAGTCTGGACAATATTCGTCCTAAAATAACCGCTGACGTACTTGTTCCTACTCCTCCCGACCCGGAAGTGAAACCGATAAACAGAACTTTTCCCGGGATTTGAGGAATGATCGAGTTTTTTGAACCGCCATATGCACAAATATTTTTCAATGCGGATACCATGGCACTTATCGGTTGAAACCTCGCAACTGCAGGGACTTCGGCAATCATGTCTTCTTTGTCGTCATATAAATGTATCCCCTTAACCCCGAATGTTAAAGCGGATTGCGCGCTGTCGCATAACACAAAATCAGAACCGGTCGATCCCTCTGCAATATGATCCGTAGCTACACAGACAGAAATCGCTCTCCATTTTTCGCTAAGAGCTGCCGCAAGAGCGTAAGCGTAAATCCTGTCATGATGCTTCAGAATCAGTCGGATATTTTCCATATTTCAACCTCGCTAACATAATTTAACATTAATATACCATATTTTCCATAATTTAGCAAGAACAATATGGAACGACCTTTACTTGACATTCTGTATTTGAGGTGAAGTGTGCGCCATAAAAAAACCTGTCCGGATTAGAGTATATTCATCGGCTGAAATACTATAAACCCGGACAGGCTGTCTGTTATTTTATTTTAATTAAAGATCTAAAGGCCTTTGATGTGGACCTTTCGGACAATCATCCAATCGATGGCCGCAGCAATTACGGCGACGACCAAGAACACAAAAGATAAGTTCCAACTGCTTTGTGCCGCAAAGTGTCCAAACAGAATCGCCTGTTCGGGAAATCTCAATGCAACCGTGGGAACGCCTCCAAAGAGAAGTAAAGGCATTGCAATGCTCACAACGATTGTCCATTTCTTGCTTAAGATGTAAAACAGGAGCGAGAAGAATTCCCCGCAAAGAAACATCATCATAAACAAGGCCACCGATAGAAATGTGGATTCAATATGTTGGAGCAAAGTAAGCGCATTGGTGCCGTCCACATAAATCAAGGGATAAAGATCGCTCACGTATACTTCAGGGAAATTTGAAGCCACAACATGGCCCAAAACAAGGAATATCTGCCCTCCTATAGCAAGCATAAAGGAAATAGCGACAGCGGATAATATTTCAGTGCTATACGTTGTTTTTCGTCCGACACCGTTTTGTATAAACAACCTTAGATCTTCTCGAATACTGCAAATGCCTACAACAAGCATCATGATAGCCGCACCTATGGTATACCCGGAGAAGAAGCTGGAGGACCCGCTGTTGTCGCTTTGCAAAACTCCTATCCAAGTAATCATAAAAAGAAGAATAAGAGCCAGCACACCGAAAAACGTAAAAGCGCTTTTCATTGATTCTTTAAATTTGTATTGAAATGTTGTCCTTATATTCATTTTATTTTATCCCCTTTATTCATTAATCCTATAAAATACTCTTGCAGGTTCGGTTTCCCAAGTTCTAAACCGGCAGGAACTTCCTTGTCTTTGGGCAAACCTTCCACACATACGGTCTTTAGTCCGCCCAGGCTGCTTTGGTTGATCACGGTCAGTCCTTGGACAAATGTGTCAACAGCTGCAGCAGGCCCGGAAACAGTCGAACAATACATTAACAATTCTTTGCTTCCCGCGTCTTTTATAATCACTCCGTCACGTATAATGATTGTATGTTCGATAATATTCGCAACTTCCTGAATCAAGTGGGTGGAGAGGACGATCGTACAGGGATTTCGAGAATATTTCTCGATAAGCAGTTTGTAAAACATATCTCTGTGCTGAGCATCCAAACCTAAAACCGGTTCATCTAAAAGCAGGTAAGGAGTGTTGACCGAAAGCGCGATAATCAGCTTAAAGATAGAGGCATAGCCCGTGGACAGCTTTGCTATCTTCTTGCGGGTATCCAGAGCAAATTTAACGGCAAGTTCATTGGCATAGGCATGATCGAATGTAGGATAAAACATTTTTGTGACGGAAAAAGCTTTGTTCACTTTCATATCTTCCGGGTAGTAACTCTCCTCCCCCATCATAAAGATTTTCTTTAATGTGGCGTCATTGTTAGAAACAGGGACTCCATCGACCAATACATCGCCGTTGTCGGGAAACAGCCTGTTTGTAATGATATTAAACAAAGTGCTCTTGCCGGCTCCGTTGTTGCCCAAAAGCCCATAAAGACCAGGCTCTTTAAGTGTCAAATTCACTTGGCTCAGTGCACAAGTATTTCCAAATTGCTTTGATACATTATTAATCTCTATTGCCATCTTCGCTTAAACCTCTTTCTGCCATTGCATGTAATTCTTTCGGTCCGATTCCTAAATGATTTGCCTCTTTTGTCATCGGTATAACATAGTTGATATAAAAGTGTTCTTTCCTCTGAGCCGCAAGTCTCTCTCTTGCACCTTGGCTGACAAACATGCCAAGTCCCCTTTTTTTGTACAACAATTCTTCTTCTACAAGAATGTTCACCCCTTTAAGCGCAGTAGCCGGATTAATCTTGTACGCCATAGAAAATTCTGTAATAGAAGGTATTTGTGATTCTTCCGGGTATGCCTGGCTTAATATGGCCTCTTTGATCATGTCGGCTATCTGTAAAAAAATAGGCCGATCTTCGCTCAAATTATTTATCAAATGATTACCCCCTTTTGTTGATTGGTTAGTTGGTTGACTAACTAACCATATGGCAATAATAGCACTGCGATTTTAAGCTGTCAATACTTTTTGAAAAAATTTTTATGGTGCTGCGCTGTCCCGTCGATTGCATACAAAAACCGGCACATGTGTACGCTTATACTTTCATGTGCCGGCTTATTTTATAATCTATTTCCTATTTCGGAAGCAATCAGCAGCGCTGATTACTTTACCATAGCAGCCTTTAATGCAGCTTGTGCGGCTGCAAGTCTTGCGATGGGAACGCGGAAAGGTGAACAGGATACATAATCAAGTCCTGTATTGTGGCAAAACTCTACAGAGAAAGGATCGCCTCCATGCTCTCCGCATATGCCAAGATGCAGATGGGGATTTGCTGCTTTGCCAAGTTTGACTGCCATTTCGACCAATTTTCCCACACCGTTTACGTCAATCTTGGAGAACGGATCGTTCTCATATATTTTTGTCGCGTAATAGGCGTCTAAGAAATTGCCCGCGTCGTCTCGGGAAAAGCCAAAGGTCATTTGGGTCAAATCGTTGGTTCCAAAGGAGAAGAAGTCCGACTCCATGGCGATTTCATCTGCGGTAAGAGCGGCTCTTGGAATCTCGATCATCGTACCCACGAGGTATTCAAGACTCATGCCCGATTTTGCAATGATCTCTTCTGCGGTTTCCACCACGATATTCTTTACAAAAGCAAGCTCTTTGCGCTCTCCGATCAACGGAATCATGATTTCGGGAACCATCGGCCATTCGGGATGCTGCTTCTTAACATTAAGAGCAGCTTCGATGACGGCTCTTGTTTGCATTTTCGCAATTTCAGGGTACGTTACCGCCAAGCGACAGCCACGGTGGCCCATCATAGGATTAAATTCATGCAAAGAAGTGATGACTGCTTTGATTTCCTCGATGTCCATTTTCATTTCTTCTGCAAGGGCTTGAATACTTTCTTCGTCCTGGGGCAGGAATTCATGAAGTGGCGGATCTAAGTAGCGAATCGTGACAGGGAAGCCTTTCATCGCCTCGTATATTCCTTCGAAATCGCTTCTCTGCATCGGAAGCAGCTTTGCCAGAGCTTTTTCTCTCTGTTCGATAGTTTTAGAAAGGATCATTTCCCGCATGGCAGCTATTCTTTCGGCATCAAAGAACATATGCTCGGTTCTGCAAAGTCCGATGCCTTCCGCTCCGAATTTTATGCTTTGAGCCGCATCTTCGGGCGTATCGGCATTCGCTCTTACCTTAAGAGTTCTCTTGCTGTCAGCCCACTTCATCAAACGGTCAAACTCTCCGAATATGGAGGCTGCTACCGTGGGTATGGCCTCTCCGTATATATTTCCGGTAGAACCGTCCAGAGAAATAAAATCACCTTCTCTAAACTCTTTTCCGCCAAGCTTAAAAACTTTCAACTTTTCATCGACTTGAATTTCTCCGCAACCTGCTACACAGCAAGTTCCCATACCCCTTGCAACGACAGCCGCATGGGAAGTCATGCCGCCTCTTGCCGTCAGGATACCTTTGGCATAATGCATGCCTTCGATATCTTCCGGAGATGTCTCCAGACGGACAAGAATCACATCGGCGCCTTTTTTTACCGTCCATTCGGTAGCAGCTTCGGCAGTAAAGACAACCTGTCCGCAAGCAGCTCCCGGAGATGCAGGAAGACCTGAACCTATCGGCTGCGCCTTCTTTAATGCGATCCCGTCAAACTGCGGATGTAAAAGCGCATCCAGCTGTTTTGGATCGATCATTAAAACAGCTTCGTCTTCGGTAATCATTCCTTCGTCTACGAGATCGCAGGCGATTTTGAGGGCAGCTGCGGCAGTTCTTTTACCGTTTCTGGTTTGCAGCATAAAGAGTTTACCATCTTCGATTGTAAATTCCATGTCCTGCATATCGCGATAATGACTTTCGAGTTTATAGACTATATCATAAAATTCCTGATAAACCTGAGGATTTTGATCTTTGAGCTGATCGATGGTCTGCGGCGTTCTTATTCCGGCAACAACATCTTCGCCCTGCGCATTCATAAGAAATTCGCCGTACAGCTTTTTTTCGCCAGTAGCGGGATTTCTTGAAAACGCAACGCCGGTTCCGGAACTGTCACCCGTGTTTCCAAACACCATTTCCTGTACGTTTACTGCGGTACCCCAGGAAGAAGGTATATCATTGATACGTCTATAGTAAATAGCCCGGGGGTTATTCCATGAGCGGAAAACAGCTTTGATTGCCCCCATTAACTGATCGATAGGTTCCGAAGGAAATTCTTCTCCCACTTTTGCTTTATAAGCAGCCTTAAAGCTTGCGGCCAACTTCTTAAGATCGTCGGCTTCCAACTCTGTATCCAGCGTTACACCTTTTTCGTGCTTCATCTCGTCGATAAGCTTTTCAAAGTAGGACTTGCCGACTTCCATGACAACATCGGAATACATCTGAATGAAACGTCTGTAGGAATCGTAGGCAAATCTGGGGTTCTCGGTTTTCGCCGCAAGAGTTTCGACGACTTTGTCATTGAGGCCCAAGTTGAGAATCGTATCCATCATGCCGGGCATGGATGCTCT
>CAZSPZ010000005.1:0-52695 GCA_964608965.1 uncultured Oscillospiraceae bacterium | reverse complement strand
AACGTACGGAAACTAAAAGAGGATTTTTGCTGTCTCCGAATTTCTTGCCCGTTTGCTTTTCAAGGATATCGACATATTCCATTATTTCCGTTTGGACAGCATCGCTGATTTTCTCGCCATCCTCGTAATATTGGGTACACGCCTCCGTTGTTATCGTGAAACCTCTGGGAACGGGCATCCCCAAATTGGTCATCTCCGCCAAGTTAGCTCCTTTGCCACCAAGGAGTCCCTTCATGCTGCCTTTGCCTTCTTTAAACAGATAAACGAACTTTTTAGACATTTTTTTCTCTCCTTTATATTAAGTATTTCAGAAAATGCTATTCGCTAAAACATCATCTTTTCTTCGATGTATCCTTTGATTTGATCAAGAGGCAACCTTATCTGCTCCATCGTGTCTCTGTCTCGAATGGTTGCACAAGCATCCTGTTCCGTATCAAAATCGATTGTAATACAGAAAGGCGTTCCGATTTCGTCCTGCCGGCGATAACGCTTCCCTATGCTGCCGGGAAGATCATAATCCACAGCAAAATACTTGGACAATTCAGCGCGAAGTTCCTCTGCTTTCTCTGCCTGCTTTTTCGTTAAGGGAAGAACAGCCGCCTTAAACGGTGCCAAAGCAGGGTGGAATTTCATGACGACGCGCGTGTCGTCGTTTCCGTTCACATCCTGAACAGTCTCTTCGTGATACGCATTGCAAAGGAACGCCAAAGTAACGCGGTCTGCGCCCAGAGACGGCTCTATGCAATAAGGTATATATCTCTCGTTCGTGGTGGGATCGATATATTCCATGCTTTGGCCAGAATGATTTTGATGCTGCGTAAGGTCGAAGTCTGTACGATCTGCAATACCCCAAAGTTCTCCCCATCCAAACGGGAACATGAATTCGAAGTCTGTCGTTGCATTGCTGTAATGCGACAATTCTTCTTTCGTGTGATCTCGCAGACGAAGCGAGTCGGGGTTCATCCCTAAATTCAACAAAAACTTATAGCAATAATCTTTCCAGTACTTAAACCATTCCAAGTCCGTTCCCGGCTCGCAGAAAAATTCCAATTCCATCTGTTCAAATTCTCTTATACGGAAAATGAAGTTTCCCGGTGTGATTTCATTGCGGAAAGACTTACCTATTTGCGCGATGCCAAACGGGATTTTTTTTCTCGTTGTTCGCTGCACATTTTTAAAGTTAACAAAGATGCCCTGCGCCGTCTCGGGTCTAAGGTAGAGTTCTGCTTTGGAATCTTCCGTAACCCCCTGAAACGTTTTAAACATCAGGTTGAACTGACGAATGCCTGTAAAACTGGACTTTCCGCATTCGGGGCACACAATGCTGTGCTCCTGAATGTATCCTTCGAGCTGTTCATTGCTCCATCCGTCTATTCCCACAATTTCTTCGCCCTTTTGCTTGGCGTGATCCTCGATGAGTTTATCTGCACGAAACCTTGCTTTACAAGACTTGCAGTCGATCAAGGGATCGGCAAAACCGCCTACGTGGCCGGAAGCTACCCAAGTTTGCGGGTTCATCAGTATGGCAGCGTCTAACCCCACGTTGTACACTGATTCCTGGACGAATTTTTTCCACCAGGCTCGTTTGATGTTGTTTTTGAGCTCTACGCCCACGGGACCGTAATCCCATGAATTTGCGAGGCCGCCATAAATTTCGGAACCGGGATAAACAAAGCCCCGTCCTTTTGCCAGTGATACGATTTTTTCCATCGAGAGTTCTTGTTTCATACGCTGTTTTCTCCTAAATATATTATATTATTTACTTACTTCTTTGCTTCTTCTTTTACTTCGGGTTCCGGTTCGGATACCGGCTTCGTCTCTTCTGTGGTCGGCTCGGCGACATCTGCCATATCG
This sequence comes from uncultured Oscillospiraceae bacterium, assembly GCA_964608965.1. GTDB lineage: Bacteria > Bacillota > Clostridia > Peptostreptococcales > Anaerovoracaceae > UBA10908. The sequence continues at coordinate 50,841 of CAZSPZ010000005.1, read as the reverse complement.
ATTTCGCTCAGGTCGAAATCGCAAAACTCGCCAAGATCGGCTTCCTCGGCTACTTTTTTCATGACGCCGGCAGCTTTTCCCTTCATGGATTCAACGACATCCGCTCCCTTTTCTTTCGCGACATTCCAAGCTTCCTGTCCCTTTTCTTTGGCTGCATCCATATAGTCTCCGCTCTTGTCTTTCATCTCGTCGACAATGACACTGCCTTTAGAGACAACCGTATCAAAAGTTTCGGACGCTCTGTCGGATATATTCACTATTTCGCCGTTATCCTTGACCAACTCTATTGTGCATTTCGTGCCGAAAGCCGCAATCGTCGCTCCAATAATAGCCCAGGGGAAAAGTACGGTTCCGATAATGCCTATGCTCAAAGGAAGGTTAAGAATGACATCGTTGTCTTTCTTGATGGTAAGTTTGTTGACATTGCCTTTTCTTATCGCTTCTTTGATCGCATCCACCATCGCAGCGCTTTGTGTTCCCATTTTGCTCTTGCTTGCTTCATCTATGTTCTCTTCGATGTGAATAATGGCATCAACAACGCTGCCTTCGGTTTTTTCCAATGCTTCTTTCGCCTCTTTGTAGCCAACCCCTGTTCTGTCTTTTACAAGTTCAATCTTCTCTAATGTGATTTCCATTTTACTTCCCTTTCTCTGCAATCCGTGCAACTTTAGATTATTAAACCTTCGCTTTTCAAACCTTCTATTCCAAGGTGATACGCGATATATGCTTTCAGTAGTTTATCTACCTGCTTTTGTACATCATCCTTTAACGCCAATGTTTCCAAACTGCGCAGCGGGTGCTGAAACAGATATTTTAGTATGTCGATTATAACCACTCCCACAGGAAATATCAATGTGTTATTGAGGTCTTGAGCGCTTGCGCAATTCCCGCAAAGAAGTCCTCCGTCCTTCACTGAAAAAAACAAAAGAGGTTCCGCTGCGCCGCACGCTGCACACATGTCCAGGATCGGCGCATTGCCTGCCTGAAACAGCGCTTTGCAAAGAAAACCCGACACCAATGTCCCGTAAGCGCTCTTGCGTTGTTCCATCATCGAGAGAAAATCAATCAGCAGGTTGAAAATCCCAGGCGAAGGTTCTCCTTCGGGCAACAGCTTATCCGTAAATTCAAGAACATACGAAGCGTTCATATACTTATCGACATCTTCGCCGATACGATAAAAGCTGTTCAGCACTTCGGCTCCGTTGATGTTAAAACTCTCTTTGTTTTTAAACAGTTCATATCGTCCGTAAGTAAAAGGGCGAAGAGCCAAGGCTGACTTATTCTTGCCTGATTCGCTGATGGAACTTCCTGCGCTGATTTTGCCGTACTTCTTGGAAAAAAGCAGAATCATCCGACGTCCGTTTAAACTCTTCGTCTGGCGCAATATGACTGCTTCGGTATCTGTGTACATTTTTATCCTTTGTATCCGAAATTGCTGATGGCCGCTTCGTTGTCCCGCCAGTTTTCTTTTACTTTAACCCATAGTTCCAGAAATACTTTTGTCCCGATAAGCGCTTCGATTTCCAAACGCGCGCTCTTGCCTATCCCCTTCAACTTTTTACCTTCTTTGCCGATAAGAATTCCTTTATGGGATTTTTTCTCGCAATAGATGATTGCCCCTATATTGGTGATATTGGGACGCTCTTCGTATGTTTCAATTTCTACGGCAACGCCATGGGGGACTTCGTCGTTCAGATACATCAACACTTTTTCCCGGATAATTTCACTTACAAGAAAGCGCTCCGGATAATCCGTGATCATGTCTGCCGGGAAATACATCGGCCCCGTTACAAGCAATTCTTCGATCGTGTTAATCAATACATCTACATTTTGTCCGATATTAGCTTGCGTGCCGATGATGGCGTCAAAAATATTCATCGCCTCGTATGTTTCGTATGTTTTGCGAAAACTCTCCGGTCCCATTTTATCGATTTTATTGATGACGAGTATTTTGTGCGTGCTGTTTTGCTTCAGCAATTCAACAATGTACGAATCTCCGGAGCCTTCTCCGGCATACACGTCGTCAACCAGAAAAAGAATGACATCAACTTCTTTAAGCGTATTGGTTGCGGCATCCGTCATAAAACTTCCCAGTTTATTCTTTGGTTTATGAATGCCGGGCGTGTCGATAAAAACCATCTGGCAGCCCATATCATCCGAACCGTTTTCTTCCCTGGTGTAAATTCCTCTGATAGTATTTCTTGTGGTTTGCGGTTTTTCTGTCGTTATGGCAATTTTTTCGCCCAAGATAGCGTTGAGCAGCGTAGACTTGCCGACATTGGGTCTGCCGACAATTCCGATAAATCCGGTTTTCATAATCGAAACCCCTCCAATAGCAATTCTTTGATCGTATGCTTTTCCAAATGTTCGGCATCGCTGCCGGTGATCACAGTCAGCTCGTCTCCGAATTCATACATAAACTGACGACAAATTCCGCAAGGCCAGGCTTTCCCGCTGCTGCTGGTCACCGCTATGGACGAAAACTCCTTAAAGCCTTCTGAAACAGCTTTTACAAAAGCGGTTCGCTCCGCGCATATCGTAGCTCCGAAAGAGGAATTCTCCACGTTAACCCCTGTAAATATATGCCCGTCTTTTGTTAACAACGCAGCGCCGACTTTAAATTTCGAATACGGCGCATAGGCATGATCCACGGCCTTTTTTGCTATTTCAAACAGTTCTTTATCATTCAAGAATATCGCCTCCAATGCTGTTGCGGGGCAGTAATAACTTCGTCATGACACGCTCTTCTTTTTCGCGCATCAATTTTTTTTCTGCTTCCTCCATGTGATCATAGCCCAATAAGTGAAACACGCTGTGCGTAAAAAGATATAAGTATTCTCTTTCGAGCGAATGCCCGTACTCTAGAGCTTGCCGCTCTGCCACACTGCGGCAGATTACGACGTCGCCCAGGCTGATTTCTTCGAAATCCGTAAGATATTCTATGCCGTCAAACTGCGGAAACGAAAGCACATCCGTAACGGAATCATTGTCCCGATATTCGCGGTTCAGCTTACGTATCTCCTCTTCGTCCACAAAAGAAACACTGACAGAAAGGCGTTCTTCGTCTAAGTCTTCTTCCTTTGCACAAAGAACTGCAGCCTCCTGCATATAATTTTTGATATTTTGTCCTATTTGCTCTTCGTCGTCAAAATATAACAGCATGTTACTCCTCGTTCCATTCGGGATGTTTTTTAAGATAATGCTCGTATGCGTTCACGATGCGGCGAACCAGGGGATGTCTTACTACATCGCTGTCCGTCAACTCGGCAAAAGCTATGCCCTCCACACCCTTAAGAATATGTGTGGCGTCTATCAGCCCGGAACGCTTTCCTTTTGGCAGGTCAATTTGCGTAATGTCGCCCGTAACGATTACCTTGGAGCCAAAGCCCATGCGAGTCAGAAACATTTTCATTTGCTCTTTCGTAGAATTCTGCGCTTCATCCAAAATGATAAAGGCATTGTCCAGCGTGCGTCCGCGCATGTAAGCCAAAGGCACAACTTCTATGGTTTCTTTTTCCTTTAGGCGAAGCGAGCTTTCCCGTCCCAATATATCGTATAAAGCATCGTATAAAGGACGAAGATACGGATCCACTTTTTCCTGTAAATCTCCGGGAAGGAACCCCAGGCGCTCGCCTGCTTCCACTGCCGGCCGCGCTAATATGATTCTTTCGACTTCCTTGTTTTTTAATGCGCTGACAGCCATGGCCACAGCAATATATGTTTTCCCTGTTCCGGCAGGACCTATGCCGAATACGATATCGTTATTCTGAATGGCAGTGACGTATTCCTTTTGGCCCAAGGTCTTGGCTTTAAGCGGCTTTCCTCTGTACGTAAAGCAAATGACATCTTTTGATAAGCTGCTCTGGGTATAAGAAATACCGTCCTTTGAAAGCGTCATGATGTAGCTGACTTTTTGCTCGTCCAATATTTGCCCGCTGCCTACCACAGCGTACATCTCGTTGATAATTTCAGCCGCACGTTCGCATTCTTCGCCGGTTATAACAATTTCATCTCCGCGAAACACGATTTCGACATTGCAATCTTTCTCTATGCTTTTCAGGTTGACATCTAAAATACCAAAGACTTCGTTTGGCGCAACGGACTCTGTAGGTGTAATTTTTAATTCGCTCAAGCGCACCTCCTGAAATTAGTTATAATTATTGGTATTATATCACAAAAATAGCCCCCGAGGGGCTATTTTTGAATTTCAAATCATTGTCGGTTCATTAAAATTTATTGACAAAATCCTCCAGATTATATTGATCCAGGCCTAATTTTTTAAGAGTCCTTGCACCTTGCGCCCTATAATCTATCTCCATTAAAACGGAAACAATATTGATGATTGAATCCATAATTGGGGTGGGTACGCCGATGCGACGGGCGAAATCGGTCATATACACTAACCCGTAGCCCACATCTTCGTTAAAATATCTGTAGTCAAGGGAATGCTGCGCCATAATCCCTTTGTATCCGGGCGCAGTGGAATAGCCGATATCGTAGCTGTCAACCGCTTGATAGCCCTGAAGCAAACCGAGCTTGGTGTCTCTCATAATATGAACGCCCAACTTCGCCCCGATTGCAATTTTTTCGTCGTCCACCGCTTTGATCAAACGGCCTACCGCGGGCGTGACTCCTTCTTCGTAGAATAAGAAGTTGCCTCCTGTTCTTTCGATAAGAGCGACATTCAAAAGGCTGATGGCAGGATGAATGACGGGATTTGCATTCTGAAATGTGGTCTGCCACACATTGTCCACCAATTCCATTGTATCGTGAACAGGCTTCACCATCTTAAAAACTTTATCGTTCGCTTTGGAAGGCAAAGCTGCAATATATAAGCCGCCTTTGAGCCTGTTGTGAATGAAAACCGTACCCGGTTCCACAAGCCTTGCGGCATAAGGCAGCGTGGAGGTTTCGGCAACAACGATGCTGTCGTCCAAAAGATCCAGGCCGAGTATCTGCTTAAAAACGATGGCGCCGGACATGGAAGCCGGGCATATAACATAAACCTGCCCCGCTTTTGCGTAAGGTTTGCAGGCTTCCGCGAATGGAGCCGTACTATAGGCAGGGCCTACGGCAAAAATTATTTCAGCGCCGTCCAGCACTTTTTCAATATCGCTGCCGGCATAGGAAAGTTTCTGGTAACCTTCCATTTCTCCCTGGCATTCAATGCCTCCTTTTTTTGCAATTTTGTCGATTGCATCGAACTGCGGAAAATCGAACATAAAGACATCGTGGCCTGCCCTTGCCCATTCAAAGGCTAAGGCGTGTGCACCGTTACCGGATCCTAAAACTCCTACTTTCATTTTATCCTCCTGCTTTTCATTGCTCTTTACCCGTTGCGGCAGGGAACGTTCTTGTTCCTGCCACGCAAAATCTTTCAGCAACATATAGTATTTGCAATTAATATGCCAGAATTGCCGTTTCGCCAAATTATGTTCGAAACGCTTTATATGCCGCAATGTTAGACAGAAATCATTCTTGAGGATATGATTGTGAAGTCAAAATATTTTGACTTTCATTTCTAAAGGGGGTAAAATATTTTTACCTGCGGAGGTGAAGCGATGTTAGCAAAATATGCCAACCAAATATTGAATATCTTTAATTACATGGATAGCGCGCTGATTACCGATAAAAATGGCATCATCCGATATTACCATTTAGTGCGTCCCGATATAAACAGCATGAAGCAGGATGAAATGCTGGGAAAATCTATTTTCGATGTATATAAAGGACTTACAAAAGAAAACAGCATCGTATGGAGCGTTCTCAAAACAGGAAAGCCTCAGCTCAATGTGGCGCAAAGGTTTACCACCTACAATAATGAAACGATTGACGGCATCATCAGTGCACTTCCCTTGGTTGAAAAGGGAAAGTTGGTGGGCGCCGTAGAAGTTGCAAGTTATCAGAAGGAAAAGATTGTCTTATCCACCGCAAAACTGGAGAGGCAGAGTGATTTATACGAAATAGAAGATATTATCGGACAATCCGAAAAGATGATGCAGCTGAAAAATAAAATACAAAAAATCGCTAAAACGGATTCAAGCGTTTTGATTTATGGAGAAACGGGGACAGGCAAAGAATTGGTTGCCCAGTCTTTACACAAGGAAGGAAGCAGAAGAAATGCGAAGTTTATTTCGCAGAATTGCGCCGCCATACCTGCAACCTTATTGGAAAGTATTCTTTTCGGCACAGTAAAAGGCAGTTTTACCGGAGCAGAAAATCGAATGGGACTGTTTGAAGTGGCGGACGGCGGAACGCTTTTTCTGGACGAAGTCAATTCGATGGACATGAGTGTCCAGGCAAAATTATTAAAGGCGATTGAAGATAAAAAAATCACCCGGGTCGGAGGGTCAAACCCTATCGTTGTGGATGTAAGAATTATATCCGCCATGAATAAAGCCCCTATTCGCTGCGTCGAAGATCAGACCTTAAGAGAAGATTTATTTTATCGCCTTGGCTCCGTGCAATTGCGCGTGCCTCCTCTTCGCGAGCGCAGAGAAGACATCTGTCAGCTGACGGACTATTTTATCGGCCTTTACAACCAACGCATGCAAAGCGATATAAAGGGTGTCGGCGAAGAGGTAAGAGACCTGTTCGAAACATACCATTGGCCCGGCAATGTAAGAGAGCTGCGAGGGGTCATCGAAAGTGGCTTCAATACATAAGGAAGACCTGACCGACTATATTTGGAATCGTGTGGAAAACAATACCATCATGTATCCGCTCGGCAAAGAAAAATCCCTGAAAGAAATCATGGACGGCATAGAAAAAGATATCCTGATTGATGCGATCGCGCAAAGCGCTTCGCACGCGGAGGCGGCACGAAAGTTAAGGCTTTCCAAGCAGGGCTTCTACTATAAATTGAAACGGCACGGGATTGCGGCCCCTTTAGAAAAAATATAAAACCATTGAAAAAGGACGGCACAGCCGTCCTTTGGTGATTGTTCTTTTAGAGCATGGAACTAAAACTTTTTATTTGCTTTTTTCCTTGCTGCTTCGGATTTCTTTTTCCGCTTAACACTGGGCTTTTCGTAGTGTTCTCTCTTCCTGAGTTCGGACATGACGCCGTCTCTAGCACAAGAGCGCTTAAATCTTTTAAGAGCACTTTCCAAGCTTTCGTTTTCTCTTACTATAACTTGTGCCATAACTTCGTTTCACCTCCTCACTTCTTTGAGAACCGTCCTGCATCGCAGGCGAATTCGTCTGTAACAAAAGGTATTATACATATTAAAGAATGCCTTTGCAAGCACTTTTTTACGTTGACAGAGCCGCAACCGATCGAACAATCGATATCAGCCCGGAGGCCAAATCATCTTGCGCTTGCCTAAAAGGTGAAAATGAAGATGCTTGACCGATTGCATGCCGTCTTCTCCTGTATTGGCGACGAGTCGATATCCGTTTTCCAGACCAAGATCTTTGGCAATATCTTTCACTTTAAGAAGGAGATGTGCCAGCAGAGCAGCGTCGTGGGGCTGCGTGTCATCCAGGGAATCCAAATGTTTTTTGGGGATAATCAGCACATGAACAGGAGCTTGCGGCTGAAGATCGTAAAATGAATAAATTTTGTCATCCTCGTAAACAGCCTCCGAAGGAATTTCCTTGTTGGCGATTTTACAGAAAATACAATCAGACATGTTATTCTTCCTTTCGGCCAAGGAGGCCATCTTCAAATGGTTGCAGCGCTACAAGGTTGATGAACCGGTTTGCGATATCGCTGTCTTCCGGATGCGGGAAAAAGATTTCCGTAAAATTATCCGCATGCCCTTTCCAAAGATGTTGACCCTGTTTGTGTCCCGCGGGGCCTTCTATAAGAACTCTTTGCAAAGAACCTTGCAACGACTGCCGATATTGCAACGATACGTTGGCTGCAACTTCTATGAGTTTTCTGTTTCGCTCTTTTTTTATCGGTGCCGACACCTGATTGTCCATTTGTGCTGCCGATGTATAGAGTCTCTGTGAATATGGGAATGCATGCACCTTTAAATATCCGACTTTTTTGACAAGCTCAACGCTCTTTTGAAAATCGCTTTCCGTTTCCCCCGGAAAACCCGTGATAATATCCGTCGTAATGCCGTAGTGCGGATCGAAATCCCGAAGAACCCGAACAATATCTAAATAATCTTGTATTTTATAATGTCTGTTCATTGCACGGATGATTTCGTCGCTGCCGCTTTGAACAGAAAGGTGAAGATGACGGCATAGCTTCTCGTACTTCAGGAGCCCTCGGACATAGTCCGCATTCACAACGGTCGGCTCCAGGGAGCCCAGCCGTATGCGAAAATCTCCCGGCAAAGCGTTCAATCTACTGACGATGGACTCCACACCTGCTGCGCCGTCCGAAGTCGTTGGAAAGCCCTCTTCCGCACCGTAGAGCGCGGTATTGATCCCTGTGAGCACCAGTTCCTTATATCCTCGCGCAAGCAGGGTTTGCGCCTCTTGCACGATCGCTTCAAGAGGTCTGGAGCGAATGGCGCCTCGGGAATACGGAATAACGCAGTAAGAGCAAAACCTGTCGCAACCGTCTTGAATTTTAATTAACGCCCTGGATTGAGAATCGAGTCCGACGGCAGAATGCCCTTCCGCGTACTGCGTTTCAAGAACCCGTGTCTCCCGCACATGATTTTGCATCTCTTTGTTTTTGAGAAATTGTTCTACAAACTCAACCGCTTTTCCTTTATCCGTGGTGCCCATGACGATATCCGCACCAAGCAAGTCCAAAACTTCTACGGGATTCGTCTGCGGATAGCAACCCATGATCACGATGACAGCCGCAGGATTCAATCTTTTCATCTTGCGGATATATTGCCTGGATTTTCGATCCGCCAACCGAGTGACAGTACACGTATTGACTACATATACATCGGCCGGCTCCTCTTCTTTCACCACACGGTATCCCGCATTCAGAAAATTTTCCGCCACGCTTTGCGTTTCGTATTGATTGACCTTGCATCCCAACGTATAGAATCCGACAGTTCTTATCATGCTTTTGCGGTCGCCTTTGACTCGTTTTTCTCTAAATTCAAAAGAAGTTCTTTTTTATCCAAGCCACCGCCAAAACCGACAAGTTTGCCGTTTGAACCGATTACTCTGTGGCAAGGAACGATGATGCTTATAGGATTTCTGTTGTTAGCCAGACCTATTGCGCGATACCCTTTCGGGCAGCAGGCATATTCGGCCATCTGCTTATAGGTGCGTGTTTCGCCGTACGGTATCGTACGCAGGCCTTCCCATGCTTTCAACTGAAATTCCGTGCCTTCCGGAGCTAAAGGAATATCAAATGCTTTACGTTTTCCGTCAAAATATTCTTCCAATTCTTTTTTTGCCTGCTTAAGAACCGGTGTCATCTTTTCCTCGAAATATACCGTCTTCCCCAGAACTTTAGCAAGAACTTCGTGCCCGTTCTCTGTAACCGGCTTTGGTTCTCTTCTGGAACAGAACAGAACGTGCGTCAACTCTCCGTTTTTTTCGACAACCTGTAATTTCCCCACCGGGGACTCAATATAGCAACCGTACCGCATCATGATACCTATCTCCTTTTCTCTTGACTGTGTTCTAACGACACGCTATGATTTTATCAAATTAATCTTTAAATCGCAATGCAAACTCAAAGGAGGAGCCATGTTAATATTACACGTCACATTTTTGGCAAAGCCGGGGAAAAGAGAAATTTTCGTTAAAGAAGTGCTCGATGCAGGGATCGCAAAAGCATCCGAAGCAGAAAACGGGAACTACTATTACGACTTCTTCTTTTCTGCGGAAAACGAGGACGAAGTGATGCTTTTGGAAAAATGGGAAAATCAAGAAGTACTGGATGTGCATAGTCAGCAGTCCCACTATACGGCGTTGGGAGAAATTAAAAATAAGTACATTCTGAAAACCACCATAGATAAATACGAAATAAAATAAAGTCAAAGAAAGGGGAAAAATGAATACGGTAAGATTGGACAAGACGGATAACATAGCCGTCATTCGCATTGATCGTCCCGAGGCAATGAATGCTTTAAACGAAGAAGTGCTGACAGATCTTGGCGCTGCGATAGAAAAAGCGGAGTCGGACCCGGAGGTTAAGGTTGTCATCCTTACCGGAGAAGGAAGAGTTTTCGTCGCGGGCGCCGATATTTCCGCCATGCGGAATCTTGATGAAAAAGCGGGATACGACTTCGGCTGTCTGGGACAAAAAGTATTTCGCAGAATCGAAACGATGGACAAAATTGTTATCGCTGCTGTAAACGGTTTTGCTTTAGGCGGCGGATGCGAACTGGCCATGGCCTGCGACATCAGAATTGCCGGCGAAAAGGCAAAATTCGGCCAGCCCGAAGTAAGCTTAGGCATTATTCCGGGATACTCCGGCACACAAAGGCTGCCTCGTTTAGTAGGCAAAGCCAAGGCGATGGAATTGATTTTGACGGGCAGCATCATAACGGCAGAGGCAGCGGCAGCAATCGGCTTAGTAAATAAAGTAGTTCCGCAGGACAGCTTGATGGATGAAGCGATGTCTATGGCCGCAAAGATTGCCGGAAATGCGCCCTTGGCAATCGCTTATGCAAAGAAAGCCATCCGGGAGGGTCTGGAAATATCAGACATGGATAAGGCCATTCATGTCGAAGCCCAGCTTTTTGGCAAATGCTTTGCGTCAAGCGATCAAAAAGAAGGAATGAATGCCTTCTTGGAAAAAAGAAAACCGGAGTTTACAGGTAAGTAAAAAAAGGTGTACAATAGCGTGTATGCAAAAAAATCAAGCCATGGCTGACTATAAAAGGAAGCCTCGTAAGATAAAAAGGAGGATCATCATGAAAAAAATAGGTGTTTTAGGCACAGGAACTATGGGCGCCGGCATCATTCAAGTGTTGGCTCAAAATGGTTTTGAAGTAGCTCTTCGAGCCAGAAGACAAACTTCAGTGGATAAAGGAATCGCTACTGTAGAAAAAAACCTGGACAGGTTGATTGCTAAAGAAAAGCTGACTGCAGAAGAAAAAGCGGATATTATGTCTCGAATTCAAGGTTCCATCGATATCGAGATCATCAAGGATGCCGATTTGGTCATCGAAGCCGCTACAGAAGACATGGCGTCAAAGAAAGCGCTCTTTGCCGAGCTTGACGCTCTTTGCAAGCCCGAAACAATCATCGCGACAAACACGTCTTCCCTTTCCATCACGGAAATTGCGGCAGCGACAAACAGGCCGGACAAAATCATCGGTATGCACTTCTTTAATCCCGTCCCAATGATGAAGCTGGTTGAAATCATTCAGGGCCTTGCAACTTCGGAAGAAACAAAGACAACCATCGTCGCGTTGACCGAAACATTAGGAAAAACGGCCGTTCAAGTGGAAGAGGCTCCGGGCTTTGTCGTCAATCGACTTTTAATCCCGATGATCAACGAAGCAATCGGAATTTTGGCAGATGGTGTCGCAAAGGCCGAAGATATAGACGAAGCGATGAAATTGGGCGCCAACCACCCCATGGGACCCTTGGCTTTGGGCGATTTAATAGGATTAGACGTCTGCCTTGCCATCATGGAAACCCTCTATTCGGAATTCGGCGACACGAAATACAGACCCCATCCGCTCCTGAAGAAAATGGTAAGAGGAAATAAACTGGGAAGAAAGACCGGAATCGGATTCTTTGACTACAGCAAATAAATCTTTAACCAAACTTCAGTCGCGGTAAAATAATATAAAGGATGTGATATATATGAAGAACAAAATGAAATCAGCGGATGAAGCTGTTTCCATCATAGAAGATGGCGCCAGCATCATGGTCGGCGGCTTTATGGCCTGCGGCACTCCCGAAATACTCATCGATGCGCTGGTACGCAAGAATGTCAAAAACCTGACAATTATCTGCAATGATGCAGGTGTTCCGGGAAGAGGCATAGGCAAACTTCTAACGAACGGCCAGATCAAAACATTGATTGCTTCTCATGTCGGACTCAACCCCGAAGTGGCGCAGAGAATGAACACGGAAGTCGAAGCAGATAAACTGGAATGCATCTTGGTGCCCCAGGGAACGCTGGCAGAACGCATACGTGCAGGCTCCACCGGACTTGGCGGAATTCTGACTCCCACAGGAGTAGGTACCATTGTTGCCGACGGAAAGCAAGTAATCAATGTCGACGGAAGAGATTATTTGTTGGAGCTGCCGCTGAAAGCTGATTTTGCTTTTATCAGAGGTTCCATTACCGATAAATTCGGAAACACAAGCTACAATGCAACTACGCATAACTTCAATCCATTGATGGCCGGAGCCGCAGAGCATGTTATTGTAGGCGCGCATACAATTGTTGAAGTCGGAGAACTCGGTCCTAACGACATTAGAACACCGGGAATTTTCGTAGATTCCATCGTAGGGGGTGAACAAAAATGGCAGATTTAAAAGAAGTCATCGCTAAACGCGTTGCAAAAGAATTAAAGGACGGCGATGTTGTCAATTTAGGCATTGGACTCCCCACTATGGTAGCGAACTTTTTACCGGAAGATGTTCATATCGTCATTCAATCGGAAAACGGAATCATGGGCATGGGCCCTGCCGCAGTACCGGGCGAAGAAGATACAGATATCATCAATGCAGGCGCTCAATATGTAACGCTGAGCCCCGGAGCGATGTGCTTTGACAGCGCCACCTCGTTTGGAATCATTCGTGGCGGGCATGTAGACGCTACCATCCTTGGCGCGCTGGAAGTCGACAAACACGGCAACCTGGCAAACTGGATCGTACCGGGCAAAATGGTGCCGGGAATGGGCGGCGCGATGGACTTGGTCGTAGGCGCAAAAAAGGTTATCATTTCCATGCTGCATACACAAAAAGGCAGTCATAAAATCCTTGAAGAATGTACTTTGCCATACACAGCTGTCAACGTGGTCGATATGATCATCACGGAGATGGGTGTCATGGAAGTAACACCCGAAGGACTCTTGCTTACAGAATTGAATTCCGACTATACGCTGGAGCAAATCCAGGAAGCGACAGGAACAAAACTGATCATCAGCCCGAATTTAAAACCTATGATTTAATATTCGCCGACTGACAATACAAGCATATATGTCACAAAAATAAGACTCATGAACATTTCGAGTATGGAATGACGGAACATAAAGCCGTGCATGAAGTGATCGAATGTTCATGAGTCTATTTGATTTTCACAAAAAAATATAGGAGTGCGATTTTCCCTTATGAGCGCTTGGAGGCGATCGCGCACCACTCGTCTTCGTACAGAACTTCCAACACTTCAAACCCTTCTGAAAGCAAGGCTTCGCGCACAAAGTTCTCTTTTTCTTTCAATATACCGCTGGCGATGTATATTGACTTTCCTTTCAAATGTTTAGCCACATCTTTGGAAAGCATCACAACTAAATCAGCCATTAAATTTGCGATGACCACATCCGCAATAAAGTCGACATTCTTTGTCAAATCCGCGCACTTTACCTCGACACGATCGGAAACTCCGTTTTTTAAAACATTTTGTCTGGTGCTGAGAATCGCTTCCGGATCCAAATCCAGGGAAAGAACTTTATGGGCGTCAAGAAAAGCCGCCGCGACGGAAAGTATCCCTGTGCCTGAACCCACATCCATCACATCGTCGCCCGGTTCCATATACATTTCAAGAAGGCGCATGCATAATGTAGTCGTCGCGTGTGTACCGGTTCCAAAAGCCATTCCCGGATCGATGTCGATGACAATATCTTCGGGATTTCCGGAATATGCAGCCCAAGCCGGCTTTACAACAATTCTGGGCGTGATGCGTGCCGGAACAAAGTACTCTTTCCATTTATGCAGCCAATCCTGGTCATCCACCAAGGCGACTTCGAGCGTATACTCAGCCATTTCACTCAAAAGATGGTCAATATTCTCCTCTTGTTTTACATAAAACGTTACGGAGGGGCTTCCGGTCAACCCGGACAAGACATCCTCGTCTACATAATCCCAATGCCAGGTTTCTTTGCCCGCCATAAATTCAGCGGCTTCCCTGGGGTCGCTGATAATAAGACCCGTTATGCCCTGTTGCTCAAGCCACAGGACAAACGGGTCCAATTGTTGTATTGTTGTCTTTACTTTAATTTCTTTATATTTCAAAACGCGCCCCTACTTAAAAAGTTCTTTGACAGTGTCGGCAAAACTCTTTCTTTTGGCGTAGCCATCCGAATTTTTTGCCTCGCCGAATTGTTTAATCAGCGCCTTCTGCTCGTTCGAAAGTTTTGTTGGAACTTCCAGGCTGACTTGAACATAAAGGTCTCCCGGTTTTCCTGAACGGACGTTCTTTATTCCCTTTCCCTTAATACGGAATACGGTATCGGGCTGCGTTCCGGCCGGGACTTTATACGAAATTTTTTCCGAAAGCGTGGGAACTGTTATGCTGTCCCCCAGTGCTGCCTGGGAAAAAGTAATGGGCATTTCTATCCAGAGGTCATCTCCCTTGCGCTTAAAAAGTCTATGTGGCGAAACGGAAAGCACGATGTATAAATCGCCCGAAGGACCGCCGCTGCTCCCGGGCTGTCCTTGTCCTCTGAGAGGTATCACAGATTCATTATCGACTCCTGCGGGAATATCCACGGAAAGAGTGACGGTCTTTCTTGTCTTTCCTGTGCCGCTACATGCGCTGCAGGGGGTTTCGATGATTTGACCCGTTCCGCCGCAGCGATCGCAAGGCCTTGCACTTTGGAACTGACCCAGAGGTGTACTTTGCACCGTACGAATCTGCCCTGTGCCTCCGCATTTGGGACAAGTGGTCTTGGATGTGCCCTTTTCCGCTCCCGTGCCTCCACATTCGCTGCAGTTTACGTCTTTTGTTAAACGAATTTCCTTCTTTGCTCCGAAAGCTGCCTCTTCGAACGTAATATTCATCCGCTTTTGAAGATCGGCTCCGCGCCTTGGCCCGGACCTTCTGGAAGAAGAGAAACCGCCAAAGCCGCCGCCTCCGCCAAACATATTGAATATATCCTCGAAGCCGCCGAAACCACCCTCGAAGCCGCCGCCTCCGCCGCCGAATCCTGCGTTTGGATCGATGCCGGCGTGCCCGAAACGATCGTATTTGTTTTTCTGATCGGGATCGGAAAGGACAGAATATGCCTCGTTGATTTCTTTGAATTTATCTTCCGACGTCTTATCGCCCGGATTTTTATCCGGGTGGTATTTCATTGCCATTTTGCGAAAGGCTGATTTTATTTGAGCTTCCGTCGCTCCTTTTTGAAGTCCCAGGACCTCGTAAAAATCTCTCTTATCTGCCATATATATCTCCAACGGGCGGCCCGGAGGCCGCCCTCATTTACTGTAATTTATTCTTACTTTTTGTCTTCGTCCACAACTTCGAAATCGGCATCCACAACATTGTCATTCTGCGCCTGCTCAGATGCTCCTCCTTCCGCATTTGCATCAAAATCTGATGCTCCGGACATATCGGGATTCGCACCGGCAGCTTGTGCCTGCTCATAAAGTTTTGTTGACATCACATGGAATTCTTTTGTCAGCTCTTCTATTTTTGCCTTAATATCTTCCACTGTGCCATTTTCCAAAGCTTTGGATAAGCTTTCTTTGGCGCTTGTGATTTTTTGAACTTCTTCTTCGGACAGTTTTCCCTCTAATTGCTTTAAGTTCTTCTCTGTCTCGTATACCATTGTCTCCGCTTGATTCCTGGTTTCTATTTCTTCTTTTTTAGCCTTGTCAACTTCCGCGAACTCTTCCGCCTCTTTGATTTTTTGCTTAATATCGTCTTCTGAAAGTTTAGAAGAAGAAGTGATCGTTATCCGCTGTTCTTTGCCTGTGCCAAGATCCTTCGCGCTGACGTTTACAATGCCGTTGGCGTCGATATCGAACGTTACTTCGATTTGAGGGATGCCGCGTGGCGCTGCGGGGATACCTGTCAGTTGGAATCTTCCCAGCGTGATATTGTCTGCGGCCATTTGACGTTCGCCCTGCATAACATGAATGTCTACTGCATTTTGATTGTCCGCTGCCGTGGAGAAGATCTGGCTCTTTTTTGTCGGAATGGTTGTGTTGCGTTCAATGAGCCTTGTTGCGACACCTCCCAGTGTTTCGATGGAAAGTGAAAGCGGTGTAACATCCAGCAGCAATACGTCTTTGACCTCGCCGGTCAGTACTCCTGCCTGAATAGCAGCTCCGATTGCGACACATTCGTCCGGGTTAATTCCTTTAAAAGGCTCTTTGCCTGTTATGTTTCTTACCGTATCCTGTACGGCGGGTGTTCTTGTCGAGCCGCCGACCAGAATGACTTTATCCAGATCTGCTGTCGTGACGTTGGCATCCTTCATGGCCTTTTTCATCGGTTCAATGGTTCTTTTAACCAGATCTGCCGTCAATTGATCGAATTTGGCTCTGGTGATATCCATATTCAGATGAAGCGGTCCGTCTGCGTTCACTGTGATAAACGGAAGATTGATATTGGTGGTCTGAGATGCCGACAACTCTTTCTTTGCCTTTTCTGCCGCTTCTTTCAGCCGCTGAAGAGCCATTTTGTCGCTCCTAAGATCTACGCCGTTTTCTTTGGCAAACTGATCGGCCATAAAATTCATGATAATGTTGTCAAAATCGTCTCCGCCTAACTTTGTATCGCCGTTGGTAGACAGAACTTCGAAAACGCCGTCGCCAAGTTCCAGAATGGATACGTCGAATGTACCGCCACCAAGGTCGTAAACAAGTATTTTATGGTGCGCCGTATCTTTATCTAATCCATAAGCCAATGCCGCCGCCGTCGGTTCGTTAATGATTCTCATAACGTCCAGACCGGCAATTTTTCCCGCATCTTTCGTCGCCTGTTTTTGGCTGTCGGAAAAATAAGCAGGTACTGTGATGACCGCCTGTGTTACTTTTTCGCCCAAATAGCTTTCCGCATCCGCCTTAAGCTTGGAAAGAATCATTGCCGAAATATCCTGCGGTGTATAATCTTTTCCGTCGATGCTGACTTTATGCGAGGACCCCATGTGTCTTTTGATGGACGAAATGGTTCTGTCCGGATTTGTTATAGCCTGACGCTTTGCGGTTTCGCCCACAAGACGTTCGCCACCCTTTGTAAAACCTACAACAGAAGGTGTCGTTCTGTTACCCTCTGCATTAGCGATTACGGTGGGCTCTCCGCCCTCTAAAACCGCCACACAGCTGTTTGTTGTTCCTAAATCGATTCCTATTACTTTTCCCATAATATCTATACCTCCGTTAAACTGTACTGAATTTGTCTTTTTACTCCGCTACCGCCACCATGGACGGCCGAATTACTTTTTTATTGAGCATATACCCCTTTTGCAATACTTTCGAAACCAATCCGCTTTCGACCGACTCGCTTGCTTCTGTCATGACCGCATTGTGATATGCGGGGTCAAACGGTAAGCCTAAAGATTGAATTTCCTCGACATGATTCTCCTCCAAAACCCCTTGGAGTTGTTTGAGGATCAATGCCATTCCTTCCATTACTCTGGCCTCCTCGGCCTCCCATGTGTTATTCATGGCACGTTCAAAACTATCTATTACATCAAGCAAGTCCACCACGATTTTTTCGTTGGCGTATGCGTAGACGTCTGCTCTCTCTTTTTCGGATCTGCGCCGAAAGTTTTGGAAATCCGCAGCAAGCCTTAAATATCTTGTTTGAAGGTCTTCCTCTTCTTTGAGTTTTTCTTCTGTCTGTTTATTTTCAGAATCTACTGTGGCCTTCTCTTCGCTTTCTGCTACCAATTCCTCTTTTTCTTCTTTCTTCTTCTTGTCTTCAGCCATCCTTCTTATCTCCCTTAATCTTAAATGTCTCACTTATATTATCTGTCATGTATTTAATGACAGAAGTGATTTCGCTGTATTTCATCCTTGTGGGACCGATGACCCCGAGTTTTCCGACCAGTTTGCCGTTGATTTTGTAATCTGCGGTAATCAGGCTGCAATCCTTCATGTAATCGTCGGCATTCTCTCCCCCGATTGTAATGATCAATCCGTTGTCCCTGTTGACCAGCACTTCGGTAAAATGTTGTTTCCGATGCACCATTTCCAGAAAGCATTTTGCCCTTTGAATGTCATTGTATTCAGGGATGGAAAATATATTCGTAAGTCCATCCAAATAGAGATCGACAGAGAGCATTCTTTCTAACGTTTCCAGAAAATTCGGCACGATGGACCCTGCGAACTTGGACAGAGCCGACATATCGGTTTCAAAAGCTTTGATCACATCCAGCGTCAAAATATCGCTGATGGTCTTTCCTTTAAAGCTGTGTGTCATGACCTTGGACATTAGTTCAAGGTTGTCCGGCGTATAGGGAGTTTCGAGTCTGACGGTATTGTTGCTGACTTTTCCGTCTTCTCCGACGAGCATTAGAACCACCGTATTGTCGTCTACAGGAAGAAAATTGATGTATTTTAACCTGTTTTCCGTCCGATTGGGGGTAATCGCAAAGGACGCTAAATTTGTGAGTTCCGATAACAGCGTTGCCGCGTATTCTATCGTTCGTTCCAGTTCCGTCACATTTTTCGTAAGCTTTTCCGCTATGCTTCTCTTTTCCGCCGGAGACATTTCGTAACCCTCCATCATTTGATTGACATAGAGCCTGTAGGCTTTGTCGGAGGGTATGCGTCCGGCTGAAGTGTGAGGGTGGCTCAAATAGCCCATATCTTCCAAATCCGACATCTCGTTCCTGATGGTGGCGGGACTTATACCCATGTCGTACTTGCGCGAAAGAGTTCGGCTTCCGACAGGTTCGGCTGAATAGATAAAATCAGCGACGATGGCCTGGAGTATCTGAAGTTTTCTTTCATTCAATTCCACGGTGAGCGTTCCCCCTTCCTCTCGGCGGACCGATTAGTTTGTTAGCACTCTTTGTTGGTGAGTGCTAACGCTGACATTAATATAACCCCCCTGAAGGGGGGTTGTCAATAGGTTTTATGAAAAAAGTTTCTTTATATTATCCAGCAGTTTTCCGTGGAATGAACACCGGAAACTGCACAATTTTGCAAGTCGAAGTACACGCATGGAGAGTACAATAATCTCCGAATCGGCCACAACGGTGTAAGGCGCATAAAACGAAGATCCTGAAAGTTCATGTTCAAAAAGAAGAGATCCACCTTCTTTTACGTATCGAGATCCGTCAGCGGAGAAAACCTCCGCTTTGCCTTCCAAAAGAATGTCGGCAAAGAGTATTTCGTCTCCTTCCCTAAAGACAGTTTCTCCTTTCTGAAATCGATAAACCTCCGCTTCCATACATTTGCGCAGCCACAGAATATCTTCGTCTTGGGTAATCCCTTCGAAAGCGGGATGGGCCTTTATCAATTCCATATACTCTTGCATTTTATCTCATCCATCCCATCGAACATTTAACGGCTTTATGCCATCCTTCCAACAAATCCAAGCTTTTTTGATCGGTGATTTGGGGGATAAAGCTTCCTGAAATCCGCCAGTTATTTCTTATATCCTCCATGTTTTCCCAATAGCCGACAGCCAGCCCCGCCAAATAGGCAGCTCCCAGTGCCGTCGTTTCGATGCAGGTAGGTCTCTGCACTTCCGTCTGGATAATGTCGGATTGAAACTGCCTCAGGAAATCATTTGCGCAGGCTCCGCCGTCCACTCTTAAAGAATGAAGTTTTACCCCCGAGTCCTGCTCCATGGCATAGAGTACGTCGTACGTTTGGTATGCTATGGATTCCAGCGTTGCGCGAATCAGATGATCCCTCCCGGCTCCCCGGGTAAGGCCGACAATGGTTCCCCGCGCATATGGATCCCAGTATGGCGCGCCAAGTCCGACAAAGGCAGGCACCATGTAAACTCCGTTCGTGTCGGGAACCTTTCGTGCGCAGCGCTCTGATTGCGCAGAATCGGTGATGAGTCCCATTTCGTCCCGAAGCCATTGTATCGCCGCCCCGGCCGCGAATACGGAGCCTTCCAAGGCATATGTTATTTTACCGTCCACGCCCCAGGCTATGGTTGTCAAAAGTCCGTTATTGGAAATGACAGGCGTATGGCCGGTATTCATAAGGAGAAAACAGCCGGTTCCGTACGTATTTTTTGCCTCTCCCTTTTGAAAGCATGTCTGGCCAAACAATGCTGCCTGTTGATCTCCCGCAGCGCCCCCTATGGGAATCGGACCACCGAATATACCGGCATCCGTATCTCCGTAAACTTCGGAAGACTGAACAACTTTGGGTAAAATATTTTGAGGAATATCCAGCAAACGTAGGATGTCCTGATCCCAGGCCATACAGTTGATGTTAAAAAGCATGGTCCTTGATGCATTGGAATAATCCGTTACGTGAATTTTCCCCTTGGTCAAATTCCAAATAAGCCATGTATCGATCGTTCCGAAGAGTATTCGTCCTTGTTCCGCTTTTTCTCTTGCTCCCTCGACATGATCTAAAATCCAGCGGATTTTTGTGGCTGAAAAGTAAGCGTCTGTCTTTAAGCCTGTTCTCTCTCTTATAAAGTCCGCATGTCCGTCGGCCGTCAGTTTTTCGCAAAAAGCGGCTGTCCTCCGGCACTGCCAAACGATGGCATTATAAATGGGGAGTCCGGTTTCTTTGTCCCACAGAACTGTAGTCTCCCTTTGATTTGTAATGCCTATTGCAGAAATGTTTTCAAATGTTGCCTGTATTTTTAACATGGCTTCCTGCGCAACACCAATCTGCGTAGACCATATTTCCATCGCATCGTGCTCGACCCAACCCGGTTTGGGATAAATCTGCGTGAATTCCTTCTGAGCGACAGAGACCTGTTCTCCCAAGCGATTAAAAAGAATACACCGGCTACTGGTTGTACCTTGATCCAGTGCCATAATATATTTTTCACTGTTATCCATAAATAGTACCTCCTATGCGTTGAGCAGTCGCTCCATTACAGGGTTTGTATGATCCAACCCCTTGTCTGTCAGCCGAACACAACCTCCTTCTTCCCGCAAAAAGCCTCCTTGCAAGAGTGACTCTGCGGCAGACTGATGATCGACCCAAAAATCTGAACCAAAACGGTTTCTGTAATCCTGCAGGTCAAAGCCCCGGATTAGTCGTAACTCTGTGAATAAGTAATCACCTATCTGATCTGCGCGGCTGCCGGTTTCCCCTACTCCTCCAAACCGGCCTTCGTTATAATCTGTCAGACCGGAAGTGTTTGCGCGGCGAACCCCGTTCATGTAGGAATGAGCGGAAACGCCAAGTCCAAGATAGTCTTGCATCGTCCAGTATTTTAAATTATGACGGCACTCGTACCCGGGCTTCGCGGCATTTGATATTTCGTAATGACGGTACCCGCACGATTTGATGGTTTCCACGGCAAAATGATACATTTCCCGATTCGCTTCCCAGGTGGGAATATCCATCGCTCCGTTTCGGTAATCCGTGAAAAACGGCGTACCCTCTTCGAGTTGAAGGCTGTAAAAAGATAGATGCTCCGGAGACCAATCCAAAACACGCAGGAGCGTTTCCCTCCATACAGACATCGTCTGCCCGGGAACGCCAAACATCAAATCCACATTGATATTCTTGATGATTTGCCGCAGGTTGTGATAACTTTCCTTCGCTTCCCCTGCAGTGTGAATGCGCCCCATGCGAAGTAAAATTTCGTCGTCCAGGCTCTGCACGCCGAGGCTGGCGCGGTTAAACCCTGCTTTTTCTATGCATTGAAGCTGATGCGGATTCAAGGTGCCCGGATTCGCTTCGATCGTGATTTCTACTTCCGCTGCTCCGGGAAAGGCATCTCTTATCTGCCGATTGCTTTGGACATACTTTTCGGCGTCTACGGTCGTGGGAGTCCCCCCACCGTAATAAATGGAGTCGACAAAATATTGATCGCCGGCAAGCAAGCGGTGATTTTCTATTTCTGCCTGCAATTTCTCCATGTAATCGGCTTTCACTTTTTGTTGCGTGTGCTCATCGATGGCAAACGAAACAAAATCGCAGTAATTGCACTTTCTGATGCAAAACGGGATATGCACATAAACGCCAAGCGGCTTCTTTGCGGCGATATCCGTCATTTTGAGTCGTCGTATTTCAGAACCGCAGTAAACGCCTCTTGGGGAACTTCTACTGTCCCAAACTGGCGCATGCGCTTTTTGCCTTCTTTTTGCTTTTCCAGCAACTTCTTCTTTCGGGAAATATCGCCGCCGTAACATTTTGCAAGAACATCTTTCCTGTACGCACGAACAGTCTCTCTGGCAATAACTTTCTGTCCTATGGACGCCTGTATGGGAACCTCGAACTGGTGCATCGGAATAACGTCCTTCAGTTTTTCGCACACGAAGCGTCCTCTTTGATATGCTTTGGATTCATGAACAATCATAGACAATGCATCGACCAACTCTCTGTTCAGCAAGATGTCCATTTTTACCAGTTGAGACTTCACATAATGGGAGAAGTCGTAATCCAAAGAACCGTAGCCTCTTGTCTTCGATTTTAGAGCATCAAAAAAGTCGTAAATTACTTCGTTTAAAGGCATTTCGTAATGTAAAACCACACGAGTCGCACTTAGATATTCCATGTGTTCCAAAGTTCCGCGCCTGTCCTGGCAAAGTTCCATGATGGAGCCCACATATTCCTTTGGAAGCATGATATTCGTTTTGACCATAGGCTCTTCTATATGGCTGTATTCCATTGGTCCGGGTAAGTTTGACGGATTCTGGATCATTTGGATCGAACCGTCATTCATGACCACTTTATAGATTACGCTGGGAGAGGTGGTGATAATGGCAAGGTCAAACTCCCGTTCAAGCCTTTCCACAATAATTTCCATGTGGAGCAAGCCCAAAAAGCCACAGCGAAATCCAAAGCCCAACGCAGTTGAAGTTTCAGGCTCGAATAAAAATGCGGCGTCGTTCACCTGCAATTTTTCCAGGCAGTCTTTTACGTTTTCATACTTTTCGCCTTCTGCGGGGTAAATGCCGCAATATACCATAGGCTGAACCTTTTTGTAGCCGTGCAGAGGTTCTTTTGTAGGATCGTTATCCAATGTAATCGTATCGCCGACCCTTGCATCCGCCACTTGCTTTATGCTGGCGCATATATACCCAACGGCGCCGGCGGATAATACATCCACCGGAGTCTGCATGGGAGAACTGACGCCGACTTCAGTAACTTCGAACGTTTTTTTTGTATTCATAAGGCAAATCGTATCGCCGACCTTAACGGAGCCGTCGAATATTCTTGTATAAATGACCACTCCCTTATAATTGTCGTAATACGAATCAAAGATCAGCGCTTTTAACTTTCCGTTCACATCGCCCGTGGGAGCGGGTATTTTCGCCACGATTTCTTCCAGTACGGCTTCTATATTCAACCCTTCTTTTGCCGAGATGAGCGGAGCGTTCTTCGCTTCTATTCCGATAACTTCTTCGATTTCTTCCTTTACTTCTTCGGGCCTTGCGGAAGCTAAATCGATCTTGTTAATTACGGGAACGATTTCAAGCTCTTCGTCTAAGGCTAAATATACATTGGCCAATGTCTGAGCCTCGACGCCTTGCGTGGCATCCACAACAAGAACAGCACCTTCGCAAGCGGCCAGACTGCGAGACACTTCGTAAGTAAAATCCACGTGTCCGGGCGTATCGATCAAGTTGAACACATACTCGTGTCCGTCTTTGGCATGATAAACAAGCCTGGTGGCCTGAAGCTTAATCGTAATGCCTCTTTCCCTTTCCAAGTCCATATTGTCTAAAAACTGCTCTTTCATATCCCTATGGGCAACCGAACCCGTCGTTTCCAGCAAACGGTCCGCCAAAGTCGACTTGCCATGGTCTATGTGGGCAATAATGCAAAAATTTCTAATGTACTGCTGATAGTCTTTCATTGGTCCTCCAAATAGTTATGTCTTACTGTATTATAGGTGATTAGACATTTCGCCACAAGCGGAAAATAACACTTGCAATACCAATGGCATTTCTATATACTTCATGTTGCAATATTTTTACGAAAGTGGGGTGAATAGAATATGGCGAATATCAAATCTGCAAAGAAGAGAATCGGTGTCATCGCAAAGAAGACAGCTACGAACAGAAGAGTTAAAAACCATCTCAGAGCAATCGTCAAGAATTTTGACAAGGCTTTGACCGAGGGAAATTTTGAAGTAGCAGCAGAAAAGCTGACAGCAGCAGAAAAGAAGCTTAAGCAGGCAGCTGCAAAGGGAACCATTCATAAGAACATGGCTTCCAGAAAAGTTTCCAGAATGGCGAAAGCTTTCAACAAAGCAAAGGCAGAATAAATCTCACCCGTCCCCCACACGTGCATAAGTTAAATGCACAAAAAGCTTAAAACCGGGCAGTGTCTCCCCGGTTTTTTTATTTTTTGGATTCAGGTATATATTTGTCCGCCTTCTATATCTACGGGCTGATGTGCGCATCAATCCGACAGAAGAGAAATATGCCGGTTCATATGCTTTTCTATCGCGCCGCAATACGCTTCGTCGTGCAGCTGCAAAAACTCTGAAAATTCCTCTTTAAACCACGGCTGGTTAAGAAGAATTCCATACGATATATGGATAGCCTGTCTTGCCGATACATCGTTCATATATTCCGGAAGATACGCATCGTTCTGGAGGTCTATGGGCACGATAGAGCGCGGATCAGAGCTGATATGGTAGTATGCCCTGGCTTCCGCCTGATGTTCCAATGCAAAGCGATGTGCCCTGCGGTAGAGCGAAGGATTTTTTTCGGCGAGAACGCGCATAGCTTCCAGCCAGCTTGTGCCGGCTGTCTTCAGATGAAAATTCCCTTTTGCGACTTTTCCGATTGTCGGCATGACCGCAAATTTATCCGAGCCGGAATGAACGCTCAATTTGTAACTGCCGAAATGTTCCGCAATCTGCTGATGCATAGCAAATTCCTTCGCAAAATCCGAAACATTTCCGATGTAGTCGATCCCCTTTTCAAATTGTCCGCAGAAATGAGGGGCGATGCTGAACAGTTCCACACCCGCAGACAGTAGTTCGCTGGCAATAATAAAATGTGCCGCAGGATCGGTGGACGTTAACGTTTCGTCGATGGAAAGCTCAAAATCCACTTGTTTACCGGAGCTTCTTATATATTGATAACATTCTTTAGCATGCTCGATCGCTCGATGGAAGGTTAAGACTATAAAGGCCACTTGTTCCATGGAAACGCTGCCGATAACAGGCAGGATTTTCCCGATATAGAGTTCTTCGTAATGATTTCGGACATCTTTAGGAAGCAAAGCATAAGAGCTTTTCATCTGATTGCTGTCATACTCTGCCACTCCAACGGCAATTTGAGCAGAGCAATCCAACGTAATCATGGTGTACCCGGCATCCAAAGCGGTTTTTATTTCCTCTTTTGTCTTTAGATGGTCTCCGTCTGCACCGTAACCTTCTGTGTAACCTTCTCGAAAAACCGAAAAAGCCGCAGCGGCCAGCACATCGCCAAAGGTTCGTCCGGTAAGCGTAAGCTCCCGTATGGACTGTTGAGCCAGAACAGGAAATATCCCGTGCGTGGCCGCAGCTCTTATATGGCCGGGACCGGCGCAGCCCAGTCTGTCTCCAAAGCCCATAGTAATACCCTTGCCTTTTAGGCGTACAGGAGCAGTGTTGGGAAACAACTGCATCAACACTTTTGCATTCTCCCAGGTAAGCTGGCAGCACGTAAAGCCGCCGATCTCCCGACCGGAAAACATGTTGCTCAAAGAGCCTGAGGTAGCAAGAAAAACCTTGCCGGTAGCGATTTCTTTTATCATCCCGCATTCGGAAGCCGAAACTTTATGATAAGAAGCAGGCATAAAACTGAATTGAGAATTGCTCTCTATCATATTTTTTAAGTCAGTCATTTTTCCCTTCCTAAAACTCGTGAAAGCCGTATTTATTCAATGCATACCATGGCATAGTGAACCGCATCGTTCTCGTATTTCTCCCGCAGTTGACACAAACTTCGCTGTTTCCGATCGCGGTCATCAGCATGGAGATTTCTTCCGGATCCATGGTGGTTTTTTGTTTCAGAAACTCGAACATCTGGCGTATACTGGCTCTTGCCGCTTCGTCGGAGCTCGCTCTGGTAGCAAGCGTGGCAAAATGTGTGGGCGTGGAAACCACAGGATCTGCAATCTTAATATCCTTGCGCACTTTAATATTGAGCGTCACATAAGCCGGCGCTTCTACGGCTGAACAGTTGATCTCTCCGTCTCCCATCATCGCATGGACGTCTCCCGTGCCCATAAGAGCACCTTCCACTTCGACAGGCAGATACACGATCGCGCCTTCTCTCATCATGGTGTTATCCATATTTCCGCCCCAGACACCGTTGTCGTCGGAGTTGATACGCTGGCCTTTGGCGGTTACCCCGATCACCCCTACCATGGGATCTAAAGGAAGATCAAGCTTGTCGTCGAATTTTGCGTAATTCCCGACAATGGGAAGGATTTTAAAGGTGGTCTCCTTAAAAAAATCCCCAAGAAAGCCCAGGTTTTCCTGGCAGGTAATCAAAGCATGATCCTTGAACTTAATTTTTTCGATTTTCACTTCCAGAACATCACCCGGAGCGGCCTCTTCCACATAAACGGGTCCGGTTACCGGGTTCACTTCCACTTTATTAAAAACGGCCACCTCGTACTTTTCTTTTGTCTGCTCTGTCAGTACATTGCAAATACAATCCTTTGTTTCAAATTCCACTGATTCGCCGGATTTAATCCGAAGGACCGGTTTGTTGTTTTCGTCCCAATAATGAAATGCTTTGTCGTGATCAATAAAATATATGATGCGAACTCCTTTCTTTCTTCCTCCAATAAACTATCACTGTTGACATCATTGTGCAATAATGATAAACCAGTTAAGTAAAATAAAGTCTTAAAAGAAGGAATGAAAAAGCATGAAGAGGATTGTAATAGAATCTCCTGGGAAAATAACGATAAACGAAGCAGATATTCCTGTCAGAAAACCAGGCGAAGCTTTGCTGAAAACTCTCTGGGGAGGAATTTGCGGCTCCGATCTTAACAGTTACAGAGGCTCCTTTGCCTACGTTACGTATCCAAGAACACCGGGGCACGAATTCTCGGCGGAAATTATAGAGATCGACGAAAACGTTCCGGGCCTTACCAAGGGAATGGTCGTCACCTGCAATCCTTATTTTAATTGCGGAAATTGCTATTCCTGCGAAAGAGGCATGCTGAATTGCTGTATTGACAACCAGACCATGGGAGTGCAGCGAGAAGGTGCTTTCTCAGAATATATCACCATGCCTATCGATCGAATTTATAACGGACAAGGACTTTCCGGAAAAACTCTTGCTCTGATCGAACCTTTTTGCATCAGCATGCACGGAATAAAAAAGGCTCGCATCAAAGAAAACGAGCATGTTCTCATCGTGGGAGCGGGTACCATTGGCATTTTGGCGGCCATTTACGCAAAACATTTGGGAGCGGAAGTAACGCTCTGCGATGTGGCGGCCGATAAACTCAACTTTGCGAAAAAAGCCGGTGCGGATCATATCATTCTTAACGACAACATCAGCAACTTCCTCGAAAAAGTCAATCAGGCAACCGGAGGAAAAGGCTTTGATATCACCGTAGAGGCCGTGGGCTCCCCTTTCACTTTCCAAAATTGTATCGATGCGGCGGCTTTCGGCGGAAGAATGCTGCAGATCGGTGTGGGCAAGACGAATGCGGATTTCAACTTTACGTTGCTCCAGAAAAAAGAACTGTCGGTTTACGGATCCAGGAATGCGTTGAAAGAAGATTTTCTGGAGGCAATTTCCTTGGCGCAAAGCGGAAAAGTTGACCTGGAGCAGATTGTTACAGATATTTACCCGTTCACGGACGCGGCCGAGGCTTTCAAAGATTTTGACGCCCATGCCGGCGAAAAACTGAAAGTGCTGCTCCGATTCTAAACCAATAGGGCAACCACTGAAAATAATACTCCGATTCTAAATGAAATGGGAATTCGTCTATTATAGAATAGCGGCCAAGCTTCTTTAGCATTTGGACTTGTAAACGCTTTGTTCTCTAGAAGAGATTGCATTTCAGGACAGTTTCCGCAACCTATAAAATAACCCAAAGCCCGGTTTTAGTCCCGGCCTTTGGGTTATTTTTAAAAGATGCACAGTTTCTAATGCATTGATCCGAAAATGTAAATCGCCAAAGAAAAAATACTTGCTGCAACCGCTATTCCAATCCACCAATGGAATTGGCGATCCAGCTGTCTCTTTTCTTCCGGGGTTGGAGGATCAAATGCCATGGTCAACTTATCAATCTCCTTTGACTCCTCTGGAATCGGATGTTTCAATATGACAATATGAACCAAGATATAAAGTAAGCACAGCAAATCGAAACCAATGTTCCACTTGATGGCCACAGGATCGTAGGCAAGCACGCCCAGAACAAGATATACCACGATTGCAATGACCGCAATGGGGATACCAAACTTGATCTTAAATGGTCGTTCTAGATCCGGTTCTTTTATCCTGAGCATTATGAATGAAACAAACCCTAGAACATAAGAAGTGATCTGGGCATATGCGCACATCGTTGCAACTAAGATGATATTATTAGTAAGAATCATTAAAACGCTTATTAGGCCAATTGTAACTACGGATATATAAGGGCTACCATACTTTGGATGCAGTTTTCCGAACACTTGGGGCATGCTCCCATCGTTGCTCATTAAATACATATACCGGGAAGCGCCTGTTATAAGCGGGTTCATAGAAGAAAAGTCTCCGCCGACAGTAATGATTAAACAAAGCAAGACTATTGCAAATACTCCCATTCCGGCCATTGCAGTAGCGTCTGCAAATGGTGCTGCTGCCACAGCAAGCTCGCCTCTGGTAGCCGCTGGCGTAATTCCGTTCAAGACCCACCACCATATAGTATTTACTGCTAATACTACGAAAGGAGAAAGGATCAAAGCTCTGGGAATAGTAATTCTAGCATGCTTTACCTCGGCGCCCATACCTACTACAGTTTCAAAGCCGAAGAAGCACCATAAAACCATCAGAACTCCAAACGCAGTTTCCTTTACTGTGGCCGGAATGCCACCAAGAATGGGGGCAAAATTATTAAAGTCGATGTTTTTAAAAGCTATCACGAACCAAATGATTGAGCCTATCCAGAAAAAGTACATAAAAAAGTCTTGAGCCTTACCGGCAGGCTTGATACCGAAATAGTTGATTACTACGAAGATCAACACCAGTATACTGCCTGAGAAACGAGGGTCTAAAGCATTTGGCGGTCCGCCTAAGACATCAATCAGAAGATTCAGATAGTTCGCAAATGCAAGACCTTCTGCAACCGCAATACTTATTTGAGCAATAGTATAATTCCAACTTACAAATATTCCTGTTGGATAGTTGATCGCTCGTTTCGCATAAGCATATGTCCCACCCGCAAGTGGCAATGCAGATGCGAGTTCTCCATAAAGTGCTGATGGAAATACCGTAATAATAACAGAAACTAGCGCTGCAAAAATGATAGATGTACCCCAGATACCTACTTGCTGTGAACCTACGGTGAATAAACCCACTCCTATGACAGCACCAGTAATAATAGTAACACATTCAGGCAACCCAATTTCACGTTTTAGCACACGTGATTCAAGATTTGAACTGTCTGCTTGTTTTATATTACTATCAGCCATAACTTACCTCCTTCTCTTCGCATAACGATTTCGACGATAACGGATTTTTTATCATAGTACTCTTTGTTATATTTGCATAATACTCTTCTATATCTCTGCGAGAATAGCATAAATCGGAAATTGACGAATTATTTTTCCAGTGATAAGCTAGGATTAGGATAAAAGATGTTCCGAAATATACTAGTCGGGTTCGCAAACCAAAGAAATCAGGGATAAAAAACATGCGCCGCATGCGCACAAATAATTTTTTTGTTGCGAAACTCAAATATTATAGGTGTACCCAGCTTGGAGGTATAGGCATGTCTGCGAAATATTATTTAGGACTAGACCAGGGAACGACAGGTACTACTGCTTTACTCTTGGATTCTGAGTGGAATGTAGCCGCACGGGGTTACAAAGAGCATAAACAATACTACCCCAAGCCGGGATGGATTGAACACGATCCTATGGAAATTTGGGATGCGGTTCTAGAATCAATACATGAGGCGATTACTATAGTCGGGGCAAAACCCGAAGAAATTGCGTGCTTGGGCTTTGACAACCAAGGAGAGACTGTGGTGGTATGGGATAAGTACACCGGCATCCCCATATACAACGCGATTGTTTGGCAGGATCGGCGAACTTCCCGGTATGCTGATTCTTTAACCGAGAAATATGGCGAATTAATCCGCGAAAAAACAGGATTGATGATCGATTCCTATTTTAGCGCGACAAAAATAAAATGGATTTTAGAAAATGTTCCGCAAGCCAAGGAAAAGGCTAGAGATGGAAGGTTGAACGCCGGAACTTTGGACAGCTGGATGATTTGGAAAATGACACATGGCAGAATCTATGTCACTGATTATTCAACAGCGTCACGTACCATGCTTCTCAACATACATACAGGAAAATGGGATGATGAAATTCTTGACATTCTTGACATAGACAAACGAATGCTTCCGCAAATATGCGACAGTTCTATGTTATACGGCTATACAGACCCCTTGGATTTCTTTGGAGCCAGGATTCCGATTTCCGGCTCCATCGTCGACCAACAGGCGGCACTGTTTGGGCAAGCCTGTTACACTCCGGGGGGTATTAAGACGACATATGGAACCGGTTGTTTCATGCTTATGAATACTGGAGACAAACCTGTTTATTCCAAACATGGACTTTTGACGACTGTTGCATGGGGGCTTGCCGGCAAGATGACATTCGCTTTGGATGGCGGCATCTATATTGCCGGGGCTGCAACACAGTGGCTCAGAGACGGAATCAAAATAATCGAAGAAGCCTCTCGAACGGAGAATATGGCATTGGCGGCGAAAGACAACGGAGGCATATATTTTGTCCCCGCTTTTGTAGGACTTGCCGCTCCTCATTGGGATTCTTATGCAAGAGGCATGATGATTGGCATTACAGGAGGGACAACGCGAGAGCAAATTGTTCGCGCCACATTGGAAGCCACAGCTTATCAGGTGAAAGACAACCTAGATGTTATGAATATGGACGCAGGTATTCCTATGAATATTATGCGAGCAGATGGAGGTGCAGTAGGGAATAAATTTTTAATGCAATTTCAAGCTGATATTTTGAACATTCCGGTGGACATTCCCAAAATCACGGAGACAACAGCTTTGGGTGCCGCGTACCTTGCTGCTTTGGGAATCGGCGAATTTCAGTCGATTTCTGATCTTGCTAATCACTGGAAGTTGGCAAGGCGATTTGAACCAAAGATGAGTTCGGATGAAAGAGAGTCACTTTTGTTCAATTGGCATCGTGCCGTTGAACGTTCAAAAAACTGGATACAAGAGTAAGGAGATGTTACCATGAAAAAACCCAAACTATTTAGTCCGGGACCTGTTTTGGTTAGAGACAATGTGCGCGAAGCGCTGCTGCATTATGATATTTGCCATCGCAGCATCGAATTTGAAAGACTATTTGAAAGCATACAGGAAAAAGTAAAGGAACTGTTCAATGCCGATGAAAGTTACTATTCTTTGCTTGTTTCAGGCTCCGGTACTTCAGCGAACGAAACGATTCTTTCCTCTATTTTTGAAGAGAACGACCAGGCTCTGCTTATAAAAAATGGAGTGTTCGGCGAAAGGCTCGAAGAAATTCTTCAGAAATATTCGGTACCAATCGTGAATGCATCCTTTGAATGGGCGGAATATCCCGACATTGCAAAAATAGAAAAAATGATCGTTGAAAACCCGAAAATCAAGGTGGTTGCTATGGTGTTCCATGAAACCTCTACAGGTATGATCAACCCAGTTAAGGAAGTCGGCGAGATATGCAAAAAATATGGTAAATGGTATTTTGTTGACTCTGTATCCGCCGCTGGAGGACAGAACATCGACGTTGTTGAAAACAATATAACCTTTACCACGTCTGTGGGAGGAAAATGCGTCGGAGCATTTCCGGGTTCCGCATATATATGTGCTAAAGAAGAAGCGATTAAATCAATAACAAAGGCACAGGGAAAGAATGTTTATATGAATCTTGCAAAACATTATGCCAGTGCAAAAGAAAATCATCAAACGCCGAACACACCTAACGTCAATTTGTTTTGGGGCTTAGATCGCGCACTTTCAAACATTCTGGAAGAGGGACTTGACAAGCAGATTGACCGTTATGAAAAATGTGCTAAGATTCTGCGCGCGGGATTAAAGGAGCAAGGATTAAAAATGCTGCTTCCGGAATATTGTATGTCGAATACTGTGACTTCAGTTTTTCTTCCGGAGGGAAGAGATATTATTTCGTTTCTCAATGACATGGAAGACCAGGGTTATGTCGTGTACGGCGGCAAGGGAAAATATCTGGATATGGGTATGTTTCAGATTGCCAACATGGGAGAAATTTACGAAGAGGACTGCAAAGAATTCCTGAAAGTTCTCAAGAAATGTCTTTAGTTTGAATAATTCGCGTATAATAGTCCAATAAGTATTGCGCGTCCTAAGGCCTACCGATAAGGATGAAATATGACTTATTTTATCAGCGAAAGACAATATTTGGCATCAGACAGGAAAAAAATTAAATATGCGCCGCATAAGATAAAACTTGATTCTTTTATACAAGACGAGTTAGATGTCCCTTTCGGACATCCTCTTTACGGCTATGTTTCCGATTTTTGGGAAATACATCCAAACCCAAGTAAAAATACGGGTACTCCCTATGAATACCCTATTATTCCCGATGCTTGCGTCTCAATTGTTTTCGTACTTCGCAAAAATGGATTTCAATCCTACTTTTGTGGGATACTTGAGGAACTCCAGAAAATTGTGCTTTACGAAGGCGAGACTGCTTTTATCGCTCGTTATCTTCCCGGCGGATTCCGATTGCTAACAAACGAGCCAATCAACTCATTCTCAAATCGTTCCTGCTCGCTATCCCAAATATTGCCTGACTACCAACTTCTTTTTTCCCTTTTCACAAAAGCATCCGATTTTTCAGAACGCGTGCTCGCTTTTTCAAAGCCAATGCGTTCGTTGTACCTGAATAATAATGCAGTACATTATGGACTAAATCGATGTATCGACAAAATTTATTGTCAAAACGGAAATATAAAAATCTCAACTTTATCCAAAGAAGTTGGGTTCAGCGAGAGGTATATCGGAAAAATATTCGAACGTTGGATAGGCATATCTCCAAAGTTGTGCGCGGAAATTATGCGTTTTCAGTTTTCTCTTGAGAAATTGAAAGAGATGGAGCATCTGGAAGACGAATTATTACTGGACATCGCGCTTGACAGCGGTTATTTTGATCATACTCATATGAATAGATGTTATCAACGATTTTTAAATTGCACAGCCGGAAGACTAAGCAGTCGGGGATTTAATGGACTTGATCTTGCAAACGTGAAAAATATTATATTATAGCTTAGACAATTAACAGAAATCATTTATAATACATCAAGTGTCTCAAAAACACTACCCAAACAGGAGGAATTGACGTGGCTGCAAAATATTATTTAGGTGTGGATCAGGGAACTACCAGTAATACGGTTTTGCTTCTAAATTCCAAATGGAGCGTTGCTGGGCGTGGATACAAAGAACATAAGCAATATTCTCCGAAGCCAGGATGGATTGAACATGATCCCATGGAAATTTGGGAAGCGATTCTGGAATCCATAAATGAGGCGGTCAGCATGGCAGGGGCAAAACCGGATGAGATTGCATGTATTGGCATTGATCATCAGGGAGAGACCGTAATGTTATGGGATAAGTTCACCGGCATTCCCGTCTACAACGCAATCGTTTGGCAGGATCGGCGAACTTCCCGATATGCAGATTCGTTAACTGAAAAATATGGCCAAATCATACGAGAAAAAACAGGGCTAATAATCGACTCCTATTTCAGCGCGACAAAAATAAAATGGATTTTAGAAAATGTTCCGTACGCCATGGAAAACGCTAAGGCCGGGAAACTGCTTGCAGGCACAATGGACACATGGATAAGATGGAAAATGACGCACGGACATATTCATGTCACCGATTATTCCACCGCGTCCCGCACCATGCTTTTCAACATTCATACAGGCCAATGGGATGATGAAATCCTGGATATCTTTGGAATCGACAAGAAGATTCTCCCTGAAATATGTGACAGTTCGATGATATATGGCTATACCGACCCCTTGGATTTCTTCGGCGCAAAGATTCCGATTTCCGGCTCTATAGTCGACCAACAGGCGGCGCTGTTTGGGCAGGCATGCTACACTCCCGGAAACATTAAAACGACCTATGGAACGGGCGCTTTCATGCTTATGAATACGGGTGACAAGCCGATTTATTCTAAAAGTGGTCTTCTGACGACTGTCGCATGGGGACTTGAAGGCAAGATGACATTCGCATTGGATGGAGGCATCTATATTGCAGGGGCTGCGACGCACTGGCTTAAAGACAAGTTGAATATAATCCAAGACGCTTCTCAATCAGAAGAGATGGCTCTTTCGATAAAAAACAATGGAGGCGTTTATTTTGTCCCGGCCTTTGCAGGACTCGCCGCTCCACATTGGGATTCCTATGCAAGAGGCATGATCATTGGAATTACCGGAGGAACAACAAAGGAAATGATTGTTCGAGCCACATTGGAGGCAATTGCCTATCAAGTGAAAGACATACTGGCAATCATGAATATGGATGCGAGTATTCCAATTAAAATCATGCGTGCCGATGGAGCTGCGGTGGCGAATAATTTTTTGATGCAGTTTCAAGCCGACATTTTGAACATCCCGGTTGATGTTCCGGTGATTACTGAAATTAAAGCTTTAGGTGCTGCGTATCTTGCGGCTTTGGGGATTGGCGACTTTCAGTCGATTTATGATTTGGCGGAAAACTGGAAACTGGCGAAGCGCTTCGAGCCGAATATGAGTTCGGATCAACGTGAATCTCTTCTCTATAGTTGGCACAATGCCGTCCAGCGCTCAAAAAAATGGATTGAAGACTAATAGTAACCATATCGCTTATCCTGATTTATAAAACCGGGGAATACCTCCCCGGTTTTGTGTTTCTCTTCATGATTTCGCCCAACTATTTCAAGACCATTTCCCCCGACACTCTCTATTCTCCTATAATCTTCACGAAATCCCGCACGCGCTGCTCGATATCCGGCGCTCCGAACACTGCGGCTCCCGCCACAAAAATATCTACGCCGGCAGCTTTTAAATCGGCAACATTATCAAGGTTTACTCCGCCGTCCAGCTCGATCATCATGTTGGGATTGCGTTCTTTTCTTAATTTATCCAGTGCTCTTATTTTTTCCCAAGAGGAAGGGATAAATTTCTGCCCGCCGAAACCCGGATTCACCGACATCAAAAGGACCATGTCAAGATCTTCTAATATATAGTCGATCGTGGAAAGAGATGTGGCAGGATTCAGCGCAATACCGGCTTTTACGCCAAGAGATTTTATAAGCTGAATCGTCCGGTGCAAATGAAGGCAGGCCTCCTGGTGCACGACGATATATTCGGTCTGCGGCGTCACAAATTCCGAAAGAAGCAATTCCGGATGCTGAATCATAAGGTGGATA
The DNA here is from genome assembly GCA_964608965.1 of uncultured Oscillospiraceae bacterium. Lineage (GTDB taxonomy): Bacteria > Bacillota > Clostridia > Peptostreptococcales > Anaerovoracaceae > UBA10908. The sequence continues at coordinate 15,305 of CAZSPZ010000005.1, read as the reverse complement.
TCAAAAGGAAGCTTTGTTTTTCCAAGCAGGCTGCGAATAACAGGCTGACCAAAAGTAATATTGGGGACAAACGTTCCGTCCATCACATCCATATGAACGTACGCAGCTCCACCTCTTTCGACTTCCGAAATCTGCTCTCCCAGTTTGGAAAAGTCCGCAGATAAAATGGACGGTGCCAATTTAGCCATACCTACCTCCTAAAATTTCTTTTTTTCTCTGATGGTTTTTAGCATTTCTTTATAAGAATGATAGCGACTTTTGTGTACGCATCCCGAAGTTACGGCAGCGATTACAGCACAGTCCGGCTCGTTCATGTGGCGGCAGTCATCGAATCTGCACTTGCCTATATACGGAACGATTTCCGGAAAATCACTTTGCAAGTCTGCTTCGCTCACATCGGTCAGTTCAAAAGAAGTAAAGCCCGGCGTGTCAAACAGTGCGAGTCCTTCGCCTGCAAACAATTCCGTATGACGGGTCGTGTGCTTGCCTCTGGAAGTCTTTTCGCTGAGTGTTCCCGTAAGATTTCGTTCTGAGCCAAGCAAAGCGTTTAATAGCGTTGATTTTCCGACGCCGGAAGGTCCTGCAAGAGCAGCCTGTTTTCCATGAAGAGCATTTCTCAATTCGTCCATGCCCGCCCCGGTTTTTCCGCTGACGAAAAACAACGGATAGACTGTCGAATAAATTTGAGTGAATTCTTCCAACACGGAAGGTTCTGCAAGATCTGTCTTGTTTACACAGAGAATGACATCGGCACCCGCCTCCGCGGCGGCTACCGTAAAACGATCGAGCAGAAACATATTGGGCTCGGGGTCCATAGCGGCAGCCACAAGCACCATTGTTTCCACATTGGCCACGGGAGGTCTTTGGAAGCAGTTGATTCTCGGCAAGATGGCATCCACGGTGGCCTGACCGTCAACAGAAATTCCCATTTCCACCCGATCCCCTACCATAGGCGTAATGTGATCTTTTCGGAATATGCCTCGAGCTTTACACTCGTGGATGCGGCCGTCGGCAAGGACGTAATAGAATCCGCCGATGCCTTTGACGATGACTCCTGTCATTCAATTTCTCCGTTGACAAAATCAACGGTAAGGTCGTAGACGAGCGCGTTATCGTACCATACTTTCACAGTGCCGTTTCGACCTGCGCCTGTAACCGTTATCACCTCGGAATCGTCGTCTTTAGTCCTTGGCTGTTTGCTGATGGGCGTCCTTGGATCGGATACGCCGTCCGCAACGTTTACGGTAAGCAGGAATTCATCATTTTCTGCCAGCGAAAAGTCCAGCGTGATCTCAACCGAATCCGTATCCGGAATGTCTTCCGGGTCTGTCGGATCCGCCGCGCCGGAGCCTTTGCTCACAACAAGATCCACTTCGATCGGCTCTGTAACCACTGTTCCGGGGCCCGGGCTGTGCGATATAATACAATCCTCTTCCACAGAAGCATTTTCGGTGTAGGTGATTGCTCCCACGGAAAGACCCATGCTTTCGATAGAGGAAGTTGCCTGCGTTAAAGTCATCCCTCGTAAATCGATGACATCAAATTCGCCGAATTCGGGTCCGAGGCTTACAACTAAGTTGACCGATCCGCCGTCGCCAAGGACGGTTCCCTTTTCAGGTTTTTGGGAAATAACGATTCCCGCAGGGACATTGTCGCTGTTGGCTCCTGTCACTGTTCCGGCCTTATAGCCATATGTTTCCAATATATATTTTGCGCCGGAGAGCGGTTTTCCCTCTACGCCCGGAACCATGCCATCCACTTCGCCTTTGCTGATATTAACGCGGATGATACTTCCGGTTTTTACGACAGCTTCCGCCTTTGGCGATTGGGAGATGATCTCGCCTTCCGCGTAAACGCTGCTGGGAAGTTCCATATCGATTTCCAAGACAAGGCCTGCAGGCGTCAAAGTTTCGGCAGCAAGCTCCTGCGTCATGCCTACGACATCAGGCACTTTAATTTCCTTCTCGCCACCCGAGCTCATAATCGCTTTATATATTAGTCCGCTGACGGGGATAGCAAGTATTAACGCCAGGATGATAATCGTAAGCTTTTCGGGGTGAAATACTACTTTCTTTTTCCCTTTGTTCTTGCCTTTCCCTTTATTTGCATCTGCCGTATTATGTCTACCCGTTCTTTCTTCCTCCTGCAAAGCGTCTCCGTTTGTGAGTTTTGAATTGTTGTCCGCTGCGCCCGAAGCGTGCCTTCCGGCTTCTGCGGGCAGCCCTGCGACAGGTTTCGAATATTTTACAAAGCTAAGCGCTGTGATCATTTCGTCCGCATTTTTGTACCTGTTGATCTGCAGCTTACTCGTCGCTTTCATGACGATTTCTTCCAAATCCGCCGGTATGTCAGCGTTTATTTTAGAAGGCGGCACCATCGTTTCGTTCATATGTTTGACGGCCACAGCGACGGCGGTATCTCCGTCGAAAGGAACTTTCCCTGTGAGCATTTCGTACAAAACGATACCCAGCGAATACAGATCCGACTTTTCGTCCACATAACCGCCTCTGGCTTGTTCGGGAGAGAAGTAATGAACAGAGCCCATCACCGCTTCCTGCTTTGATCCTACAAGCGTCCCCGTCGAAATCGCTTTGGCTATGCCGAAATCCGTAATCTTTGCCACACCTTCTGCTGTGAGCATAATATTATGCGGTTTAACATCCCGGTGGATCAGCTGGTGTTTATGAGCGGCTGCCAACGCGGAGGCAATCTGCCTCGTGATGGTCGTCGCGCGTTTGGGATCCAAGGCGCCTTCTTCTTTAATCACTTCCGATAAAGGTTTGCCGTCAATCAACTCCATGACAATATAATAAATATTTCCTTCTTTGCCCACGTCGTATACGTTGACGATATTGGGATGCACCAAGCCTGCTGCAGTCTGCGACTCCCGGCGGAAGCTTTCGATGAACACCATATCTTTTGTAAATTCCGGCTTGAGTATCTTTATTGCAACATGTCGGTTGAGCAGTCGATCCCTTGCTTTAAACACAACGGCCATTCCGCCTTCGCCGATTTTTTCCAACAACTCATATCTGCCGGCCAATATCCTGCTTCCCATAGATGATATTCCTCCCGTTACTGTATCTTGATGCATATGACGGATATGTTGTCCTTACCGCCGCGCTGATTTGCTTCTTCTACCAAATCGCTGGCCAGGCGGTGCATTGTCTTAGGTTTTATGGCCGATTCAAGAATCTGTTCTGCCGACATTTCTCCGTACAACCCATCGGTACACAGCAGAATGATGTCTCCCGCATACGTGTCAAAACGAAAGAAATCAGGAACGACGGTGGGCTCTCCGCCGATAGCTCTTGTAATCATATTGCGATCCGGATGCGCCATGGCCTGGTCTGTCGTCAACATCCCGGATTTTATCATGGACTGAACGCAGGTGTGATCCTCTGTGATCTGCCGGATGGTATTTTCTCTTATAAGATAAGCCCTGCTGTCTCCGACGTTTACGACATATGCGACCTCTTCGTTGAGATAACACAGAACAACGGTCGTGGCCATCCCCTCGTTTTCGCCTTCGCTTTCGGCTTTTTTATAAATCAGCTCGTTGGCGCCCTCCACACATGTTTTGAAATAAGCGCGAAGACCGGATTTGCCTCTTACTTGAGATAACGGGTGCAGCGCTACATATTGCGCAATGTAGCCGACAGCCAGCCGACTGGCCAGCTCGCCTGAATTGTGTCCGCCTACGCCGTCTGCCACAATATAGAGCTGCTGCTCGGGCAAGACGAACAATGCGTCTTCGTTTCCTTCTCTTTTAACCCCTCTGTCGGTTTTAAATCCTATACTAATCATTCTGCCTCCTCATCAGACAGATATAAAAACCATCCGTTCCGTCGACAGAAGGAAGCAATTGTCGACGCTCCTCCTGAACAAAATCGGCGTGGCTTTTTAAAAATGTATCTGCAATACTGTCATTTTCTTCCGGATTGATTGTGCAGGTGCTGTACATCAGCCTTCCTGCCGGTTTTACGTAATTGCTTGCAACAGAAAGAAGGAGAAGCTGCTTTTCCTTTAGCAATACTTTGTTCTCTCTTTCCGATTTCAGTTTGATTTCAGGCTTTCTTCGTATTACGCCAAGCCCGCTGCAAGGAGCGTCGACTAAGACGCAATCAGCCGATTGCAAAAGTTGGGGATTAACAACGGTGCCGTCCCAAACCGCGGCCGTAACGCTTTTGATTCCCAGTCTTTCCGCTTCCTGCTGCATGTGCGCTATTTTTTGAGGGTAGATATCAAAAGCATACACTTTGCCGCTGTCCTTCATTTTTTCGGCGGCAGCAAAAGTTTTTCCTCCGGGAGCGGCACAAAGGTCGACGAAGGTTTCGCCGGGTTTTGGGTCAAGCAATGCTATGGCCATCTGAGAACTTTCATCTTGAACGGAAAACAATCCGTCTTGATACATGCTGTCGGATAAAATCTCGCCGCCCCTGGCAATGATTGCCGTATCTGAATATTTTCCGCTTTCAGCCACATAGCCAAGCGACTGGAGTCTGTTGACTAAATCGTCACGACCGACTTTCAGCAGGTTTGTTCTCAAAGTCAGCGGAGGGACCGCATTACCGGCTTGCATCAATTCCACGGCAGTGTCCACGCCGTAGGCATCCACCCATAAAGATACGATCCAAGGACGGTACGAATATTTTACGGACAAATACGCTGTCTGATCTGCGGGATCGGGCAAAAGCAGAAGTTTTCCGTTTCTGACAAAACTTCGGAGAACCCCGTTGATAAAACCTTGCTGGCCTTTCACAAACTTGCCTGCAAGTTTTACCGTTTCGTCCACGGCGGCATAATCTGTCACCGAGTCCATAAAAAGCAGCTGATACAATCCCATGCGCAGCAAAACACGCTCGTTTGTTTTCAGCTTTGTTCCGGGTTTTCGCAATAAACAATCGAGATTATAATCTAAAAGGATCTGCTGCTTTAAGGTGCCGTAAACCATTTCCCGGACAAAGGCCGGAGAATTGATCTCTGCGTCTTTCAAGTAAACGTTTAAAGCCAAATTTGAATAAGAAACCTTATCCTCTATGTCTTTTAATATTAAAAATACGGCGCGTCTGTCCCTATCCATAGGAAGCCTAATTGCGACGCATCATGAATATACGAACCAGGTTGGCAATCGCCATGGCCAATGCTGCGATATAGGTCATCGCCGCCGCACTGAGAACCGCTTTGGCTGCCCCGGCCTCCTCCTGAGAGGAGACGGCGCCGATTCCTTCCAATTGAGCAATCGCTCTTTTGCTGGCGTCAAACTCTACCGGCAGAGTAATCACATGGAAGACCACGACAGACATGAACATAATGACGCCGATGTTAAACAACAAATCACCTGTGCCGGGACCGATAATAAGGCCAAGGAACAGCAAAGGCCATGCAGCCATGGAACCCAGATTGACGACCGGTACAATAGAATTTCTCAGTTTAAGCGGCGCATACGCCTGGCTGTCTTGAATGGCATGGCCGGACTCGTGCGCTGCAATGCTGATCGAAGCGATGGACGGATTGTCGTAAACCGCTGCCGAAAGATTCATAGTTTTATTTAATGGATTGTAATTGTCTGTCAATTTCCCCTGTATGCGATTAATCGGCACGTTGGAAAGCCCGTTGGCATCCAGTATTCTCCGCGCAGCCTCAGCTCCTGTGAGTCTGCTGGAATTGGCAACGTTGGAATAACGTCTGTAAGCAGAAGAAACCTTTGCCTGTGCATACATCGCAAAGAGGATGGCAGGCAGCAAATAAATCATCGAAGAATAGTATCCCATTTTTTTATCCCTTTCTGTGAACGCTCTCTAATTGTTCATCAAATTGTATTTTACTCTAAAACGGTTCCGATTTCAATTTTGTTTCCCAAAAGATACTCGGAAACTTCCATGGCTCTTTTCCCCGGCATTTGAATCTTTTTCAGTAGAACGGTGCCATTTCCGCAGGATACTTTTATACCGTTTTGATTGACGGACAATATTGTTCCGGAAGGGGCATCGCTTACTTCTTCGGAGGGTTCGGCCGAATAGATTTTCATCCTTTGACCCATGTATAAAGTTGAAGCGCACGGCCACGAATTCATTCCCCTGATCAATGCACAGATTTCTTTTGGTGTTTTGGAAAAATTCACATAGCCGTCTTCCTTAAAAACCATGGGAGCATACGTTGCATCCGCATCCGACTGGGCAATTCTGCCTGCCGTTCCGTTTAAAATTGCGGGCAGCTCTGCAATTAAAAGATCCGCGCCCATACGGGAAAGTTCCTCGTGCAGCATCGCAGTGGTTTTGTTCCCGACGAATGTAACCGCTTTTGCGATCATATCGCCGGTATCAAGCCCTTCGGCCATATACATAAGCGTTACACCGGTTTCTTTGCAACCGTCCATCACAGCGCGATGAATAGGCGCGGCGCCTCTGTATAGCGGGAGCAAAGATCCGTGTATGTTGACACAGCCGCGCTCAGGTATGTTCAAAAGTTCTGCGGGAAGTAATTTGCCATAGGCGGCAACGACGATCAGTTCGGGTTTGAGACCTCTGATTCTGCCGATAAATTCCTCGTTGCCTTTTATTTTTTCCGGCGTCGCGACACAAAGGCCTCTGCGTTCAGCCTCCAGTTTTACAGGGCAGCTCTGAAGCTTGTTTCCCCTGCCTTTGGGTTTATCCGGTTTTGTAACGACCAGGGCAATTTCGTAACCCGCATCGCACAGCGCGATGAGAGGCGCCACGGCAAAATCCGGAGTTCCCATGTATACTATGCTCATTCTTCATCCTCTTCTGTGTCTGATTCCTGATTGGAGTGGATATCATCCGCTTTGTCGATGAATAAAATCCCATCCAGGTGATCGCATTCGTGACAGAAAGCCACAGCCAGAAAATCTTCGGCCTCGTACTCAACCGGCTCTCCTTCGGGAGAAAGGCCTCTGATTTTTACGTATTGCGGGCGGCGTACTTTCCCGATCAGATCCTTTACAGAAAGACATGCCTCTTCCTCGTACTGCTCCCCCTCTTGCTCCACTATGACCGGATTCACAATCTTATACAGGATTCCATCGACTTCCACAACAATGATCCTTCTTAAAATCCCAACCTGAGGCGCGGCAAGGCCAACACCATGACGGTCTCTCATCGTATCTATCATATCGTCGATAATACTCCGAATCCTGTCGTTGATTTCTGTAACTTCCCGCGATTTTTTTCTCAATACTTCGTCACCCTCTGTGACGATATTCCTAAGTGCCATATTTCCTCCTGATTATAAAAATGAATAGGGATTAATGTCCATGGTAAGAAGTTTGATTGCTTCCTTCTCTGCCGAATGGACTTGTTTTAAACGTTGAAGCAAATCTGAAGTGGTTTTGCGCTTTCCCGCCGGAGATTTAATTAAAATCTGATATCGGTACATGCCTTGCGCCTTGTTTAACGGTGCGGCGCAGGGTCCCATCACAGCTAAAGTCTCCCCTGCCGTTTTTCTTAACCAGACGGCGCAGCGCTGAGCCATAGCCGCCGCTTTATCTTCGGCTTCGTCGGCAAGGATGATTTGAAAAAGATCGCAAAATGGCGGATATTGTATTTGCTTTCTTAAACGGATTTCCTGATCGTAAAACCCTTTGTAGTCGTGAACGGCCGAGCTGATAATCGCAGCATGGTCCGGAGAATACGTTTGAATCACGACTTCGCCCGTTTCTATTCCGCGGCCCGAACGGCCGGCCGCCTGCGTTACAAGTTGAAATGTCCTTTCCGCGCTGCGAAAATCCGGAACATTCAATGTAACATCGGCACTGATGATGCCTACCAGACCCACATTTTCAAAATCCAGACCTTTGGCCACGAGCTGCGTGCCGATCAAAATGTCGACTTTGCCCTTTTGAAAGCGCGCGAGAATGGCTTCCATGGAACCTTTCTTTTTTATGGAGTCCAAATCCATACGCTCGATCCGGGCTTCGGGAAAAAGCTCCGCGGTCTTTTCTTCCACTTGCTGCGTTCCCACACCAAAGCTTCGTATGGCTTTACTTCCGCATTCCGGACACACGGCAGGGACAGGGCTCTTCTTGCCGCAGTAATGGCAAACGCAAAGATCCGAATCCTTGTGATAGGTCATGGAAATGCCACATTCCGGACACTTTATCACATAACCGCATTCCCTGCAGGCAACAAAAGAAGAATATCCGCGCCGATTAAGAAACAAAATAATCTGCTTTTTCCTGTTAAGGTTATCTGCAATGCTGTCCGCAAGAACTTGAGAAAATAAGCTTCTGTTTCCGGCTTTCAGTTCTTCCCGCATGTCTGCGATTTTCACTTTAGGCATGGGGGTTTCGTTGTATCTTTCAGACAGTTCCAATCTGGAAAACAATTGATTTTCACTTCTGTAAAAGTTCGTCAGTGAAGGTGTCGCACTGCCGGCCACGACGACCGCACCGTGGGACATTGCTCTTTTCACCGCGACTTCCAACGTGTCGTACTTCGGACTTTTATCCGACTTATAAGAGGTTTCATGCTCTTCGTCCAGCACGATCAGACCTATGTTTTTGAGTGGCGCAAAGATTGCCGAACGCGCCCCGATTACAACGCTGACTTCTCCGTTTTCAATACGATTATATTCCGTCGCTTTCTGCATGGGCGTCAGCTTGCTGTGCAGGACGGCAACCGTTTGTCGACCGAAGCGGTCCATAAAGCGTTGTATCGTTTGCGGCGTCAGAGAAATTTCCGGAACCAGAATAATGCCCTGCCTGCCTTGTTCGATAACCCTCTTCATTGCCTGAAGATATACTTCGGTCTTCCCCGATCCGGTTACACCGAATAATAAAAAGGCTTTGTATTCTTTTTTGTCGATGGATTGACAGATGGTTTCGAATGCTTGCGCCTGTTCGCCGGTAAGAACTTCGGGAACAGAAGGTACAATGGTCATGTCGGCAAAAGGATCTTTTGTCTTTCTTTTCGCCTGGGCGTCGTTGGGCAAAAAACACTTCACCGCTTCGATATATCGGCAAAGGTAGCGCCCTCGCATCCATAAAGCCGTTTCAATCGCTTCCGAAGAAATTTTTACATCCGAATCGATTTCCGCGATATGTTTTAATCTTTTGATCCCCTCCGGAGCTTGATCGGACACCGAAGCCACATAACCGTCCAGCACTCTGTTGCCTCTGGCAAAAGGAACGCTCACTTTGCGGCCGACTTCTATCGTATCATCGTTGCAGGCATACGTGTAAAGCTCGTCGGTGGCGTTTGTGTTGTTGTCTACGATGATGTTCACGTATTTCATGGGCGAACCTCTGAAAAATCGCAGCCGCAATAATTCTGCCTATAAAGGTTATAGTCTTTGGACAATGCGATCGACAACTTGTACCCTTCCTGCTTTTTATAATTTCCTTTCAGATATTCCACACCATATTTTTGAGCGATTTTCTCTCCTATGCTTGAAATAACGGAGAAGTTTTTATGCGGGCTGACGGATAACGTGGTGTCAAAACAATCCATATCTGCTTCTTTGGCGGCTTTCGCCGTTGCGTCCAATCTTAACGCAAAGCACACGGCGCAACGAGCTCCGCCCTCGGGCTCTTGCTCAAGTCCGCTGACTGCACTATAATAAACTTCGGGATTGTATTCGCATTCCAGAAAATCGATGTTCACTCCGCTTGTTTCGCAAAATTCGTTCAGAAAGCGAATCTGTTCGACCTTTCTGTGTTCGTACTCCTTGGGGTTTGTAATATTGGGGTTGAAATAGAAAACGGTGATGTCGTAATCGGAAAGAAGTCGCTGAATAACCGCAGTGGAGCAAGGTCCGCAGCAGCTGTGCAAAAGTATTCTTTTTTTGGCGATTGATTGCGTCATCTTCTCTCCTTTTTGACATAAAATTATACCATAGAATAGGTTCGATGTCACCCGTCCCAAGACGTACAATACAAGAAGGTACTATGGAAAACATTTTCGGATCCAACCATTTTAATACGATTGGCGTTCACTTGAAGAAAGAATTCGGTTGCAGGGTTATGAAGTTGTCCCTTAACGGCGGATTTACCTGCCCAAACAGAGACGGCACTGTCGGCGTAGGCGGCTGCGCCTTTTGCTCGGAAGAAGGCAGCGGGCATTTTTCAGGAACAATCGATTCCCAAATTGAACTTCTCCGGTACAAATGGCCGGTCGGGCAATATATCGCATACTTCCAAAGCCATACGAACACCTATGGATCGATATCAAAACTGCGCGGGCTGTGGGATGCTGCATTAGCGGTGCCGGGCGTTGTGGGACTTGCCGTTGCGACGCGCCCGGACTGTTTGCCCGACCCGGTTTTAGCTTTGCTGAACGAATATAACAAGAAAACTTACCTGTGGGTGGAACTGGGTTTTCAAACCAGCAATGAACAGACGGCAGACGCCATGAACCGTTGTTATCAAAATGTCGTTTTCGAAAAGGCGATGACCCAATTGTCGGCTCTGGGAATAAAAACCGTCGTTCACCTTATTTTGGGCCTTCCGGGGGAAACGAGAACGGATATGCTGCACTCCGCAGACTATGTCGCAGCGTTTCATCCGTTCGGATTAAAGTTGCACATGCTTCACGTGCTGAAAAACACACGTCTGGCAGAACTATATCCCCTGCAGTTGCGCACGTTTGAAAAAGAAGAGTATATCCGCCTGGTAGTGGATATACTCGAAAGGTTGCCCCGGGAAATGACGATTCATAGACTTACCGGCGACGCTCCGAAAGAAGAGCTGATTTCTCCGCTTTGGAGTATGGATAAAAAATCCGTTTTAAATGGAATTCAACAAGAATTCAAAACCAGAGGATCTTACCAGGGAATGTCTTACCCGCCTAAATTGCCTTCGTTATAGTGTTTTCGGCAAAGGGAAACATACATTTCATTTCCTCCGACCACAATCTGTTCGCCCGACCGAACCATTTTGCCATCTACCAGACGCGCTACCATCGTCGCTTTGCGGCCGCAGTGGCAAATCGTTTTAATCTCTTCTATTTTGTCCGCATAGACGAGCATGTAATAAGATCCTTCGAACAATTCATTTCTGAAATCGTTTTTAAGTCCGTAGGCCAGAACCGGCGTATCGCAGCAGTCCACGATATTTACCAACTCTTCCACATGGTGCTTTTTAAGGAACTGACATTCGTCAATCAAAACACAATCAATCGGTTTTTGTGCATGCGCCTCCATAAAAATATCGAGAATATTTGCCTGACTGTCAATTTTAATCGCATCTCGGGATATCCCGATGCGCGAAGTGATTTTCCCTGCGCCGTATCGGTCGTCTACAGAAGGAGCCAGCACCAAAACATTCTTGCCGCGCTCTTCGTAATTGTAAGCCACTTTAATCAACTCGATGGATTTCCCCGCGTTCATTGTGCTGTATCGATAATATAACTGTGCCATAAATACCTTCCTTCCTGCTTTTTTATTATACAATAAGTTCCTACATTGACAGCATAATTTCTTAGAATTATCATGAGGGCATAAGAATTTTTTTCAAGAAAGCGGAGGAAGCCTAAAAGTGAACATTATTAAAGCTTCAGAGGAACACATCGACGATATCTATGAAATCACGCAAAGTGTTATACGAGAATCCTATGCCCATTACTACCCGGCGAGTGTGGTGAAATTCATAGCCGGTTTCCATAGCAAGAAGAAAATCAAAGACGACTTGAAATTCGGAGAGATCCTGATTTTTATCTCTTCCGATGGAACTCCTTTAGCTACTGGCACCGCCAGAAACGAGGAGATCAGCCGCCTCTTTGTACTCCCTGCCGCACAAGGACAAGGCATCGGAACAGCCTTAATGCACGAACTGGAGCGAATAGTCCTTGAAAACCACCCTAAAATCCAACTCGACGCATCTCTTTCGGCCAAGAAAATGTACCAAAAGCGCGGATATAAAGAAATAAGCTACGAAGTACAGGCGATCGGCAACGGAGATTTTGTCTGCTACAGTGTGATGGAATTAAGAAAGCCGGGCGATATGTGTGAATAACACGAAAAACAAGGCCGGGAATTTTAATAAATTCCCGGCCTTGTTTTTTATAGGTAAGTCATATGCTGTTGTCTGAGCGGAACGTCTAATCCGTATACATTCGATATAGTCCGGCATAGACGCCGTTCTTTTCCAGAAGTTCCGCGTGCGTTCCCTTTTCTTCGATCCCATTTTCTGTCAGCACAAGAATAATCGATGCGCTACGTATGGTAGTCAGTCTATGCGCGATGGTAAACGTCGTACGCCCGTTGGAAAGTTGTTCCAGAGATTTTTTGACGAGCAGCTCGCTCTCGTTGTCCAGTGCGGAAGTCGCCTCGTCCAATATCAGAATCGGAGGATTTTTGAGAAACACCCGGGCAATACTGATTCGCTGTTTTTGTCCTCCGGATAGTTTTACGCCTCTTTCGCCCACATAAGTATCGTAGCCCTCCGGCAACTCTGTTATAAAATCATGGGCAGCCGCATACATCGCCGCCTGCGTCACTTCCTCTATGGATGCCCCCGGCTTTCCGTACTGAATGTTTTCAAAAACAGACCCGGAGAAAAGGTAGACATCTTGCTGGACAATACCGATTTGAGAACGAAGAGATTGAATTGTCACATCCTTGATATCGTAGCCGTCGATCAGAATCCTTCCGGAAGATACATCGTAAAAACGAGGAATCAAATTGCACAGCGTCGTCTTGCCGCTGCCGGAAGGTCCCACCAATGCGACATTTTCACCTGCTTTTACTATCAGGTCGATGTTGGACAGGACATTTTGATTGTTATCCGAATAGCGAAAACTGACTTTATCGAACTGAATTTCGCCTGTCACGTCGGGAAGGACGACGGCGTCTTCCGCGTCATCCACTTCCACCGGCGCATCCATAATCTCGATAAACCGCTCGATGCCCGTCATACCTTTTTGAAACTGTTCCGTAAATTCAACAATCCGGCGAATAGAAGCCAGCAGCAACGTCACATAGAGAAGAAAAGCCACCAGTTCGGGAGCGTCGATACGGCCTTTCACCATAAAAAGAGCGCCCACGACCACTACGGCAATATACATTAAACCGTCAAAAAATCGAATCGCGCTGTGAAAGCCTGCCATATATTTGTATGCCTGTTTTTTGATGTGCAAAAATCCTTCGTTCCCCTGCCGGAATTTCTCCTCTTCCATCTCTTCGTTGGCGAAAGATTTAACGACACGTACGCCAAGCAGGCTATCCTCCACTTTCGCATTCAGTTCCCCGATCTGATTCCGGGAGTTTTTGAATGCCCTGCGCATCTTCAGGTTAAAAGAAGCCGCAAAGATAAGCATTAATGGAAGCATGGCAAAGATGATGAGCGTCAGCACCACATCCATCTGCAGCAGGATGACAAACGGCACCCCGATTTTTACCGCAGCGATAAAAAATTCTTCGGGGCAATGGTGCGCGAACTCCGTCACATCCATCAAGTCGCTGGTGATTCTTGCCATAATCTGGCCGATTTTGTTGTTGTCATAGTAGGAATAAGAAAGCTGCTGCAGATGACTGAAAAGATCTCTGCGCATATCTGTTTCGATTCTGGCTCCCATGGTATGGCCTACGGACGTCATGAAATAGTTCGCTGCAACATCGACCAGTCTCAGCCCAAGATAAATTCCGCCCAAACGAAAAATCGCCTGAACGGTAAGACCGGCCAAATCGTTCATGCCCATATCCGTGATGTATCGGACAATCAGCGGCAACGCCAGTTCACAGACAGTTGTAAGCGCAGCGCAAAAAAGATCCAGGATCAGGATTCCGCGATATTTTCGGAAATACGGCACAAATCTCTTGATGAGATAAGCCGTCCGCATCGTTCTATCTTCTTTCATTCAGCATATCTCCCTGCGATAAGTATCGTTCCATCCACTGCAGCTCGACCGCAGAGTACCTTATTCGCAAATCGGTTTGTCCTCGATTTGCAACGTGATTCCTAAATCTTCGGCGCTTTTTAAGTAGTAGTCGATCTGTTCCTCTGTAAGCATGTCGGACGAAATCAGACCCTTCTGCGTATACAGATCATTTACAAACATCTTTGTAAACAATGCGCCACCCTTTCCCGTCAAATACATTTCTGCCGATATCCCCGCCTTTTGGAACGACTCGACAAGCCCGGGAGCAAATACATGGGTCTCTATCAAACGCTTTTTTCCGTCTTTAATACCGATGGCTTCCACCACCATCGCCCCGGAATCCGAGACAAGGCCTTCTTCTATAATTTCCTGTATCTCTTCCTTATATCGGGGAGCCGGCGGTATGTGATTTAAAACCAGATGAAAAGGAGTTACCTGCACGCCGTCGATGTCCTCGGGGTCTCTTGACAGAAGGCCTGCACGGTATAGCGGTTCAGAGAATTCCACACCCGGGCCGCCGTACTTAAAATAAACATTTTTGACGCCTTTAAAATACTTTTGGGCATTCATTCCCATATGCAGAGGCTCATCGTGCGCATGCTCCACGAGCCTTACTTCCTTTTCGAGGTACTTATATTTTCTGAAAATAGGCTTGCTGAACGCTTTCGTACGGATCAACCGGCCATCTTCAAATGCGTAAGCATCTATACTCATATCCGACAGCGCTGTTAACGGAGACCACCAAAAAGGAAGAAACCTGCTGGCTTCCACCCCTTCGTATACGATATTGCAGATTGTCTCGCAGGAATCCAAATAACGCATGGCATTTCTGGCCGCCACGCAGATCAGACCCGGAGCCGATCCTGTTCCGATGATTGCAGTTTTTCCGATTTCTGCAAAGCGCCTGCTGTACTCCGTATACATCATCTCGATGCTTTCAATCCAATTTCCGGCAAGTACGTCTGTTGCAGCAAAATCCTGATAGTTCGTTCCGACTTCGAGAGCAGCATCCAAAACGCTTGGCGCAAATTCAAGAGGAAGCGCATTGACAATCAAATCGACTCCTTGCGCCGCATCTATAATCTGCTGCTTGTTATGTGCCTCCATTTGGACGCCTCTGCCCTTTTTCAGTTCCCTGACAAGTTTGTCAATGGTCTTTGGGTTGCGCCCGGCGCAAATAACTTCTTCCACATTCGCTTCCTGGTCCATGCATCGTGCTACAGTCGAACCAATGGCGCCATTTCCCAATATCAGTATCTTTTTCATAATAACCCATCTTTCGCAGCGATTTGTAAATCCTATTTTTCTAATTGTAGCCTATTTGGACAATATAGACAATGTTGTGTCCAAGTAACACGGCTAAAAAAAAAAGAGAACCCCCGAACAGGATTCTCTTTTTACCATTCGTGGTGCCCAGACTCGGAATTGAACCAAGGACACGTAGATTTTCAGTCTACTGCTCTACCGACTGAG